>LRBF01000105.1 GCA_001580565.1 Caballeronia megalochromosomata | reverse complement strand
TTTGGGTGAGTCCAGTTGTTATGGGGTGGACGTGAGACAGACAAGTGACGTAACAAGACAGGTTTGGCGGGGAGGCGCACACGATAGTTCCGTTAGATTAAGCGAAAAGCCAGTGATGGGGCCGGCATGAAGCACTTTGGATGGGGAAAGCTGCTTTCTTTGCCTACTTTCTTTGCAGCAGCAAAGAAAGTGACTGCCGCCCCGCACAGGGGCAGTGCCAATAGACCGACACGCTAACGGGATCCAGCGACAAATCCTGGAGCGTGTCGGGCGCAGTCGCCATAAAACAACGCCGCGATATTGCCTTAGGCCTTCTTATAAGCCACGCAATCCACCTCAACCTTGCAGTCGATCACCATCGCCGACACGACACACGCCCGCGCCGGCGGATTCGCGCCGAAATACTCCTTGAACACCTTGTTGAACGAAGCAAAGTCGCGCGGATCATCCAGCCACACGCCGCAACGCACGACGTGCTCCGTCCCGTACCCCGCTTCCTTCAAAATCGCGAGCACGTTCTGAATCGCCTTGTGCGATTGCTCGACGATGCCGCCGTTGATCACCTCGCCGTTTTCCATCGGCGTCTGGCCCGATACGAACAGCCAGCCATCCGCCTCGACAGCACGTGCGAACGGCATGTGCGCGCCGCCTTGTCCCTTGCCACCTTCAACGCCATAACGCTTCATCTTTCCGACTCCTTTTCCTGACTCAAACAAATTCTCAAAACGCGCCCTGCGCATCGAGCTTCGATGCCGCGCCGCGCGCCACGAAACGTCCCGCGCGCGCGCCGGTCACGGCCTGCTCGCGATACGTCAAAACGCCATTCACCCACACCGCGTCGATGCCGTCCGCCGCCTGTTGCGGCTTGGCGAACGTCGCGGCATCGCGCACACGCTCCGGATCGAACACGACCAGATCCGCGTGATAGCCCACCTTCAATTCGCCACGCTCCGTCAAACCGAACCGGCGCGCCGACAAGCTCGTCATCTTGCGCACCGCTTCCTCGAGCGAAATCAGCGCCGTGTCGCGCGCGTAATGTCCGAGCACACGCGGAAACGCGCCCCACAAACGCGGATGCGGGAGCGGATCGTTCGGCAAACCGTCCGAGCCGACCATCGTCGCGGGATGCGAGAGGATGCGCCGCACGTCATCCTCCGACATGTTGTGATACACCGCGCCCGCCGGCTGCAGACGCTTCGCCGCTTCCTGCTGGCTCACTTTCCACTCGTCGGCGACTTCGCGGATGAGCTTGCCCGCCATCTCCGGATGCGGCGTCGACCACGTGATCGTGATGTCGATATCGCCCGTCACCTGCTTCAGATCGAGCGTCGATGAGCTGCGGTTGTACGGGTAGCAATCGCAACCGACCGGCTGGCCGTCGCGCGTCGTCTCGATCGACTTCAGCACTTCCGTGCTGCGTCCCCAGTTCGACGGCCCCGCGCACTTCAGATGCGAAATCACCACCGGCACGCGCGCATGACGGCCGACGCGATATGCCTCGTCCATTGCATCGAGAATCGCGTCGAATTCGGTGCGCATGTGCGTCGTGTAAAGCGCGCCCGCTTTTCCGAGCGGCTCGGCCAGCGCCTGCACTTCTTCCGGCGGCGCGCTGAACGCCGAGCCGTACGCGAGCCCGCTCGACAAGCCGAGCGCGCCGTTGTCCAGCGCTTCTTCGAGCTGTGCGCGCATGCCCGCGACTTCATCGCCAGTTGCGGCCCGATCCAGCCGATCCATATGATTGTTGCGCAGCGCCGTGTGCCCGATCAGCGCGCCGACGTTCACCGACGGGCGCGCTTCGTTCACCGCATCGACATACGCAGCGAAGGTCGGATATCTGAACGCGGCGGCGTCGCCGAGCAGGTTCATCGGATCGGGCGGTTCGCCCTTCAACGTCACAGGCGACGCGCTGATGCCGCAATTGCCGACGATCACCGTCGTCACGCCCTGCGTGATCTTCGGCATCATCTGCGGCGAGCGGATCACGTGCGTGTCGTCGTGTGTGTGGACGTCGATGAAACCGGGCGCGAGCACCTTGCCCTCGGCATCGAACGTCGCGTCGGCGCTCCAGCCGGCGAGGCCGCCCGGCGCCACGATTGCGACGATGCGTCCATCGCGCACCGCGACATCGCGCGGGACGGCGGGCGCGCCCGTGCCGTCGATCATGCGCGCGCCGACGATCAGCGTGTCGGCCTTCAACGATTCCATGGTCAGTCTCCCAGGGGTTGACGCTCGCCGCCGCCGCGATGCGAATCGAGCGCGTGCTTCATGCGGCGCAGGAGTTCGCGGCTGTGATCGGCCTGCTTGACGGCCAGTTCGGTGACGAGCAAATCGAGCGCCATCATCATCGCGTAGCGTGAGGACGACGGCTTGTAAATAAAGTCCGTTTCGATCGCGATGACCGGAATCAGCCAGTCCGCGAGCGCGCCGAGCGGCGACACGGGCGCGGTCAGCGCGATCACGTGCGCGCCGTACTGTTTCGCGATCTGGCAGCTTTCGACCATCTCCGGCGTCTGCCCGGTCACCGACAACGCGACCACGACATGTTCCTTCGACAACGTCGACGCGACCATGCGCTGCAACAGCCCATCCTGATACGACGCAACCGGCCGGCCGAGCCGCACGAGACGAAAGCGCATTTCGTCGGCGAGCGCGGTCGAGCCGCCGCCCATGCCGAACACGTAAATCATCGATGCCGCGGCGAGCGCGTCGGCGGCTTCGGCGATCGGCGCGGCGCCCAGCGCGCCCTGATTCTGCGCGAGCGTCGCCTGCACTTCCTCGAAGATGCGCGTGGCGAGTGAATCGGGCACCGTATCAGGCTCGCGCTTCAGGAAGCGCTGACCGACCGCCGCCGCCTGCGCGAGCCTGAGCTTCAGTTCGCGCACGTCCGCGCAGCCGACCGCCTTCGCGAAACGCGTCACCGTGGCGATGCTCACCTCCGCCTTGTCGGCCAGCGCGCCGATGCTCGCGCGCGATGCGCTCGTCAGGTCGTCGAGAATCAGCGCGGCGACCTTGCGCTCGGCGCTGCGCAAGCCGGGCGCGCGCTCCGCGATGCGTGCGACGATGTCGAAGCTGAGCGTGTCGGCGTGACCGTTCATATCGGCTTGAGGGTTTACGAGATGCCCGTGTTACTAAATAACATTTCCATCACGGATGCTACTTTGGTTAACATAGCACCGTCAACCTTGATGCGCATCGGTACGTGCACAGGGGTTTATTTAAACGGACGATGGAGTAGTAGCACATGAAAGTTACAAACTATCAGAACGCGACGATCGACCCGTTCGGCAAGGGTCTCGGCATGGTGCCGGGCACGAGCATCCAGTTGAACGACGCGTCGCGTCTCCAATGGAGTCTGCTCGAGGAGGACGTGAGCCTGCCCGCCGCCGTGCTCTATTCCGACCGCATCGAGCACAACCTGAAGTGGATGCAGGCGTTCGTCGGCGAGTACGGCGTGAAGCTCGCGCCGCACGGCAAGACGACCATGGCGCCGCAACTCTTTCGCCGTCAGCTCGACAACGGCGCGTGGGGCATCACGCTCGCGACCGCGCATCAGGTGCGCGCGGCGTATCGCGGCGGCGTGCATCGCATCCTGATGGCGAATCAGCTCGTCGGCAAACGCAACATGGGCATGATCGCCGAGTTGCTCACCGATCCGAATTTCGAGTTTTTCTGTCTGGTCGATTCGGCCGATGGCGTCGATCAGCTCGGCGAATTTTTCAGCTCGGTCAACAAGAAGCTGAACGTCCTGATCGAACTCGGCGTGCCGGGTGGACGCACCGGCGTGCGCGACGACGCGCAGCGCGATGCCGTGCTCGCCGCGATCGCGCGCTGGCAGGGCACGATCGAGCTGGCGGGCATCGAATTGTATGAAGGCGTGCTGCAGGACGAAACGAAAGTGCGCGAATTCCTGCAAAGCGCGGTGACCATCACGCGCAAGCTGATCGCGGAAGGCAAGATCGCGCGCAAGCCCGCGATTCTCTCGGGCGCGGGATCGGCGTGGTACGACGTGGTCGCCGACGAATTCGCGAAGGCTCACAGCGACGCGATCGAAGTCGTGTTGCGCCCGGGCTGTTATCTGACGCACGACGTGGGCATCTACAAGAAGGCGCAGAACGAGATTTTCGCGCGCAATCCGATCGCGAAGAAGATGGGCCAGGGTCTGAAGCCGGCGCTGCAATTGTGGGCGTACGTGCAGTCGATTCCCGAACCGGATCGCGCGATCATCGGGCTCGGCAAGCGCGATTCCGCCTTCGATGCGGGCATGCCCGAGCCGGCGAAGCATTATCGTCCGGGCAACGAGGCGCCGCGTGATGTGTCACCCGACGAAGGCTGGGAAATTTTCGGCCTGATGGACCAGCACGCGTACTTGCGCATCAAGCCGGGCGACGACGTGAAGGTCGGCGACATGATCGCGTTCGACATCTCGCATCCGTGCCTGACCTTCGACAAGTGGCGTCAGATTCTCGTCGTCGATCCGAAGTATCGCGTCACTGAAGTGATCGAAACGTTCTTCTAAGCTTTCTCCGCGACGGCGGCCGCTTGTGACGCGTTGGCGGCCGCCACTTCCTGAATGCGTCCCTCGAACATGTGAAGCGCGCTCGACAGCGCTTCGATCGCCTCATCGGGCAGCGAAGCCATGGTGTCGTGCAGAAACGCGTTGCGCCGCGGCAGGCCTTGCTCGGCGATGGCGCGCCCCTGCGCCGTCAGCGCGACATTCGATACGCGATTGTCGCGCGCATCGACGCTGCGCACGATCCAGCCGAGTCCTTCCAGCGTCTTCAGTTGCCGCGTCAGCGCGCCCGGATCCACTTTCAAACGTTCGACGAGTCTCTTCTGCGACAGCACGCCCGCGTGCTCGTGCAACGCGAGCAGAATGCGCCAGCGCGGCATCGGCTGGCCGACGGCCGCCTCGAACGCCGACATGAACGCCCGATACGTGCGCCCGAACTGCTGCACGACGGCGATACGGTCCTGTTCATTCATGCTTTCGATTTCCGTAGTCATTCGGCGAGGATCGTCGGCTCCTGCGGCCCTTTCAGGCGCACCGGCGGCACGCGGCGCGACTGCCACAACGACACCACCGCGACCACCGCCGCCAGCGCAAGGCCGATGTGGATCGCGGCCACGAGCGCCTCGCGCGCGGCTTCGAGCAGCATCGCGCCGTCATGGCCCGCGGCGCTCAGTTGCGCAAGCAGCGCGCGCTGTCCTTCGCGGTTGATGAGGATTTGCGGATCGGCGAGATCGCCGGCCCAGCGCATCGCGTGATCGTTTTCGAGCGCGAGATTCACGCCGCTCGCATAGAGATGACTGACGAGCGTGCCGGTCAGCGCCGTGCCGATCATCCCGCCGATCATGCGCAGCGATTGCAGCAACGCGGTCGCGATGCCCAGATGCGCGCGCCCCGCGCTCTGCTGCGCGAACACGGTGAGATTCGGCATCACGAAGCCGAGGCCGAGGCCGCCGAGCAACATGATCACGAGCAGCAACGAGCGCGGCATGTTGTGCGTGGCGACCACGACGCCCAGACACGACACGGCGAGCAATGCGAAGCCGACATACAGCATCAGATTGGCGTTCTTCAGGCGCGTCACAATCCGCCCGTTGACGATGCTGCCGATCGTGATGAATACGACGAGCGGCGTGATCATCATGCCCGCGTCCTTCGGCGACATGCCGAAGCCGCCCTGGAACAGCAAGGGCGCGTAGAACAGCAGCGAGAACATCGTGAAGCCGCCGAGAATCGCGAGCGTGAAGAGCGCGGCGAGCGCCTTGTTGCGGAACATGTCGACGGGCAGAATCGCGTAGTCGCAGCGCATTTCCCACTTCCACAGCGCGAAGCCGGCGGCGCCGCTCACTGCGAGCAGCGCAGTGGTTTCCACGCTCACGCCGTGCTTCGGCAGCATTTCTACGAACAATTGCAGCGCGCCGAGCGACACTGCGATCAGCGCGGCGCCGGGCCAGTCGAGGCGCATCTTGCCTTCATGCGCAACGTGGCGCAGATGCGGCAGAAAGCGCCACACGAAAAAGAGCGACACGACGCCGACCGGCAAGTTGACGTAGAAGACCGAGCGCCAGCCGTAGTATTGCGTGAGAATGCCGCCGAGCGACGGCCCGACCGCGTTGGCGATGCCGAATGCGGAACTCATCAGCACTTGCCAGCGCAGGCGCACGACGTTGTCCGGAAAGAGATCGGCGATGCATGCGAACGCGGTGCCCACGAGCATCCCGCCGCCGATGCCCTGCAACCCGCGCGCGAGCACGAGGAACATCATGCTGTTGGCGAGCCCGCAGAGCACGGACGCAACGGTGAACACGACGATCGACGCGATCACGAACGGCTTGCGGCCGTAGTAATCGCCGAGCCGCCCGAAAATCGGCACGGTGATGACGGAAGTCAGAAGATACGAGGTGGCGACCCACGCGTAGAGATCGAAGCCCTTGAGCTCCGCGACGATCGTCGGCAGCGCGGTGCCGACCACCGTCTGATCGAGCGCGACGAGCATCGTGACGAACGAGACGCCCAGCATCGCCATGAGGGATTCGCGAAAAGGCAGAACCTGTCCGCTGGAATGGTGCGCGGCTGTGTGAACGGCCATTTTTTGCGGGCGCAATGATTGACTAGTCAACGGAAATGGAATCATAGCACGGCGCCGCGCTCTAAACTGCGTGGCAATTCACCATTCACCGGACAGAAGACATCGCATGGAACCGACGCCGATCATTACCTCGCCGCTCACCACCGACGATTTCGCGGCCCTCGCCCGCGCGAAGGAAGCGCTGGAAAGTCCGTCCCTGACGATGAAGCTGGCGAGCGTCGTCGGCGCGCCCATCGAGAAGCTGATGGGACGCATGCCGACGGTCGCGCAGGACAAAGTCGACGAGGCGACGCAACTCGCGCTGAAGAAGTGCCTCCAGCTCGCGCTGCGCACGATCGGCAAGAGCGCGCCATCGGATTCGCTGCTCGCGCCGCCGCCCGACAAGCCGCACAACCTGATGCACAAGCTGGCCGTCGCGACGACCGGCGCGGCGGGCGGCGCGTTCGGGCTGTTCGCGCTGCCGGTCGAATTGCCGGTCACGACCACGCTGATGTTCCGCTCGATCTGCGATATCGCGCGCAGCGAGGGCGAGGACGTGCATCGCGTCGAAACGCAACTCCAATGCATGATGGTGCTCGGCATGGGCGGCACCAAAGCCAGCGACGACAACGCCGACCTCGGCTATTTCATCGTGCGCAGCGCGCTCGCGCAGTCCGTGTCGCGCGCGACCAACGAGATCGCCGCGAAAGGACTCAGCAGCCACGG
Organism: Caballeronia megalochromosomata; assembly: GCA_001580565.1. Classification (GTDB taxonomy): domain Bacteria; phylum Pseudomonadota; class Gammaproteobacteria; order Burkholderiales; family Burkholderiaceae; genus Caballeronia; species Caballeronia megalochromosomata. The sequence goes on along the minus strand of LRBF01000105.1, from coordinate 68,988 downwards.
CTCGACCGCGCTGCTCAAGTTCCTGCAGACGATCGCGTCGAGGTTCTCGGTGCAGGTCAGCGAGCAAGTGGCCGCGAAGTCGATCCCGGCGATCGGAGCCGTGCTCGGCGCGATGGTCAACACGGTGTTCATCGACCACTTTCAGCAGATGGCGCATGGGCACTTCACCGTGCGCAGGCTCGAACGACGCTATGGCCCGTCGGCGGTAGAGCGGGCTTATCAGACGATCGAGGTCATGGGCGCAAGATGAGTCCGGGGCGCGGACGTTGCGGCTTCGATGAACGCGGCGGCGCGCGCGAGCGCGTCGCGTGCTTCGGGCATGAACGGCGTCCAGATCTGGAAGATATGCGGAACGTTGCGCCAGATCTCCAGCTCGACTCGCACGCCCGCCGCGCGCGCTTTCGTTGCCACGCGAGTCGAGTCGTCGAGCAGCAGTTCGGTGTCGCCGACCTGGATCAGGAGCGGCGGCAGACCGTCGAACTCGCCGAAGAGCGGCGATGCACAGGGATGCCGCGCGTCGGTTGCGCCGAGATACTGCGCGGCCACGCGAGGAAATATCGACGCGTTGTACATCGGATCGCGGCCGTCGTTGGTGCGCATCGACTGGCCGCTGCAGGTCAGATCCGTCCACGGCGAGAACAGGACCGCGGCTGCGGGCAGCGGATCGCCCGCGTCGCGCAGCGCGAGGAGCGTCGCGAGCGCGAGACCACCGCCGGCCGAATCGCCCGCGACGACGATCGATTGCGCGGGAATGCCATCTTCGAGCAAGCGCCGGTAGGCGGCGACGCTGTCGTAGAGCGCCGCGGGAAAGCGATGTTCAGGCGCAAGCCGGTAATCGAGCGAAAAGACGCGCGCGTTCGCCCGCGTGGCTAGCCCGAATGAAATCGCGCGATGACTGCGCGCGGAGCAGAAGTAATAGCCGCCGCCGTGCAGATACAGAATAGTTGCGGCTGGACTTGTCGGCGGCGTGAGCCATTCGCCGCGTAAAGGGATATCGGCGCCCGCGTTGCGGATATCGAGCCGCCAGCCTTTCGGCACGCGCGGCGACCAGATTCGACGGGACGCGTAGTTTCGCGTGAGTTCGACATCGAGTGCGGGCTTCGCGCTGTGCGGACGCATGCGTCTGCGCACGATCCAGCACGCGAAGGCGCTTTGCCAGCTCATCGCCGGCCTGCGTCAGTTCGCCGGCATCATCTGACCGCGGATCTCGCCGGTCGGATTTTCCTGCGTGTGGATGTTGAAGTACCACTGGCCTGTCATCAGATCGGTCACTTGCTGATCCGATAGCGTCGCTTGTCCTTTCATCGGGCTCGCGAGTGCTTTCTTGTCGACAGGCACCTGCGGCTTTGCGTTCTGGCCGACCGGCGCGGGGCCGTGGAAATGGGCCATCGTCACTGGACCGGATAGCTCGGCGTAGGTTACGGTCCAGGCAAGCACTTTGGTGTCGGTGTCGAAAGTTGCGTCGACGGTGCCGTGGCCTTTGCTGACGCGCGGCGGAACTTCGCTCGAAGGCTGGAGGTTGGCCTTCAGGGCGACGGTGTCGGCCCGAGCGGCGCCTGAGGCCAGAATCGCAAACATCAGAGCGGTCATCCAGCGGACATGTAGTCTGCATGTCGAGATCATTGTTGCTCTCCTGATTGGCGGTTCTAAAAGCCGGCACCGTCATGGTAGAGCATCCGGATGCGAGGCGCATTTCGCTTCGCGGAAATCGAGCGCCAACGCGAAAAGGGCGCCTTGCGGCGCCCTTTTCTAGCTAGCTAACGCTTGGTACAGCTCTGAGCGCTTTAGAAGCGGTGACGGATACCCGTGTTGAGCAGCACTTGACGGCTGCTCGACGACGGACCGAATGCGCCGTTGTTGTTGGCAATGGAAGCAACCGGGTAGAAGCCATCTGCACCGCCGCCGGCGATCTGAGCCACGGCCTCGATATGGAAGTCCGTGCGCTTGGACAGCGCGTAGTCAGCCTGCAGGCCGAACTGGTGGAAGTGCACGGACTCGCTTTGCGCACCGAACTCGTCGCTGGCCTTGCCGAACGAGTACGTATAGGCGGCGCCCAGCGCGAGAGCCGGAGTCAGCGCGTAGCGGCCGTTGACTTCAAAGTTGTTGAAGTGCGCCGACTGGTTGCTGATCAGAACGTTCGTCGAATCGTTGTCCAGGCGCGATTGCGTCCACAGTGCACCGAACGTCATCGCGTCGTACGAGTAGCTTGCGCCCGCGCCGAACGTGCGCTGACGCTCGCGCGCCGTTGCAAGCGACGTACCGTCCACGCCCTTCGGACCGAACACGCTTGCGAACTGCTCGCCGCTCACTGCGCCGCCACTGTTGGTCGCCGAGTTCACACCGTTTGCTTGCATGTATGCAGCACCGACCTTGAGCGGGCCATTCGCGTAACCTGCGCCGAACGAGTATGCGCGGTTGTTCTTGAAGCCACCAGCCTGGTTCGAGAAGCCGTACATGCCGTTGAACGTGAAACCGCTATAGTTCGCGCTCTGGAACTTGACGGCGTTGGCGATGCTGAAGTTGCTGTTCAGGTTGTCGTTGCCCGCGACGTGGCCGAAGTACGTGCCGCCCCAGGTGCCTGCGGCGCTCAACGGACCGAGATAGTCAACGACGGAATCATACTGACGACCCAGGGTCACCGTACCGACATCCGACGACAGACCCACGAATGCCTGGCGGCCGAACAAACCATTGTTCGACTGACCGTTGTCGACGTTGAAGCCGCTTTCCAACGTGAAGATGGCCTTCATACCGCCACCCAGGTCCTCGGAGCCACGCAGGCCCCAACGGCTTTCCTGCAGGTTGCCGCTAGTCAGCCCGTGGAAGTTCGTCTTGGCGTTGCTTTGATTCGGATTCGGGTTCGCAACGTTGTTCACGAACGTCAGACCCGTGTCGATCAAACCATACAGCGTGACGCTGCTTTGCGCGTTAGCAGCGCCTGCGAACGATGCGGCCAAAGCTGCGATGGCCGTGACGATCAAATTCTTTTTCATGCGTGTTCCTTTGCTGAGTCATGAGACTCGATGGGTTGCTTCAGGCCGAACGCCTGCGAGCTCGGATTGCCTCTTCACTCGTTTAGCTCAGCACCGATATTCGGCACGACAAAGTTTATTGCCCGGTCTTTTTGAGAAACCGACAAAAGACACACAAAAGCCTTTTCGAATAATTCGAAAAATTGAATTTCAATATGGATAAACGCTTAGGCCGCCGGGACTTACGGATTCCATCTCCCGCGCTTCGGCGGTGCGTTGTGACGCTTCAGTTGCATACATGCGACAGTGGTCACATTGAGACAGCCGCCTCGAATCAGAACCGTCCCATTCCCGGGCATCCCATCACACTCCAAGATCGCGCACGCGAGCCGTTGTTTCAATCGCTCGCATTGAATCACCTATATGAAGCGTTCAAAGAGCGCTTCTCACATCGCTCTCTCAATGAATCAACTCCAAGCGATGCGCGTCTTTCTGAAAGTTGCGGATGCCGAATCATTCGGCCGTGCCGCTTCCGCGCTCGATCTGTCAAACGCCGTGATAACGCGCTACGTTTCCTTGCTCGAAGCGCATCTCAACACGCGCCTGCTGAACAGAACGACGCGCAGCGTCTCGCTGACCGAGGCCGGGCGCGCATATGCCGAAGGCTGCCGCGCGGTGATCGAGCAGGTCGATGCGATCGAGGCATCGGTGAGAGACAGTTCGGTGGATCCGTCTGGCACGCTCAAGCTCGTGGCGTCCGCGTCGTTTTCATTGCTCGCACTCACGCCCATGCTGCGTGAATTTCGCGAGCGCTATGCGAACGTGAAGCTGCGTCTGACGCTTCTGCATCGTCCGGTCGATCTCGTCGCGGAAGGCTTCGACGTCGGCATTGTGGTGCCGCATCTCGTCAGCGGCGGCACGCTGATCAACCGTCCGCTGATACGGGTGGCGGCGGTGCTCGTCGCATCCCCGGCCTATCTTTCGCGGCGCAGCGGGCCCAGCCGTCCCGCTTCGCTGGCGGCGCACGAATTTCTCGCGCCGTCCGCGGATATTCACGGATCGACGTGGTTCTTTGTCGGACCTTCGGGTTTGACGGAAAGCGTCGCGCTCGATCCGGCGTACACCGTGAACAGCTCGCACATGTTGCGGCAAGCGGCGCTTTCCGGGATGGGAATCGCGGTGTTGCCGGAGAGCTATGTGGCGCAGGACATCGATGCGGGATTGCTCGTGCGCCTCTTGCCCGGCTATAGGCTCAAGGACGCGGACAAGGAAGTGTCGATCGTCTATCCGGGACGCAGGCATGTCTCGGCCAAGACGCGTTCATTCGTGGATTTCGCGCTGGCCTACTTCCGCGATCGGGAACAAGCCGATGCGAATCCGGCGGTGCTCACGGAATAAGAAGGACACAAACGCGGCACCGTTGCGCCGCGTCTGCCAATCAATGAATCGCGGCGCCTTGCGCGTGGATGCGCTCGATGAGTTGCTCGCACCGCGCGATCAGCGCAAGCCCCTCGCGACGGCGCGCGTCGCGCGACTTCACATGCAGATCGCGTCGAAAATCCTCAAGCGCGCTCAAAAGCGGCCGATACTGCAACACGCTGACCGCCCCGACGACACGATGATGCCAATCCCGCAGATCATCCACCGTGCCGCGGTCGAGCAATCGCCGAAGCGTCGCGAGATCCTCACGGAATGACGAAACGAACGCGTCCAGCAACGCCTTCACTGTCGCTTCGCTGCCCCACAGTTGAGCCATCGCGCTCAGGTCGAGTTCGTCGTCATTGCGCGGCGGTACGACGGTAGCTCGCGGCGAGGGCGTTTCAGACGCGGGCGCGGCGCCAACGGTCAACCACCAGCGGTTCAGATGCTCGCGCAAGGTGGCGAGCCGGGTCGGCTTCACGAGACAGTCATCCATGCCCGCATCGCGACATCTGCGCAACTCGTCGGGCGCGGTGCTCGCCGTGATGCCGAGAATCGGCAGGCGACGCGCCGTGCCCGCTTCTCCGGCCCGGATGCGGCGCGCGAGTTCGTAGCCCGTCATGTTCGGCATGTGGCAGTCCGTGATCAGGAAGCCATAGCGCGTGTCCGCCAGCGCCGTGAACGCTTCAGCGCCATCGTGCACGACGTCGCAGGCGAAACCGAGCAGCGAAAGCTGATGACGGATCAATTCCTGGTTCACCGGATGATCTTCGGCCACGAGCACGAGTTTTCCGCTGCGCAGCGCGTCTTCCCGGTCCGGCGCCGCCATCTTCGATTCATGGCAAAGCGTGACGCCCGATGCAATCTGCGGCATGCCCGTCAAAGCGGCGACGCACGCCGCGCCCAGGCCATGCCATGAAATCGGATTGACACTCACGCGGATGTCGTCCTCGAGAATGCGATATCCGGTCGGCTTCGGCTTTTCGGTCACGTGAATCACGCGCGAACCGAGCGGAGAAGCGCGCTTGTGCGTATCGCTCAGGAAGACGATCTCGATGTCTTCGAGCGACTCAGGCTCCGATCGCGCAAATTCAGCGGGCGTGTAGCGCTGCAATGTCAGACCGAGCGCCTCGCCATAGTGCATGAGCGCAGCCGCCACGCGGTCGTCTTCGACCGCGACGATGCCCCGCTTGCCGCGCAATCCGTCGATCTGATAGTGCAAGGTGTCGATGGGCATCGTGAGACGAACGGTCATCGCCGTGCCGACGCCGATCGCGCTTTTGAGACTCATCGAACCGCCCATCAACTCGACGAGGCGATTGCAGATCGTCAGCCCGAGCCCGGTGCCACCGAAGCGTCGCGTCGTGGACGTCTCCGCCTGCACGAACGGCTCGAACAGGCTCTGCTGCGCCTCCGGGGCGATCCCGATGCCGGTGTCCTTTACACACAGTTCGATCACCTGTTGCGATTCGCGCTGCTCGACCGCGCGCACGTGAAGCGCGACATCGCCCTTGATCGTAAACTTGATCGCGTTGCTCATCAGGTTGAAAAGAACCTGCCTCAGGCGCACGCTGTCGCCCCGCACCGTCGCGGCAACCTGCGGCGCCACATCGACACGCACGCGCAGACCCTTTTCATGCGCCCGGCCGGCAAGCAGGCCAATCGCGTTGTCCACGAGTTCGCGCAAATCGATCGGTGTCGACTCGATCGTCAACCGGCCAGCCTCGATCTTCGAATAGTCGAGGAGATCGTCCAGTATCTGCAGCAGCGCACTCGCCGAATCCTGAATCATGCCGAGCATCTGCGATTGATCGGGATTCAGCGGCGTGTTCTCGAGGACTTCGACGAGCCCGAGAACGCCGTTCATCGGCGTGCGGATTTCGTGGCTCATCATTGCGAGGAAGTCGTCCTTCGCGCGCGATGCGGCTTCGGCCGTATCCCGGGCTCGGGCAAGCTCGTCGGCGCGCGCGTGCTCCACGCTGGCGTCGGCCCAATAGCCGCTCCATACCACGGCGCCATCGTCTTCACGATGCGCGACGAGGTCGGCGCGAATCCAGCGTGCAACGCCTTCCACCGTCGAGCGGAACTCGGTATGCAACGGCTCCAGCGTGCGCGCCGACGTTTCGATTTCTTCGAGCAGACGCGCGCTGTCCTCGTCGTGAACGTGGGTCAACGCGTGAATGGGATCATCGGCGAGCGCGACAACGTCGAGTCCGAGCAACTGGCGAGTGTCGCCGTCGATATAAGGAAGGCTGTACGTGCCTTCACTCGCGCGACGCAACTGGAACACGACCGCGGGCAGCGACCGCGTCACGTCGTGCAGACGCCGCTCGGTCTGGCGCGCGCGCGTTTCGGCGTCGCGAATATCGGTGATGTCGATCATCGTGCCGACGACGCCCGCGCGCTCCCCGTTCGACGCCGTGAACGCGCCCGTCCAGAAAAGGCCGCAGCGCGGGTGATTCTGGTTGTCGCGGAATTCCGCTTCGACTTCCTGCCGCTCACCCGTGGTCAGCGTCGTGCTGGTCAGTTCGTGGAGCGCGCGGCTGTGCGCGTCGCCCCACGCCGTCACCTCGAGACTCGTGCGCCCGATAATGTCTTCGCGCCGCACGCCAAGCGCCTCCTCGAAGGCGCGGTTCACCGTGATGTAGCGGTTTTCCATGTCCTTCGCGACGAGCGGATACGGCACCACTTCCATCATGGTTTGCTGGAAACTGAGCTGCGTCGCGAGACGTTGCTCGATTTCCATGCGCCGGGCCATCTCCTGCTGCAGTCGGACGAAGGCGCGCAGCGTGACGAACAGCACCGCGGCAATGCCGATGAGCGCCGGCAAGAGACGCAACGCCGTGATGTTCCAGCCAGCAGATGCCGCCGTGCGCGCGGCGGCCGACTGCGACTCCGGCGCGAACGCCCGTTTGATCAGCATATCGAGCGGCTGCAACTCGGAGCGCATGGCGTAGTTGAGGCTTCCCGGCGAGCTCGACGCGACGATCATATCGATCTCGCCACGCTGAAATGCCGACGCGGCCCCGGCCCAATCGTCGAAGGATTCCGGTTTGAACTTGACGCCAAGCGATTTCTCGATATCTTCGATGGCCACTTCCGGCCGCTGCAGCGATGCGTCGTCGACCGACGATTGGATCACCCCGACGGCGATCGGCTTCAGCGTGCGCAAGTAACTGCGCTCGAGTTCATCGAGTTTGAAACCGGCTGCTGCGTCCTTCGATTCGGTTCGGCGCTCAGCGGTTGGCTGCGAGGCGGCGTCGTGAGTATGCAGCTCGGCCGCGTGGATGGATGGTGGCGCGATCAGGCTGAGAAGAAGCAAACAGCACGCGAACAGAAATCTCAATTCGAACCCCTCGGATGCGGGCCGGCGCTCGCAACGGCAGTTGCTTCGCCGGCTGAGCAAGATCACGAGGACGCCAGTTCGCCGCTTTTGACGGCTGCGTGTCCCCGCGTTTCGTGCTTGCCTGCCAAGTGCAAATGAATTGAGTCTGAACGGCAACGCATCGGGATCGAATCAGAACGGTCCCAATTTGCTCCGAAATTAAGCATAACGGACAGCCACACTGCTTCAGATCAACCCGACCTGCTGCAGATAGGCGACCAGTTCTTCTTCGCTTTCGAGTCCGAGCTTGCGCATGCCGCTTCGCTTTTGCGTCGCGATCGTTTTGCGGCTTCGTCCGAAGTGATCGGCAATTTCATGAACGAGAAGGCCGCGTGCGTAGAGCTGGAAGACTTCCCACTCGCGACGGCTCAAAACGCCCGCGCGCGCCGATGACGTTGGCGGCAGATGGCTCACCGCCGCTTCCACGCACGGCGAAAGAAAGCAGCCTCCCGCCTCAGCCATGGATATCGCGTCGCGCAGGCATTCGAGCCCGTCGCGCTTGTCGATCACGCCATCCAGGCCGAGTTGAACGAGGCCCGCCAGCATTCGCGTCTGGGAAATCATCGTGAGCACGATGACCTTCGGCCGGCGCTCCTGCCACGACAAACGCCGCAGAAACGCGATCGAACTGCTCTCGCCGTCGATTCCGCGCATGCCGATATCGGAGAAAACGAAATCACATGGTGTGGTATCAAGTGCTTCTGCAAGCTCCAGCGTGTTCCGGGCCGTGGCGACCACATGTAATTCGCCGTCCCGCTCCAGGAGGCTCTGAATGCCTTTGATGACAACCGGATGGTCGTCCGCAACGATCGCTCGTTTCGGCGTTTTTGTTCTCATTTTTTGTGCGTTCTATTGAGATTTTCCGGCACGCAGCAGTCGTGGATCGACTGAGCGCTGTCTCCTTGCCGGCCTCTGTTTGACTACGCGCCTTCCGCGCAGCGCAATACCTCTAGATCAAACCGCTGTCCGCGATAAATCGATACAAATCAGCGTCGGTCGATAAGTCTAGCTTTCGCATGGCCGCGCACTTTTGTGCGCTGATCGTCTTCACGCTACGGCTGAGTTCTTTCGCGATCTCGGTGACGTTAGCGCCTCGCGAGTAGCGCTCGATCACTTCCAGCTCGCGACTCGTGAGCCGCTGACGAATGAAGCGGGCGTGGCTTTCGGCGTCCGCAAGCGCCAGCGTGCGACGTATTGCCGGCCCGAGATAGGTCTCATTGGCAATGGCCGACACGATGGCGACGTAGATCAGTTCGAGCCGGTCTTCCTTGCTCAGGAACGCATGGGCTCCCACTTCCAGCGCGCGCTTGACGACCGTGGCGTCGTCGTTACGCGACAGCACGACGATGCGAACCTCAGGATACTGACTTGCCACATGCGTAATCAGCTCGATACCGTCGCCGTAGCGCCCGCCGGGCATGAAAAAATCGATGATCGCTACGTCGCATTCGCCGCGAGCAAGCGACTCGTCGAGCTGGGTCGAATTCGCGCTGCGGCTCACCACCTCGACGTTGGGAAAATTCCCAGCGATACGCTCGATTGCCAGGATGACGAGCGGATGGTCGTCCGCTATGGCCAGCCTTATCCGTTTAGCGTGCGAGAACACTTGGCTCCCGTTCCCGAACTCCATCGACTCAAACCTCTTCTCGTACTGCGGACTCAATTCCGAGTCCTGAAATGAATTACTAGCATCGGATACCGAAACATTTAGATACATAAGACGCATCCGAAATGAAAAAGCAACTTAACTAACCCAATCCACGTGCGCGAACGAATGCGAACAATCCAGGATCGTTTCTGACCCCGAGCTTATTCATCGCGTCTCGTTTCTGGCGGCTGACGGTGCGGACATCGCGCTCGAGCCGTTTCGCAATCTCCGAAATTGAATGACCTTTGGCAAACAAACGGACGACTTCGATTTCTCGCGGAGAGAGACGCGGCACCTCCGTGGAAAAGTCCGTATCCGAGCCCAACTCCGCAAGCGCAGAGACAAACGACGCACTCACGAAACGACGTCCGACGCTTGCATGCCGCACGGCCGTCGCCACGAGTTCGATCGGCTCGGCCTTATTGACGAGGCCCATCGCGCCGTCGTTCAGCACGGAGCGCAGAATCCCGACGTTGCTTACGCTTGTGAGCACGACGATGCTGACGTTTGCGAAATCCTGACGCACCTTGCGGATGAGACGCAGGCCGTCATGCGCATCGACGCCTGGCTCGGGCATGGCGAAGTCGGTGACCAGCACATCGCACGGCGTGAGGGCAAGCTCCGCCAGCAAGGAACTCGCGTTGTTCGCCTCTCCCACGACTTCCATTCCTTCATCCGCGGCAAAGAGCGCTTTCATCCCGAGGAGAACGAAAGGATGATCGTCAGCTAATACTATTCGAAGCTTCAAGAGGGGCCCCCGGTTAGGTTGTTGGTCTTGGTGAATTTGCTTGTGGATCAACCGTGTTCGACGGATTAATCCGAGCCGTTCGTCATAAGCATGGCTTGTCCGAATTTGTGTTTGTTTACACGAAATAAACAAATTCGGACATGAATGCCCAATTCAATGACAACAAGCAAATAAATCTTGCTCTTTATTCTCTTGAATGATTACTTCAAAAATAGAATGTGAATAAATCACCGACTATAGGAATAGTCCGATTAGACTTGAAGACCCCTTTCGGTTCCACGTCAAGACGCGTCAGTCGTCCCGCCGAACGAGAGATTAATATGCACGGGCGGGAAAAGGGTGAGGGCACGCCATAATTCAGAAAACGCCTTGCAGGAACGAAAAAAATGGGCCTCGGGCTATTAAAGCCGGAGGCCCATCATTTCGCTGCGCGAATTGTTTCTAACGCGTCAGAACGGAATATCGTCGTCCATATCGTCGAAGCCGCCGCCCGCCGGGGCGCTCGGGCGGCTCGAACCGCCACCCGCTCCGCCACCGCTCGGCCGCCCGCCCGCCGGCGCACGTCCGCCGCCACCGCCGCCGCCAGAACGCTCCATCGGCGCGCTGCGGCTGAAGCTCGCGTCATCGCCGCCGGCGCCTGCGCCGCCACGGCCGCCGAGCATCTGCATCTGATCGGCGACGATTTCCGTCGAATAGCGTTCCTGGCCCCCCTGGTCGGTCCATTTGCGCGTGCGGATGCGCCCTTCGATATACACCGACGAGCCCTTCTTCAGATATTCGTTCACGATCTCCGCGAGCCGGCCGAAGAACGCCACGCGATGCCACTCCGTGAGTTCCTTGAATTCGCCGGAGGACTTGTCCTTGTAGCGGTCCGTCGTCGCGAGACGGATATTGGCCACGGCGTCGCCGCTCGGGAGGTAGCGGGTTTCCGGGTCGGCGCCCAGATTGCCCACGAGAATGACCTTGTTGACTGATGCCATGATTTCTCCGGTAGATACCTTGCTAACTGTCAGCCGAATGGCGCACTTGGATCGATCCCGTCTCTAGACGTGAATTCGCCCGCACCATGCCGGCTTGATTCGATGATTCAAATTTCTCTCAGGCCGCACGCCCGGTTCTGCGCGGCGGCGGTTTCATCCATGCTGCGACGAGGAGCCACGCGAGCACCAGCGCCGAACAGGAGAAAAAGACCGCACTCGGCCCGTCGAGCTTGAGCAGCCAGCCGCCGATCACCCCGCCAAGCGCAAGGCCGATCGACTGCGTCGTGTTGTACACGCCCGCCGCCGCACCCTTTCTCGTGCCCGGCGCAAGTTTCGACACCAGCGAAGGCTGCGACGCCTCCAGCACGTTGAAGCCGAGAAAGTACACGAACAGAATGGCGGCCACTGACCACAGCGTATGGGGAGCGGCGCCCAATAACAACTGGCCGATCAGGATAAGCCCGATCGCACTCAGCATGACGCTCTTCATTTTTCCACGTTTCTCGGCGGCGATGATGGCCGGAACCATCATCACGAAAGCGAGCGCCATCACGGGCAGGTAAATCTTCCAGTGCGACGCGACCGGCAGCCCGCCTTCCTCCAGAATGCGCGGCACGACGAGAAAGAGCGCCGTCTGCGTGGCGTGCAGCACGAGCACGCCGAAGTTCAGGCGCAGCAGCTCGACGTTGTGCAGCACTTCCGCGAACGGCGCCTTGACGTGGACCGGATGCGCCGGCGGATCCGGCACGATCCAGAACACCACGCCGACCGCGAGGATCGACAGCACGCCGATCACCGTGAAGAGCCCGCTCATGCCGACCCAGTGAAACACGATCGGCGCGCCGACGATCGCCACCGCGAACGACACGCCGATACTACCGCCGACCATCGCCATCGCCTTGGTGCGGTTCTCCTCGTGGGTCAGATCCGCGATGAAGGCGATCACCGCGGACGACACCGCGCCCATGCCCTGAATCACGCGCCCGGCGATGATCCACGCCATGGAATGTCCGACGGCCGCGACGAAACTTCCCAGCGCGAACACCAGCAAACCGAACGCGATGACCGGCTTGCGCCCGAACTTGTCGGAGACCCAGCCGTAAAAGATATAGAGCATCGACTGCGTGACGCCGTAGGCGCCGAGCGCGATGCCGACGAGCAGGACGTTGTCGCCGCCGGGGATCGTTTTCGCGTAGATCGAAAACACCGGCATGATCATGAAAAGACCCAGCATGCGCAGCGCGAAGATGGCGGCGAGCGACACGGTCGCGCGCAACTCCGGCTTGGAGAGACGTGTAGACGTGGCAGACGGATTGGACATCAGAAACGGGAAAAGGATGAGGGTCGTATCTGGCCCGGACTGCGGCGCAGCCAGGCGCGGTCGCCTTGTTCTTGCTCGAAACGGCACTATATGAAACGCACGGCCGGGCGCGCCGCTCGCGGCGCCAGCGCTCGTCCAGCACAGGGCCGGCAAATCCCCGCGCCGGCCGATCGACGCGCATCCGGCCTGGGGGCTCGGGCGCTGCGCCCTTTAAAAGTCGTTATAGTAGCAGGTTTGGCCCCCTCTCTTTCCGCCCGGCAACGGCCGCAGGCCCCGTCCGGATAGATAAAAGCGCGCCAAAAACATCCGAAAGAACCCCGGAACAAACTCGTGGAAGAAATTCGCATTCGTGGGGCTCGCACCCACAATCTGAAGAACGTCAATCTCGACTTGCCGCGCCACAAGCTGATCGTGATCACGGGGCTGTCCGGGTCGGGCAAGTCGTCGCTCGCGTTCGACACCCTGTATGCGGAAGGTCAGCGCCGTTACGTGGAAAGCCTTTCGGCCTATGCGCGGCAATTCTTGCAGCTGATGGAAAAGCCGGACGTCGATCTGATCGAAGGTTTGTCGCCCGCCATTTCCATCGAGCAAAAAGCCACGTCGCATAATCCGCGCTCGACGGTCGGCACCGTGACGGAAATCCACGACTATTTGCGTCTTTTGTACGCGCGCGTCGGCACGCCGTATTGCCCGGATCACCTGATTCCGCTGGAGGCGCAAAGCGTCTCGCAAATGGTCGATGCCGCGCTCGCGCTGCCCGAGGAAACCAAGCTGATGATCCTCGCGCCCGTGGTGGCGGATCGCAAGGGCGAGCACGTCGAATTGTTCGAGGCCATGCAGGCGCAGGGTTTCATCCGTTTTCGCATTCGTTCGGGCGGCGGCACGGCGAACGAGGGCGTCGCGAAAATCTACGAAGTCGATTCGCTGCCGAAGCTCAAGAAGAACGACAAGCACACGATCGATGTCGTGATCGACCGCCTGAAGGTTCGGCCGGACATGAAGCAGCGCCTCGCGGAATCGTTCGAAACCGCGCTGCGTCTCGCCGACGGCCGCGCGATCGCGCTCGAAATGGACACCGAAAAGGAAAAGCTGTTCAGCTCGAAATTCGCGTGCCCGATCTGCTCGTACTCGCTGCCGGAACTCGAGCCGCGCCTGTTCTCGTTCAACAATCCGATGGGCGCGTGCCCCGAATGCGATGGCCTCGGCCAGATCACGTTCTTCGATCCGAAGCGCGTGGTCGCGCATCCGTCGCTGTCGCTCGCGGCCGGCGCGGTGAAGGGCTGGGACCGGCGCAACCAGTTTTATTTCCAGATGCTGCAGAGCCTCGCGGCGTTCTACGAGTACGAGATCGACGCGCCGTTCGAAGACCTGCCCGAGAAAGTGCGCAAGATCCTTCTGTACGGCTCGGGCAAGCAGGCGATTCCGTTCTCCTACATCAACGAGCGCGGACGCGCGTCGGTTCGCGAGCATGCGTTCGAAGGCATCATCCCGAATCTGGAACGGCGCTACCGCGAGACGGATTCGTCCGCCGTGCGCGAGGAACTCGCGAAATACCAGAACAATCAGCCCTGCCCGGCGTGCGAAGGCACGCGTCTGCGGCGCGAAGCGCGCTTCGTGAAGGTCGGCGCCGACGATCAGGCGCGCGGCATCTTCGAAATCAGCGGCTGGCCGCTGCGCGATGCGCTCGGCTATTTCCAGACACTGCGCCTCGAAGGCGCAAAGGGCGAAATCGCCGACAAGGTGGTCAAGGAAATCGTCGCGAGACTCTCGTTTCTGAACAACGTCGGGCTGGATTATCTGTCGCTGGAACGCAGCGCGGAAACGCTCTCCGGCGGCGAGGCGCAGCGCATCCGGCTCGCGTCGCAGATCGGCTCCGGGCTCACCGGTGTGATGTACGTGCTGGACGAGCCGTCCATCGGCCTGCATCAGCGGGACAACGACCGGCTCATCAACACGCTCAAGCATCTGCGCGATATCGGCAATTCCGTGATCGTGGTGGAGCACGACGAGGACATGATCCGCATGGCGGATTACGTTGTCGACATGGGGCCGGGCGCGGGCGTGCATGGCGGCGTGATCGTCGCGCAGGGCACGCCGGTTCAGGTGCAGAAAGACGCGAACTCGATCACCGGCCAGTATCTGTCCGGCAAGCGCACGATCAGCTATCCGGCTGAACGCACGGTGCCGGACGAGCGCATGCTGCGCATCGTCGAGGCGCACGGCAACAATCTGAAGCGCGTGACGCTGGATCTGCCTGTCGGACTTTTGACCTGCGTGACGGGCGTGTCCGGCTCGGGCAAGTCCACACTTATCAACGACACACTCCAGCACGCGGTCGCGCAGCATCTGTACGGCTCGGCGACGGAGCCCGCGCCGTACGAGTCGATCGAGGGTCTCGAGCACTTCGACAAGGTGATCGCTGTCGATCAATCGCCGATCGGCCGCACGCCGCGCTCGAATCCGGCCACCTACACGGGCCTCTTCACGCCGATCCGCGAACTCTTCGCGGGCGTGCCGGCAGCCAAGGAGCGCGGTTACGATCCGGGCCGCTTCTCGTTCAACGTGAAGGGCGGACGCTGCGAAGCCTGTCAGGGCGACGGCGTGCTGAAGGTGGAAATGCACTTTCTGCCCGATGTGTACGTGCCCTGCGACGTGTGCCACGGCAAGCGCTACAACCGCGAGACGCTCGAAGTGCAGTACAAGGGCAAGAACATCAGCGAGGTGCTGGACCTGACCGTGGAGGCCGCGCACGAGTTCTTCAAGCCGGTGCCGGTGGTCGCGCGCAAGCTGAGAACCCTGCTCGATGTCGGTCTCGGCTATATCCGGCTCGGCCAGTCCGCGACCACGCTGTCGGGCGGCGAAGCCCAGCGCGTCAAGCTTTCGCTGGAACTGAGCAAGCGCGATACCGGTCGGACGCTATATATCCTCGACGAACCGACGACCGGATTGCACTTCCACGATATCGCGTTGCTGCTCGAAGTGATCCATCGGCTGCGAGATCAGGGCAACACGGTCGTCATCATCGAGCATAATCTCGACGTAATCAAAACCGCCGACTGGGTGATCGATCTCGGTCCGGAAGGCGGCGCGGGCGGCGGGCAGATCATCGCGCAGGGGACGCCGGAGCAGGTCGCGAAATCGAAGGCGAGTTTTACCGGCAGATACCTGGCACCCTTGTTGCAACGAGCCAAATCAGCGGCTTGACAGCCGGCGCCGGGCGCCGCCAGCCGGACCGCTGGAATGCGCCGCGCGCCGCGGCACGAATAACCGTCGTATGCAGCAGGGGAAAGGGAACGTAGTCATGCCGAAGCGCAACGAAGCTGCCAACGAGGAGGCGCGGGTACGGGACCTGCCCACCCGCCACGTCAGGCTGACGAGCGACATGAGCTTGCCGAATCTGTCCGCGGTGGAGATCGGCAGCTATGTCCTCGCGCTCTTCGCGATGTGGCTCGTGCTCGATCTGAAGCTGCTGGGCGGGCTGCTCGCCGGCATGCTCGTGTTCCAGCTCGTGCACATGATTTCGCCGGTCATCGAGCGCCATGTGGTGAGCAAGGGCGCGCGGCTCATTGCGGTCGGGCTGATTTCCGCGATCATCGTCGGCGGGTTGACGGGCGCGACCGTCGCCACCATCGAGCATTTCGAGCACGACGTGCCGAGCCTGCAAAAGCTGCTCGACCAGTTGATGACCATCACGTCGAGCGCGCGCCTGCGCGTGCCGGACTGGATTGCGAACTATCTGCCGGTCGATGCCGGCCAGATGAAGGACAAAGCCACCGAGTTGATGCACAAGCACGCCGAGATGCTCCAGCAAGGCGGCAAGGAAATGGCGCGCGGCTTCGGGCATATCGTGATCGGCATGATCATCGGCGCGATCATCGCGGTCAGCGCGCCGAGGCCGTCGCATCATCGCCTGCCGCTGTCCACGGCGCTCGTCGCGCGCGTGTCGCGCTTCGCCGATGCGTTTCGCCGCATCGTGTTCGCGCAGATCAAGATTTCGGCGATCAACGCCGTGTTCACCGCGTTATATCTACTGGTCGCGCTGCCGATCTTTCACGAAAGGCTGCCGCTTTCCAAGACGCTCGTGCTCGTCACCTTTATCGTCGGGCTGATGCCGGTGATCGGCAACCTGATCTCGAATACGATCATCGTCGGGATTTCGCTGTCGGTGTCGTTCGGCACGGCGGTCGCGTCGCTCGCGTTCCTGATCGTCATCCACAAGCTCGAATACTTCCTGAATGCGCGAATCATCGGCGGACAGATCGAGGCGCGCGCGTGGGAACTGCTTCTCGCGATGCTCGCAATGGAAGCCGCATTCGGCATTCCGGGCGTGATCGCCGCGCCGATTTTCTATGCGTATATCAAGCGCGAGCTGATTTATCTGCGGCTCGTCTGATTCGATCAGGCCGCCAGAAACGAAAACGCCCGCAATGTCTTGCGGGCGTTTTTACGTCCGGAGAACGATTAACGGAACACGACCGTCTTGTGCCCGTTCAGCAGAATGCGATGCTCCGCGTGCCACTTCACCGCGCGCGCGAGCGTCACGCATTCGACGTCGCGGCCGATCGCCGTCAGTTGATCCGGCGTCATGTTGTGATCGACCCGCTCCACCTCCTGCTCGATGATCGGGCCTTCGTCGAGATCGGACGTGACGTAGTGCGCGGTCGCGCCGATCAGCTTCACGCCGCGGTCGAACGCCTGATAGTACGGCTTCGCGCCCTTGAAGCTCGGCAGGAACGAGTGATGGATGTTGATCGCGCGGCCCGCGAGCTTCTCGCACATGTTCGCCGACAGAATCTGCATGTAGCGCGCGAGCACGACGAGATCCGTGTCGTGCTGATCGACGATCTCCAGCACGCGCGCTTCCTGCGCGGCCTTCGCTTCCGGCGTGGCCTTGAGCAGCGGCAAATGATGGAACGGAATGTCGTAGCTCGCGGCGAGCTGATAGAAATCCTTGTGATTGGAGATGATCGCCGGAATCTCGATCTGCAACTGGCCGGTGCGATAGCGGAACAGCAGATCGTTCAGACAGTGGCCGATCTTCGACACCATGATGACGACGCGCGGCTTGACCGATGCGTCATGCAGCTCCCAGCGCATGCCGAATTCGTCGGCCAGGTCGCTGAACGACTTGCGCAGCGCGTCGAGACCGGGATCGCCGCCGACCTGCTGAAAATGCACGCGCATGAAGAACTCGCCGGTGCGGCTGTCGCCGAACTGCGCGGAGTCGAGGATATTGGCGCCGAGGTTGAACAGGAAGCCCGACACGGCATGCACGATTCCCGGCCGGTCCGGGCACGACAACTTCAGATAGAAACTATGTTCGGTCGACATGACCTGTCCTCGTTCGTTTGATTCTTGGTGTTCAGAGCGGCGGCGGATCGAAGAGCGCGTCGATGCCCTCGCACGCGTCTTCGTCGATCCACTGGTGGCGCAGCATGCAATCGAGCGTCGCGAGACTGGCGTCGACGGTGAGCTCGCCCTCCTCGATCCAGCGCGCGACCTCTTCGATGCGTGCAAGGCGATGCTCGCCGACTTCGCCATCCTGGTTGCGCGGCGCGAAATCGGGCGGCAGAAAGACGTCGTAGACGAAGATCTGCTCGGCCTGCGTGCCTTCGGGCAAGGACTGCAGCACATGGAACGTGCGGCCGCGCGCGGCGGTTTGCGCGAGTTCGGCGCTCATGCCCGCCTCTTCCCAGCACTCCTTCACGAGCGTGGGCATCAGCTCGAAGCCCCAGCCGATGCCGCCCGCCACGACGTTGTCGAGCATGCCGGGATCGGTCGCCTTCGTCTCGCTGCGGCGCGCGATCCACAACTGCGGCGCTTTATCCCGATATTTTACGATGCCGTTCAGATGCACCGCGTAGGTCATCGTGCCGAAGAAGCGCGACGCCGCACGCTCGATGAACGCGAGCGGCGCCGCGTCGAAGTCGTTGCGGATCGCGTAGGTTTCGTCGCGCCAGCCGGGGATTCTGCCTTCCGCGTACAACGCGCCGATGACCGCGCCGAGCGCGGCGCTGCGCGTGTTCACATCGGCGAGGGACGGATTCAGCCGAACCGATGCGTCGATCTCGAACACGTCCGGCCAGCGCCGCAGCGCGTCGACGTCGGTGCGGCGAATCCAGCCGACGCGCTCGTCACCGATGAAAAACGGCGCGTGCGCGGCGGCGTCGAAGCGGCGCGCGCAAAGGATGGCGGGCAAAGTCATGCGGGAAACCTCGATCAACGCAAGGCGACGCGAATGCCCAGCACGATGAACGTCGCGCCCGCGAGCCGGTCGAGCCACACGCCGACGCGCGGACGGCGCTTGAGCCACACGCCGATCATCCCCGCGCCGATGCCGAAGAGGGAAAACACGACCACCGTCTGCAGCATGAACAGTCCGCCGAGCTCGAACATCTGCAGCATCACGCTTTGCGCGCCGTGCGGATCGACGAATTGCGGCAGGAACACGATGAAGAACAGCGTGACTTTCGGGTTCAGCATGTTGCCGATCACGCTCTGGCGGAACACGGTCGAAAGCGGCTGGCTCGGGCGCGCGTGCGCGGTCGCGAGACCGTGGCTGCGCAACGCCTTGATGCCAATCCACACGAGATACACCGCGCCCGCGAGCTTCACCGCCTGAAACGCGACGGGCGACGAACGCAGCAGCGCCGCGATGCCGAGCGCGGCAAGCGTCGTGTGAAAGATCACGCCGAAGGCGAAGCCCAACGCCGCGACCACGCCCGCGAGGCGCCCTTGCGAAATGCCACGCGCGAGCACTTGCAGATTGTCCGGACCGGGCGCAACGGTAATCGCGACCGATGCGGCGAGAAAGAGCAGAAAGTTGGGCATCTCAATGTCCACCGAATTCGCACACTGTATAGAGCGGCACGCCGTTCTCGCGCAGCAGCTTCGAGCCGCCGAGGTCCGGCAGATCGATGATCGCCGCCGCTTCCACCACTTGCGCGCCGAGCCGCTCGAGCAGAATCTTGCCGGCCATCATCGTGCCGCCGGTCGCGACCAGATCGTCGACGATCACCACGCGATCGCCCGGCTTGCACGCATCCTCGTGAATCTCGACGGTCGCGCTGCCGTATTCCAGGTCGTACGACTGCGAGAGCGTCTTGTACGGCAGCTTGCCCTTCTTGCGGATCGGCACGAAGCCGAGGCTCAGCTCGTACGCGAGAATCGGCCCGATGATGAAACCGCGCGCATCCATGCCGGCGATCACGTTGACCTTCTCGTCGATATAGCGCTGCACGAACAGGTCGATCAGCATGCGCAGCGCACGGCGGTCCTGCAGGATGGTGGTGATGTCGCGGAACTGCACGCCGGGCTGCGGCCAGTTTTCGACGGTGCGCACGCGTTCCTTGATGAAACGCGCGGCGTCGAGCTGGGCGTTCGAAGGGGTAATGGACATGACTTCTCCGGAGTCCGCGCCGTGAGGCCGCGCGTTCGCCTTGGTGACAGAAAGAGAGAGACTACGCCGCCCGGCGATTGCGCGAGAGCCGTTCCTCGGCTTGCGCCAGCACTTCGGGCAGGCCGCGCAGCACGACGATATCGTTCGCGCGCAGCTTGGTTTCGGGGTCGGGTTCGACGCCCCGGATGCCGTGGCGCCGGATCGCGGTCACCTCGACACCATTGCCGACGAGTCCGAGATCGTCGAGCGAATGCCCGACGGCTTCGGAATTTGCGTCGATCGGTACGGATTGTAGCCGGACCTGCTCGTGGCCATCGTCGTCATCGTCGTCGTCGGCGCCGCGGAAATAGCCGCGCAGGAGGCTGTAGCGCGCGTCGCGCATTTCCTCGACGCGCCGCACGACGCGGCGCATCGGCACGCCCATCAGGACGAGCGTGTGCGACGCGAGCATCAGGCTGCCTTCGACGATCTCCGGAATCACTTCCGTCGCGCCGGCGGCGGTGAGTTTTTCGAGATCGGCGTCGTCCACCGTGCGCACGATCACGGGCAAGGTCGGCGCGAGTTCATGGATGTTGTGCAGCACGCGCAGCGCGGAGGGCGTGTTCGCGTAGGTGATCGCCACCGTCGCCGCGCGATGCAGGCCCGCCGCGAGCAGCGACTCGCGCCGCCCGGCGTCGCCGAACACGACCGACTCGCCCGCCGCCGCAGCCGCCGCTACGCGATCCGGGTCCAGATCGAGCGCGACGTAGGAAATGCCTTCCTGCTCCAGCATGCGCGCGAGGTTCTGCCCCGCGCGGCCGTAGCCGCAGATGATCACGTGGCCGCTCTGCTTGAGGCTCTGCGTCGCGATCTTCGTCATCTGCAAGGATTGCAGCATCCATTCCGTGGACGACAGCCGCAGAACGATCCGGTCCGCGTTCTGAATGATGAACGGCGCGGCGAGCATCGAAAGGAGCATCGCGGAGAGAATCGCCTGCAGAATGGTCGAATTGACCAGATGCGAATCCAGAATCAGGTTCAGCAACACGAAACCGAATTCGCCCGCCTGGGCGAGGCCGAGGCCCGTGCGCATCGCGACGCCCGGCGCCGCGCCGAAAGCCCGCGCGAGACCGGTGATCATCACCGCCTTGAGCAAAATGGGCACGACGAAAAAGCCGAGCACGAGCAACGGATGCTCCCAGATCACGCGCGGATTCAGCAGCATGCCGGTGGTCACGAAGAAGAGACCGAGCAGCACGTCGCGGAACGGCTTGATGTCCTCTTCCACCTGATGCCGATACGGCGTCTCGGCGATCAGCATCCCCGCGATGAACGCGCCGAGCGCGAGCGACAGGCCGAACTTGTCGGTGATGAACGCGGCGCCCAGCGTCACCAGCAGCAGGTTCAGCATGAACAGTTCTTGCGAGCGGCGCCGCGCGACGAGATCGAACCAGCGCGTCATGAACTTCTGGCCGATGAAGAGCAGCACCGTCAAGGCGACGACGATCTTCACCGCCGCGATGCCGAGCCACATCGCGAGCTGCGACGAATTGCCGTTGCCGAACGCCGCGATGATGATGAGCAGCGGCACGACCGCCAGATCCTGGAACAGCAGCACGCCGAAAATGTTGCGGCCGTGCTCCGATTCGAGTTCGAGCCGCTCCGCGAGCAGTTTGCTCACGATGGCGGTGGACGACATGGACAGCGCGCCGCCGAGCGCGAAACTCGCCTGCCACGACATCTCGGTCCAGAAATTCGCGATCCAGCCGAAAATCAGCGCGAGCGCGATGGTCGCCGCGACCTGGCTCGCGCCGAGCCCGAACACGATGCGCCGCATCGAGCGCAGCTTCGAGAGCGAAAATTCGAGCCCGATGGAGAACATCAGGAAAACGACGCCGAATTCGGCGAGATGCTGCGCGCGGTCCGTATCCGGCGCGATGCCCGCCGCGTGCGGACCCACGATGATGCCGACCGTCAGATAGCCGAGCATCGGCGGCAGGTTGAAATAGCGAAATACGACGACGCCTGCCACGGAGCAGAGCAGCAGCAACAGCGTCATTTCGAGCGGAGATGTCATCCGTCTGGCGTCCTCGTTCGGCGGCGAGCCGAAGCGCTTTGCTGACGCGCTCCGGTATCTTGAAAAAGCCCCTGACGCCGGGGCCCGCGGGGGGCGGATAGGCGGCGGCGCGCCGCGCTGCCTAAGGGGCAACCCGGAATCGCCTTTGCTATACTCCGCGAATGATAGCGAAAATCAATGGCGACCGGGCGCTGGCGCTGGCTCGCAACGTAATCCAGATCGAAGCCGACGCCGTTCGCGGGCTTTCAGAACTTCTCGACGAAAACTTCACGAACGCGGTCGAAACCTTGCTCGGCTGTCGCGGCCGCGTGGTCGTTTCGGGCATCGGCAAGTCGGGCCATGTCGCGCGCAAGTTCGCCGCGACGCTGGCAAGCACCGGCACGCCCGCGTTTTTCGTGCATCCCGCCGAAGCGAGCCACGGCGACCTCGGCATGGTCACCGCCGACGACATCTTCATCGCGCTGTCCAACTCGGGTGAAACCGAGGAGCTCGTCGCCATTTTGCCGCTCATCAAGCGCCTCGGGGCGAAGCTGATCGCGATCACCGGCCGTCCGGAATCCAGTCTCGCCCAATTGGCCGACATGCATCTGAACGCGCGCGTCGAAAAGGAAGCGTGCCCGATGAATCTCGCGCCCACGGCCAGCACGACCGCCGCGATGGCGCTCGGCGACGCGCTCGCTGTCGCCGTGCTCGACGCGCGCGGCTTCGGTCCCGACGACTTCGCGCGCTCGCATCCGGGCGGCGCGCTCGGGCGGCGCCTGCTGACTTATGTGCGCGACGTCATGCGCGTGGGCGACGAAGTGCCGGTCGTGTCGCTCGACGCGACCGTTTCGGACGCGCTCTTCCAGATTACCGACAAGCGCATGGGCATGACCGCCGTCATCGACGCAAACCGTCACGTTCACGGCATCTTCACCGACGGCGACCTGCGGCGCATCCTGCAGCGCGACGGCGATTTCCGCGCGCTGAAGATCGCCGATGTCATGAGCCGCAACCCGCGCACGATCGCGCCGGATCATCTCGCGGTCGAAGCCGTGGAACTGATGGAGCGCCATCGCATCAATCAGATGCTGGTCGTGGACGCCGACGCGACGCTGATCGGCGCACTGAACATGCACGACCTCTTCTCCAAGAAGGTGATCTGATGGCGCAGAAGCCTCTCACCGCCGCGGAACGCGCGACCCGCCTCAAGCTGATGGTGTTCGACGTCGACGGCGTTTTCACCGACGGCAGCCTCTTCTTCACCGCCGAAGGAGACGCGATGAAATCGTTCAATTCGCTCGACGGCCACGGCGTGAAGATGCTGCAGTCCGTCGGCGTGCAGACGGCGATCATCACAGGACGGCAGTCCGGCATCGTCGCGGCGCGCGCGCGCGAACTGGGCATCACGCATCTTTATCAGGGCGTCGCGGATAAAACCGTCGCGCTCGCCGAACTGCTCCACGCGACCGGCATCGCGGCCGACGAGTGCGGCTATATGGGCGACGACTGGCCCGACCTCGCGGTGATGCGCCGCTGCGGCTTCGCGGCCGCGCCCGCGAACGCGCATCCCGAAGTGATCCAGCGCGTGCACTGGGTCGCGGAAGCGCGCGGCGGCCAAGGCGCGGTGCGCGAGGTCTGCGACGCGATCCTGCGCGCGCAACATCGCTACGACGAACTGCTCGCCGCGGCGCTCGGAGGCTGAAGCCCATGCAGCGACCCGGAAAGCTCGCCTCGCTCCTGCCGCTCCTCGCGGTGGCGGCGCTGGCCGGCATCACCTACTGGCTTTTGCAGGCCACGCTGCCGCCTGCCCAGCAGGCGGCGGCGCCCGAGAAGCGGCACACGCCCGACTACTTCGCCAACAATTTTTCCGTTTCCGAACTCGACGCCACCGGCACGACGCAATATCGTCTGACGGCGAAGTCGATGGTGCATTACGAAGACGACGAAATCAGCGACCTGACGCTGCCCGCGATGCGCATGTTCCAGCCGATGAAGCCGACCGTCACGGCGACGGCCCTGCGCGGCACGGTCAACGGCGACGTCTCGATCGTCGATCTCTACGACAACGCACGCATCCTGCGCGCGGCCGGCTACGGCGATCCGCAGATGCAGGCTGATTCCCAGCATTTTCGCGTGCTGGTGAACGACGATGTCATCGAAACGGAAAAACCGGTTAGACTTCAGCGCGGCCCGTCCGTGATGACGGCCGATGGCATGAACTACAACAACGTGACCCGGGTAATGAAGCTCTTCGGTAACGTGCGCGGTGCAATCGCCGCCACGGATATCAACGGCGGCTCGTCCAAATAACCCCGGCACTCCCATCCGAATTGTGACTGCATGAACGAAAGGTTCCCTCGTCCCGATGGCGGCCATGCGCGCGCAACGCCCGCGCGCCGCGCCTCGCACGCCGCGCGGGCCGGGCTCGCTGCCGCGCTGACTGTAGCCATCGCGCTGGCCGCGCTCCCGGCGCACGCCGAAAAGGCCGACCGCGACAAGCCGCTCAATATCGAAGCGGACAACATGTCCTACGACGACCTCAACCAGAAGAACGTCTTCACTGGTCACGTGGTCGCGACCAAGGGGACGATCGTCATCAAGGCGGACCGCGTGGACGTCACGCAGGACCCGCAGGGCTATCAGTACGCGACCGGCACCTCGACTGGCAACAACCTCGCGTATTTCCGCCAGAAGCGTGACGGGCTGGACGAGTATATCGACGGCAACGCGGTGCGCATCGACTACGACGGCAAGAACGACTTCACCAAGCTCACGACGCGCGCCGTCGTGCGCCGCCTGCAAGGTTTGACGAAAGTCCAGGACGAAGTCCACGGCAGCGTCATCACCTACGACGGCCAGAAGGACTTCTATACGGCGAGCGCGGGCAAGGACCAGGCCGGTCCCGGCAATCCGAGCGGCCGCGTGCGCGCGATGCTCGCGCCGCGCTCGGGCGGCGCCGCGCCGCTGAACGGATCGCCCGCCACGCTGGCTCCGTCGAACACTATTCAGGGAGACCCGCAGCAGTGAATTCGCCCGCCATGCCCAACCGCAAGCCGGAAGGCCAGTCGAGTTCGCTCGTCGTGCGCAACCTGAAGAAGCGTTACGGATCGCGCACCGTGGTCAAGGACGTGTCGCTCGACGTGAAGAGCGGCGAAGTGGTCGGCCTGCTCGGCCCGAACGGCGCGGGCAAGACCACGTCGTTCTATATGATCGTCGGCCTCGTCCCGCTCGATGCTGGCGAGATCGACCTCGACGGCAACTCGATCAGCCTTCTGCCGATCCACCAGCGCGCGCACCTCGGCCTGTCGTATCTGCCGCAGGAAGCATCGGTGTTTCGCAAGCTCACCGTCGAGCAGAACATTCGCGCGGTGCTTGAACTGCAGACAAACGAGTCGGGCAAACGCCTGTCAAAAGACGCCATAACCCAGCGCGCGGAAGCCTTGCTCGACGAGTTGCAGATCGCGCATCTGCGCGAGAACCCCGCGCTGTCGTTGTCGGGCGGCGAGCGCCGCCGTGTCGAGATTGCGCGCGCGCTCGCGACCAATCCGAGCTTCATTCTGCTCGACGAACCGTTCGCGGGCGTCGATCCGATCGCGGTGCTGGAAATCCAGAAGATCGTGAAGTTCCTGAAGCAGCGCAACATCGGCGTCTTGATCACCGACCACAATGTGCGCGAGACGCTCGGCATCTGCGATCATGCGTACATCATCAGCGACGGCAGCGTGCTCGCGGCCGGCGCGCCGAGCGAGATCATCGAGAACGAGAGCGTGCGGCGCGTGTATCTCGGCGAGCATTTCCGCATGTGAGGTTCCCTCGCCAGGCGCGGCGCGTATCGTGCGCCGCATCATGCGAAAGCAGCAAAACTTACATGCCGCCCTTTCGGGCGGCATGCGCTTTTTGGAATCCCCGCGAGGTTTCGCGCGCGTGGCAAACTCTCTACAATGAATAAAACTTTGCCATGAAAGCCAGCCTCCAACTCCGCCTCTCGCAGCATCTTGCGCTGACCCCGCAACTTCAGCAGTCCATCCGGCTGCTGCAGTTGTCGACGCTCGAATTGCAGCAGGAAGTCGCGATGGCCATCGCTCAGAATCCGCTGCTCGAGAACGAGGACGACTGGATCGCGAGCCCGCTGCGCGTCGCCGCGGACGGCTCGCTGATCACGGCTCCGTCAACGCAAAACGCGCCGTCCGACTCGATGATGAGCAACGGCTCGACATCGGGCACCTCCAGTTCCGAACGTTCGGAAAACGGCGAGCCGCAAGGCGTCGACGAATACAACGGCATGGGTTCGGACAGCGGCCAGGATTCCAGTTCGTGGAACCTGGAAGACTACGGCCGCGCGAACAACGCGTCCGACGACGACGATCTTCCGCCGCTGCAAATCCACGAATCGACCACTACGCTGCGCGACCATCTGACCGCGCAACTGCGCATGACCGCGGCGAATCAGCGCGATCGTGCGCTCGTCATTTTTCTGATCGAGTCGCTGGACGAAGACGGATACCTGACGGCATCGCTCGACGAGGTACAAACCGATCTTCCCGACGAACTCGAAGTCGATCTCGACGAGCTGAGCGCGGCGCTCGCCTTGCTGCAAAGCTTCGATCCGCCCGGCGTGGGCGGACGCTCGGCGTCGGAATGCCTGAAACTGCAGTTGCTGCGGCTCGATGGCTCGCCCACGCGCACGCTGGCGCTCGATATCGTCACGAATCATCTGGAACTGCTCGCCGCGCGCGACTTCACGCGCCTGCGCAAGCAGTTGAAGGCGAGCGACGACGCCCTCCGGGACGCGCATCTGCTGATCAAGTCGCTGGAGCCTTTTCCGGGCGCGGCGTACGGCAAGAGCGAAGCGGACTACGTGGTGCCGGACATTCTCGTGCGCAAGACCGCGAGCGGATGGACGGCGGAACTGAATCCGGAGATCGTGCCGAAGCTGCGGATCAACCATTTGTACGCGAACATCCTGCGCAACAACCGCGGCGATCCGGGCAGCGGCTCGCTGCGCCAGCAGCTTCAGGAAGCGCGCTGGCTCATCAAGAACATTCAGCAGAGGTTTGAGACGATTCTGCGCGTCGCGCAGGCGATCGTGGAGCGTCAGAAGAACTTTTTTGCACATGGCGAAATCGCCATGCGGCCCTTGGTTTTGCGGGAGATTGCTGATACGCTGGGATTACACGAATCGACGGTTTCTCGTGTGACGACAGGCAAGTACATGCTCACCCCGTTCGGGACGCTTGAATTTAAGTACTTCTTTGGATCGCACGTTTCGACCGACACAGGAGGCGCGGCATCGTCAACGGCGATCCGGGCCCTCATCAAGCAACTGATAGGAGCGGAAGACCCCAAAACTCCTCTTTCAGACAGCCGCATCGCCGAACTGCTGGCGGAACAAGGATTCGTGGTCGCGCGGCGCACCGTAGCCAAGTACCGCGAAGCCCTCAAGATCCCGGCAGTGAATCTGCGCAAGTCTCTATGACCCGTCTCTGTAGTCCATCGCGTGTTGCGATGGGCGTTTACCGGCCGCATCGCGAGAGCGCGGACGTGCCGGCCGATGCACCCCGTTTTTCAGTGGCGCCAGGATGACGCGCTGACGGGGCGCATTGCCGACCGGTATCGGACGAGCCGACGTGATCTCACGGCCATTAGCTTGGAGAGCAACTATGAATCTGAAGATCAGTGGACACCACCTCGAATTGACGCCTGCGTTGCGCGAGTATGTGATCACGAAACTGGACAGGGTGCTCCGTCACTTCGATCAAGTGATCGACGGCAACGTTGTCCTCTCGGTCGACAATCATAGGGAAAAGGAAAAGAGGCAAAAGGCGGAAATCAACCTGCATCTGAAGGGCAAGGACATTTTTATCGAGAGTTGTGACGCTGATATGTACGCCGCCATCGATCTGATGGTCGACAAGCTGGATCGGCAGGTCATCAAGCACAAGGACAAGATTCAGGGCCACGCCCACGAGTCGGTGAAGTACCGTGGCGAGCCGCAGGAACTGGAAGCGCCTTCGCCCTGAGCGAGCGCACTACGCGTGCTCCCGGACTGATCCACGGATGACAGCGAAACCCGCCGCCGCAGGACGGCGGGCATGATTCGAGGAAGTCCTCGACTATCCGGAACCGATCGATCCGGGCATGCACCGAACCGAAGCCGCCCCGACTGGCGGCTTTTTTGTTGGATTTTCGCCGTAGTGAGGCACAAGCCATTGATTTTCAGGGCTTTGTCCTGCACATTGATTTGCAAAACGGTGCCATTGCGCGGCGCACCATCGGGCTGTGCCCTGTTCTATAATGATCCGGTTGTTTTCGGGGTCGCACGAACAGGCACGCTGCAGGGAACGCCGCCAGCGCACTTTCCGTTTCACCATCGCCGTGAGCGCTTTCAGACAGCGGCCACGATGAGGAGCTATCAGGCCACGCATCAGCCTGCCAACATGAATCGTTTAGCCAAATTTCTTCCCATCGAGAACGTGGTTCTCGGACTGTCCGTTACCAGCAAGAAACGCGTATTCGAGCAAGCGGGCCTGATTTTCGAGAACCAGAACGGCATCGCCCGCAGCACCGTCACCGACAATCTTTTCGCGCGTGAGCGGCTCGGCTCGACCGGGCTCGGCGAAGGTGTCGCCATCCCGCACGGCCGCATCAAGGGGCTGAAGCAACCGCTCGCCGCCTTCGTGCGCCTCGCCGAACCCGTCGCGTTCGAATCGCCCGACGGCCAGCCGGTCTCTCTGCTCATCTTCCTGCTCGTGCCCGAGCAGGCGACGCAGCAGCATCTCGAAATTCTCTCGGAGATCGCGCAACTGCTCTCCGACAGCGAGGCGCGCGAGCGCCTGCACAAGGAAGAAAATCGTGAAGCGCTTTATCAAGTGCTCACGCAATGGCAACCGTAACAGCCACATGAACCTGGCGATACGCGCCCGAGGCGCGTCCGTGCTGCTGTCGCGCCGGGCGCGCCTCGCTTGCGTAAAGCTTCTAGGGCACAATCGGTCAAACGCAGCGCCATGCGGCGTATCGAAGCGACCCGCTTCGTCGTTCCGCGAAGGCTGCTCCCGGCTTCCAACGGAGTTCCGGCCTCATGGATACGTCCAGCATCAACGCCCAAAGTATTTTCGACGACAACGCCGCCGCTCTGAAGCTCAGCTGGCTCACCGGGCATGAAGGCTGGGAACGCGGCTTCTCGAGCGAGACGGTCGCGAACGCGACGTCGAGCGCCGACCTCGTCGGCCACCTGAATCTGATTCACCCGAACCGTATCCAGGTGCTCGGCGACGCCGAGATCAACTATTACCAGCGTCAGTCCGACGAAGACCGTTCGCGCCACATGGCCGAGCTGATCGCGCTCGAGCCGCCGTTTCTGGTCGTCGCGGGCGAAGTGGGCGCGCCGCCGGAACTCGTCTTGCGCTGCACGCGCTCGTCGACGCCGCTGTTTACTACGCGCATGTCCGCGGCCGCTGTGATCGACAGCCTGCGCGCGTACATGTCGCGCATTCTCGCGCCGCGCGCGACGCTGCACGGCGTATTCATCGACATTCTCGGCATGGGCGTGCTGCTCACCGGCGATTCCGGGCTCGGCAAGAGCGAACTCGGGCTGGAACTCATCAGCCGCGGCCATGGCCTCGTGGCGGATGACGCCGTCGATTTCGTGCGTCTCGGCCCCGACTTCGTCGAAGGACGCTGCCCGCCTCTCTTGCAGAATCTGCTGGAAGTGCGCGGCCTGGGCCTGCTCGACATCAAGACGATCTTCGGTGAAACCGCCGTGCGCCGGAAGATGAAGCTCAAGTTGATCGTGCAGCTCGTGCGCCGCCCGGACGGCGAGTTCCAGCGCCTGCCGCTCGAGAGTCAGACCGTCGATGTGCTCGGCCTGCCCATCAGCAAGGTGACGATTCAGGTCGCGGCGGGCCGCAACCTCGCCGTGCTGGTCGAGGCCGCGGTGCGCAACACGATCCTGCAACTTCGCGGCATCGATACCTTGCGTGACTTCATGGATCGTCAGCGCCTCGCCATGCAGGACCCCGACAGCCAGTTTCCCGGCAAGCTGATCTGAGCGCGCCGGATCGAATCGGGCACAGGTGCTAAGCTAAGAGAAAGCGAACCCCTCGAGACCCATGCGTATCATTTTGATCACCGGCATCTCCGGTTCCGGCAAGTCCGTCGCGCTGAACGCGCTGGAAGATGGCGGCTACTATTGCGTCGACAACCTGCCGCCGCGCTTCTTGCCCGAACTCGCCGACTATCTCGCGAAGGAAGGCCAGACGCGCCTTGCCGTCGCGATCGACGCCCGCTCGAGCCTCTCGCTCGATGAAGTGCCGGCCATCATCAACAAGCTCTCGCACGACTACGACCTGCGCGTGCTGTTTCTCAACGCGAGCACCCAGTCGCTCATTCAGCGCTTCTCCGAGACGCGCCGGCGCCACCCGCTGTCCGGACCGCCGATGCGCGAAGCCGATGTCGGCGTGCTGAACTCGCTCGCCGAAGCGATCGAGCGTGAGCGCGAACTCGTCGCGGGACTCGCCGAGTACGGCCATCAGATCGACACGAGCAACCTGCGCTCGAACGTGCTGCGGGCATGGGTCAAGCGCTTCGTCGAAACGGACGCGGCCGATCTCACGCTCATGTTCGAATCGTTCGGCTTCAAGCGCGGCGTGCCGCTCGACGCCGATCTCGTGTTCGACGTGCGCACGCTGCCGAATCCCTACTACGACCGCGAGTTGCGCCCGTTCACGGGCCTCGACCAGCCGATCATCGATTTCCTCACCGCGCAGCCGCTGGTCGGCGAGATGATCGACGATATCGGCGCGTTCGTCGGCAAATGGCTGCCGCGTTTTCGCGACGACAACCGCAGCTATCTCACCGTCGCGATCGGCTGCACCGGCGGCCAGCATCGCTCGGTGTTCATCGCAGAGACGCTCGCCGCGCGTTTTTGCGAGACGGCAAACGTGATCGTGCGGCATCGTGACGCGCCTATCCCGGCTGGGTGACAGCGCGCCTCACACGCGAACCAGATCGCCGCGCTGGCGGTCCACCCTGGAGGGGCGCGATGTCTTCGAATCCCGTTCTGGCTGACTTGCCGCTGTTTCCGCTTCACACCGTGCTGTTTCCCGGCGGCCTGCTGCCGCTCAAGATTTTCGAGGCGCGCTATCTGGACATGGCGCGCGAGTGTCTGCGCGAGAAAACGCCGTTCGGCGTGTGCCTGCTCAAGAGCGGGCACGAAGTCGCGTCGCCGGGCGATCCGTCGGTGCCGGAGCACATCGGCTGTCTGGCCGAGATCTCGGAATGCGATGTCGATACCTTCGGCCTCCTGCTCGTTCAGGCGCGCGGCACCGCGCGCTTCAGGCTGACGGACCACCGCGTGGAGCCGAGCAATCTGCTCGTCGGCACGGCCCAGTTGCTGGGCGACGATCAGCCGCTGCAGGGCGCGGAGACGCTCGCCAAGTTCGGCGCGTGCGCGGAAGTGCTGGAGCGCATCATCGATACGATCAGGGAGCGCGAGCCGCAGAACCTGCCCTTCGTCGAGCCCTTTCTGTTCGACGATCCCACCTGGGTATCCAACCGCCTCGCCGAAATCCTGCCGATCCCGATGCGCGCCCGCCAGAAGCTCATGGAGCTGATGGACGCCGGCGCGCGTATCGATGTGGTGCATCACTACATGCAGCACCACCAGTTGCTCTAGATGAGCGAGCCGGTCAGCGCGTCGAGCAGCTTGCGCACGGGCGCGGGCACGCCGTACGAATCGATCCGCGCGAGCGGCACCCAGACGGTTTCCGCGCTCATCAATTCGCGCGGCGCGTTGCGCGCTTCGCCGAGACGCGGCTCGATATCCAGCTTGAAGTGCGTAAAGGCGTGAGATAGCGGCGCGAGTCGCTGAAGCTGCGCGTCGGCGCCGAGATTCTGCGCGACTTCCGCCAGCGCGGCTTCGTCCGCCGCTTCGGGCAGACTCCACAGCCCGCCCCAGATGCCGATCGACGGGCGCTTTTGCAGCAGAATCGAATCGCCGTCCTTGAGCACCAGCATCCACGTCTTGCGCGTCGGCACGGCTTTCTTCGGGCGCGCGGCAGGCAGTTCGCGCTGCCGTCCTTCGACCTTCGCCACACAATCCGATGCGAACGGACAGCGCGCGCAGTCCGGCTTGCCGCGCACGCACAAGGTCGCGCCGAGATCCATCAGGCCTTGCGTGTATGCGGTCACTTCGTCCTTGTTCGCTGCGTCCGGCAGGAGCGATTCCGCGAGCGTCCACATCGCGTTCTCCACGCGCTTCTCGCCCGGAAAGCCCTCGATGCCGAACACGCGCGCGAGCACGCGCTTCACGTTGCCGTCGAGAATCGTCGCGCGCGCGCCGAACGCGAACGACGCGATCGCCGCTGCCGTCGAACGTCCGATGCCCGGCAGCATCGCGAGGGCGTCGACCGCCTGCGGAAACGCGCCGCCATGCTCGTGCGCCACGACTTGCGCGCAGCGATGCAGATTGCGCGCGCGCGAGTAGTAGCCGAGCCCGGCCCAGAGCGCCATGACGTCGTCGATGGGCGCATCGGCGAGCGCGGTCACCGTCGGAAAGCGTTCGAGAAATCGCGCGTAGTACGGAATGACGGTCGAGACCTGCGTCTGCTGCAGCATGATCTCGGACAGCCAGATGCGATACGCGTCGCGCGTGTTCTGCCATGGCAGGTCGTGGCGGCCATGAATGCGTTGCCACGCGATGAGGCGCGACGAAAAATCGGTGAGAGCGAGCATCGGATATTAGCGTTGGCAGCGCGGGCAAAAGTAGGTCGAGCGCTGTCCCTGGGCGATTTGCCGGATCGCGGTGCCGCAGACGTGGCACGGCAGGCCCGCGCGATCATAGACGAAATAGTCGAGCTGGAAGTAGCCCGACTCGCCGTTGCTGCCGACGAAATCGCGCAGCGTGCTGCCGCCCTTCTCGATGGCGGCCGCGAGCGTCACGCGCACGGCGTCCGCGAGCAGATCGTAGCGCACGAGCGAGATGCGGCCGGCCGCGGTCGTCGGTCTGATGCCGGCCCGAAAGAGGCTCTCCGACGCATAGATGTTCCCCACACCCACGACGATCCCGCCCGCGAGCAGCGCCTGTTTCACCGACACCTTGCGCCCGCGCGTCGCGCGAAACAGCAGCGCGCCGGAGAACTCGGGCGAAAACGGCTCGACGCCGAGCGTCGCGAGCAGCGGATGATCGAGCACGTCGCCGTCCGAGCGCGGATGCCAGAGAATCGCGCCGAAACGGCGCGGATCGCGAAAACGGAGAATGAAGTCGTCGAACACGATATCGACGTGATCGTGCTTCGCAGCTTCGGGCGGCTTCGGCACATGACGCAACACGCGCAAGGTGCCCGTCATGCCCAGATGGACGATCAGCCACCCTTCCACAGTTTCGAACAGCAGATACTTGCCGCGCCGCTCGACCTTTTCGATCTTCAGATGATCTAGGGTCTTCGGAAGATGTTGCGGGATCGGCCAGCGCAAAGCCGGCGTGCGCACATCGACGTGCTCGACACGCCGTCCGGCGACATAGGGTTCGATTCCCCGGCGGGTGACTTCGACTTCCGGCAGTTCAGGCATTTTTCTGTAAAGAGACTTGCTGGGGCGAGTGTGCCGGTATTTTAGCGACCGCGTTACAATCGACTGAAACATCGTCTGGATTTCCATGAACTCGTTCGTCATGAAGCTGTTTGCGAAGCGTCCGTCCGGTTTGACGCATTCGTTCGCCATGCCGCCAATGTCGCGAATCGCCGGCGCCATCGCGCTCGCGATGGCCGCGCTAGCGTTCGCACCCGCGCACGCCCAGGAGCCGGACTCATCGCCCGTTCCGAGCGCCGACGATCAATCCGACGCGCAAAACGCCGCGGATCTGCTGACCGCGCCGGTCAGCGGCGCGGAGTCGCAGGACCTGCCGAACGTGGCAATGTCCAGCCAGATCGTGTTCCAGGTTCTGGCTGCCGAAGTCGCGTTGCAGCGCGGCCAGCCGGCGCCCGCATTCCAGACTTATCTCTCGCTCGCCCGCGACACGCACGATCCGCGTTTCGCGCAGCGTGCAACCGAAATCGCGATCGCCGCGCAGAGCCCGAACGACGCGCTGACGTCGGCGCAGCTCTGGCAGCAGTTCGCGCCTCATTCGGATCGCGCGGCGCAGTTGAGCGCATCGCTTCTGATCGTCTCCGGCAAGCCGGAGGACGCGAAGCCGACGCTCGAGCGCGAGCTCGCGAAGGTTTCGCCCGAGCAGCGCGGCGAGGCCATCCTGTCCTTGCAGAGCCTGCTCGCGCGCGGACCGAATCGCGTCGGCGGACTGAACGTGCTCAAGGATCTGACGACGAACGACCGCGACCGGCCCGAGGCGCAACTCGCGCTCGCGCGCCAGCAACTGCTCGCCGACGATCAGCCGGGCGCGAAGGCCTCGCTCGAAAAAGCGTTGCAGCTCAAGCCGGACTATCTGCCCGCCGCGCTGACGCTCGCGCGCATGGGTCCGGAAGAACGCAAGGAAGGCATCGCCTCGTTCGAGAAATTTGTCGAGAAGAATCCGAAATCGCATGACGCACGGCTCGCGCTCGCGCAGTTGTATCTGTCGTCCGACAGACTCGACGACGCGCAGAAGCAGTTCGAGATCATGCGCAAGAACGACCCGAAGGACCTGACGCCGTTGATGGCGCTTGCGCTCATCAACATCCAGAAGAAGCAGTACGACAAGGCGCAGGACTTCCTGAATCTCTACGCGAAGACGGCGGAAAGCACGCCGGGCGCGGATCCGGGGCAGGCGTACATCTATCTCGCGCAACTCGCGCTCGAGCAGAAAGACGACGCCGCTGCGAGCCAGTGGCTCGACAAGATTCCGCGCACGAGCCAGCAATATCTGCCCGCGCAGATCACGCGCGCCCAACTGCTCGCGAAGCAAGGCAAGGTGGACGACGCCCGCGCGCTGCTCGGCAGCCTGCAAAGCTCCGATCCGCGCGATCTCGCGCTGCTCGCGCGCACCGACTCGGCCATTCTTTTCGAGGCGCATCGCTACAAGGAAGCGGAGGACAGCCTCTCGAAGGCGGTGGCCGCGTTCCCGGACGATCCCGATCTCGTCTATGACTACGCGATGGCCGCCGAAAAGAACGGCCATTACGACGTCATGGAGGCGCAGTTGCGCACGCTGATGCGCACGCAACCGAACAACCCGCAGGCCTACAACGCGCTTGGCTACTCGCTCGTCGATCGCAATCAGCGGCTGGACGAAGCGGTGAAGCTGATCGAAAAAGCGGTTTCGCTCGCGCCGAACGACGCGTTCATCATGGACAGTCTCGGCTGGGCGCGCTTCCGTCAGGGCAATGCGGCCGAGGCGGAAAAGATCCTCAAGAACGCCTACAACCTGCAGCCGAACGCGGAAATCGGCGCGCACCTGGGCGAAGTCCAGTGGAAGTCCGGACAGCAGGATCAGGCGCGTGCGACATGGCGGCAGGCGCAAAAGCTCGAACCTGACAACGACACGCTCGTCAAAACGCTAAAACGACTCCAGGTAAACGACCTTTGATGGCATTCGATTTTCTCGCCGGCGCACCGCTTCGACGCGGCGCGCTCGGCATCGCGGCAGCCGCCGCGCTGGTCATGTCGGGTTGCGCGCTCCAGCCGCGCGTTCCCACGACAACGAACGCATCCACTTCGCTCGCGACGCAGACGAGCCGCGCGTATCACGGACGCTTCGCCGTGCAGTACAACGATCAGAACGGCACCCAGCGCAACGCGTACGGCAATTTCGACTGGCAGGAAACGGGCGATACGGTCACGCTGCAGTTGCGCAATCCACTCGGCCAGACGATGGCGATCGTGACGTCCTCGCCGTCGCTCGCCACGCTCGAACTGCCCAACCGAGAGCCGGTGAGCGCGGACAACGTGTCTCAACTCATGCAGAACACGCTCGGCTTCGCGCTGCCGGTCGAAGGCCTGCGCTACTGGCTGCAGCCATCGGCGGCACCGACCTCGCGTGCGCAGACGACGCTCGATCCGGAATCGAACAACGGCCGTCCGAAGGAAATCAAGCAGGACGGATGGACGATCGACTATCTGGCCTACGCTGACGCGCCCGCCGCAGGCGTAAAGCGCGTGAATCTCTCGCGCAACGAACCGCCGCTCGACATCAAGCTCGTGCTCGATCAATAACCTGCCGCTGCATCACGCATGACCTCATCGAACGATTCGCTCCGTGACTGCCTCGCGCCCGCGAAGCTGAACCTTTTCCTGCACATCACGGGCCGCCGCCCGGACGGCTATCACTCGCTCCAGACCGTCTTCCAGTTGCTCGACTGGGGCGACCGCCTGCACTTCAGGCGACGCGACGACGGCGTGATCACGCGCAAGACCGATGTCCCCGGCGTGCCCGAAGCCGACGATCTCGTCGTGCGCGCAGCGAGCCTGCTTCAGCGGCACACGGGCACGAAGTTCGGCGTGGAGATCGAAATCGACAAGGTTCTGCCGATGGGCGCAGGCCTTGGCGGAGGCAGTTCCGACGCGGCGACAACACTTCTGGCGTTAAATCGTCTATGGGGTGTTGATCTTTCGCGTGAGATTCTGCAGAATCTCGGCCTGCAACTCGGCGCGGACGTGCCGTTTTTTGTCTTCGGGCAAAATGCATTCGCAGAAGGTGTAGGTGAGGCGCTCCAGGCAGTCGATCTGCCAAAACGTTTCTTCCTGGTAGTCACACCTGATGTTCACGTCCCGACCGCAGCGATTTTTTCGGAAAAAGCCTTGACAAGGGATACGAAAGTCGCCAAAATGATGGACTTTCTTGCAGCGCAAAGGTCAGACACAAACTGGCCAGACAGTTTCGGTCGAAATGACATGCAGGCTGTAGTTGCAGAAAAGTACGCGGAAGTTGCACGGGTGCTCGAGTGGTTTTCCAATCTCGCACCGGCGCGAATGACCGGATCTGGAGCAAGCGTGTTTGCCGCTTTCGCCAGCCGAGCCGAAGCAGAAATGGCGCAAGTCAAACTGCCGGCAAGCTGGAAGAGCGTGGTAACGGCAAGTCTGGATTCTCATCCTCTCTTCGCTTTCGCGTCATAGGTTTTGTTTTGTCGGGCATGTCCTACACTTCCCGGCAAGACTCAAAGTTAGTGTAGGGGAGTCGCCAAGTTGGTCAAGGCACCGGATTTTGATTCCGGCATGCGAGGGTTCGAGTCCTTCCTCCCCTGCCATTCTTTTTCTCGCGTTTTTCCTCTCGCCTCCAGCCGCAGACAGGTGCACGATGAGCAGTGACGGCCTGATGGTTTTTACTGGCAACGCAAATCCCGCGCTTGCTCAGGAAGTCGTCAAAATCCTTGGAATTCCTCTCGGCAAAGCGATGGTCAGCCGCTTCTCAGACGGCGAGATCATGGTCGAGATTCAGGAAAACGTTCGTGGCAAGGACGTATTCGTTCTGCAGTCCACCTGCGCTCCCACGAACGACAACCTGATGGAACTGATGATCATGGTCGATGCGCTCAAGCGCGCATCCGCTGGGCGGATCACCGCAGCCATCCCCTATTTCGGCTATGCGCGTCAGGATCGCCGTCCGCGTTCCGCGCGAGTGGCCATCTCGGCGAAGGTCGTCGCGAACATGCTGGAAATTGCCGGCGTCGATCGCGTGATCACCATGGACCTTCACGCCGACCAGATTCAAGGTTTCTTCGACATCCCCGTCGACAATATCTACGCTACCCCCGTTCTTCTCGGCGATCTGCGCAAGCAGAACCATGACCATCTGCTGGTCGTGTCGCCGGACGTCGGCGGCGTGGTGCGCGCGCGTGCGCTCGCCAAGCAGTTGAACACCGACCTCGCGATCATCGACAAGCGCCGTCCGAAGGCGAATGTCGCTGAAGTGATGAACATCATCGGTGAAGTGGAAGGACGCACCTGCGTGATCATGGACGACATGGTCGATACCGCCGGCACGCTGTGCAAGGCCGCGCAAGTGCTGAAGGACCGCGGCGCGAAGCAGGTTTTCGCGTATGCCACGCACCCGGTGCTGTCGGGTGGCGCGGGCGAACGCATCGCGGCGTCGCAGCTGGACGAGCTCGTCGTCACGGACACGATTCCGCTGTCGGCCGAATCGCTGGCGTGCCCGAAGATCCGTCTGCTGTCGAGCGCGGGCCTGCTCGCGGAGACATTCTCCCGAATCCGGCGCGGCGACTCGGTGATGTCGCTCTTCGCCGAAGGTTAAACAGAATTGAGCAAGGAACGCGAGGCGCACGCTTCGCGTTTTTGCATGATCGGCGCGAACGAACGAAGGTTCGCGTCGCTTGTTGTGGGATCACATATTTTCGATGATCCCGGTTTCCCTGCCTGGTCGCGGGCAGATAGAGGAGTGAAACATGAAAGTCGTCGCTTTCGAGCGTAGCAAGCAAGGTACGGGTGCGAGCCGCCGCCTGCGTAACTCGGGCAAGACCCCGGGTATCGTATATGGCGGTGAAACGGACGTTCAACTGGTCGAACTCGACCACAACGCCCTGTGGCACGCCCTGAAGAAAGAAGTTTTCCATTCGTCGATTCTCGATCTGGAAGTGGCAGGCAAGGCGCAGCAGGTTCTCCTGCGCGACGTGCAATACCACCCGTTCAAGCAGCTCGTTCTGCACGTGGACTTCCAGCGCGTCGACGCGAAGAAGAAGCTGCACACCAAGGTGCCGCTGCACTTCATGAACCAGGAAACCAACCCGGCCGTAAAGCTGGCGGGCGCGGTGATCTCGCACGTCGTGACGGAACTGGAAGTGGAATGCCTGCCGGCAGACCTGCCTGAGTTCCTGGAAATCGATCTGGCGAAGATCGAAGCCGGCCAGACGATGCACGCGAAGGACATCCCGCTGCCGAAGGGCGTGAGCCTGACGGTTTCCGTCGTGGCAGAAAACCCGGTCGTGGCTTCGGCTACCGTTCCGGCTGCTGTCGTGTCGGAAGGAGCTGGCGAAACTGAAGGCGAAAAGCCGGCAGCCGAGTAAGCACGCGGAACACCGCTATCCTCTCGATCCGTTCGCAAGAACGGTCGACGTGACCCGCCGGCGCGCAAGCCCCGGCGGGTTTTTTTTCGTTCTACATGACTCGACATGATCAAGCTGATCGTCGGCCTGGGCAATCCGGGCGCCGAATACACCGCGACGCGCCATAACGCGGGCTTCTGGTTCGTCGACCAGTTCGCGCGCGACGCCGGCGCGACGCTGCGCGACGAACGCCGCTTTCACGGCTTCTACGGCAAGGGACGTCTGCATGGCCACGAAGTGCATTTGCTCGAACCGCAGACCTTCATGAACCGTTCGGGACAATCGGTGGTCGCGCTCGCGCAGTTCTTCAAGATTCTCCCCGACGAGATCCTCGTCGCGCACGATGAACTCGATCTGCCGCCTGGCACCGTCAAGATGAAGCTCGGCGGCGGCAGCGGCGGACACAACGGCCTGAAGGACATTTCCGCACATCTGTCGTCGCAGCAATACTGGCGCTTGCGCATCGGCATCGGACATCCGCGTGATCTGATTCCCGAAGGCGCGCGCGCGGGCGCGAAGCCCGATGTCGCGAACTTCGTGCTCAAGCCGCCGCGCCGCGAGGAACAGGACGTGATCGATCAGTCGATCGAGCGCGCGCTCGCCGTGATGCCCTTCGTCGTCGCCGGCGAAACCGAGCGTGCGATGATGAACCTGCACCGTAATCCCTGATTTGGAGCCGACAGTGAGCCGTTTCTGGAGCGATATCGTCCACCGCCTGACGCCTTATGTGCCGGGCGAGCAACCCGCGCTGGCGCATCCCGTCAAGCTCAACACGAACGAGAACCCGTATCCGCCGTCGCCGCGCGTGG
Source organism: Caballeronia megalochromosomata (assembly GCA_001580565.1). GTDB lineage: Bacteria > Pseudomonadota > Gammaproteobacteria > Burkholderiales > Burkholderiaceae > Caballeronia > Caballeronia megalochromosomata. Next base: position 29,284 of record LRBF01000105.1, on the reverse strand, counting down.
TCGATGCGATTCGCCGCGAGCTCGGCGAGGATGGCGCGTCGTTGCGCAAATATCCCGATCCGACCGCGCGTGCGTTGCGCGAAGCCGTCGCGAAACATCACGGGCTGCGCATCGAGCAGGTATTCGCCGGCAACGGTTCCGACGAAGTGCTCGCGCACGCGTTCCAGGCGCTGCTCAGGCACGACAAGCCGATTGCTTTCCCCGACATCACGTACAGCTTCTATCCGGTCTACGCGCAGCTTTACGGCGTCGAATACGAGACCGTGCCGCTGAACGCGGACTTCGCGATCGATGTCGACGATTACCGCGCGCCGTCTGGCGGCGTGCTGCTGCCGAATCCGAACGCGCCGACGGGCCGCGCGCTGCCGCTGTCGGAAATCGAAGTCCTGTTGAAAGCGAATCCGGACGCGCCGGTCATCATCGATGAAGCGTATGTCGATTTCGGCGCGGAATCGGCCGTGAATCTGATCGATACCTATCCGAACCTGCTCGTCGTGCAGACGACTTCGAAAGCGCGTTCGCTGGCGGGTATGCGCGTCGGCTTCGCGTTCGGCGATCCGGCGCTGATCGAAGCGCTCACGCGCGTGAAGGACAGCTTCAACTCGTACCCGCTCGATCGCCTCGCGCAGGCCGCGGCGCTCGCGTCGTACGAAGATCAGGCATGGTTCGAAGAAGGTTGCGCGAAGGTCATCGCGAGCCGCGAGAAACTGACCGCGCAACTGCGGGCGCTCGGCTTCGACGTGGTGCCGTCCGCCGCGAACTTCGTGTTCGCGAAACATCCCGCGCACGATGCCGCGACGCTCGCCGCCGCGCTCAAGGCGAAAGAAATTTTCGTGCGCCACTTCAAGCTGCCGCGCATCGATCAGCATTTGCGCATCTCGATCGGCACGTCCGCCGAATGCGACGCGCTCGTCGCCGCGTTGACGGAACTGATCGGCTGAAAAAGCGAAGGGCTTACGCGCCCTTCGCGGCCATCAGCGCGTGGTACTTGGTCATCAACTGCTCGGGCGTTTCGACGTGCGCCGGATCGCGCGGAATGCATTCCACCGGACACACTTGCTGGCACTGCGGCTCGTCGAAATGGCCGACGCATTCCGTGCACTTGTTCGGGTCGATCACGTAGATCTCGGGACCCATCGAAATGGCGTCGTTCGGGCACTCGGGCTCGCAGACGTCACAGTTGATGCACTCGTCGGTAATGATCAAAGACATGCTTCACTCTCTTGCGCCGGTTTTGAATCCGGCATGACGCCCGCGCGCAATCTTCAATGACGATGAAACGCGCGGGCCCGGCGCTCAGGGCGCCGCGGGATCCTTCTGCGACAGATTACCGACTTTATCGATCAGCCGCTTTTCCACCGACGGGAACACGAACTTGCTCACGTCGCCGCCAAGCTGCGCGATCTCGCGCACGATGGTGCCGGAGATGAACTGGTATTGATCGGACGGCGTCATGAACATCGTCTCGACGTCGGGCAGCAGATAGCGATTCATCCCTGCCATCTGAAACTCATACTCGAAATCAGACACGGCGCGCAGTCCGCGCACGATCACGCGCGCGTTGTTCTTGCGCACGAAATCCTTCAGTAGCCCGGTGAAACTGCTCACCTGCACGTTCGGATAATGCCCGAGCACGTCGTGCGCAATATCCAGCCGCTCCTGCAGCGAGAAAAACGGCTTCTTTGCCTGGCTGTGCGCGACGCCCACGACGAGCTGATCGAAAATGCTCGATGCGCGCCGGACGATGTCTTCATGCCCGCGAGTGAGCGGGTCGAACGTACCCGGATACACGGCGACAACCATGAGCTTCTCCTCTTTTATTTACATTCGGTCGCGTGGCTGCGACGACCCACTCTGCCTCATTCCCATCAAGATTGGCGGCGCAAAATTGGGGAACGCGCATTATTCCTCATTTTCGCGGCGCAGCAAATGATAGCGAACGGCGCCCGCCTTGCCATCGCGCACGACGGTCCAGCCCGCGAGCGCATCGATGCCCGCCAGGTCCAGCGGATCGCCGCATTCGACGTAAATCGCCCCATCGGGCGCGGCAAGCGGCGCGGCCAACTCCAGCGCGCGCAAGAGCAACGCCTGATCGCCGAATGGCGGGTCCAGAAAGATCACGTCGAACGAGCCGGGCGCGAGGCTGGCGGCGAGCCGCAGCGCATCTGTTTCCGCAATGTCGATGTTGCGCGCGCCGAGCTTCGTCTGGTTCGCCCTGATCTGCGCGGCGGCCTTCCCGCTCCTTTCGACCATCAGCACGCGTGCAGCGCCGCGTGACGCGGCCTCGAAACCGAGCGCGCCGCTGCCGGCGAACATGTCGAGGCAATTCTGCCCCGAGAGATCCTGGCCGAGCCAGTTGAAGAGCGTCTCGCGCACGCGATCCGGCGTGGGCCTGAGGCCGTCGAGATCGAGCACGGGCAGCGGCGTGCGCTTCCAGTCTCCGCCGATGATGCGGATCGTGTGCGGTTTGCCTCCACGCGACGGCGTGTGGCTGGGCAAGACGGAACGAGTAGCGGACGAGCGGGGCATAAAAGGATGGCTGGAGTCGAGCGCGCCGGGCATTCTTACCTGACGATCGGCAGGCCCGGGCAATGAAAGCCAACGTTACCACACGCGCACGCCATGCCGGGAGCCGCACGGGCGCGGACGGCGGCGCCTGATAAAATAAGCCGCTTCCATCCCATCGCGCGGGCCTCGCGTGAAGCGACTCGACAGCGCGCACGGGGCCATCCGATCACGCGCGCATCATCGCCACACATCCATGTTCAGCTTCTTCAAGAAATTCAAAAAACCGGCTGACGCGCCGCTCGACGCGCCTCAAGAAGAATCCGTCGAGACGGCCGAAGACGAAGCACTCTCCGACGCCGAACTCGAGCGGCAGGCGCTTGCGGCCCTTGCGCCGCCGGAAGAAGCAAAGGCGCAGGCGCCCGTGCAAGCGGCGCCCGCAAAAGCGCCCGCTCCCGTTGCGGCGACGCCGCCCGTCGCGCCCAAGACGGAAGAAGCCAAGGAATACTGGCAAGGCCGCACTCAATCGCAATGGGCGCGCGGTCCGGAAACGGATCTGGCGAGCGAGGAAATCGTGCCGCCGCCCGAACCCGATCCCGTCGCGAAAAAGTCGTGGATGTCGCGCCTGCGTCACGGTCTATCCAAGACGAGCTCCAACCTGACCGGCATTTTCGTCAGCGCGAAGATCGATGAAGACCTGTACGAAGAACTCGAAACCGCGCTCCTGATGTCCGACGCCGGCGTCGACGCAACCGAGTTCCTGCTCGAATCGCTACGCGAGAAAGTGCGCGCGGAACGTCTGACCGACGCGTCGCAAGTGAAGGCCGCGCTGCGCGAATTGCTGGTCGACCTGCTGCGCCCGCTCGAAAAATCGCTGATGCTCGGACGCGCGCAACCGCTCGTGATGATGATCGCGGGCGTGAACGGCGTCGGCAAAACGACGAGCATCGGCAAGCTGGCGAAGCATCTGCAGCACTTCAATCAGTCGGTGCTGCTCGCCGCGGGCGATACGTTCCGCGCCGCCGCGCGCGAACAACTGACCGTCTGGGGCGAGCGCAACAACGTGATGGTGATCGCACAGGAAAGCGGCGACGCCGCCGCCGTGATTTACGACGCGGTCGGCGCGGCGCGCGCGCGTAAGATCGACGTGATGATGGCCGACACCGCCGGCCGCCTGCCGACGCAGCTGCATCTGATGGAAGAACTGCGCAAGGTGCGCCGCGTGATCGCGAAGGCCATGCCCGACGCGCCGCACGAGGTCCTGCTCGTGATCGACGCCAACACGGGCCAGAACGCGCTCGCGCAGGTGAAGGCGTTCGACGATGCGCTGGGCCTGACCGGCCTCGTCGTGACGAAGCTCGACGGCACCGCGAAGGGCGGCATTCTGGCCGCGATCGCGCGTCAGCGGCCTGTTCCGGTGTACTTCATCGGCGTGGGCGAGAAGGTCGAAGATTTGCAGCCGTTCAGCGCCGAAGAGTTCGCCGACGCACTGCTCGGCTGAACCTTGAAACGGGCGTCCGAATTGGACGCCCTTTTTCATCGCGCGAACATCAGAGAAGCCGCGATCCACCACATTACGCAGCCGACGATCACATCGAGCACGCGCCACGACACGTCTTTCTCGAACCACGGTTCGAGGAGGCGCGCCCCGTAGCCGAGCGCGGTGAACCAGACGACCGACGCGCACATCGCGCCCGCCGCGAACCACGCGTTGCCCGGCCAGCCTCGCTGCGCGCCGATGCCGCCGAGCAGCACCACGGTATCGAGATAGACGTGCGGATTGAGCAGCGACAGCGCGAGCACGGTGGACGCCGCGCCGATCGCCGTCTGCGTCTCGCCGTCCGACGCGTTCAGATGCCCCGGTCCGCGCCACGCCGCGAGAAACGCGCGCAGGCCGTACAGAAACACGAAGATCGCGCCCGCCCAGCGAATCACGTCGAGCAGTACGGGCGCACGCGCGATGAGCGCGCCCATTCCGCCGACGCCGAGCCCGATCAACAGCACGTCGATGAACGCGCAGATCGACACGACGATGCCCACGTGACTGCGCTTCAACCCCTGCCGCAACACGAACGCATTCTGCGCCCCGATCGCGACGATCAGGCTCGCCCCAAGTCGGCACCCGACAGATAACTCGACAGCGCTCCGGCAGAAACCGTTGCCGTCATTCCGCGTCCGGCTGCTGCGCCGGAGCGGCTCGCGCGAAGGCGTCGAGCGTGCAGGCGTGATCCGCGATGCGCGCGATGGTCGGATAGGCGCTCACGTCGATGCCGAAGCGCCGCGCGTTGAACACCTGCGGCACCAGGCACAGATCGGCGACGGTCGGGGTGTCGCCGAAGGTCAGCGCGCCGACGCGCGGATCGGCGGCAAGCCGCTTTTCGAGCGATTCGAAGCCGATCTCGACCCAGTGCCTGTACCACGCGTCCTTGGTTTCATCCGGCACCTTGACCTGATGCTTCAGGTACTTCAGCACGCGCAGGTTGTCGAGCGGATGAATCTCGCAGGCGACCTGCATCGCGACCGAGCGCACGAACGCACGGTCTGACGGGCTCTTCGGCAGGAGCGGCGGCTCGGGATGCGTCTCGTCGAGATACTCGATGATCGCCAGCGACTGCGTGAGCACGTCGTCGCCATCGATCAGCGTTGGCACGATGCCGTCCGGATTGACCGCGCGATACTCGGGCTTCAGTTGCTGGCCGCCCTCGCGCAGCAGATGCACGCCGACGTATTCGTAATCGAGCCCCTTCAGATTCAGCGCGATGCGCACGCGATACGCCGCCGAACTGCGGAAATAGCTATAAAGCTTCATACGACGCGCACCGAAAATTCGCCGATGCCGTCGACGCCGCCCTTGAGCAGATCGCCCTTCACGACCGCGCCGACGCCTTCGGGCGTGCCGGTGAAAATGAGATCGCCGGGAAAGAGTTCGAAGAGTGTCGACAGATACGCGACGGTTTCACCCACCGACCAGATCAGTTGCGAGATGTCCGAACGCTGCTTTTCCTCGCCGTTCACGCTCAGCCAGATCGCGCTCTTGTCCAGATGGCCGACCTTCGACACCGGATGAATCGGGCCGATCGGCGCGGAGCGGTCGAAGCCTTTCGCCGTGTCCCACGGACGGCCGAGCTTCTTCGCTTCGGCTTGCAGGTCGCGACGCGTCATGTCGAGGCCGAGCGCGTAGCCGTAGACGTAATCGAGCCCTTTATCGGCGGGAATGTTCTTGCCCTGCTTGCCGATTGCGGCGACGAGCTCCATCTCGAAGTGCAGGTTCTTCGTCTGCGACGGATACGGGAACTCGCCCGTGGAACCGGGCGCGACGTACAGCACAGCATCTGCGGGCTTGCTGAAGAAGAACGGCGGCTCGCGGTCCGGGTCGTGGCCCATTTCGCGTGCGTGGGCTTCGTAGTTGCGGCCGACGCAATAGATGCGGCGCACCGGAAACTGCTCATTCGAACCATCGACGGGCACCGCTGCTGCCGGTGCCGGAGGAAACACGTAACTCATCCCGCTCTCCTGTTGCTGTTTTGATGTGCAGATTCATGGACGAATGCGCTGGCGCGAACGGCCGGCGAGAAAAGGAAGTTTAACGTGCGCGCGCGCCTCGTGGCGAGGCCGGCGAGGCTTGGCGGGCGCGGCTTTGCGTGCTTTCGCCGAGCCTTCGCCGGACCGGCCTGGGATGCCTTATTAGTAAGCATCGGACGAAATTCGCACGAAACGCTCGATCGGCGCAGCTTGCCAGCGCTCGTCAAATACGGTACTCAATAAGCTTCCTGCATCATAAAACGCGCGACGGCATCGCTCACAGTACGGAATTGAGCACCCGATCCGCCTCAACTTTCCGATGACCGACTCCGCTTCCCCCACTTTCGCCTGTGCACGCTTCATCAAGGAAATCGGCCGCGGGCCGAACGGTGCGCGCGCCCTCTCGCACGACGACACCTACGCGCTCTACGAAGCGATACTCGAGGATCGCGTTCCCGAACTCGAGCTGGGCGCGGTGCTGCTCGCGTATCGCGTGAAGGGCGAAACGGCCGCCGAGCTCGCCGCCATGCTCTCTGCCGCGCATCGCTCGTTCGAACCGCTGCATGTTCAGGATGGCCGCGAACATGCGCGGCCCGTATCGATTCCGAGCTACAACGGCGCACGCAAGACGCCGAACCTCGTGCCGCTCTTGTCGCTGTTGCTCGCGCGCGAAGGCGTGCCGGTGCTGGTGCACGGCGTCACCGACGATCCGGGCCGCGTGACGAGCGCCGAGATTTTCACCGAACTCGGTATCGCGCACGCGGCTTCCCACGATGAAATCGAAGACAGCCTCGCGTCGCGGCGTCTCGCGTTTGCGCCGATCGCCGTGCTCGCGCCGAAGCTCGCGCGGCTCCTGGCGCTCAGACGCCGCATGGGCGTGCGCAATTCGACGCACACGCTCGTGAAGATCCTTCAACCGTTCGGCGATCCGGGACTACGGCTCGTCAACTACACGCATCCGGAGTATCGCGAGAGTCTCACCGGACTGTTCACCGAGCATCCTGATGCGGCGGCGGGCGGCGCGCTGCTCGCGCGCGGCACCGAAGGCGAAGCGGTCGCCGACACGCGCCGCCAGGTGCAGGTCGACTGGTTCCACGACGGCCACGTCGAGACGCTGATCGCGCCGGAGCACTCGCAGCCGCACGCGCCCGCCGTCGAGCTGCCCGAAGGACTCGACGCCGCGACCACCGCGCGCTGGATCGAATGCGTGTTGCGCGGCGACGTGCCGGTGCCGCCCGCGGTCGCGCGCCAGGTCGAAGTCATCGCCAATGTGGTGCGCAAACCCGCCGCCGATCAGGCAAATCCCATTTGACACGGTATTCAACGCTGGTTTAAAGTCGATTGCATGAGCTTTGCCCAGTCTCCCTCCCTCCGAATTATTTCGGGCCGCCTAGCGCGGCCCCTATCGCTACGTCTAGCGTAAGTCGCCAGACGTAGCGCCGCGCGTCGCAAGGCGCGTGGTCCTGCCAGAAGTCCCTGTAGTTCCTTTTCTTACCACTTGTAGTCGTCAGCTTTTCGTTCGCGCATCCCGCGAAACGGGAACGCGAGGGTCAAATGCACGCTGCTTCGCGCACGTTCACGTTGGTCGCAGGCGTCACCATCGCCGGTGATTCCGTGGCACGCGCGCGCCGCACCGTCTCACGTGCATCCCGCCACGCCCGGCCAGCCGCCGGACACGGCCTCTATCGCAGGCGCTACGCAAACCGTCCGAAGAGAGATCGACGATCATGATGCCGAACCCCGCCGAGAAATACCGCCCGTTTCCGCAAGTCCGTCTGAATGGCCGCCGCTGGCCGAACCGCACGATCGAGAAAGCGCCCATCTGGATGAGCACCGATCTGCGCGATGGCAACCAGTCGCTCATCGAGCCGATGAGCATCGCCGCGAAGCTCGTGTTCTTCGAGATGCTGGTGAAAATCGGGTTCAAGGAAATCGAGGTGGGGTTCCCGTCGGCATCGCAGACCGATTTCGACTTCGTGCGCAAACTGATCGACGAAAAGCGTATCCCGGACGACGTGACCATCGAAGTGCTGGTTCAGTCGCGCCGCGAACTGATCGAGCGCACGTTCGAAGCCGTCGAAGGCGCGAGCAAGGTGATCGTGCATCTCTACAACGCGATCGCGCCCTCGTTCCGCAAGATCGTGTTCAATCAGTCGAAGGATGAAGTGAAGGCGCTTGCCGTCGAAGGCACGCGCATCATCAAGGAATGCGCGGAGGCGCGGCCGGACACGCACTGGACCTACCAGTACTCGCCCGAGACCTTCAGCATGACCGAACTCCCGTTCGCGCGGGAAGTGTGCGACGCGGTCGCGCAAACCTGGCGTCCGACATCTGATCACAAGATGATCGTGAACCTCCCCGCGACGGTCGAAGCCGCGATGCCCAATGTGTTCGCCGATCAGGTCGAATGGATGGACCGCAACATGGGTTATCGCGACAGCATCGTGCTGTCGGTGCATCCGCATAACGATCGCGGGACGGCGGTCGCGGCGGCAGAAATGGCGGTGCTCGCGGGCGCGGATCGCATCGAAGGGTGTCTCTTCGGCAACGGTGAGCGCACCGGCAACGTCGATCTCGTCACGCTCGCGATGAATCTCTACACGCAAGGCATCGATCCGGGCCTCGATTTCTCCGACATCGACGCCGTGCGCCGCGTGGTGGAGCGCTGCAACCAGATTCCGGTGCATCCGCGCCATCCGTATGCGGGCGATCTCGTGTTCACCGCGTTTTCCGGTTCGCATCAGGACGCGATCCGCAAAGGCTTCGCGCAGCGCGTGCCCGGCACGGTGTGGGAAGTGCCCTATTTGCCGATCGATCCTGCCGATCTCGGCCGCAGCTACGATGCCGTGATCCGCGTGAACAGCCAGTCGGGCAAGGGCGGCTCCACGTATCTGCTCGAACGCGGACTCGGCTTCACGCCGCCGCGCCGCGTGCAGATCGAGTTCAGCCACGCCGTTCAGACCGTCACCGACGCCTCCGGCGCGGAAATCAGCGGCGATGCGATCTGCGAACTCTTCAAGCGCGAGTATTTCGACGCGGGCGGGCCGGTTTCGCGCGTGGACGTATCGACGCTGTCGGTGTTCGGCAAGCGCGTCACGATTGCGCCGGCGGCGAGCGCAACGAGCGGCGACGCTTACGCGCAGACGGTCGCCGCGGCGCTCGGTGTGGACGCGAACGTGAACTGGTTCGAAACGTCCGTGACGGCGAGCGGCGATACGGCGGCGTTCGTCGGCTGCCGCGTCGGCGACGGGCAAACGCGCTTCGGCGTCGCGGTGCACGCGAATCCGGCGCTCGCGGTCGCCGATGCGGTCGTGAGCGCAGTGAACCGCTCCGCGCGCATAGTCAACGCCGTGCGGCAGGACGAAGCCGTCGAAGCCTGACGAAAGGCGCGCGCGTGGCTATTCCAGAGCCACGCGCGTCGCCTGCAGCGCGAGCAGCTGCCACTGGCCCTCGGTCTGCACGTGAACGGCGGTATAGGCGATCGGAAACAGCAGCGCGCCGTTCTTCGATTCCATCTCGATCAGCGCGCGGCCCGAGACGAGACACGTATCGCGGCCGGCGGGCAGCACGTCCTGCGACTGAATCTCGATCTGGCGATAGCGGCGGCGTCCAGCGGTGATCGCGTCGATGAACTGACGCTTCGTCTCTCGCTTGCCGTTCGTGTGGACGTAGCTGACGTTCTCGGCCAGCAGCGCGTCCAGCGCCGGCCCGTCACCCTCGACCATCGCACGGAAGCGGTCGCGCTCGAGGCCGCGGATGGCCTCAATGGTTTTTGCCGGCATCTGTCGAGTCCCCTTGTGTCGAGGAACCGATGCGCCGGCGCCTCGTCAAAAGTTGTATTGCAGATATAGCTGGCTGAAATTTATACCAGGATTCGGGTCTTTGATACCGCCGTTCGACAGATGCTGGAAACGAAAGCCCGCCTGATAGCTCTGCTTCTCGCCGAAAATCATGCCGACGCCCACCATGTCGGCGAACTGAAAGGCCGTCGACACGGTGAAATCCTCGGTGATGCGCGCGTGCGAAAGCAGTCGCACGCCGACGCCCGCCTCGATGAACGGCCGGAAATAACCGGCGCTCTTGACGAAGCGCACCACCGGCGTAATGCCGACTTCCCAGATGCTCGGATGAACGGCGTTGTCCTCGGTCGTATGCCAGTAGGAGACGTGCCCTTCTCCGACGAGCGTGAAATGGAATCCGCCGATTTCCCACCAGGTGAGGCCCGGATCCCAGGACACGCCGAGATCTGCTTTTTTGATGTCGCGGTCGGCGACGCCGCCTGCGATCTGAAGGCCGAAACGATCGGCATGAGCCGCTGCCGACGCGAAGCCGAATGCGGCGCACACCGCCACGCGGGACAGCGGCCGATGCCACGGACTCTTGTTTTTATGCATGAGCACCCCATTTTCTCGGATGACGGGCGTGTTTCATTACCAGCGTTATTTCGCGAATTCTAGAGTCGTTTCTCAAAATTTGCAGGAATCGCAGCGATCCTCGCCATTTCATTGAATTTTCTTTCGCCGCAGTGCACAAGAGCGGTAACCGATTCGAAAGCGAACCGGCAACCGTCGTTTATTTCTCGCTTTGTGCAACGGACTGTCCTATTGATCCCGCAAATTCGATAGCCTTTGTGGGAACTCACACATTCCCTTACGCTCTAACACTTAGCACTCGATGAACCGGAGTGCTAATATCGTGTCTGACTGCGGCTTTTGTTAAGCGGCGAGTGAATTGTTGATAAGGAGCTTATGAGCGTGTCCAATGCGATGACCTTTCCGAATGTTGTGAGCTCGGCACCTGCCAAGGCCTCTTCGGCAGGCGCGCTGACGTACGCACAGTCTTCGATGCTGACCGGCCAGATCGGCAACATCGATTCATACATACAAGCAGTGAACCGTATTCCGATGCTTTCGCAGGCGGAGGAACGTCAGTACGCCACCGAATTCCGCGAACAGGGCAACCTGAACGCCGCGCGCCAGCTCGTGCTTTCGCACCTGCGCCTCGTCGTGTCGATCGCCCGTAACTATCTCGGTTACGGCCTGCCGCACGCGGATCTGATCCAGGAAGGCAACATCGGTCTGATGAAGGCCGTGAAGCGCTTCGACCCGGAGCAAAACGTGCGCCTGGTGTCGTATGCCATGCACTGGATCAAGGCCGAGATTCACGAGTACATCCTGCGCAACTGGCGCATGGTGAAGGTCGCGACGACCAAGGCGCAGCGCAAGCTGTTCTTCAACCTGCGCAGCCACAAGACCAGCCATTCGGCGTTCACGCCGGACGAGATCGAAGGTCTCGCGAGCGAGCTGAACGTGAAGCGCGAAGAAGTCGCGGAGATGGAAACCCGTTTGTCGGGCGGCGACATCGCGCTCGAAGGGCAAATCGATGACGGCGAGGAAGCGTTCGCGCCTATCGCCTATCTGGCTGACTCGCACAACGAGCCGACCAATGTCATCGCCGCGCGCCAGTTCGACAAGCTGCAGAGCGACGGCCTCGCCGACGCGCTCGAATCGCTGGACGAGCGCAGCCGCCGCATCATCAAGGCGCGCTGGCTCGACGTGCAGGACGACGGCTCGGGCGGCAAGACGCTGCATGAACTGGCCGATGAGTTCGGCGTATCGGCGGAGCGCATTCGCCAGATCGAGGCGAGCGCGATGAAGAAAATGCGTTCGGCGCTGCACGACTACGCGTAACACCTGACTGTGCTTCAGCAAAATTGCGAAGCCCGCCGTCGAAGAGACGGCGGGCTTTTTCTTTTAACCTTGCCCTGAAAAGCAAACGGCGCCCGAAGACGCCGCCTGCTTTCAACCATCGACTACAGCATCACGCCGGCATCGGCGCTGCGCCGCTGCCGTTGCCCGACAGGCGTGTGGAGAGCTGCGTCGCATAACGCTGCGCCGCCGCACCCACGACAATGTGGAACGTATCGGCCGAGACCCACGCCACATCCAGCGACGACAAACGCTGACGATCCACCGACGACGGATCGCGCACGACCACGCGCAGGCGCGTCTGGGCGACCGCGTCGAGCGAGGCGACATTGGTCGCGCCGCCGAACACCGCGAGCCAGCGGAACGGGTCCGGATCGAGCGGGCCAGGCGTCTGATCGACGCTCGCCACTGCTGCCGCCGGTTGCGCCGGCGTCGACGATGCGGGCGTTGCGCCGCGCGTCGACGAGTGCTCCAGTTCGCTGCGGATTTCATCGGCGATCAGGTCCGCTTCCGGTCCGATGATCACCTGCACGTTGGTCGCGCCGCGCTTGAGCACGCCACGCGCGCCGATCGTCTTCAGCTTCGGTTCCGACACCTTTTCCGTATCCACCACCGACAGACGCAGACGCGTCGTGCAGGCATCGACGAGCGTCAGGTTGGACGCACCGCCGAGCGCCGCGATGTACTTCGCCGCGCGCGTGTCCGATGCCGACACCGCAGCCGCGCCCGGAACCGGCGGAATCAGGCCGCCTTCGACCGTGGTATCGACGTCGGTTTGCGCATCGGTCGTGGCAGGCTCGCGGCCCGGCGTCGCCATGTTGAACTTGCGGATGAAGAAGCGGAACAGGCCGTAGTAGATGACGAAGTAGACGACACCGACCACGAGCGCCATCCAGCCGCGCTGCGACAGGCCGTAGTTCAGCACGTAGTCGATCGCGCCCGCCGAGAACGTGAAGCCCAGATGGATGCCGAGCGCCGAGCAGATCGCGAGCGACAGGCCCGTCAGCACCGCGTGGATCGCGTAGAGAACCGGCGCGAGGAACATGAAGCTGTACTCGATCGGCTCGGTCACGCCCGTCAGGAACGCGGTCAGCGCCATCGAGAACAGCAGGCCGCCGACGACCGCGCGGCGGTCCTTCGGTGCTTCATGGAACATCGCGAGACACGCGGCCGGAAGACCGAACATCATGATCGGGAAGAAGCCGGTCATGAAGCCGCCCGCAGTCGGATCGCCCGCGAAGAAGCGATGCAGGTCGCCATGCACCACCGCGCCGCCGCCCGGAGGCGTGAACGAGCCGAACACGAACCACGCGAGCGAGTTGATGATGTGGTGCAGGCCCGTCACGAGCAGGATCCGGTTCAGCACACCGAACACGAACGTGCCGAGCGCGCCGGCCGTCGTCAGCCAGTTGCCCGCCGTGTCGATGGCCGCCTGCACCGGCTGCCATATATAGCCCAGCACGATGCCGAGTATCAGACACGCGACGCCTGTGACGATCGGCACGAAGCGCTTGCCGCCGAAGAACGCCAGATACTCGGGCAGCTTGATGTCCTTGTACCGGTTGTACATGTAACCCGCCACCATACCGGCGATGATCCCCGACAGCACGCCCATGTTGAGCTTGTCGTTGATGTCCTTCATCACGGCCACTTCGATGAGGTAGCCGATCGCGCCGGCGAGACCCGCCGTGCCGTTGTTGTCCTTCGCGAAGCCCACCGCCACGCCGATCGCGAACAGCAGCGGCAGGTTGGTGAAGATCGCATCGCCGGCGTCGGCGATCATCTTGATGTTGAAGACATCGGGCTGGCCGAGACGCAGAAGCAGGCCGGCCACCGGTAGTACGGCGATCGGCAGCATCAGCGCGCGGCCTAGTCGCTGCATCTTTGCAAACGGGTTGGCGTCCATCGGGTTCTCCAAAAATATAGGTCTTGTCGTTGCTGCTTCGGGAAATGGCTAAAAAGACATCCGCGAACTAGTCCTGCGGCCAGATTTCGCGGCTTGCCGCTCTTACTGCCTGCGCCGATTCGAGCGCGAGGCAATCCTCGGCGCGCTGACGGCACAGTTGGTAATCGAGATTGCGCACGCGCGCCTTGATGCCGGGCACCGACACCGGATCGACCGACAATTCGGTCACGCCCAGTCCGACGAGCAGGGGCGCCGCGACCGGATCGCCGCCGAGCGCGCCGCACACGCCGACCCACTTGCCGTGCTTTTCCGCGCCCTGCACGGCCGCCTTGATGAGGCGCAACACGGCGGGATGCAGGCCGTCGGACTGCGCGGCGAGATCGGGCTGGCAGCGGTCCATCGCGAGCGTGTACTGCGTGAGATCGTTGGTGCCGATCGAGAGGAAATCCGCGTACTTCGCCAGCTGATCGGCGAGCAGCGCCGCCGACGGCACTTCGATCATCACGCCCACTTCGATCGGCTCGGTGCGGCCCGCTTCGCGCGCCAATTCGTCGATGCGCGCGCGCAGCCGCTGCAGCTCGCCGGCATCGGTCACCATCGGCAGAAGGATGCGCACCGCGCCCAGCGGGTTCACCGCGAGCAGACCGCGCAACTGGTCGTCGAGCAGATCGGGGCGCACCTGCGCGAGGCGGATGCCGCGCAGACCGAGCGCCGGATTTTCTTCGGGCGGCAGCGTCAGATAGTCGACTTCCTTGTCCGCGCCGACATCGAGCGTGCGGATGATCGCCGTGCGGCCCTGCAATGCATCGACGATGCCCTGATAGCTTTGCGCGTGCTCCGCGACCGTCGGCGCCGACTGGCGATGGATGAACAGCAATTCGGTACGCAGCAGGCCGACCGCGTCCGCGCCGTTTTCGACGGCGGCCTTCGCGTCGTCGAGGGTCGCGATATTCGCGGCGACTTCGATCGCGCGGCCATCCTTCGTCGATGCCGCTTCCTGCGACATCTTGCGATGCGCCTCACGCACGCCCGCGAGCCGCTCGCGTTCGCCGCGCGCGCGTTCGACGTCGAGCGCCGTCGGCGCATGCTCGATGCGTCCCGCCGACGCGTCCACGACCACTTGCGTGCCGTCGGGAATCGCATGCAGCGCATCGCCGATGGCGACGAGCGCGGGAAGGCCGATCTGCCGCGCGATGATCGCCGCGTGCGAGGTCGCGCCGCCACGCGCCATCACGAGCGCGGTGACGCGCGTGCGGTCGATCGAAGACAGATCGGACGGCGTGAATTCCGTGGCCGCGAGCACGGCCTCGTCGGGTAGTTCGAGCGCGGCCGTGTTGTTCAGGCCGAGCGCGCGCAGCACGCGCTTTTCGATATCGCGCAGATCGGCGGCGCGTTCGGCGAGCAGTTCGTCCTGCACGTTCGAAAGCAGTGCGATCTGCGCGCGGATCGCCTCGCGCCACGCGAAGCCCGCGCTCTTGCCGAGGCTGATCAGATCGCGCGCAGCATCGACGAGCGTCGGGTCTTCGAGCAGCACGCGATGCACCGCGAAAATGCCTGCTTCGCCCACTGCGCCGCGCTGCGACGCGGTGCGCACGGTTTCGCCGAGTTCGGCATCGACCTGAGCGATAGCCTTGTCGAGCGCACGGCTTTCCGCCGCCGACTGGCCGCTCGCCTGTTCCGGCGGCACGATTTCCTGATCGTCCCAGCGCACGAGCTTGCCGACCGCGATGCCCGGCGCCGCGCACACGCCCGCGAGCGTGTTCGGCGGCAGCGGCTCGCCCGATGCGGGCGCCGCCGCAACCGGCGCGGGCGATTTCGCGCGCGCGGGCGTCTCTTCGACTTCGCCCTGCGCGGCGCGTAGCAATTCGGCGGCGACGGCTTCGACAGCCTGTTGCGCCTGTCCTCCGATGCCGACGAGCTCGATGGTCGCGCCCTCACCTGCGCCGAGACCGAGCAGGCCGACCACGCTTTCCACCGGCGCCTTCTTGCCTTCGTAGCGCACTTCGACCTTCGCGTCGAAACCGCGCGCCGCTTCACGTGCCCGCGCCGCCGGACGGGCATGCAGACCGCCCGCATGCGACAGCGTCACGTTGCGGCGCGCTTCTTCCGTCACGGCAGCGCCCGAGCGCGCGGATTCCGCCTTCTCGCCGTGCTTCGCGCGCAAAACCAGCAAGCGGGCGCCCGCTTTCAGCACGCCACGCCCGGCGCGATCGATAACGTCGAAGGCATCGCCGTTCGCGATCGCGATCACCGAGACGAGGCTCGGCGCGTGCCGCGCGACGAAGTCCGCGTCGAATTCGATGAGCGGCTCGCCTGCGCGCACCGCCGCGCCCTGTTCCACTTTCGGCGTGAAGCCCTTGCCGCCCAGCTCGACCGTGTCGATGCCGATATGCACGAGAATCTCCGCGCCCTCTTTCGTGCGCAGCGTCACCGCGTGATGCGTGCGCGCGAGATGCGTGATCGTGCCGTCGCAGGGCGAGACGAGCACGTTATCGAGCGGGTCGATGCCGATGCCGTCGCCGAACATGCCCTCGGCGAACACGGGGTCCGGCACATCTGCGAGCGGCACGACGGGACCGGTGAACGGCGCGAGCAATACGACGTCGTTCGGGTTATCGATGGAATGGTTCAACAGTGACTCCTCGGCACGGCGCATCGGCTATCTCACTCAATGGGTTTCGGTGACCTTGTTCAGGTGGCGCGGCGCGTCGGGATTGCGCCCGCGCGCGGCGGCCAGACCCGCGGCCATCACATAGAACGAAAGGATTGCGGCGATCGGGTCGAGTGCCGGGTGATCGGTGGCGACGAGCGGCAGTTCCGCATCCGCGACGTCCTCCGGTGCGGCGAGCAGCACGCGCGCGCCACGGGCGCGCATGTCGGCGGCAAGCTGGATGAGACCCGCTTGCTCCGGCCCGCGCGGCGCGAACACGAGCAGCGGATAGTCCTTGTCGATGATCTCCATCGGGCCGTGACGCACTTCCGCGCTGGAGAACGCTTCGGCCTGGATGCCCGAGGTTTCCTTCAGCTTGAGCGCGGCTTCCTGAGCGATCGCGAGACCGAGGCCACGGCCGATCACGATCATGCGATCGACGCTCGTGAGCTCCTTCACGGCGCGCGTCCAGTCGAGCGCGCCGGCCGCGCGCAGCGCGTCAGGCAGCGATTTCAGCGCGTTGAGCAGTTCGACGTCGCGCTGAACGTGCGCGATGACGATCGCCGACAGCGACAGCATCGCGATATAGCTCTTGGTCGCGGCCACCGACAGTTCGGGACCCGCGAGCAGCGGCAGGAAGTATTCGCACGCGCTTTCGAGCGGCGAACCGGTGACGTTGACGGCCGCGACGGTGAACGCGCCCGCGTCGCGCAGCGCCTGCATCGTGCCGACGAGATCGGGGCTCTTGCCCGATTGCGAGAACGCGACGGCGAGCTGTCCGGAGACGCGCAAGGGCGCCTGCTGGAGCGTGGCGACCGACATCGGCAGCGATGCAACCGGAATGCCGATGCGGCTCATCGCGAGGCTCGCGAAATAACTGGCGGCGTGGTCCGAACTGCCGCGCGCGACCGTCAGCGCGACATGGCGCGGCTGCTCGGCGAGCTTGACCGCGAGCGCTTCGATAGACGAGGTATCGGCGAGCTGGGCCGCGACGACGTCGGCGGACTCCAGCGCCTCATTAAGCATATTCGACAATTGATTCTCCTTCGACATATGTGGCGGTCAGCGCGTGTTCCCGGTCGAGCACGACGAGATCGGCCCATGCGCCGCGCGCGATGCGGCCGCGGTCTTCGAGTCCGAGATAGTCGGCGGGAAAACGCGACAGGCGATTCGAGACGTCCGCGAGCGGAATGCCCAGCGACACGAGATTGCGCAGCGCCTGATCCATCGTCAGGGTGCTGCCGGCGAGCGTGCCGTCCGCGAGACGCACGCCGCCCATGCATTTGGTGACGTGCTGGCTGCCGAGACGATATTCGCCGTCGGGCATGCCGGCCGCCGAGGTGCTGTCGGTCACGACGTAGAGACGCGGGATCGCGCGCATCGCGGCGCGGATCGCGCCCGGATGCACATGCAGCAGATCGGGAATGAGCTCGGCGTATTCGGCATGCGCGAGCGCCGCGCCGACCATGCCGGGATCGCGGTGATGCAGCGGCGACATCGCGTTGAACAGGTGCGTGAAGCCACGCGCGCCGTGCTTGAGCGCGTTGACGGCGTCGTCGTACGTGCCGAGCGAATGGCCGAGCTGCACGCGCACGCCGCGCGCGGCCATCTCGGAAATGATGTCGAGATGCCCGGAGATTTCCGGCGCGATCGTGACGACGCGGATCGGCGCGAGTTCGAGGTATTTCAGCACTTCATCGCGCACGGCGACGGCGGCGGCGTCCGGCTGCGCGCCGAGCTTGCCCGGATTGATGTACGGGCCTTCCAGATGCACGCCCAGCATGCGCGCGCCGCCGGCGGCGCGGTGTTTGGCCTGCTCTCCCAGACCCGCGACGACTTCCATGAGTTCGTCGCGCGGCGCGGTCATCGTGGTGGCGAGCAGGCTCGTCGTGCCGTGCTGCGCGTGCTGGCGCGCGACGGTGTCCGCCGCATCGCCGCCTTCCATGATGTCGCGGCCGCCGCCGCCGTGCACGTGCAGGTCGATGAAGCCCGGCAGGATGTACGGCGCGTCGTTGGCGAGCGGATCTGCGATATGGCCTTCGAGCGCCGTGACGCGGCCGTTCTCGAAGCGGATCGATCCGTGGATCCATCCGTCCGTCGTGAGTATGTTTCCTTTCAGCATGAGTTTCTCTGGAGGTACGCGATGCATGAATGAGGTTCAGTGCCGTCCGCGCCGTGCTGCGAGCAGGCTTTCTTCGCGAAAGAAGCGAACGGTGTCCTTGGGTCCTCTCGTTCTCTTGTTTGCTCTCTTGATGCGTCCCGGGTCATGCGCGCCTGTGCCGGCGCTTATCGATGCAGTTCCGCGACGAAGTCGTAGTAGTCGTCGCGGCAGTAGGTGTCCGTCAATTCGATCGCGCGCTGATCCGCCGAATAGCCGATGCGCGTGATCACCAGCAAGGCCGCGCTCGGCGCCACGCCCATCAGCCGCGCGATGTCCGCGCCGGCGTTCACCGCGCGAAAGTGCTGCAACGCCCGCACCACCGACAGCCCGCGCGCCTCCAGATATCGATACAGCGACGCGCCGATCGCGAGCGGGTCCGGCACCACGGCGACGGGCAAGGTCGAATGCTCGACCGCCATCACGATGCCGTCCGCACGCCGCAGCCGTCTCAGGCTCGCAACGGCCGCGCCTGGCGCCAGGCCCAGACGGACGGTTTCGTCGCGATTCGCTGCGCGCAGTCCGCGATCTAGCCAGATCGAGTCCGGCGTGAAGCCGCGCTGCTCCATCTTTCTGGTGAAACCGGTGAGCCGGGAAAGCGGATCGTTCGGACAGCGTGCGCTCCGAAGGCAACGCCTCGCCGGCCGCCCAGTTTCCTGCGTGGATCGCCTTGGCGAGACGCGAGGCCAACTGGAGATAAAGCGGTGTGTCGCTCCGCGCGTCCGGCGTCAGATCCTGCCAGCGATGCTCCATCAAACACCCTCACCCGCCGAATTGGAGCCCATTATATAACCAACATAATACCAGTCAACGCTAATGAGACATCTTAGAACAAACGTCAAAATTCCTTATAAATCAATAATTTAGAACGTTATTCACAGACTTGGCAAAGTTGATTTGGTATCGGGACTTACCCGTATAGGCGATCCAGTTGACGAATTGGTTACTTGACTGCCGGCAAATCATTTTTCGGGCATTTTCGTATTCGCACGATCGTTCTTCTTTGGCACAATGCAGGTATTAGTTCGGATTCACAATTAATACCAACGAAACCAATGAGAGACTGACAATGGGCAGTATTGATCCGAGCCGGGCCGTCGAAGCAGTGCGTCGCTTCAACCGTTTTTATGCGCGCCATACCGGCGCACTCCACGAACGGCTGCATAAAAGCTGCTTTTCATTGACAGAAGTCCGCATCCTGCACGAACTGGCGCAAGCGCGAGCCACCACGGCCGCCGAGTTGTCGCGCAACCTCGGACTGGATACGGGATATCTGAGCCGGTTGATCAACAACTTTCAGAAGCTCGGCCTCGTCGTGCGACGAAAGAACGAACTGGACGGGCGCGCGCACTTGCTGCGCATCACGCCCGAGGCGAAAGCCAAGGTCGACGAGATCGACCTGCACGTGTCGACCGAAACCGCCACGCTGCTCAAACGGCTGACCACCGCTGAAATCGACCAGCTATGCACTGCAATGGCGGACGTCGAACGCCTGCTCTCGCCGGTAGGCGTCGAGGGGGACACCCGGCTGCGCGTGCCCCGCGCCGGAGACTTCGGCTGGATGATAGAGCGTCAGGCGCATCTCTATTCGGGCGAGCTGCCGAGGCTCTTCAGCGAGGCGTCCACGGCGAAGACGGTGGCGCGCTTTCTCGCCGAGATGCAGGTAAGCACGCCGCGCATCGCCTGCTGGGTCGCCGAACAAGGCACGTCCACGCGCGTCGGCGCGGCGTTACTTACTGCGGAGTCCGAACGTCAGGCGCGAATCGAATTGCTGTTCGTCGAGCCGGGCGCGCGGCGGCGCGGGCTGGGCGAACGGCTCGTCGCCGCATGCACGAATTTCGCGCACGGCGCTCGCTACGATCAGGTGATCTGCCGCCTCAATGAACCTCACGAAGACCTTTGCGGGCTGTTTCAGCGAACCGGTTTCTCGCCCGTGCAGGACGCGGCCGGGAGTCTCGTGTGGCAAAGAGAACTCCAGCCGAGCTTCGTTGACTAAACAGCGCCGCGAGTAAAAACGGCGTCCCGCGGGACGCCGTTGCATTGCCGTGCGCGATCGCGCTCAGAAGGAAGGCACAACCGAGCCCTTGAACTCGCTCTTGAGGAACTGGCGCACGTCTTCAGACTGATAGGCGGCGACCAGCTTCTTCACCCACGGCTGGTCCTTGTCCTTCGCACGCACCGCGATCAGGTTCGCATACGGGCTATGCACGTCTTCGAGCGCGATGGCGTCCTTCGTCGGCTGCAGGCCGGCCGCGAGCGCGAAGTTCGTGTTGATCGCGGCGGCATCGACGTCGGCGAGCGTGCGCGGCAGTTGCGCGGCGTCGAGTTCGACGAGTTTGATCTTCTTCGGATTGTCCGCCACGTCGAGCGCCGTCGCGTTGTTGCCGTTCGTGCCGGCGCCCGCCTTCAGCTTGATCACGCCTTGCGATTGCAGCAGCAAAAGCGCGCGATTCTCGTTCGACGGATCATTCGGCACCGCGACCTTCGCACCTTGCGGCAGATCCTTCAGCGACTTCAGCTTTTTCGAATACACGCCGAGCGGCGAAATATACGTCAGCCCCGCGTTCACGATTTTGTACCCGCGCTGCTTGATCTGGCTGTCGAGATACGGCTGATGCTGGAAGCTGTTCGCGTCGAGATCGCCGGCGTCGAGCGCCGCGTTCGGCTGAACGTAGTCATTGAACTCGATGACCTTCACGTTGAGCCCGTCGCGCTTCGCGACCTTCTGCACGACTTGCCAGATCTGCGCGTCGGGACCGCCGATGGTGCCGACCTTGATCACCTTGTCATCGGCGTGAGCGGCGAGGCTCGTGAACAACGCGGCGGATGCCGCGACGGCGGTAATGGCTTTGAGCAAATTTCTGCGCTGCATGGTGTTCCTGTTTCGATGATGCGTTCTTGCGGGGATTGCCTGATTCGCCCCGGCGAGCGATTCAAACCGGGTGACGGATGTTCGCACAGGCGTGGTGCGAGTTGAAATACAGATTGCTCATGTGGATATCACGCGCGCACGGCTACCGATAGAACCTTCGGATAGCTGAAAAGAAAAGTGGCCCGCGCGGGCCACTTTCGTTATCAGTCGACGAGGAGCTTCAAGTCGTGAACCCACGGCTCCACGCCCTGCCCGTCGCGAGCGAAGAGACGCAGCTTGCCGTCCTTGTCGAACACGTAGCTCGCGGCGGTGTGATCCATCGTGTAATCGTCGGGCGTCTTGCCCTGCGACTTCGCGTAGTACACGCGGAAGTCCTTCGCGACCTGCGCGAGCTGCGTGTCGTTCGCCGGGCGCAAGCCGACATACGACGAGTTGAACGCCGCAACATACTGGCCGAGCAGATCAGGCGTGTCGCGCGCCGGATCGACGGTGACCATCAGCACCTGAACGTCCTTCGACTTGTCGCCGAGCTGCTGCAGCGCTTGCGAGAGTTCGGCGAGCGTCGTCGGGCACACGTCCGGGCAATGCGTGTAGCCGAAGAACAGCACGACAGCCTTGCCCTTGAAGTCCGCGAGCGTGCGCGTCTTGCCATGCGTGTCGGGCAAGGAGAAATCACTGCCGAACTGCTTGTTGCCGGTGATATCCAGATTCTTGAAATCGGGCGCCTTCTCGCACGCCGAAAGCAGCGCCGCGAACATCACCAGCGCGAATAGACGACGAAGAACGACCATCATGCGCCGATCACCGTGCGCACGTAATGATCGACGAGCAGCGCGCCGAACAGCAGCGACAGATAGACGATCGAATAACGGAAGGTCTTGCGCGCGAGCGCATCGGAATAATCGCGATACATCTTCCACGCGTAGCCGATGAAACCCGCGCCGAGCGCAATCGCGCACGCGAGATACACGACGCCGCTCATGCCGGAGATATAGGGCATCAGCGTGACCGCGAACAGCACGAGCGTGTACAGGAAGATATTGAGCAGCGTGTACTTCTCGCCGTGCGTGACCGGGAGCATCGGCAGGCCCGCGTTCTCGTAGTCCTTGCGGCGATACAGCGCGAGCGCCCAGAAATGCGGCGGCGTCCACACGAAGATGATCAGCACGAGAATCCACGCGTCGCCGGGCACCGTGCCCGTCACCGCGGCCCAGCCGAGCGCGGGCGGCATCGCGCCGGACGCGCCGCCGATCACGATGTTCTGCGGCGTATAGGGCTTGAGCAGCAGCGTGTAGATCACCGCGTAGCCGACGAACGTGGCGATGGTGAGCCACATCGTGAGCGGATTAGTGAACGTGTAGAGCGTCCACATGCCGATGCCGCCAAGCACCGCCGAGAACGTCAGGATTTGTGTCGGCGTGATTTGCCCACGCGCGGAAGGACGCCACGCGGTGCGGCGCATCTTCGCATCGACTTTTTGCTCGACGAGACAATTGATTGCAAATGCTGCGCCGGCCAGCAACCAGATGCCGACGACGCCGCCGATCAGTTTGTCCCACGGCACCATGCCGGGCGTGGACAGGAACATGCCGATGACGGCACAGAACACGGCGAGCTGCGTGACGCGCGGCTTGGTCAGCGCGAGATATTGCGATACGCGGCTGCCTAATGGGGAATGTAGTGTCGTGCTATCCATGATGTGGAGTCACGCTGAAACGACGTCGCGCGCGGGAACTGCGGCGCGGCCGGGACGGCTGGAAGAGATTCGAAAGTTTAGCATAACGAGTAACAGCAACAGGATCGCGGCCCCGCCGTTGTGCGCCACCGCGACCGGCAACGGCCATTGCAGCACGATATTCGACATGCCCGTCAGGAACTGAACGACGATCAGCAACAATACGCCGTTTGCGGGCTTTCGCAGCGATTCGAATCGTCGCAGTCTCGATGCGAGCCAGAGCAGGTACAGCACGACCACCCCCGCGAAGGTGCGATGCGTCCAGTGAATGGCGACGAGCGCGTCCTGCGAGATCACGTCGCCGTCGCCGGTCATGCCGAGCGCGCGCCACAGATGAAAGCCATGCTCGAAGTTCATCGGCGGCACCCATTGGCCGTTGCACAGCGGGAAGTCGGTGCACGCCAGCACCGCGTAGTTCGTGCTGACCCAGCCGCCGAGCGCGATCTGCACGACGAGCAGCAGCAGGCCGAACGCAGCGGCGGGCATCCAGCGCGCGGCGGCCGAATCGAGCGAGGGAATCGGCGTCATGCGTGCCGCGAGCCAGCCGAGCACGCCGAGCAGCGCGAGGCCGAGCAGCAGGTGCGTCGTAACGATCACCGGTTGCAGCTTCAGCGTGACGGTCCACGCGCCGAACGCGCCTTGCAGCAGGATGAGCAGCAGAATGCCGGTCGGCCACCACGGCGACACATGCAAGGGCCGCTTCTTGATGCGCGCCGTCCACGCGATGATCACCTGCGCGATGATCAGCACGCCGATCGCCATCGCGAAGTAACGATGCAGCATCTCGATCCACGCCTTCATCAGGCTGACGGGGCCGGTCGGCATCGCCTGATACGCGGCTGAAATCTGCGCATGCGCGATGAACGGCGACGACGTGCCGTAACAGCCGGGCCAATCGGGACAGCCGAGGCCGGAATCGGTCAGGCGCGTGAAGCCGCCGAACATGATGAGGTCGAGCGTCACGAAGGTCGTCAGCCAGACGAGTTTCCTGAACTTGTCGTCATCGGCCTTCACCCAGACATACGAGAGCGGCAGCAGCGCGATGCAGATGCCGATCAGACCCAGTTGCAGCAGGAACATGTTTCTCTACCTTCAGCCGATGCGCGACCACTTCAGAAGCTTCGCCAGATCCGCGTTGATCTTCTTCGGATCGGGGTTCTTCGGAAAGCGCATCATCAGATTGCCGTTCGGATCGACGAGAAAGATGTGATCCGTGAGTTTCGTGCCGTCGTCGACAGGCAGCCACGCGGCGATCGCCTTTTCGTTCGCGACGAGCATGCGCGTGTCCGGCTGCGGATACGCGGTCTTGATGACGTCAGAGACGGGTTTGTCATCGGTGCGCAGCCAGACGTTGACGACGCGATCGCGCTCGCCCGATTGCAGCGCGCGCACCTGGCGCATGAAGTACAGGCGCGTCGCGCATTGCTCGTCGCAATCGCTGCCGTTGACGATGATCATCAGCCATTTGCCTTCGAGCGACTTGAACGGCACGCTCTGCCCTTTCTCGTCAGTAACGGCGAGTTGCGCCGGAATCGGCCGCTGCGGGTCGATCAGCGCGCCGTAGCTCGACGTGCCGCCCGCCGGCTTGAACACGTAGTACATCAGATACGACGCGATCACCGGCGCCGCGCACACCAGCGCGAGCAGCAGGAGCATCCAGCGGCCGCTGATCCAGGAGGCTTTCTTCGTCGGTCGTTGCTGCACGGTGGCAGCGGAGCGTTGTGATGGCATCGGTGAAACGTGTCTCTGTTCGTAAGGGTTCAGGCGTGGTGCTCGGCTTCGTCGTCGCGTTCTTCGCCTTTTTTCGCGGCGCGGCGCGCGGCGTACAGGCCGAACGCGATCGCCGCGGCCGCCATGCCCCACCACTGGAACATGTAGCCGTAATTGCGCTCGACCCCGAGCGTCGGCGCGGGCCAGTCGCGCACGAGCTTGTCGCCGGTGTCGTTCGTTTGCTGAATCACGAATGGCTGAAACGCGAGCCCGGTTTCGGCCGCGTACGACCTGATATCCAGGTTCTGGCGAATTTCCCTGTGCGCAGCCGATCCGCCGCTGCCCAGTTCGAACGCCTGCGACGCATTCGCGCGCGCGATGCCCCGCACCTCGACGACACCCTTCGGCGTGGCATACGGCTCGATGCCCGTGCGATCCGCCAGATTGCGCGGCAGCCATCCACGGTTGACGAGCACGTAGCCGCCACCCTCGAGTTTAAGCGGCATCACGACATAAAAGCCCGGCTGGTCGTTATACGGACGATTGTCCAAATAGACGACGCGCTCCGGCATGAACTCGCCGCGCGCTTCCACACGATGGAATTCGATCGACTTGAGCGGCAGCGGTTCGACGCCGACGTCCCGCGCGGGCGCATTCTCGAACGCGACGATCTGTGCGTTGAGCGCTTCTTTCTGATGCGCCCGATCGCGCTGCCAGAAGCCGAGCCGCACGGTCACC
This sequence comes from Caballeronia megalochromosomata, assembly GCA_001580565.1. Taxonomy (GTDB): domain Bacteria; phylum Pseudomonadota; class Gammaproteobacteria; order Burkholderiales; family Burkholderiaceae; genus Caballeronia; species Caballeronia megalochromosomata. The sequence continues at coordinate 3,780 of LRBF01000105.1, read as the reverse complement.
GCAACGACGATCAGAATCAGGAGCGTGGGCCAGAATCGAATCTTCATGCTGCCGGCCTTACCGCCGGCATCCGGTCGGGCGCTGCACGGCGCGATCCATCGAGTGAGATAATGAGATGATCCAAATTCATACGGCTCACTGTAGTTCCTGAGCAAAATCGCTGGCTGGTTTCATGCACATCATCGTTGCTATCGCATTCATCCTTATCATCGGCAGCCTGGGTTCGGCGCTCTACTTCATGATGACCGACCGGGGCAAAACGAAGCGGATGGTCTGGTCGCTCGCCGCGCGCGTCGGGCTGTCAATCTCACTGTTCCTCTTCATCCTGTTCGCGCATTGGATGGGCTGGATTCAATCGTCGGGGATTCCGATCGGACGATAACCCGCCGCGCGGGTTCCGCCCTACGAGACGTATTGTCGCGCCACAGCACGCGACTCGCCGCCCCTCAAAACGACAACGCCGCCCCTTGAGACATCGAGGGCGGCGTGTTGATCACTGCTTCTTTGCTCTCGGACCGGCGTCGCCGCCGGTCTTCCATCGCGGACGGCGCATCGCGCGCGCCCGCTTCGATATTCACTTACAGCCAGTAGACGACGACGTACAGACCCAGCCACACGACGTCGACGAAGTGCCAGTACCACGCGGCGCCTTCGAACGCGAAGTGGTGCTCCGCCGTGAAGTGGCCGCGGATCAGCCGGAACATCACCACGCTCAGCATCGTGCCGCCGAGGAACACGTGGAAGCCGTGGAAGCCGGTCAGCAGGAAGAACGTCGAGCCGTACACGCCGGAATTGAGCGTCAGGTTCAGTTCGTTGTACGCGTGGAAATACTCGTAGCCTTGGCAGAACAGAAAGATGATGCCGAGGAGCACGGTTGCGCCCAGCCAGATGATCGCCTTCTTGCGATGGTCTTCACGCAGCGCGTGGTGCGCCACCGTCAGCGTCGCGCCCGAGGACAGCAAGAGCGCCGTGTTGATGGTCGGCAGGGGCCACGGCACCATCGCGCGGAAATGCGGCACGAGCGCGGCCGGGCCGTTGTTCGGCCACACGGCGGTGAAGTCGGGCCAGATCAACTTGTAGTCGAGGCTGCCGAGTTCGTGCATCGCGATGGCGCGCGCGTAGAAGAGCGCGCCGAAGAACGCTGCGAAGAACATCACTTCGGAGAAGATGAACCAGCTCATGCTCCAGCGGTACGACACATCGACGCGCTTGCCGTACATCCCGCCTTCGGATTCGGAGATCGCGTCGCCGAACCAGTGCCACAGCACGAACAGGACGAACAGCAGGCCGATGAACGTGCCGACAGGCCCGAAGCTGTGGCCGTTCACCCACGACGCCAGCGAGGCCAGCATGATCAGCAAGCCAGATGCAGCCATCACCGGATGCCGCGACGGATGCGGCACGAAATAGTACGGGCTCTCGTTTTGACCGCTCATTGTTGATTCTCCACTTCGATCCAGTTGCTTGAATTTTCTTTTAGCGCCGCGCGTCCGACCCACGACACGCCCGGCGTCTTTCGTCTATCCCACTACTGCGCGCACGACCAGCAGCAACACGACGATGAACAGCACCGCGCCGATGATGCCCGCCGCGATCAGATGCAGCGGATTCAACTGCGCCGCATCGCTTTCCAGGTCGGCCCGGCGGCGCACGCCGAAGAACGACCAGAACACCGCCTTCATGAGCTTGAGAAAACCGCCCTTGTTCGGCGTGTGCGCGCCCATGGCCGTCATGAACCCTTCGCCACCGACTTCGGCGCGTTCAACTCGAAGAACGTGTACGACAGCGTGATCGTCTTCACGTCCTTCGGCAGCTTCGGGTCGACGACGAACACGACCGGCATGCGCTTGCTTTCGTTCGCCGCGAGCGTCTGCTGCGTAAAGCAGAAGCATTCGATCTTCTTGAAGTACTCGGTGGCCTGCTTCGGCGCGTAGCTCGGGATGGCCTGCGCGTTCACCGTGCGATTCTGCTCGTTGGTCACGTCGTACATCACCGTCATCACTTCGCCGGGGTGGATATCCATCGAGTTGCGCTCCGGCCGGAACTGCAGCGGACCGCGCGCGTTCGCGTCGAACTCGATCGAAATCGTGCGGCTCATGTCCACCTGCGTATTCTTCGCCTCGCGCGCGCCCACGTCCTTCTGCACGAGGTTATTGATGCCGGTGATCTGGCAGATCGCGCGGTACATCGGCACGAGCGCGAAGCCGAAGCCGAACATCAGCGCGGCGACGACGAAGAGCTTCACCAGCATCGACCGGTTGAAGGACCGGTCGACATGCGAATTTTCCTGCTGAGTGGACACGTTGCTTTCCTACCCTCGCGACAACAGGTATTGCCTGACGACGATACCCAGAAAGAAGACGGCGGCAATCAACATCATGATGATTCCGAGCCGCTTGTTGCCCGCGCGGATTTCTTCGGGCGTGCGTCTTTTTTGTGGATTCGGGGCCATGCTTTCCTGACTTTTTCTTCGCGGGGCGTTCCCAAGGAAGCCCCGCGAACCAGACTAACTATTTATTCGACCGTCGGCGGATGCTCGAACGTATGGAACGGCGCCGGGCTCGGCACGGTCCATTCGAGGCCTTCCGCGCCATCCCACGGCTTGTCGCTCGCCTTTTCGAGTTCGCCGCCGCCGCGATAGGTGGGCAGCGCGACCGCGAACAGGAAGTACACCTGCGCGAGGCCGAAGCCGAATGCGCCGATCGTCGCGATCTGGTTGAAGTCCGTGAACTGCGCCGGGTAGTCCGCATAGCGGCGCGGCATGCCGGCGAGGCCCAGGAAGTGCATCGGGAAGAACGTGATGTTGAAGAAGATCATCGACGCCCAGAAGTGGATCTTCCCGCGCATTTCGTTGTACATCCAGCCGGTCCACTTCGGCGCCCAGTAGTACCAGCCCGAGAACAGCGCGAACAGCGAACCCGCCACCAGCACGTAGTGGAAGTGCGCCACCACGTAATAGGTGCCGTGCATCTGGATATCGAGCGGCGCCATCGAGAGAATCAGGCCCGTGAAGCCGCCCATCGTGAACACGAACAGGAAGCCGATCGCGAAGAGCATCGGGGTTTCGAAGGAGAGCGCGCCGCGCCACATCGTCGCCACCCAGTTGAACACCTTCACGCCCGTCGGGACCGCGATCAGCATGGTCGCGTACATGAAGAACAACTGGCCCGTCACCGGCATGCCGGTCGCGAACATGTGGTGCGCCCACACCATGAACGACAGAATCGCGATCGATGCGGTTGCGTACACCATCGAGCTATAGCCGAACAGCGGCTTGCGCGAGAACGCCGGGATCACCTGCGACACGATCCCGAACGCCGGCAAGATCATGATGTACACCTCGGGGTGACCGAAGAACCAGAAGATGTGCTGGTACATCACCGGATCGCCGCCGCCCGCCGCGTTGAAGAACGACGTGCCGAAGTGACGGTCGAACAGCACCATCGTGATCGCGCCTGCGAGAACCGGCATCACGGCGATCAGCAGGTACGCGGTGATGAGCCACGTCCACGCGAACATCGGCATCTTCATGAGCGTCATGCCGGGCGCGCGCATGTTCAGGATCGTCACGACGATGTTGATGCCGCCCATGATCGACGACGCACCCATGATGTGGACCGCGAAAATCGCGAAGTCCATGCCCGGGCCCATCTGCGTGGAAAGCGGCGCGTAGAGCGTCCAGCCCGCGGCGGTTGCGCCGCCCGGCACGAAGAACGAGCCGACCAGCAGCACGGCAGCGGCCGGCAGCAGCCAGAAGCTGAAGTTGTTCATCCGCGCGAA
>LRBF01000104.1 GCA_001580565.1 Caballeronia megalochromosomata | reverse complement strand
TGCCTACTTTCTTTGCAGCAGCAAAGAAAGTAGGTGCCGCCCCGCACAGGGGCAGTGCTAATAAACCGACACGAATACGGGATCCGACGAAAGCGTCGCGCAACAGGCGCCGAGCGTTCGCGTTTCACGAACGATCCTTGCCAAAATGCGGTTGGACGCAGCTGAGCGTTCGCCAATAAGCTTGTTTCCACACAGTAAAACCCAGGAGACAAGCACCATGAGCGGACCCCTGCAAGGCATTCGCGTCATCGAAATCGGCACTCTCATCGCCGCGCCTTTCGCCGCGCGCATGCTGGCCGAGTTCGGCGCGGAAGTCATCAAGATCGAAACGCCCAACGGCGGCGACCCGTTGCGCAAATGGCGCAAACTTCACGAGGGCACGTCGCTCTGGTGGTATCTGCAATCACGCAACAAGAAATCAGTGTGCGTGAATCTCAAGTCGCCCGAAGGCGCCGACGTCATCAAGCGTCTCGCCGCCGACGCCGATATCGTCGTCGAAAACATGCGCCCCGGCGCGCTCGAAAAGCTCGGCCTCGGCTGGGACGTGCTGCACGCGATCAACCCGAAGCTCACGATGGTCCGCATCTCCGGCTACGGCCAGACGGGCCCGTATCGTGACCGGCCGGGCTTCGGCGCGATCGGCGAGGCGATGGGCGGCATCCGCTACACGACCGGCGACGCCGAAGGCCTGCCTGCGCGCGTCGGCGTGAGCCTCGGCGATTCGCTGGCGTCGCTGCATGGCGTGATCGGCGCGCTGATGTCAGTGCTGCGCGTGAAGACCGGTCAGGGCGACGGGCAAATGGTCGATGTATCGCTCGTCGAAAGCGTCTTCAACCTGATGGAAAGTCTCGTGCCCGAGTACGACCTGCTCGGCCATGTGCGCGAGCGTAGCGGCGGAGCGCTGCCGGGCATCGCGCCGTCGAATACGTATCGCACGGAAGACGGCGGCTTCGTGGTGATCGCGGGCAACAGCGACCCGATCTACCGGCGCCTGATGAACGTGATCGGCCGCGCCGATCTCGCCGACGATCCCGCGCTCGCCCACAACGACGGCCGCGTGAAGCAGAGCGCGATGCTCGACGAGGCGATCACGGCATGGACCTCGCATCACGCGATGGACGACGTGCTCGCGATACTCGAGCGCGAGGAAGTGCCCTCGGGCCGCATCTACTCGGTCGCGGACATCGTCGACGATGCGCACTATCAGGCGCGCGACATGCTGCTGCGGGCGGATTTGCCGGGCGGCGCATCGGTGAGGATGCCGGGCATCGTGCCGAAGCTCTCCGACACACCGGGCGAAGTGCACTGGCAAGGCCCGGCGCTCGGCGAGCATACGCAATCGGTACTGGAATCGCTCGGCTTCGGCGCCGACGAAGTAGAACGGCTGCGCGCCGAAGGAGCGGTGCAATGAACCGCGACCACAACGAACCGCTGATCGTTCAGGAAGTCGCGCCGCGCGACGGCTTGCAGATCGAAAAGCAATGGGTCGAGACCGAAGACAAGATCGCGCTGATCGACGGACTTTCGACGTGCGGCTTCACGCGTATCGAGGCAGGCTCGTTCGTGTCGCCCAAGGCGATTCCCGCTCTGCGCGACGGCGATGCGGTGTTCAACGGTATCCGGCGCGGCCAGGGCGTGACGTATGTCGCGCTCGTGCCGAACGTGAAGGGCGCACAACGCGCGATCGCAGCCAGCGCCGATGAACTCAATCTCGTAATGTCCGCGAGTCAGACGCATAACCGCGCCAACATGCGCATGAGTTGCGAGTCGTCGCTGGCCGGGTTCGGCGATGTCGTGCAACTCGTTCGGAACGCGCCGTATCCGGTTTCGCTGAACGCAACCGTCGCCACGGCGTTCGGCTGTCCGTTCGAGGGGCGCATCGACGAGGAGCGCGTGGTGTCGATCGCGCGGACCTATCGGGAGATGGGCATTGCCGGCATCACGCTCGCCGATACGACCGGCATGGCGAACCCGCGCCAGGTCGCGCGGCTCGTTGCGCGCGTGCTCGAACTCGTGCCTGCCGCGGACCTGACACTGCACTTCCACAACACGCGCGGCCTCGGCCTGGCCAACGTGCTCGCCGCCTACGACGCAGGCGCGCGCCGCTTCGATGCCGCGCTCGGCGGTCTCGGCGGCTGTCCGTTCGCGCCGGGCGCATCGGGAAACATCTGCACCGAAGACCTCGTGAACATGTGCGAAGAAATGGGCATTCCGACGGGCGTCGATCTGCAGAAGCTGATCGCGCTGTCGCGCACGCTGCCCGCGCTCGTCGGACATGAGGTGTCGGGACAGGTCGCCAAGGCGGGACGCAATTGCGATCTGCATCCGGCGCCCGAGTACGTGCGGACCATCTGAATCGAAACATCAAAACAACTACTGGAGACAACCATGAGCGATCTGAGTGTAGCTGCGGCAAACAAGCCGCAGACAATCGAAAATACCGCGGACATTATTCGCAAGGTGGCATGGCGGCTGATGCCGCTCATCATGCTGTGTTATCTGTTCGCGTTCTTCGACCGCATCAACATCAGCTTCGCGAAGTTTCAGCTACAAAGCTCGCTCGGTTTCTCCGACACGGCCTATGGTCTCGGCGCGAGCCTTTTCGTGATCGGCTATGTGATCTTCGAAGTGCCGAGCAACATGTTGCTCTACAAGGTCGGCGCGCGGCGCTGGATCGCGCGCATCATGATTTCGTGGGGTATTGCGACCGCGCTGATGGTCTTCGTGCAGACCGAGTGGCAGTTCTACGGGCTGCGCTTCATCATCGGTGCGATGGAGGCGGGCTTCGCGCCCGGCGTGCTGTATTACCTGACGCTTTGGTTTCCGGCGAGCTATCGCGGACGCATCACGTCGCTGCTGTTTCTCGCTTCGGCGTTCTCGGGTCTCGTCGGCGCGCCGCTTTCCGGCCTCGTGCTCGGCCATATGAATGGCGTCTTCGGCATTGCCGGCTGGCACTGGCTGTTCCTTCTGGGTGGCCTGCCGTGCGTGCTGCTCGGCGTGCTGGTGCTGAAGGTGCTGAAGGACCGCATCGATGACGCCGCGTGGCTCACGGGCGCGGAGAAGACCTATCTGAAGAGTCAGATTTCGACGCAAAGCCAGCACACGGACACGGGCCATTCGCTCTTCGGCGCGATCAGGACGCCCGGCTTTCTGATGCTCGGCCTGATCTACTTCCTGATTCAGATCGCGTCGTACGGACTGAATTTCTGGGCGCCGCACCTGATCCGCGCGGCGGGCACGCAGAATCCGACGATCATCGGTCTCCTGACGGCCGTGCCGTACATCTGCGGCGCGATCTGCATGGTGGTGGTCGGGCGCATGTCGGATCGTTCGGGCGAGCGTCGCAAGTTCGTGGCGATACTGCTCGTGATGGCGGCGGCCGGCTTCTTCGCGGCGGGCATCTTCGACAAGCAGACCACGCTGCTCATCGCCGCGCTCGGCGTGATGGGCGCGGGCGTGATCGCTTCGATCCCGGCGTTCTGGGCGCTGCCGCCGAAGTTGCTGACCGGCGCGGGCGCGGCGGGCGGGATCGCGTTGATCAATACGCTGGGACAACTGGGCGGCATCGTCAGCCCGGTGATGGTCGGCCGGATTCGCGACACGATGGGCAGCACGACGCCCGCACTGTACGCGATCGGCGCGATGAGCGTGGTGTGTGCCCTGTTGCTGCTGTTTGGGTTGCCGCAGTCGCTCAGGCAGCGCGATCATTCGGAGCACGAAGCCTGAGGCGGCGCGTGCATTGAACGTAAAAGCGGCTCGTCCGCGATCAACGAGCCCGCCGCGTCACTCCATCGCGGCAAGCCGCAAATCGTAGTCCATCAAAAGCGCCCGATTGTCTTCCCACATGCCGAAATAGTGGACCATGAAGCTGTCCGGGCGCCGATAGATCCACGGTGTGTTGATGTCGATGAAAGACGACACCTGCGAGTCCGGAAGTTCCTCGAAAGCGCGAATGAATTGATGCTGATCGCCGGCGCTCGCGTAGACGTGGGACGTGTCTTCCAGCTTCGCGGACTCCTCGATCACGCGCGCAAACCCGTCGTAGTTTCGCTGGTTCCGCTCAAAACCCATGATGCCGGAGTTGAAGATCCACGTACCCACATCGCGCGCGAGCACGGTTTCGCGCCCGTGCGTGAAGGGTTCGAGTCGCTGGTTCATGTCGTTGATGAGCACATCGGCGTCGAGCCAGAACACCCATTGATGATTCGGCAGGTACTCGCGCAGCAGCGCGGCCTTGTACCAGTTGCCGGAACTCCTGCCGTCGTTCAGATGCGCCGGAATGTCGCGATGGACATAGAGCGTGTAACCATGACGCTCGCAATAGCGCCTGAAGTTCGCCTCCGCGATGCGTCCGTAACGCGTAACGTTCGGCGTATAGAGCGTGACGATCGCGATCGCCCGGTGTGGCTGGAAAACGCTGTGCGTCGACGTGTCGCGCACGCCGGTGTCAGTGAGCGTCAGATACGGCAGGCCGCGCACGCGGCATTCGTTGATGTGCTCGAGAAGCGCCGTGCGAAATCGCCGATGCTGTTTGTCGTCGCTGATGCTGACGGAGAACGCCGGCCACTTGGCCCAGACACTATCGAGCATGGTCGAGGCAGGCACGACGACGTTCACGTCGCAGACGCGCTGCTGAAACGGTATCGCGGTGAACGTGTGCAGCAACTGGCCTTCGCGTTCCGGCAGCGCGACCCCGAAACGGCAACGTTTGACGAGATCCGCGATCTTCTCGCGGACCGCGTGCGTATTGCGGAACATGAGGATATCAGGCTGCGGCAGTTCGGCTTCTGTGGACGGGAGGAGCCAGTCGCGGCCCGCCATGAGGTCGGGCAGGGGCATCGAACGCAGGATGGCGGCGTTCTCGCTCAACAGCAGGACGATTTCGTTCGGCTGCGCTCGTTCGAGGTGGCGCAGGAGCGTTTCGTATTTATAGAGCCAGCGGACGTGGGCGCTGCTGCCGGACAGTTCCGACAAGTCGAGTTCGACGTGGCGATAGCCGTGTTCGCGCGCGTAGTGGCGATGGTTGATGAGCGCGGCGGGCGCGGAGTCGAACAAAAGGCTGATGACGATCATGAAAGCTGCAGGCGGATGGAGCGAAAGCCGCTCGAATGAGTGAACCGCCTAGCATCGCCGGAAGAACGATTCGATCGGATGGGAACTGTCCGAAAAGCGCATGAAATACACCATTTCCCAAGCGCCCCTAGAATGTCGAATGGCCCGAAAATCCGCTTCCGCGACTCACGCCCTGGAGGGTTTCCATCCGGCCGTCGCCGCATGGTTCCGCTCACGTTTCCCCGCGCCGACCCCCGCGCAGGCGCGCGCGTGGCCGCTCGTCCACGCGCGCCGCTCGACGCTCGTCGCCGCGCCGACGGGCTCAGGCAAGACGCTCACCGCCTTTCTCGCCGCCATCGACGAACTCGTGCGCGACGGCGTCGCGCTCGGCGGGGCGCTGCCGGACGAGACGCGCGTCGTGTACGTGTCGCCGCTGAAGGCGCTGTCGAACGACATTCACGTGAATCTGGAGGAACCGCTCGCGGGCATCGCGCAGACGCTGCGCGAATCCGGCGTGGCCGCGCCCGAGATCCGCGCGGCCGTGCGCACCGGCGACACGACGCAGCAGGAGCGCAACGCGGTCCGGAAGCGCCCGCCGCATATCCTCGTGACGACGCCGGAATCGCTCTACGTGCTGCTGTCGTCCGATTCGGGCCGCGCGATGCTCTCGGCGACGCGCACCGTCATCGTCGACGAAATCCATGCGGTCGCGGGCAGCAAGCGCGGCTCGCACCTGAGCCTCTCGCTCGCGCGGCTCGACGCGCTGTGCGAGGAGGCGGGCGGCCGCCGCCCGGTGCGCGTGGGTTTGTCGGCGACGCAAAAGCCGATCGAACGCGTCGCGAAGTTTCTCGTCGGCGAGGGCGAGCCGTGCGAGATCGTTGATGTGGGCCACGTCCGCGCGCGCGATCTCGCGCTCGACATCCCGCCGATGCCGCTCGAAGCGATCATGTCCAACGATACGTGGGAGCGCGTCTACGATCGGCTCGCGGAGCTTGCCGGGCAGCATCGCACGACGCTCGTCTTCGTCAACACGCGCCGCATGGCCGAGCGCGCGGCGCGGCATCTGACCGAGCGTCTCGGCAAGGAAGCCGTCGCGGCGCATCACGGCAGCCTCGCGCGGGAACATCGGCTGGAGGCGGAGCAGCGGTTGAAGCGCGGCGAGTTGCGGGTGCTGATCGCGACGGCGTCGCTGGAACTGGGCATCGATATCGGCGATGTCGATCTCGTCTGCCAGATCGGTTCGCCCGGCTCGATCGGCGCGTTCCTGCAGCGCGTCGGGCGTTCGGGGCATCACGTCGGCGGCGTGCCGAAAGGGCGGCTCTTTCCGACCTCGCGCGACGATCTGATCGAATGCACGGCGCTCCTCGACTGCGTGCGGCGCGGCGAGCTCGACGCGCTGACGATTCCGCATGCGCCGCTCGACGTGCTCGCGCAGCAGATCACCGCCGAAGTCGCGTGCCGCGAATGGGGCGAAGATGAACTTTTCGAGCGCATCACGCGCGCGTATCCGTACGCGACGCTCGACCGCGCGCATTTCGAGGCCGTGCTGCGCACGCTCGCGGAAGGCTATACGGGCCGGCAGGGCGTGCGCGCGGCTTACGTGCACCGCGACGCCGTTTCGCGCACGCTGCGCGGCCGGCGCGGCGGCAAGCTGACGGCGGTGACATCGGGCGGAGCGATTCCCGACAACGCCGATTTCGCCGTGATCCTCGAACCGCAGGGCCTGCAGATTGGCACGGTGAACGAGGATTTCGCCGTCGAGAGCCTCGCGGGCGATATCTTCCAGCTCGGCAATACGTCGTACCGGATCGTGCGCGTGGAAGGCGGGCGCGTGCGCGTCGAGAACGCCAATGGCCAGCCGCCGAACATTCCGTTCTGGCTCGGCGAAGCGCCGGGCCGCAGCGACGAACTCTCTCACGCGATTTCGAGATTGCGGGCGGACATCGACGCGCGCCTCGATGACGGCGTGGATTCCGTTGTCGCCTGGCTCGCGCGGGAAAGCGGCATCGGTGAAGAACCGGCGCGGCAGATCGTCGATTATCTGGCGCGCTCGCGCGCCGCGCTCACCGTGCTGCCGACGCAGGACACGCTCGTCATGGAGCGCTTCTTCGACGAATCTGGCGGCACGCAGCTCGTCATTCACGCACCGTTCGGCAGCCGCGTGAATCGCGCGTGGGGGCTCGCGCTGCGCAAGCGCTTTTGCCGCACGTTCAACTTCGAGTTGCAGGCGGCGGCGACCGAGGACGCGATCGTGCTGTCGCTGACCGGCAGTCACAGTTTCGTGCTCGACGACGTGTGGCGCTATCTGAAATCGGCGAGCGCGGAACATGTGCTGATCCAGGCGCTGCTCGACGCGCCGCTTTTCGGCGTGCGCTGGCGCTGGAACGCGACCAACGCGCTCGCGCTGCCGCGCTACACGGGCGGGCGCAAGGTCGCGCCGCAACTGCAGCGCATGAAAAGCGAGGACCTGCTCGCGGCGGTGTTCCCGGATCAGGTCGCGTGCGCGGAGAACATCGCCGGCGAGCGCGAGGTGCCGGCGCATCCGCTCGTTGAGCAGACCATCGACGATTGCCTGCACGACGCCATGGACAGCGACGCGTGGCTCGCGCTGCTGCGACGCATCGAGGCCGGCGACGTGCGCCTCGTCACGCGCGAGTTGCCGGCGCCGTCGCCGCTCGCGGCCGAGATTCTGTCGGCGCGACCCTACGCCTTCCTCGACGATGCGCCGATCGAAGAGCGCCGCACGCAGGCCGTGCTTGCGCGCCGCTGGACCGATCCGCAATCGGCGGACGATCTCGGCGCGCTCGATCCCGAAGCGATCGCGAGCGTGCGCGAAGAAGCGTGGCCCGAAGTCACGAGCGCCGATGAAATGCACGAGGCGCTGACGACGCTCGCCTGTATCGCTGATACGGAAGCCCAGCGCAGCGAGCAATGGCCCGCGTGGCTCGAAGCGCTTGCGCGCGCCGGCCGCGCGACGCGTCTGAGAATCGCGGAGCACGACGCGTTGTGGACGCCCGTCGAGCGTCTCGCGTGCGTGCGCGCTGTCTACGAGCACGCGCCGATGCATCCGTCGCTGCAACCGCCGCCCGGTTTCGACGACGCCTGGGCGCCCGACGATGCGCTCGTCGAGATCGTGCGCGCGCGTCTGTCGGGCTTCGGGCCGCTGACGGTGCCGGAGATCGCGCGTCCGCTCGCGCTGCCCGCATCGGCGATCGCGCTCGCGTTGACACGGCTCGAAGCGCAGGGCTACGTCATGCGCGGACGATTCACGCCGGGCGCGGAGGCCGAGCAATGGTGCGAGCGGCATTTGCTCGCGCGGATTCATCGCTATACGGTGCGGCGGCTGCGGCGCGAGATCGAGCCGGTCGAGCGGCAGGACTTCATGCGCTTTCTGCTCGAATGGCAGCGCGTCGCGCCCGACACGCACGGCGAAGGCCGCGACGCGCTCGGCGCGGTGCTGGAACAGCTCGAAGGATTCGAGGCGCCTGCCGTCGCGTGGGAGGACGAAATCCTGCCGGCGCGCATCGCCGACTATTCCGGGATGTGGCTCGACGATCTCTGCCGCGCGGGCAAGCTCGTGTGGACGCGCCCGGCGGGACGTTCGCGCGCGTCGGGCGGACCGGTGCGCGGCACGCCGATCGTGCTGCTGCCGCGCCGTCATCTCGATGCGTGGAACGCGCTCATGAGCCCGGACGCAGCGCCGCAACTTTCGTCGCGCGCCGAACGCGTCTTCGATGCCCTGAAAGCCCACGGCGCGATGTTCTTCGACGAGCTTCTCGGCGACGTGCGGCTCCTGCGCACCGAACTCGACGACGCGCTCGGCGAGCTGGTCGCGCTCGGGCTCGTCAACGCCGACAGCTTCGCGGGCCTGCGCGCGCTCCTCGCGCCGGCGGCGAAGCGCAACGCGTTCGCGCGGCGTCCGAGACGTGGCGGCCTGTTCATCGGCGGAATGGACGACGCCGGGCGCTGGGCGCTCCTGCGCCGCGCGAAGCCGGACGAAGCGCGCGAGTCAGGCGATCTCGAGCACGTCGCGCTGACGCTCCTGCGGCGTTACGGCGTCGTTTTCTGGCGGCTTCTGGAGCGCGAGGCGCAATGGCTGCCGCCGTGGCGCGACCTGCTGCGCGTGTATCACCGGCTGGAAGCGCGCGGCGAGATTCGCGGCGGGCGCTTCGTCGCCGGGCTCGCGGGCGAGCAGTTCGCACTGCCCGACGCGGTGCCGCTCTTGCGCGACATGCGCAAGCGGCCGAAGGACGGCGCGTTCGTCGCGCTGTCGGCCGTCGATCCGCTCAATCTCGTCGGCACCTTGCTGCCGGGAGAAAAGGTGCCGGCGCTCGCGGCCAATCGCGTGCTGTATCTCGACGGCCTGCCCGTGGGCGCGGTCATCGCGGGCAAGACGCGGTATTTCGGCGATGTCGAGGGAGAAGGGCGCGAGCGTGTGCGTCTCGCGCTCGTCAAGCGCACGGCGCGTTCGCTCGGAACGTCGCCCGGAAGCGGCGTGACGCGCACCGGCATGCCGGTGCGCCATTGAGATGTCGCGCTGTTTGCGACGTTATTTCTTCGTCACGATTTTGGTCGTGAACGGCCCGGTCTGCACCGCCGGCACGTCCTTCACCGGCACGCCCGGATAGTCGACGACACGGTTCGTGTTCGACGCCGGCCGGATGCGAAACGACGGCCGCAAGCCATCGCGCGCGCCACCGACGATCGTATGCATCGCCTGTCGGTCCAGTTCGACGCTGTCGGCGAGATCCCTGATTTTGAGGACGGCCATGGATGTTTCCTCCAGAATGGGGAGTCGCTGTCGAGTATAGCCAATCTGTCTTGCCGCGCCTGAGCGACTCCACGTTTCCGGCGCGCCTTTCATCGGTCGGCAAACGCCGATGTCGGCAAGAGGCGCAAGAGCCTTCTGCCGAAAGGACGTTCGCATCAGGTAATGCGAAAGACGTGCCACGATCGGCGCGGCGTCGGAAGACAATCGTAACCATCTGATTTGCCGACGTTTTATTCGGTAGAGTCCACGGTTGCGGCGCGCGTTTTGCCGCCGCGTCGCCAACACTCGCCCTCGATGTGTCGGTCTCCGAACGACATGTGCGCGATACCGCGCATGATCGAAAACGCCATTTGCGAAAGCGTCATGTGAAGGCTAGTATCGAAAGAGCACCGGGGTTTTGTTACGACAAATAGTTTCGATCGATTGGAGCCGCGTCGCGTCGCACAGATGACAAGTTTTGCGCAAGCGATTCGTACATATCGGGGCGACGGCGGGTCGCGCGACGAGTTCTTTGCCGGAGTGGACGGCGCATTGGCGACCGAGCAGACTCCGGCGAAGCGTCTCATGGAAATCCTCGACGAGGAGCACGCGGCGCGGCCCTTGCCGCCCGACATCTATGCGGCCATTCGCCGCCGCATCGAGCACACGGCGCGCGTTCATCCGGAAGCCGATTCCCCCACGGGCCCCGCGAGCCGCGACGAGACGCGGCTGCAAACCTCGCCGGGCTTCGCGCCGCCGCAATCGCGCGATCCGAGCGGCACCGGCAGCCAGGCGACGCAGGTAATGGTCGACCACGATCAGCAGATGAAAGGCGTCGGCGACACGCTCAATGGCCGCTTCGTGCTGGAAGAGTGTCTCGGCATCGGCGGGATGGGAACCGTGTACAAGGCGCTCGATCTGCGCAAGCTCGAAGCGTCGGACCGGCGTCCGTATGTTGCGATCAAGGTGCTCAATCTCCAGTTTCGCGGCAATCCGCAATCGCTGATCGCGCTGCAGCGCGAGGCGCGCAAGGCGCAACAACTGGCGCACCGGAACATCGTCACTGTTTACGACTTCGACCGCGACGGCCAGATCGTCTATCTGACGATGGAATATCTCTCCGGCCAGCCGCTGTCCCGATTGCTTCGGAACCCGAATTTCAAGGGCATGCCGTTCTCGGAAGTCTTCCCGATCTTCAAGGGCATGGCCAACGCGCTCGCCTATGCGCACGAACGCGGCTTCGTTCATTGCGATTTCAAACCGCCCAACGTGTTTCTGACCGATACGTCGGAAGTGAAGGTGATCGATTTCGGCATCTCGCGCGTGATTCAGCGGCCCGAGGAAGAGACCGAGGCGACCGTGTTCGATCCCGGCAGTCTCGGCGCGATGACCCCCGCGTACGCGAGCCCGGAGATGATGGAGCATCGCGAGCCCGATCCGCGCGACGATATCTACGCGCTCGGCTGCATCACCTATGAATTGCTGACGGGCAAACACCCGTTCGACCGCGTGCCCGCGCTGCAGGCGAGGAGCGCGGGCATGAAGCCGCAGCGCCCCGAGCATCTCGGCAACAGGCAGTGGAAAGCGCTGAAGGCCGCGCTCGCGTTCGAACGCGAGGCGCGCACGCCGAGCGTCGTGCAGTTCCTCGAGGAGATCGCCGAGGAGCACGCCGCGCCGGCCTCGGGCCGCAAGGCGAAAAACGGCGGCGGGTCGAAGGTTGCGATCGGCGCGGCGGCGGTCGTGGCGGCGTTGATCGCGGGGGCGGGCTATTACTTCTACGAGCAGTCGGGGACAAACGAAGAAACCGCGCGTGAGACGCCCGCGCGCCCGTCCGAAGAAAGCGCCACGGGCACAGTGACGCCGCGCGCGCCCGCGGGCGCGCCGCCGGCTTCTGTCGTGGCGCTCACGCCGGCGGCGCCGCCGACGCCCGTTCCCGAACTCACGATGGCGGCCGTCACGCCCGTGCTCGCAAGCGTGCCGTGCTCGGCGCTCGTTGCGTCGGTGCACGATCAGACCGTCGACGTGCAGGGCTTCGTGTCGCAGAAGTTCGGACTCGCGCGCCTGAAGGAAACGCTTGGACGCGTGCCTGGCGTGAAGACCACGAACTTCGGCGTGCAGCAGGTCGCCGACGACAAGTGCGATCTGCTCAAGGTATTCGGCCCGTTCTGGACCGCCAACCGGCAGTCGGGCAGGCCGGCGTCGGTGCACACGCGTTCGCGCGCGACGCGCCTCACCGAAGGCGATCCGCTGATCATCGATCTGATGACGCCCGCGTTCGAGTCCTACGTCAACGTCGACTATTTCATGCTCGATGGCAGTGTCGTGCATCTGCTGCCCAACGCGCGCTCGCGCGACAACCAGGCGCCGGCAAACTACACGGCGACCATCGGCACGATGGGCGACTGGGTCGTCGGCAAGCCGTTCGGCTCGGAGATGATCGTGCTCACGGTCACGCCCGCGCCGCTCTTCGATTCCGCGCGTCCCGACAGCGAGGCCAGGCCGGAATATCTGCGCGCCGTCGAAAAGCGCCTCTCCGCGCTCGCGGGCAAGTACGGCCGCGATCACGTGGCCGTCGACATTTTCCAGATCACGACGCAGGGCAAGAAATAAAGCCGGCTCAGGGCTTGATGGCGGAGGCCAGCATGCAGGGCATCGGGATGAGCAGCTCGCCGTGCCGCGAGTAGGCCTTCACGCGCGTTCTCACTTCCTGCTCGATCAACGCAAGCGCGCTCTTCGATTGCGCGCGCAGCAGCGCGGCCACGCGCACGCCGCCGTGCATCAATCCGTCGAGCGGCGTTTCGGGCAGCACGAGATGCCAGGTCTGCTCGACTTCGTCGGCGCGCGCGTGGGTAAAGCCCGCTTCGGTCAGCACGCGCACGCATTCGTCGGCATCGCTGAAACGGAAGAAGGGCGGCCCGGGCGGCATGCCGACATCGGGCTTGCCGTGAAGCTGGATCGCATCGAGCACCATGCCGAAGCCGATCGCGCGCTCAGGTCCCGCCCACACCGTGAAGGCGATACGCCCGTCCGCGCGCAGCACGCGCGCCGCTTCTTCGAGCGCGCGTTCGGGCTCGGGAAAATGCAGCATGCCGAAGTTGATTCCGACGGCGTCGAAGCTCTCGTCGCCGAACGGCAGATGCTCCGCGCGCGCGATATGGAATTCGATTTCCGGGTGAAGCTGGCGCGCGTGCGCAATCATCGACGCGGAGAAGTCCACCGCCGTCGCGGTGGCGCCGCGCTCGATCGCCGCCTCGGCGAGATAGCCGGGCCCGGAGGCGACATCGAGCATGCGGGTGCCCGGACCGACCGCGAGCGCATCGAGCAGCGCGGGATGCGACTGAACGGTCAGTCTTCCGAAGTAGTCCTCGTACGACGGGACAACATGCTCCCAGCCGTTCTTCTCGAACGCCGCGAATTCATCGAATTGCATGACGCACCTCCGCTCGCCGCGCGCGCGGCTTGCCGTTGCCGGAGGCCGGGCCTCGTCAGGGATGCGCGAGGCTAGGTCTTGGGCTTCTCGATAGAAGCTTTCAGTTCCTTCAAGGCGTCTTCCATGCGCTTGCTGACGAGCGCATAGGCTTCGGCCTGAGTCTGCTGAGTGGTGCGCGCGATGTCCTGCATGTCGGCGAGTGCGTTGTGCAGCGCGCGTTGCACGACTTCGTTGGCGTTGAACGGAGGTTGAGTCGATGTAGTGGCGAATTGTTTTGCGATATTTTCCAGATCGCTCAAGGTCCGGCGCAGGATTTCGACTTGTTTGTCGCGCAGCGCCTCCATGCCGCCGAACGCGACGCGGTTGGTCGCCGCGAGCGCTTCGACGTCCTTGCGCCGCGATTCCATGATCGCGGTGACATCGAACCCAGGAAGCTGATACTGCTGAAACATGGCGGCAAACTGGCTGAACGGATCGCTGAAATTTTGATTCATCGTGCCTCCCCAGGGTTCTGTCGGTCGAATGCGAGCCATTCTTGCGGGCAAGCGGCGAGGATGGCCCGGGCAGCATGCGCCGTGCGCGAAATCATGCCAACGCGCAGCCAGCACCTGATACTACCAATATAAACCGCGGAGATGGGGCAAGGGAAAACACCAGAACGAGCAGCGCGGTGGTGTCGCCGCGAGGTTGATGCAGGTCAAGTCGCGTCGCGCCGCGCGGGCGACCATGAAATCATGGCGGCGGCACAGCGAAGTGAGATTCGCTTATGCCGGCGGACGGTCGGGAGAACATCATGATCAATGGTGAAGGGCGCATCGTCGCGGCCTTGGGCGCCGTGTTCGTGACGCTGGGCGGCATCGATGCGGCGTTGCGCGGCCTGCTCTTCGACGAGACGGCCGTCATGTACTACGGCGTGCTCGCGATACTCATCGGGGCTGCGTCGTTCGTCGTGATGCTCACACCGTTGCCGAGCGACGAGCCCTGACGATTCCGCGTGTCGATCAGATTCCCTCCTCGCCGGCGAAGACGCCGTGCTCCGCCTTGATCTGTTCGCGGTCGATGCACTGCACGTGCCAGCGTCCGGTGCTCTTCGGGCCCGCGCCGTCCGCATACCACAGCACGCGTCCCGCGAGACCTTCGCACGGGCCGTCGGGTGCGTCGACGTCGAGGCGCTCCAGCACGCAGATCGGTTCGCCGATTTGCTGGCCGCAGATCATCGTGCCGTTCGATCCTGTACGCAAGCCTCCCCAGTCCGGCACTTCCACCGCCTGGTGGCCCTCGCGCGACCAGCGACGTGTTTCCTTGTCGAGCCACAGGATGGCGTAAGCCGCCGATTGAGCGCCTTCGAAACCATCCAGCTTGACCGTGATACGCATGTCATCCTCCATGAAACGATTCGATGGACGAGACGCTCAGCACTTTCGCGCTGGCCATGAGCGCCGTCGATGAATGGCGGCTTGCGCCGCGCGTATTGTTAAGTCGTTACCGTGCGGCCCATACGGACCGCGATGAAAAGGTTCGAACTGCACGCGGCAAATAAGTTTAATCGCGCCGCATGTAATGGGTTCCATTGTCGGGGTGATCGCAAACATCGCGAAACACGCCGCATTGCAACAGCAATGACGTTCGAACCGATAAAGCAAGACCGATGCCGAAACGTGTGCTTCAAGAATGTTCCCTTCGGCATCGCATGGTTTCAGTTTAATACGACAATCTGACGCTAGAGCGACATGCATCGGGGGCAAATCGCCGCATGCCCGCGCGAGGCGCGCGCGATGAATGCGGCGCATCATCGCGTGGTGTCACGTTAGGTCGACGCTCGCCGATCGTGCATGAGTGCACCACGTCGGCTTCACGCGCCCCATGCAGTCGCCGACGGGCACGGCGTGATCTTCCGCTTTCGGCGAGAAGCGCTGCACTGCAATATCAGACGACTCGGGAGACCTATTCATGCGCGCAATGGTTTTCGACGGCAATACTCCCGTTCTGCAGGCGCTCGATGTACCCGATCCGACGCCGCGCGCGGGCGAACTGCTCATCGACGTGCACGCCTGCGGCGTATGCCGGACGGACCTGCATGTGGTCGACGGCGAACTCGCTCATCCGAAGCGGCCGGTGATTCCGGGGCACGAGATCGTCGGGACGGTCGCGCAACTCGGCGCGGGCGTGACAGCCTTCGCGCCCGGCGATCGTGTGGGCGTGCCGTGGCTCGGCCATACCTGCGGGCACTGCCGCTACTGCGCGGCCGGCCGCGAGAACCTATGCGATACACCCGGCTTCACGGGCTATACGATCGACGGCGGCTACGCGGAACGTGTCATCGCCGATGCGCGCTACTGCCTGCAACTGCCGCCGCGCTATTCGGACGTCGAAGCGGCGCCGCTCCTGTGCGCGGGACTCATCGGCTATCGCACGCTCGCGATGGCGGGCGATGCGAAGCGCATCGGCATCTATGGTTTCGGCGCGGCTGCGCATATCGTCGCGCAGGTGGCGCGGCATCAGGGGCGCGCGGTCTATGCCTTCACGCGTCCGGGCGATACCGCCGCGCAACGGCTCGCGCTCAGCCTGAAGGCGCATTGGGCGGGCGGCAGCGACGAGATGCCGCCGGACGCGCTCGACGCCGCGCTCATTTTCGCGCCGGCCGGCGCGCTCGTGCCCGCGGCGCTGAGGGCCGTGGCGAAGGGCGGCGCCGTGGTGTGCGGCGGCATCCACATGAGCGACATTCCTTCGTTTCCGTACGACCTGCTCTGGGGCGAGCGCCGCGTCATGTCAGTGGCGAATCTGACGCGCGAGGACGGGCGCGCGTTCATGCGCATCGCGGGGGAGTTTCATCTGGATCTGCACACGACGGCTTATCCGCTCGACCAAGCGAACCGCGCGCTCGCCGATCTTCGCGACGGCAGGCTCACGGGCGCGGCCGTGCTCACGGTCCGTGCGTGAATCGGGAGAAACCGGTGAACGTTCGTCAGTGGTGTTCGAGCATCGTGCGATCGACGATGCGCACCTGCCGCCCATTGAGCCCGATCGCGCCTTCGCGCTGCAGCTTCGACAGCGTGCGGCTCACGGTTTCCAGCTCCAGGCCGAGATAGCTGCCGATGTCCGCGCGGGTCATCGGCAGAAGCAGTTCGCTGGCATGGTCGGCGGATGACGCAACGCGCGCGTCGAGCCGCTCCGAAAAATCGAGCAGAAACGCGGCCACGCGTTCGCGCGCGGGCATCGTGCCGAGCATCAGCGCGAGACGCGAGGCACGCACGATTTCCGCGCTCATGATCGCGAGCAGTTCGTGCTGCATCGCCGCGTACTCGCGACACAACGGCTCCAGTATGCCCACCGGCATGATGCGCACGACACTCGCTTCGAGCGCGATGGCGTCGCTTTCGTGGCGTCCCGTGCACACGCCGTCGAGACCGAGCGTTTCATTCGCGAAATGGAAACCGGTGACCTGCGTGTGCGGGGCGCTGTCGTCGTTGACGCTGGGAAAGGTCGCGACGGTCTTGAAACAACCGTTTTGCACCGTATAGAGGCTGCGCAGCGGCTCGCCCGCGCAATAGAGCGCATCGCCGCGCCCGACGGTGCGCGTCGGAAACGGGATGGCGTCGGCGTCCGAAAAGCGGACGTTCAGCGTCGGCGCGGCGCGCCTGACGGTCACGCCTGGGTCGATTGTCGGTTCCATGAAGGGTTTCCTCCTACAGACTCAGTATGGTTCACGGAAGGAGGAAAAGAAAATCCGCCGCGTTTCGGGGCCGTCGTTCAGAACTCGATGTCCAGTTCGTCGATCTCTTCGGCTTCCTGCTGCGCATCGGTGATCCACTGGCGCATTTCCGGCATCGCGAGAATGCGCTCGCCGTACGCGACGATATCGGCGTCGAGCTTCACGTCGTAAGTCACGAAGCGCGTGACCACCGGCGCGAACATCGCATCCGCGCACGTGCGTTCGCCGAACAAATAGGGGCCGCCATATTGCGCGAGACACTCGTGCCAGATGGTCACAATGCGCTCGATGTCGGTCTGCGCGCGCGCCCACACCTTGAAGCCGGGGAAATGCGCCTTCAGGTTCATCGGCAAGGCGGAGCGCAAGGCGGCGAAGCCGGAATGCATTTCGCCGCAGATAGCCCGGCAATGGGCGCGCTCCGCACGTTCTTTCGGCAGCAGGCCGGAATCGGGGCATACTTCGTTCAGATATTCGGCGATCGCGAGCGTGTCCCAGACCTTGATGCCATCGTGAAAGAGGCAGGGCACCAGAATCGAAGGCGAGAGCAGCAGAAGTTCGGCGCGGGCCCCGGGATCGTCCGCAGGCATGACGACCTCGTCGAACGGCAGTCCGCTGAACTTCGTGATGAGCCAGCCGCGTAGCGACCAGGACGAATAGTTCTTGCTGCTGATGGTGAGCGTGGCGTTCGCCATGAGCCTCTCCTCGCGCGTCGTGCACCAAGACGGATCGAGCGCGGTGCGCGCAGGCACCGAAACGCGGCAAAACGCGCTCGTGAACGGTAACCGTGCAAAGGATATGCCAAGCGTTCGGCCGGGTGTGCCGCGGTTACGGTCGATTGGCATAGCTATTGCCTTCTTTCGACGCTCCATATCGACGCATGCGCCGCCCGCGTGCAAGAGAGATGAATCCCTTTGCTTACGCGGGCTATCAGGCCTGGTCCGATTCGATGCTGCCCATGCGCCACGCCGCCGCGCTCGTCGACGGCGTGCTGCGTGTCTGGAAGGAGATGGGCGAAACGCCACGGGGGCGCAGCGTCGCGGCGACTTGCGAACTCATCGCGCTCGCCGGACTCACGCATACGCGGCCCGCATTCGATATCGCGCAAGTGGATGTCGAAGGCAAACCGGTGCGCGTCATCGAAGAGGTCGCGGCGCGAACGCCATTCTGCGACCTGCTGCATTTCCGCAAGGACGACGCCGCCCTCGCGCAGCCGCGCGTGCTGGTCATCGCGCCGATGTCCGGCCACTTCGCGACACTGCTGCGCGGCACCGTGCGCACGATGCTCGCCGACCACGATGTCTATATCACCGACTGGCGCAATCCACGCGACGTCTCGCTGATGCATGGCCGTTTCGGCTTCGACGAATACGTGCATCACATCATCGATTTTATCGACGCGATCGGGCCGGGGACGCATCTGCTCGCGGTGTGCCAGCCGACCGTCGCGGCGCTCTCCGCCGTCGCGCTGATGGCCGAGGACAGGCATCCCGCCGAGCCGGCGAGCATGACGCTGATGGCCGGTCCGATCGACACGCGCGTGAACCCGACGCGCGTGAACGAGCTGGCGAAGAGCAAGCCGATCGAGTGGTTCGAGCGCAACCTGATCAGCATGGTGCCGTTCGGCTTCGCGGGCGCGATGCGGCGCGTCTATCCGGGCTTCGTGCAACTGGGCGCGTTCATGTCGATGAATCTCGCGCGCCATCTCGAATCGTTCGAGGAGATGCATCATCAGCGCGCAAAAGGCGACCCCGCGCAGGCGGACGCGATCCGCGTTTTCTACGAGGAATACTTCGCGACGATGGACCTGACCGCGGAGTTCTATCTGGAAACCGTCGACACCGTGTTTCAGCGGCACGCGTTACCGCTGAAACAGCTCGAAGTGCGTGGCCGCAGGGTGGATCCGTCGGCGATCCGGCGCACCGCGCTCTTTACCGTCGAGGGCGAGCGCGACGATATCTGCGCGGTCGGCCAGACGCTCGCCGCGCAGGATCTGTGCGACAAGCTGCGACCGTATCTGAAGGCGCATCACGTGCAGACGGGCGTCGGGCACTACGGCGTATTCAATGGCAAGCGCTGGGAGCGGCAGATCTATCCGCGCATCCGCGCATTGATTCACGATAACGAGCCGAGTCCGGCCGGCGTCAACGCGCGCGCGCAGCCGTTGGTTCCGTTGCAGGCCATTGCACCGCTTGCGCGCGAATCGACCGTCGTCGAGGAGCAGGCGCAGGCGGCGAAGCAGGGCGGCCGCAAGCAGGCGATCGCCGATCCCGACGACGCTCACGCGACCGAATAGCGCTAGCGAGGCGCAACGCCCGAAAGCGGCAGGACGATGTACGACTCCGCGCCACCGCCTTCGCGCGCGCGCAGTTCGAGCGTGCCGCCATGCAGCCGGGCGATGCGCTCGACGATCGCGAGACCGAGTCCCGTGCCCTTCGGCTGGCCTTCGCCGCCGCCGCGTTTGAACGGCTGCTTGAGCGCTTCCGGATCCTGACCGCCGAGTCCCTTGCCGCGATCCGCGATCACGACGCACGCGGCGTTCGCGCGCGTGTCGGTCCATGTGCGCACCTCCAGCCCGACGACGCCGTACAGCACCGCGTTCTGCATCAGGTTCATGAGCATGCGCAACATGCTGATGGGCCGGAACGGGAAAGGTTCGATAACGCCGAGATCGAGCGCGAACTCATGTCCCAATCCCGCAAAATCGGCGGCGAGACTGGCAATCAACGCATTGAGGTCGCCGACGACGGGCGTCTCCTTCGCGCCGCTGCCCGCGTAATCCATGAACTGCTGAAGAATCGTGTCGATGGTGTCGAGATAGCCTTCCGCTGACACCGCGAAGCCCGCATCCGTCGACGGCACGGAGGACATCGCCATGGCGAGGCGCAGCTTGGTCATCGGCGTGCGGATGTCGTGCGAGATGCCCGCGAGCATCAGTGCGCGTGTGGCGTCGGCTTCCTTCAGCGCGGCCGTCATGCG
The DNA here is from genome assembly GCA_001580565.1 of Caballeronia megalochromosomata. Lineage (GTDB taxonomy): Bacteria > Pseudomonadota > Gammaproteobacteria > Burkholderiales > Burkholderiaceae > Caballeronia > Caballeronia megalochromosomata. The sequence goes on along the minus strand of LRBF01000104.1, from coordinate 5,915 downwards.
GTTGAAGGCTCCGCTGACCTGCGCGATTTCGGTCGGGCCGTCCGTCGGCAGGACGCCGGGCTCGCCGCCCGCGGAGACGAGCCGCGCGGCGTCGGCGAGATGCGCGAGCGGGCGGTTCAGGTGTCGCTGGATCACATAGGCTGTCGCGAAGGCGAGCGCGCCGAGTCCGAGCGAAAGAAGGAGGGCGGTCGTGATGCCGTCGTCGTGCGCGGCTTCGGGCACCGGCAGCGCGAGCCAGCGCGGCTCGCCCGATAGATGCGCGCGGATCCACAAGCGTTGCTGGCCGTCGTCGGCGGTGTCGCCGCCTTGCCAGCGCACGAGCATGTCGGCAGGCAAATGCTGCCGCAAGCTCTCGATGAACGTCTGGCGCTGATACGTTTGATAGAAACGCAAGCGCGATCCGGGCGCCATTTCGCGCGCGCCGGCGGGCAGCTCGGAGTGAAGATCGAGATGCGCGGCGACGGTCTGCGCGGCGTCGGGCGGCGTCGTTTTCAGGAGCGTGTCGAGCGTGACGATGTAGCTCGCGAACGTCGCGGCCGCCCGCTCGATGCGCGGCGTCTGGATGAAGTGCAGCAGCACCGCGATCGCGCATACCTGGCTCACCGCGACGAGCGCGACGAGCAGCAGGATGTTGCGCGCAAAGAGCGAGCGCGGCACGAAGGACACGCGGGGCACGGCGCTCACGATTCGATTTCGGCGAGCAGCATGTAGCCGACGCCCCAGACGGTCTTGATGAAGCGCGGCTTGCCCGGGTCTTCCTCCACGATCTGACGCAGCCGCAGCACCTGCACGTCGATGCTGCGATCGAGCGCATCGTGATCGCGGCCGCGCGTGCGGGCGATGAGGTTGTCGCGGCTCACCGCCCGGTTCGGCGACGAGCCGAGCGCGTGGAGCAGTTGCATCTGCGCGGAGTGAATGTCGAACGGCTCACCGTTGCGATAGAGCTTCTGCTTGGCGAGATCGAGGCGGAACTCGCCGAAGCGCACGACCTGCTGCGTGTGCGTCGGATCGCCGGCGGCGATCTTCTGGCGGCGCAGCAACGCGCGCACACGCGCCACCAGCTCTTGCGGCAGGAAGGGTTTGGCGAGGTAATCGTCGGCGCCGGTTTCGAGTCCGATCACCTTGTCGACCGGATCGCCCTTGGCCGTCAGCATCAGGATCGGCAGCGTCTGGCCTTCGGCGCGCAGACGCTTGCAGACCGAGAGGCCGTCCTCGGGCTCCATCATCCAGTCGAGGACGAGCAGGTCGTAAGGCTCGCGCTGAAGGTAGCGGTCGAGCCGCTTGCCGTTCTCGACGACGCGCACCTCGAAACCCTGCGAACTCAGAAAACGCTGCAGCATGTTGCGCAACTCGGCTTCGTCGTCGAGCACGATGATCTTCGGCAGGGGTTCCATGGATGCTCCGGATCAGCGTTGCGCGGCGTGCTCGCGCATGAAGGCCTCGATCTGCGGCAGGGTCACGTAGCCGTTCTTCTGCGTGTCGATCTGGTCGAAGTGCTTGGCCACCATCGGCATGCCGGCCGATGCCTGTGCGCGGGTGAGCTTGCCGTCGTGCGTCGTGTTGGCGCTCGAGAAGCGGGTCTGCAACTGGCCGATCGCGCGTTCGACGCGCGGGCTCGCGCCCATCGGCTGTGTCGCGGTCTGGGCGAGCGCGGCGCCCGACGTGGCGCACGCCGCGCATGCGGCAAGAATGACAAAAAACTTTCGCATGGCTCTCTCCGTGGTCTGCATACGAATGAACGTCAACGGTGATGTCATTCTATTGAGCCGCGCGGCGAACGCAATCTCGCGGATGCCACGAATCATGTCGCCGGATTTCACGCGGAAATCCGCTTCCTTGCGCCGACATGCGGCGACACAAGTTACGACTCACGCTTTGAGCGGCGCTTCGCTATCGTTCTCATCGCCGGCAGATGTGTTTCGTTCCCGCTGCCGAATTCAATGTCTCACGATGCATGAGGACTTCACCATGAACATCCGTTTGCTCAGCGTTTCCGCCGTTGCCGCCATTACCCTGACCTGCGCGGAAACCGCGTCGGCCGGAACGAGCGTGCAGGTTTCCTATGTGGCGCCCGCCGTCGTCTATGCGCCGCCGCCGCGTCCCGTGTACTACTACGCGCCGCCGCCGCGACCGCCTTATTACTATGTGCCCGCGCGCACCGTGGTCGTCGCGCCCGTGCCGGTCGCAACGCTGCCGCCCCCGCCGCCGGGGCCGACGGTCGTCGTGTCGCCTTATGCGGTCGCGCCGGCCGTCAGGGTGACCTATGCGCAACCGATGCTCGCGGCGCCGGTTGTCGTGCTGCACTGAGCGACGCAGCGCCTGCGCGCGCCCGATCCGGTGGCAAGAGAATAGGGCATTCCGGCCGCGCTGAATGCGTCTTGCGATACGCAGCGATGCAATGCGCGGCCGCCTCCTATACTGGATGAAGCGCGTCGGCCTGATGCGCCGATGCGGCGGCGAGCCCGGCGCCTTGCGCCGATTCATGGCGTTCCAACAGGAGGATCGAGCCATGCTATTCATCGTCAACTGGACTGCGCAGCCCGAGGTCGAGCGCCAGGCGGCCGAGCGATTCCTGCAAACCCGTGGTGCGCCGCCCGACGGCATCCATCTGCTGGGCCGCTGGCATGCGATCGGCTCGATCTGGGGTGTCGCCGTATGCGAATGTGACGCCATCGAGCCGCTCGCGCGCTGGGCGCACGAATGGGCCGACCTGTTCATGTTCGACATCAAGCCGGCCATCACCGACGAGCAGGTCGGCAAGATGCTCGCGGAAGACGCGGAGAGAAAGTAGCAGAAGGCGCGCGCCGATTCTTCTTACGGAACGGCGATTGGAGGAGGCCGCGAGTTAGGGTTTATGTGGCTTGCAGCAGCACGGACAATGCTTCACCATTACAAACGTACTAGTTAGTTCAAATTTGAGCGCCGTTCGCGGTCCCCGCATTGTTGCCGCAAGGATGGCGCCGTCAAGGAGCGAAGCGTGACCCAATCCCCTACGAAAGAACCCTGCGTCATATCGGTTGCGATCACCGGCTCGGTGCCGCGCAAGAAGGACAATCCCGCTGTGCCGATCACGATTGCGGAGCAGATCGAAAGCACGCACGAGGCGTATGAAGCGGGCGCGACGCTCGTGCATCTGCACGTGCGCGACGAAGATGAACGCTCGAGTTCGGACCGGCATCGTTTCGCGGAATTGCAGGAGGGCATCCGCAAACATTGCCCGGACATCATCATCCAGTTTTCGACGGGTGGGCGCGGACGTTCGTTCGAGCAGCGCGGCGCGATGCTCGACCTGAAGCCCGACATGGCGTCGCTGGCGACCGGCTCGGTCAACTTTCCGACTATCGTCTACGAGAATCCGCCTGATTTCGTGCGCTCGCTCGCGCAGATGATGCTCGATCACAATGTGAAGCCAGAGATCGAGATTTTCGATCTGGCGATGCTCTATAGCACCGTCGATCTCGTGAACCAGGGCCTGCTGAAGCCGCCCGTGCATGTGCAGTTCGTGATGGGCGTGAAGAACGCGTTGCCCGCGCGGCGTGAAATTCTCGAGTTCGAAGTCGAGCAGTTGAAGAAGAATTTGCCGGATGCGACGTGGACGGCGGCGGGCATCGGGCGGCATCAGCTCGAAGTGAATCACTGGACGTTGGAACTGGGCGGGCACTGCCGCACGGGGCTCGAAGACAACGTGCGCTGGGATAAGGACACGCTCGCGAAGAGCAATGCGCAGTTGGTGAGCCGGGTGGCGTCGCTGTGTGCGGAGTATGGACGGCCGGTGGCGACTGCGCAGGAGGCGCGGAAGTTGTTGTCGATTTGAGGGTTGGTTGTGTAGGGCGAAGCGCGTCGTCGGGAAACCGGGGCGCGCTTTTTTTGTTTTTAATTGCCGTCTAAATGGATGTCAAATCGGGGACGCCGTTCGAGATCCTCCTTCTCTCGGCCATTCGGCCAAAGCGATTCATTTTTTCTCTGATTTTCAATGTGTTTCGTCATTAATCGACGAAGCGAAGTAAATTGCTTCGCGACAGTCATTAATGGCAATTTGGTGCTATTTAACACTTAAATAGATCAAATCCTTGATGTTTGACGCATTAATTCGTGAATAATTCGCGACAGGTGTTTCAGAAAACGTTTTTTTAAGAATAGTTGAATTGAAAACGCGTTTGAGAAAACCAAGAATTACGCTCCGTTTGCTGTGCCGGAGCACGATGAGCAGGGGTTGTCTGGCTGCCACTCGGCAGTCGTTCAGTGAAACGCGTATGAAATCGCGATGTCGATATAAATTAATTTCGGCATCCTGATTTAATGCGTGGTAATGAGCGTCCTGTGCTGCGTCATCGATTTTTGAGCGATTGAATCTACGAGGTTTTGCGTGAACAGAACGTACAAGGTGGTTTGGAGTCAGGCGCAGGGAAAGTGGGTCGCAGTATCTGAAGTCGCTCGGACGAGAGGGAAGGGTACGAGCCGGTCGGTGGTTGTTGCTGCTTCTGCGGCGGCGGCGTTGGCGGGTGGGAGTGCGCATGGGGCACCCTCGAACAGCTTTGCCAGTGGCGTCTTCGATTCGAACAATTTCACGAATTGCTTTACGTCGGTTGCCGATGGCCCGTCCGACGCGTCTACTTGTGATAGCGGGGGTAAGTCGGGCGCAGGGTTCATAGCTTTTGACGCAGGCGGAGTGGCGGGCGCTTACGCGATCGCCACCGACGAAAACACGATTAAGATCGGCACCGCAGGCTCCGACAAGTTGACCATTGTCACCGTTCCTGGCGTGACAGGCACGACGATCAACGCCTTCGCGACCCTGAACATGAACGGGCGTATTGTCACGGGATTGGATAACGGAGCGATCTCGAACGTAAGCACGGATGCGATCAATGGCCAGCAGCTCTATACCATATCCAGCTCGATGTCAGCGGGCATAAGTACGGTAGGAAGCCGGGTCAATTCGCTGTAAACGGTCGTCGTCTCGTTGTCCGGCAGCGTGAGCACGGTGACGTCCAACGTGAGTTCGCTGTCCACCGGGCTCAGCACGGTGACGTCCGATGTGAGCTCGCTTTCGACGGGCATGAGCACGGTGACGTCCAACGTGAGTTCACTGTCCACCGGGCTTAGCACGGTGACGTCCGATGTGAGTTCGCTGTCGACAGGCATGAGCACGGTGACGTCTAACGTGAGCTCGCTTTCTACCGGACTCAGCACGGTGACATCCGATGTGAGTTCGCTTTCAACGGGCGTGAGCACGGTGACGTCCAACGTGAGCTCGCTGTCCACAGGACTCAGCACCGTCACGTCCGATGTGAGTTCGCTCTCGACGGGAGTGAGTACAGTCACGTCGAACGTGAGTTCACTCTCGACGGGAATGAGCACGGTGACGTCTAACGTGAGTTCGCTGTCCACAGGGCTCAGCACCGTCACGTCCGATGTGAGTTCGCTCTCGACGGGAGTGAGTACAGTCACGTCGAACGTGAGCTCACTCTCGACGGGAATGAGCACGGTGACGTCTAACGTAAGTTCTCTGTCTACTGGGCTCAGCACGGTGACGTCCGATGTGAGTTCGCTCTCGACGGGAGTGAGTACAGTCACGTCGAACGTGAGCTCACTCTCGACGGGAATGAGCACGGTGACGTCTAACGTAAGTTCTCTGTCTACTGGGCTCAGCACGGTGACGTCCAACGTGAGCTCGCTCTCGACGGGTATGAGCACGATCACGTCCAACGTGAGCTCGCTTTCGACAGGCATGAGCACGATCACGTCCAACGTGAGTTCGTTGTCGTCAGGCATGAGCACGGTCACGTCCAACGTGAGTTCGCTCTCTACGGGTATGAGCACGGTCACGTCCAACGTGAGTTCGTTTTCGACGTGAGTGAGTACCGTCATTTCCAATGTGAGGACACTAACGCTCGGAATGAGTCCTGTGACGT
>LRBF01000103.1 GCA_001580565.1 Caballeronia megalochromosomata | reverse complement strand
AAGCACAGAAGCACACGCAGACCCGATTGACCGGTCGGGCGCGCAGCGGGCCGGAGCTATCTCGTGCTGAACCAGCCACGCACGCGGCGCGGGCAGTCGGACCGTGCGCGGTCCAAGCCCGGTTCTGCTTGTGGGGGCACTCGCTACTGCCGGGCCATTAGGTCAATCGCCTGTGCCGCGGCCGGCGTGAAGCACTTTGGATGGGAAAGCTGCTTTCTTTGCCTACTTTCTTTGCAGCAGCAAAGAAAGTAGGTGCCGCCCCGCACAGGGGCAGTGCTAATAGACCGACCCGAATACAGGCCATCCGCGAAAGCGCAAACGAAGAAAACCATTCAACCCCTTCGCGTCGCCTCGATCATCACCGCATCGAGCTCAAACGAACAATCTTCCTTAACGCCAAAGTACTGGCGCACTTCATCCGGCGCGCTCATCCACATCGACCTGATCGCCACCACACGCTCCGCCGGCGTGCGCATCCGCGTCACCCACGCTTCGAATTCCAGCGCAATCCTCCAGCGTTCGCTCACCTGCGCATCGAAACCGGCGGCATCGAGCATCGCGATCCATTCATCGCCGCGATAATCGCGAATATGCGACGCGTCGCGCAAAAGTTCGATCGCCTGAATGTGCGTGTCGAAGAGCGGATCGTCGATACCCGCGATATCGATGAACTTGAGCCGCCCGCCCGGCTTCAGCACACGGTGCACTTCCTTCAACGCGGCCGGCACGTCGCGCCAGTGGTGCGCGCTCATGCGACTCACGGCCCAGTTGAACGTGCCGTCGGCGAACGGCAGCGTCTCGGCCGCGCCCTGCTCCGTGCGGATCGTCGTCAGGCCGCGCTCTTTCGCGGCGGCGTCGACCGTCGCGAGCATCTGCGGCGCGATGTCGTACGCGACGATGTCGCGCACATGCGGCGCGATCGCGAAACTCGCGTGACCCGCGCCGCAGCCGAGATCCAGCACGCTCGCGTTGCCGCACGTGGCCGCGAACGTCGCGGCGAGGTTCTGCAGATCCGCGCCGCTCGCGTGGACGGCGCTCGTGAGGTAGGCGGCGGCCGTGCTGCCGAATGCGTCTGCGACCTGGTCGTGGTGTTTCATCGTGCGCTCCGATTGTCGTTCTGGGTAAGGGACCTGGCATTACAATAGAGCCCGCTTTGTACCAGTACAAGTTGTGCAGCTATCCTGGTATATAAAACACCTGCCGCCGTCTGAATGAACCTTACCGACAAAAACGAACCGCTCGCCGAAACGCCCGCGCATGCGCTCGGCGAATTCATCCGCGCGCATCGCGAACGGCTGTCGCCGCAGGCCGTCGGGCTCGCGGCCGGACCGCGCCGGCGCACGCCCGGCCTGCGCCGCGAGGAAGTCGCGCAGTTGTGCGGCGTGAGCCCGACCTGGTACACGTGGATCGAGCAAGGCCGCCCCGTGTCCGCTTCCGCCGATGCGCTCGCGCGCATCGCCGTCGCGCTGCAATTGTCGCGCGCCGAACGTGCCTATCTGTTCGAGCTCGCCGCCCAGCGCGATCCCGCCGAGCCCGATCCCGCGAGCCAGGACGCGCCCGCCGCGCTCTTGCAGACGGTCGCGCTGATCGGCGCGCCCGCCTACGTGCTCGACCGCCAGTGGAACGCGCTGCGCTGGAACGAGCATGCGTCGGCGTTGTTCGTCGGCTGGCTCGATGGCGAGCATGATCGCAATCTCCTGACCTACACGTTCACGTCGCCGGCGGCGCGCGAGTTGATCGTCGACTGGGAAACGCGCGCGCGACGCCTCGCCGCCGAATTCCGCGCCGCCTCGATCCGCCATCTGAACGATGCGCCGACGCGCGCGCTCATCGACAGTCTGAGCGCCGCCAGCGCCGCCTTCGCGCGCTTCTGGGCGTCGCATGACGTGTTCGAGCGCGAAGGCGGCGAGCGCGCGTTCAATCATCCGTCGCGCGGGCGTATCGTCTTCAATCAGATCACGTTCGAGCCGGCGCACCGCGAGGATTTGAAGCTCGTGATTCTCGTCGGGGGCGAATAGCGTCAAATGTTAAAATCGTCGACTTCCGGCTTGTAGAACGGCCGCCTCAACCGCCACTGCACATCACCATGACGTCCCAACTCCACAAAAAAGGCGAAGCCTGGTCGGCTCGCTTCTCCGAGCCGATGTCGGACCTCGTCAAACGCTATACGTCGTCGGTGTTCTTCGACAAGCGGCTCGCCCTCGTCGACATTCAGGGCTCGCTCGCGCACGCGTCGATGCTCGCGGCGCAGAAGATCATCGGCGCCGACGATCTCGCCGCCATCGAGCGCGGCATGGCGCAGATCAAGGGCGAAATCGAGCGCGGCGAGTTCGAGTGGAAGCTGGATCTGGAAGACGTGCACCTGAACATCGAGGCGCGCCTGACCGCCCTGATCGGCGATGCCGGCAAGCGCCTGCACACCGGCCGCTCGCGCAACGATCAGGTCGCCACCGACATTCGCCTGTGGCTGCGCGGCGAGATCGACCGTATCGGCGACCTGCTCAAGGATTTGCGTCTCGCGCTCATCGACATGGCCGAAAAGCACGCCGACACCATCATGCCGGGCTTCACGCACCTGCAAGTGGCGCAGCCGGTGACGTTCGGTCATCACCTTCTGGCGTACGTCGAGATGTTTTCGCGCGATGCCGAGCGCATGCGCGATCTGCGTAAGCGTGTGAACCGTCTGCCGCTCGGCGCGGCGGCGCTCGCGGGCACGAGCTATCCGATCGATCGTCACGCGGTGGCCGCGACGCTCGGCTTCGAGGGCATCTGCGCCAATTCGCTCGACGCCGTGTCGGACCGCGATTTCGCGATCGAATTCACGGCCGCGGCCGCGCTCGTCATGACGCACGTATCGCGCTTCTCCGAAGAACTCGTGCTGTGGATGAGCCCGCGCGTCGGCTTCATCGATCTGGCGGACCGGTTCTGCACCGGTTCGTCGATCATGCCGCAGAAAAAGAATCCCGACGTGCCCGAGCTCGCGCGCGGCAAGACGGGCCGCGTGAACGGCCATCTCATGGCGCTGCTCACGCTGATGAAAGGTCAGCCGCTCGCGTACAACAAGGACAATCAGGAAGACAAGGAACCGCTGTTCGATACCGTCGATACGGTCGCGGACACGCTGCGCATCTTCGCGGAAATGGCGGCGGGCATCACGGTCAAGCCGCAGGCGATGCGCGCGGCGGCGCTGCAAGGCTTCTCGACCGCGACCGATCTCGCGGACTATCTCGTAAAGCGCGGCCTGCCCTTTCGCGACGCGCACGAAGCGGTCGCGCATGCCGTGCGCATCTGCGTGGATCGCGAGTGCGATATCGCCGACTTGTCGCTCGACGAAATGCGCCGCGAACTGCCGAACGTCGCGCATCTGATCGGCGAGGACGTGTTCGAATATCTGACGCTCGAGGGATCGGTCGCGAGCCGCAATCATCCGGGCGGCACCGCGCCGGATCAGGTGCGCGCGGCAGCCAAGGCGGCGCGCGCGGCGCTTTGAGCGCTTCGCGCGTGGCGCGTTTTCTAAGTGACATCGAAGGCCGTTCGCAAGGACGGCCTTTTTGTTTCCGCACGCGGCCTCATGTCCCTGCTCGACGCCCGGCATTTTCGAGATAATCGGATATTGCTCACTCGCGCTCGTCGAAACGACCGGTCATGATCATCCGCCCCAAGCTCAACTGGTTCCGGTTGCTGTTCGTGTGGCGCGGCTCTGTGCTGCCGCAACTGCTGCCGCGCCTAGGGCTGATCTTCGCGCTCTCGGTGGCTGCCATCTTCATGCACGACCACATGCGCCATTATCCGATCGGACTCGGCACGCCGCCGTTCGCGCTCGTGGGCATCGCGCTCGCCGTGTTTCTCGGGTTTCGCAATAGCGCGAGTTACGAGCGCTGGTGGGAAGGCCGCAAGTTGTGGGGCGCGCTGCTCAATACATCGCGTGCGCTGGCGCAGCAGGTGTTGTCGTTGCCGGAGCGGCGCGATCCCGCGCAATCGCGGCGCTTTCTCGCCGCGCTTGGTGGACTGGCACATGCGCTGCGACATCAGTTGCGCGGCACCGACGCGCTCTCCGATCTTTCCTCGCGACTACCCGCCGATCTGCACGCGCGCGTCGCGGCCGCGAAGTACCGGCCCGCGCTGATCCTGCTCTGGCTCGGCGAATGGGTCGCCGATCGAAAGCGCGAAGGCACGTTCGATGGCTACGCGGTGCTCGCAATTCAGCACAATCTCAACGCGCTGTCCGATGTGATCGGCGGATGCGAGCGTATCGCGAGCACGCCGCTGCCGTTTTCGTATTCGGTGATGATCCATCGCACGATCTACCTCTTCTGCGTGATGCTGCCGTTCGGGCTCGTCGATGGCGCCGGCGTGCTCACGCCGCTGTTCGCGTTGCTCGTGGCGTACGCGTTCATGGCGCTGGAAGCGATCGCCGCGCAGATTGAAGATCCGTTCGGTCTCGAAGAAAACGATCTCGCGCTGAACGCGATGTGCGACATGATCGAGGTCGCGCTGCACGACATGGCGGCCGATCCCGATTTCCCTCTCGCGCCCAAGCCGTTCACGCCTTCTCGCGATTTCATCCTCGACTGATCTTTCACCAAATGACACAGATAGTTTCATGACCGCAGATGCAGCGCGCGCACGACATCATTCATAATCGTGCCGACTCATCCTGGAGAAATTGTTTTGAAACTGTTCTACAAAGCTGGCGCCTGTTCCCTCGCATCGCACATCGCTCTCGAAGAATCCGGATTGCCTTACGCAATCGAAGCTGTCGATCTCAAGACCAAGATCACCGCGAGCGGCGCCGACTTCAGCAAGATCAACGCGAAGGGCTACGTGCCCGCCCTGCTGCTCGACAACGGCGAACTGTTGACCGAAGGCCCCGCGATCATGCAGTACATCGCCGACCAGGTTCCGGCGAAGCATCTCGCACCGCTCAATGACGGCATGGCGCGCTATCGCCTGCAAAGCTGGCTGACGTTCATCGGCACGGAGTTGCACAAGAACTTCTCGCCGTTCTTCAATCCGGCCGCGGGCAGCGACTGGAAGGCAGCCGCGATGGCCAACCTCGAGCGCCGTCTCACCTACGTCGCGCAGCAGATCGACGACAAGCAGTTCCTGCTCGGCAACGAATTCAGCATCGGCGACGCCTATCTCTTCACCGTGCTCGGCTGGGCGAAGCACATCGATCTCGACCTCGGCAAGTGGCCCGCGCTCGTCGCCTATCAGGAGCGTGTCGGCGCGCGTCCGGGCGTGCAGGCGGCGATGAAAGCGGAAGGCCTGATCTGAACGATCGGCGATTCCTGAAATGACAAACGGCCCTTGAAAGGGCCGTTTGTTTTTGCAGCAGCGAATCAGGCGGACATCAATCGCGCACGCAATCGACGAAATATTCGATACGCCCGTTGATCATCTCGCCGACGAGCCCGTGAATATCCGTATGGAAGCCCGGGAAGCGCTCGTTGAACTCGCGCGCGAAACGCAGGTAATCGACGATCGTGCGGTTGAAGCGCTCGCCCGGAATCAAAAGCGGAATGCCCGGCGGATACGGCGTGAGCAGAATCGACGTGACGCGGCCTTCGAGTTCGTCGATCGGCACGCGATCGATCTCGCGGTGCGCGAGCTTCGCGAACGCTTCGGACGGTTTCATCGCCGGCTCCATGCTCGACAGATACATCTCGGTGGTCAGACGCGCGATGTTGTTCGCGCGATAGACGCTGTGGATCTGCTCGCACAGATCGCGCAAACCGATGCGCTCATACGACGGATGCTGCGCGACGAATTCCGGCAGCACGCGCCACAGCGGCTGGTTGTTGTCGTAGTCGTCCTTGAACTGCTGGAGTTCGGTGACCATCGAGTTCCAGCGGCCCTTCGTGATGCCGATCGTGAACATGATGAAGAACGAGTAAAGCCCCGTCTTCTCCACGATGATGCCGTGCTCCGCCAGATACTTCGTGACGATCGCGGCCGGAATGCCGGCCTCGCCGAATTCGCCGTCCACGTCGAGTCCCGGCGTGATGATCGTCGCCTTGATCGGATCGAGCATGTTGAAGTTTTCGGCGAGCGCGCCGAAGCCGTGCCAACGGTCGTTGGGCTTGAGCATCCAGTCTTCGCGATCGCCAATGCCCTCTTCCGCCAGCGCTTCCGGACCCCAGACCTTGAAGAACCAGTCGTCGCCGTATTCGGCATCGACCTTGCGCATCGCGCGGCGGAAATCGAGCGCTTCGGCGATCGATTCCTCCACGAGCGCCTCGCCGCCCGGCGCTTCCATCATGGCCGCCGCGACATCGCATGACGCGATGATCGCGTATTGCGGCGACGTCGACGTGTGCATCAGATACGCCTCGTTGAAACGATGGCGGTCGAACGCGCTGTTCTCGCTGTCCTGCACGAGAATCTGCGACGCCTGCGAAATGCCGGCGAGCAGCTTGTGCGTGGAATGCGTCGCGAACACGAGCGCGCCCGTGCGCGGCCGGCCCGCGCCGATCGCGTGCATGTCCTGATAAAACGAGTGGAACTCGGCGTGCGGCAGCCAGGCCTCGTCGAAGTGCAGCGTGTCGAGCATGTCGCCGAGCAGATCCTTGATCATCTCGACGTTGTAGATCACGCCGTCATACGTGCTCTGCGTGATCGTCAGAATGCGCGGCTTGACCTTCGGATTCTTCGCGAGCGCCTCGCGCGCGAACGGATTTGCCTCGATCTTCCGGCGGATGTTTTCCGGCTTGAATTCGTCGCGCGGAATCGGTCCGATGATGCCGAAGTTGTTGCGCGTCGGCGTGAGGAACACGGGAATCGCGCCCGTCATCGTGATCGCGTGCAGGATCGACTTGTGGCAGTTGCGATCGACCAGCACGATATCGCCCGGCGCGACCGTCGCATGCCACACGATCTTGTTCGACGTCGACGTGCCGTTGGTCACGAAAAAGAGATGATCCGCGCCGAAGATGCGCGCGGCGTTGCGTTCCGACGCCGCGACCGGGCCGGTGTGATCGAGCAGTTGGCCGAGTTCCTCGACCGCGTTGCACACGTCCGCGCGCAGCATGTTCTCGCCGAAGAACTGGTGAAACATCTGTCCGAGCGGATTTTTCAGGAACGCGACGCCGCCCGAGTGTCCCGGGCAGTGCCACGAATACGAACCTTCGTCCGCGTACTGCACCAGTTCCTTGAAGAACGGCGGCGCGAGCGCATCGAGATACACCTTCGCCTCGCGGATCACGTGGCGCGCGACGAACTCCGGCGTGTCCTCGAACATGTGGATGAAGCCGTGCAGCTCGCGCAGGATGTCGTTCGGCAAGTGGCGCGAAGTGCGCGTTTCGCCGTACAGAAAGATGGGGATGTCGGCGTTGCGGCGGCGCACGGCGTTGATGAACGCACGCAGCGCGACGATCGCCGACGCGAGCTCCGGCGTGTCGCCTTCGACCACGACATTGTCCGCGTAGGGCAGCAGTTCGTCGTCATCGATCGACAAAATGAAGCACGACGCGCGGCTCGACTGCTGCGCGAACGCGGCGAGATCGCCATAGCTCGTCAGGCCGAGGACTTCGGCGCCCTCTTTCTCGATCGCCTCGGCAAGCGCCCGGATGCCGGAACCCGAGATGTTCTCGGAGCGAAAATCTTCGTCGATGATGACGACGGGGAAGCGGAACTTCATGAGGCGAATCTCCAAATGGAACGACCGCTGCCTGGGTCGCAATCCCGAGGCCAGCGGTCTTTCGACAAGCGTTTGCCGTGTGCGTTTCTGTAAGCGGCGATGATCAGGTTTTCGGCAGCGTCACGCCGTGCTGCCCTTGATACTTCCCGCCGCGATCCGCGTACGACGTCTCGCACATTTCATCGCTTTCGAAGAACAAGACTTGGGCGACGCCCTCGTTCGCGTAGATTTTGGCAGGCAAAGGTGTCGTATTCGAGAATTCGAGCGTCACGTAGCCTTCCCATTCCGGCTCGAACGGCGTCACGTTGACGATGATCCCGCAGCGCGCATATGTCGATTTGCCGAGGCACACGGTCAGGCACGAGCGCGGAATGCGGAAATACTCGACCGTGCGCGCGAGCGCGAAAGAATTCGGCGGAATGATGCAGACATCGCCCTTGAAATCGACGAACGATTTCTCGTCGAAATTCTTCGGATCGACGATCGTGGAATTGATGTTCGTGAAAATCTTGAATTCGTCGGCGACGCGGATGTCGTAGCCGTAGCTCGACGTGCCGTAGCTCACGATCTTGCGGCCGTCCTCGGTCACTCGCACCTGATCGCGCACGAACGGCTCGATCATTCGGTGCTCTTCGGCCATGCGGCGAATCCACTTGTCGGACTTGATGCTCATAGGGGACGCTACTCAACGGTGAACGGCTCGGTCTAGCGACCGCCGCCTGCGGTGAAACGGGGCATGGCCTGCGGCGGCGATGCGCGCCGCGCGAGCCAAACGAAAGCGCGTATTTTACGCGATCGGCGCGCTCGGTCCCGTGACGCGAAAACGGCGTTCGCGCCTAGCGGCGGATCACGCCGCAAGCGAGCGCCGGGCCCACGTTGTGCGGCGCGCTCGCGTACGGGTCCATCGCTTCGCGATGCAGCATGATCGCGCGCGAAATGACCGAGCGCACGCCGTCGAGCGAGACGTCGGTCGCGACGATGAAGCCGGTCGCCGCGCCGGTCGCGTCCGCGTGGATATTGCCGAGTTCGCCTTCGAGACGCGACGCCACCCTTCTGCGATCCGACGGCAGCGCGAACACCGGGCTCGCGTCCTGCTCGTTCACGGCGATGCAGTCGCCGCGCTCGTGCACGGTCAGCGCGTGGTCGCTGTTCGGCGGCATGTCTGTCAGATTGTAGGAAACCTGAACGCCGTCGGCGCGTTCGATCAGCGTGACGGTGCCGCGCGCGGCATTGCCGGGCGTCGGCTTGAGCACCGCGTCCGCGCGCTTTTCGTGATTCTGGAAGATGAGGCCGCAGCCGCTCAGCATGACGCTGCAGGCGGCCATCGCGATCAAGGTGTGAAGCACCCTCCCGTCGAATCTGTCTCTCATGCGATCCTCTCGGCGGCCCGCCGACGCCCAGTGCGTCCGCGCTGCCGCGCATCGAAGGCGACATGATACCGCGAGCCGCATTGCACAAGGCTCGCGCCGATTCGATCGAATGCTCGAAATCAGGTGTTCTGCACCACGATGCTCGGAAACTTCGAGGTCATGTCCCGCTGGCGCTCGGCGACCGAGATCGCGATACGGCGCGCGATGGCCCGGTACGTCTCGGCGATGCGGCTCTCCGGCTGCGACACGACGCTCGGCTGGCCGGCATCGGTGCGCTCACGAATGGAGATGTCGAGCGGCAGAGACCCGAGAATCTCGACGCCGTATTCCTTCGCCATGCGCTCGCCGCCGCCCGCGCCGAAGATGTGCTCTTCGTGGCCGCAATTCGAGCACACGTGCGTGCTCATGTTCTCGACGATGCCGAGAATCGGAATGCCGACCTTCTCGAACATCTTCAAGCCCTTCTTGGCATCCAGGAGCGCGATGTCCTGCGGCGTCGTGACGATCACCGCGCCCGTCACCGGCACTTTCTGCGACAGCGTGAGCTGGATGTCGCCCGTGCCCGGCGGCATGTCGACGACGAGGTAATCGAGATCCTTCCAGTTGGTCTGACGCAGCAACTGCTCGAGCGCCGACGTCACCATCGGGCCGCGCCAGACCATCGGGTTGTCCTGCTCGATCAGAAAGCCGATCGAATTCGCCTGGATGCCGTGGCCTTCGAGCGGGTTCATCGTCTGGTTGTCGGGCGATTCGGGACGGCCGGTGATGCCGAGCATCATCGGCAGCGAGGGGCCGTAGATGTCGGCGTCGAGCATGCCGACCGACGCGCCCTCTGCTGCGAGCGCCAGCGCGAGATTCGCGGCCGTCGTGCTCTTGCCGACGCCGCCCTTGCCCGAGGCCACCGCGATGATGTTCTTGACGTTCGGCAACAGCTTCACGCCGCGCTGCACCGCGTGCGCGACGACCTGCGACGAAACGTCCACGGTCACGCCGGCGACGCCGGGCACCTGACGCAGCGCGTCCTGCACTTGCTGGCGGATCGCGCCGAACTGCGTTTTCGCCGGATAGCCGAGGATGACGCTCACCGCGACGTTCCCGCCGTCGACGGTCACATTGCGGATGCTTTTCGTCTCGACGAACTTGCGGTTGGTGTTGGGATCGGTCAGTGTGGCGAGTGCGGTGTCGATCTTCGCGCGATCAATGCTCATCGAAACTCCATGGAACAGTTGTTGCTAATGCGCAGCGACGCGCAACAACAAACTGAAGAAATTGAAAGTATTTGTTAACGCCATTGCGCATGACGCGTGCGCACTGCACTATCCCGCTGCAAATCTTTCCGGGGACGCATCGCATCGGGCAGCCGGGCGCCTTTCTCTTTATTGTAGAGGCTCGTCCGGGGGCTCGTCCGAAGACCCTTTCGCACTGTCGGCCCATGCGCCGAATCGCTTGTTGAAACAAGGAGATCCGAACATGAATACCAAGTTGATGACCCGCCTTTCCGTTGTTGCCCTGGTGGGCGCACTTCTCGCCGGCTGTCAAACGCAGCAGGGCACCAACACCGCAGTCGGCACCGGCGCGGGCGCCGCGACCGGCGCGGCCATCGGCGCGATCTTCGGCGGCGGCAAGGGCGCGGCGATCGGCGCGGCCGCCGGCGCGGCAACGGGCGGCATCGTTGGATACAACTGGCAGTCGATCAAGAACAAGATCTCGGGCGACTCGAAGGGTACGGGCACGCAAGTGACCGAGCAGCAGGACGGTTCGCTCAAGGTGAACATCCCCAACTCGATCTCGTTCGACACGAACAGCTACGCGATCAAGCCGTCGTTCGATCCGGTGCTGAACTCCGTCACGCAGACGATGCAGCAGCATCCGGAGCTGATCGCGAGCGTGGTCGGCCATACGGATAACACGGGCCAGGCGGCTTACAACCAGACGCTGTCGCAGAATCGCGCGCAGAGCGTGGCGCAGTACATCGCGACGCACGGTGTCCCGGCACAGCGTCTGTCGGCGTCGGGCATGGGCCAGAACCAGCCGATCGCGGACAACTCGACCGAAGCGGGCCGCGCGCAGAATCGTCGCGTGGAGATCTATCTGCGCGCGACGGCGCAACCGGGTCAGGTTCAGTAAAGCGCTTGATTTAAAAGGAGAATATGCCGTCGCGATGCGACGGCGGAAGCGCGGATTCCACGGCGTTCAGTTGTCTGAAAAAAATTTGAAACTTGGACGCGGTGTCGTTGTCTGTCTTTACGGTAGGTGGATGGCGAGGCCATCACCTGCCATTCTCCTCTTGTCGTTGTTGCTCCGGGGCCCGATTGGACCCCGGTTTTTTTTTGGGCGCACGAATCGCTATCGCGGCGCTCTGGCTCAAGCCAGCGAGATTTTCAGGCGTTTGCCCAACGAAAGAAACGCGGCTTCGATCGCTTCGAGTTTCGAAGAATGACGCGGATCGAGCAAGCGGTCGACCTGCGGCATGTGGACGTTGAGCCGCCGCGCAAGTTCGGACTTGCGGACGCCTTGGTGGATCATTTCGTTCTGAAGCAGCACCTTTGTAACGACAAGCGCGGGCAACGTCACAACCGGTTGGCCTTTCTTCGGTTTCGACGGCATGGGCACTTCGCGCTTTTCGTCGAAATAGGCTTCGATGGCGGTTTCGAGCGCATCGAGCGCGTTCAAGAGCGCCTCGCCTTCGTCATCTCCCACCGAAAGGGCCTCCGGAATATCTGGAAACGTGACGAGATAGGTGTTGTTGGTGTCGAGTTCCAGATTGACTGGATAAGACAGCATGGTGTTGGATTCTCCAAAGAACATATCGATCTCGCTCACTTAAGTCCAAGTTGTTTCTTGATCTGCTCTACCAGTCCCTTGCCGATTTCATTGCTGCCGTGATCGGGGAAGGTGCTGATCTTGCCATTGAACGTAAGGCGAAAATGGCTGCCCTTTCCGGGCTTGATGTCTACGCCTTGCTCACGCAGCCATTTTCTGAACTCACTGTACTTCATACGCGTTACTCTCCAGCGCTTACTCGGAGAGTGAAACATACAACACCAATGTTATATCCTGCTAAGCGAAAAATGCAACTTTTTTGTTGTATTTCGTAGTTGCGAACAAGCAGCCAACACCCCTTGAATCCGGCCTTGCACCTCTGCCCCGCGCGCCCTCTCCCCCCGCCCTGCTAAAATCAAAATCCGCTTTTTCTCCAACCCCAAGCACTCCCACGGGCCGCGCCTTTTATGTCAGCACCGATTTCAGCCACTGCCACCGCCGCGCCTGCCGCCTCCGCCAGCGAAAGCGGCCGCCGCCAGATCCTCGTCACGTCCGCGTTGCCGTACGCGAACGGTCAGATTCATATCGGCCACATGGTCGAGTACATTCAGACGGATATCTGGGTTCGGACGCTGCGAATGCATGGCCACGAGGTCTACTACGTCGGCGCGGACGACACCCACGGCACGCCGATCATGCTGCGCGCCGAAAAGGAAGGCATCACGCCGAAACAGCTGATCGAGCGCGTGTGGAAAGAGCACAAGCGCGACTTCGACAGCTTCGGCATCTCGTTCGACAATTACTATTCGACCGATGCCGAGGAAAACCGCGTCCTTTGCAACTCGATCTACGCCTCGCTTCAGCAAGCGGGCCTGATCGAAGCGCGCGACATCGAGCAGGCCTACGATCCGGTCAAGGAAATGTTCCTGCCGGACCGCTTCATCAAGGGCGAGTGCCCGAAGTGCGGCGCGAAGGATCAGTACGGCGACAACTGTGAAGTCTGCGGCTCGACCTATCAGCCGACTGAACTCATCAACCCGTATTCGGTGGTGTCGGGCGCGACGCCCATCCGCAAGACCTCGACGCACTACTTCTTCAAACTCTCCGATCCGCGCTGCGAGGAATTCCTGCGCGGCTGGGTGAGCGGCCTCGCGCAACAGGAAGCCACCAACAAGATGCGCGAGTGGCTCGGCGACAAGGGCGAAGCGAAACTCGCCGACTGGGATATCTCGCGCGACTCGCCCTACTTCGGCTTCGAGATTCCGGGCGCGCCGGGCAAATACTTCTACGTGTGGGTCGATGCGCCGGTCGGCTATTACGCGAGCTTCAAGAACCTTGCGGACCGCATCGGCGTGGACTTCGATGCGTTCGTGAAGCCCGGCTCGAAGACCGAGCAGTATCACTTCATCGGCAAGGACATTCTGTATTTCCACACGCTGTTCTGGCCGGCGATGCTCGAATTCTCCGGCCATCGCACGCCTACTAATGTGTTCGCGCACGGCTTTCTGACCGTCGACGGCGCGAAGATGTCGAAGTCGCGCGGCACCTTCATCACCGCGCAGAGCGTGATCGACACGGGCCTCAACCCCGAGTGGCTGCGCTACTACTTCGCGGCGAAGCTCAACAGCACGATGGAAGACATCGATCTGAGCCTCGACGACTTCCAGGCGCGCGTGAACAGCGATCTCGTCGGCAAGTACGTGAATATCGCGAGCCGCGCGGCGGGCTTTCTCATCAAGCGCTTCGACGGCCGCGTGCAGGACAGCGCGATGAATCACGCGCTGATCGGCCAGTTGCGCGCCGCGATTCCGCAGATCGCCGGTTTCTATGAATCGCGCGAATACGGCCGCGCACTGCGCACGACGATGGAGCTCGCCGACGCCGTCAACGCCTATGTCGATACCGCGAAGCCGTGGGAACAGGCGAAGGACCCGGCGAACGGCGTCGCGCTGCATGAAACATGCAGCGTGAGTCTCGAAGCGTTCCGCCTGCTGTCGCTCGCGCTCAAGCCGGTGATGCCGAAGCTCATCGAAGCGGTGGAGTCGTTCCTCGGCATCGCGCCGCTCGTGTGGGCGGATGCCGCGAAGCCGTTGTCGTCGGCGAATCCGGTCAACGCGTACAAGCATCTGACGACGCGCGTCGATCCGAAACAGATCGAGGCCTTGCTGGCCGCGAACCGCGAATCGCTCGCGCCGGCCGCGGAACCGGCCGCCGCCGCGCCGGCCAAGACCGTTGCGAAGAAGCAAGAAGAACCGGGCGTCATCTCCATCGACGACTTCGCGAAGGTCGATCTGCGCATCGCGAAAATCGTCGACTGCAAGGCGGTCGAAGGCTCCGACAAGCTGCTGCAACTGACGCTCGACATCGGCGAAGAGAAGACGCGCAATGTGTTCTCGGGCATCAAGTCGGCGTATCAGCCGAAGGATCTGATCGGCAAGCTGACGGTGATGGTCGTGAATCTCGCGCCGCGCAAGATGAAGTTCGGGTTGTCGGAAGGGATGGTGCTGGCGGCGTCCGCGACGGACGAGAAAGCCGAGCCGGGGCTGTACATTCTCGAACCGCACAGCGGCGCGAAGCCGGGCATGCGCGTGAAGTAAGACGCATCGAAAACGCGGTTTGAAAGAAAAAGGGCACGTGATTCGCGTGCCCTTTTTTCGTTGACGAACGCGCTATGTCAGTCCGGCTCCGGAGCGGATGATTGCGCCGCCGATGCGCCCGATGGCGCCGACGCCGAATCCGCCGCCGACGCCCGCGCGGCCGACGAAGACGACGACCACAACCGCGCCCACGAATTGAACCGCCGCGTATAGGACAGATCGACGCCCTGATACGTCCCGCCATACGCCGTCACGGCCCAGAACCGCGACAGGTTCAGCGTCGCCTTGACCGCGTTGCTCGCCGATTGCAGCCCCTGCTCATATCCAATCACGAGCCGCTCGTTGATCGCTTTTGAGAGCAGCACGACTTGCGGGTCGGTCAGGCCGACCTCGCTCGAACCTACGGTGAACTCGTCCAGCCCGACCGTCTGCGCGATCTTCGCTCCGCCTCTGCTGCCGAGCAGCGCAAGTGCGCTCGTCATCGCGCTCTGCTGACCGACGTTGTTGCCCTGATCCGTGCCATGGCCGAACAGAAGCCACGAGAGCTTTTCGTTGTCGGGCACGCTCGGCTCGGAAATCAACCTGGCGACCGGCGCCTGCACCGTGCCCGTCACCTGCACGCCCGCCTCGACTTCCTGATTGCGCCGCATCGCCAGAATATTGAGGCCCGGATTCGCCACCGGCCCGTTGAACGTGAAATAGCCGGTCTCGATGTTGAGCTTGCGCCCGAACGCGGTGTACGACGAACCCGGCGTCGTCACGCGCACGTTGCCAACCGCGCGCAGCGGCATGTTCGGCGCGCTCGTCGCCGTGATCGTGCCCGCGAGGCCGAGATCCGCGCCCGCGCCCTTGAAGCGGAAGCGATCGCCGAGATTGATTTCGATGTTCGCGCGCGGCGTGAACGGCCCGACCGGCTTCCCGGTCGCCGCCGTGATCTTCTGGTTCTCACCCTTGATCGTGCCGTCGGGGCGCTCGATCACGACGTCGTCGCCAAGTGAGGGCGCGGAGGATTCCGGCAGATCGATGAGCGCGTGATCGACGGTGAACTTGCCATCGATCGCCATGCCGCCTTGCAGCCCCGCGTTCGCGATGGTGGCGCTGCCCGACAGCATCAGTTCGCGGTCCGGCGACGCGAACAGTTCCAGCTTGTCCGCGATGATGCTCGCGGTCAGATCGGGCTGCTGCTGGTCGAGCCGCACCTTGCCGGTCGCGCGCAGCGTGCCGCTCGCGCCGTGGAACTCGACGCGCTGAAAATCGACGAGATTCTCGGACAGCGCGATGCGAATGATGCCGTCCTTCAGTTGCACGCCCTGATCCACGACTGTCGCGGAGATGTTGTCGCCGGTGAGCGAGCCCGACAGATTCGGCTTCGCGACGATGCCCGCGATCACGAGCTTGAGCGCGATCTTCCCGCCCAGCAGATAGTTCGCGCCGAGCAGCCCGCCCGTCGTGCGCAGTTCCGGAATGTTCGCGTCGATGCCGCCGGTGAGCGGCGCGTTGTCGTCGAGCGCGAGCATGCCGTCGCGATCGACGAGCGGCGTGTGCACGTTCGCGTCGATCACGCCGATGCGGCTCGCCTGCGCATGCAGCGACGCGTTCAGGCGATTGCCGCCGGTGAAATCCGCCCGCGCGGCGATATCCGTGATGCCGAGCGCGGAGAGACCGCGCGTGCCGTCGATCGTCACGTCGCCGCCGCGGCGTTTGATCTGCGCGTAGCCCGTCGCGCTCGCGCCGAGCGTGAAGTTCCAGTCGCCGTCGAAGACGAGGTCGGTGCGGATCGGCGGCTCCTCGCCCGTCAACTCCTGGCGCACGTCGAGCAGATGCGCCACCGACAGGTTCGTGAGCGTGCCCGCCGATTGCAGGCGGCCGTTCTCCATCGCGAACGACTTCAGATTCAGCACCGCGCCTTCCGCGACCAGCCGCGTCGCGCCGAGCACGAGCCGCTTCGGGCCATAACTCACCGTCAGCGGCGATTCGAGATTCAGCGACGGCGTGCCCTTGTTCGACAGCTTCGTGATCGCGCCGTCCCAGTGCGGGCCGTCGGGCGCGTCCGTGAACTTGCCGTTCGCGCCGAGCGCGACATTCACTGGCTGGCCGCGCACCTTGCCGGTCGCCGCGACGTCGAGCGTGTGATGCGCGCGCGTGCCGTTCAGATTCGCGTCGAGGGTCGCGACTTCGATGCCCTCCGTGCTCGCATCGCGCGCCTTCAGCGTGAAGACGAGCGCGCCGTTCGCGCCATCGCGGATATCCGCGCGGCCCTCCGCATGGCCGACGCGGTTCGCGCCGAACACGACGCCATCGGCCTGATAGTTCGCCGTGATATTCGGATGCGCGATCGAGCCGGTCAGATCGCCGTCCGCCTTTGCCGTGCCCGTGATGCCGAAGCCGAGCCGCTCGAGCGCGGGCGCATCGACCTTGAAGCGCAGGCGGTCGCCCGGCGCGCCGAAGCTGCCATTCAGGTCGACGTTGTTGCCCGCCACCGACAGCGACGCCTTGCTCGGTAACAGCCGCGTGCCCGCGACCTGCACCGTGCCCTCGCCCGTCATCGGCAGATTGTCGTACATGCTGTCGTTGAGCTTGAAGGTCGCCTTGGTCGTGAGCACGGGCGCGAGCTGGCCCGATGCGGCCAGCGTGCCGTTCACGCGCGCTTCGATCACGCGCGCCGGCGCAGCCGGCTTCTTCGGCGCGCCCTTTTTCGCCGGCACGGGCTTCGGCGCGATCAACTGCTGCTGCAACAGCAGCGGATTGAAGTCGATGATTTTCGCCTTCAGGTCGTAGCTCGAATTGGCGTCCTTTTTGAGCGCGCCGTTCAGTTCGACGCGACCCTTGCCGACGGTGAGCTTCACGTCGTCGAGCGCGGTTTGCTTCGGATCGAGCTTCACCTTCGCCTGCGCGCGGATCGCGGCTTTCGGGTCGTTCAGATCGGCGGTGATCGTCTGCGTGTCGCCCGCGAGGACGATGCCGACCGGCCCCGCGAAATCCGTCGCGCGCAAGGTCGGTTCGATCGCGTTCAGATCGAGCTTCGCGATCTTCAGGTCGAACTTGCCCTTGCCGCCCGCGAGCGCACCGCCGCCCGTCACCGTCGCGTTCTTCAAGAGCCGCATGTTGAGATCGGTGATGCGCTGCTCGGTGGCGTCGAGGCGCACGTTCGCGTGCGCGTCGATGAGCGGCAGCAGTTTCTTGTCGATGGAACCGGGCTTCGTGTTGACGATCGACACCGGCCCGCTCACGACGAACGCCTTCGGGTCCGCGCCTTCGACCGGCTTCACCTCGGCGCGCACCGCGAGATCGGCTTCGGGCGCGCTCGGGCTGAATGCCTGCGGATTCACGTGATCGAAGGTGACGAGCGCGGATTTGAGCGGCACGTCGGCGAACGGCAGTGCCTCGACATGCGCGCGCCCGTTGAGCTTCATGCCGCTCGCATCGACGTCCGCGATCAGGTCTTCCAGCGAGCCGGACAACCGCGCGCTCACGTTCACCGTCTCGTTGTTGACCTTGCCGGCATAGCCCGCGTCGCCGGAAAGCGGGAACGGGCGCGCGCCGCCATCGAGCTTCGCCGATGCCGTCACCGAGCCGAATGGCGTGTCGAGACGCTGAACCGTCGCCTGATGATGCTGACCGTCGCTTCGGCCATTGAACAGCAGGCGCGAAAATTCGGTGGTCGTCGTGCCCTGATGCAGGCGCAGTTTTTCGACAGACAGATCGTTGATCGCCAGTTGAATCGGCAGGCGCAGGTCTTTCGGCAGCTCCGTTTTCTTGCTCGGCTCGTTCGACGGCGCAATGCGGGCATCGACCGTCCCGATGTGCAGATAGTCGATCGTGAAGCGCAGCGGCTCGCGCGTGAGCGCCCAGCGGCCCGACACGCTGTCGACCGCGATGTCCGTGCCCTTGCCGTCTTTCCAGTGCACGTCGCGCAATTGCAGGCCGGTCGCGATCGCGCCGCCGTCGAGCTTGCCGCTCAGTTGCCCCTTGAGCAGCGAGGTCGCCGCGTCCCACGCGTAGCGCGTGCCGCGCTCGGTCGTCAGCACGTAGAACACGCCACCGACCGCGAGCGCGGCGATCAGCACGACGACGAGCACGAGCGCGCCGATCCAGCGCGCAAGCCGCCGCCAGCCGCTTTTGCGCGGCGGGGTCTGCTTCGCGCCGCCGCCCTCGCCGCCTTCGTTGCCGGGCGGCGGTGCGTCAGCGTCCGCTTGCTTGGTCGGGTCCGTCATGCCGGTTCACATTCCTTCATCGTTCTCACGCGCATCAGAACGCGATGCCGAGCGTCAGATACGGCTTGATGCTCTTGTTCTTCAATCCATACGCCACGTCGACGTTGACCGGTCCGACCGGACTGCGCCAGCGCGCGCCGACGCCCACGCCCGGCTGAAACACGCGCTCGCTCCAGGTGTCGGTGGCGGTGCCGATGTCGAAGAACACCGCGCCGCCCCAGTCGTGCGTGAACCAGTGCTGATATTCGCTGCTGCCGGTCACCATGTATTTGGTCGGCAGGACCGAGCCGGATACGTTATTGCCGATACCCAGATAGCTGTAACCGCGCACCGAGTTCGCGCCACCCGCGCGGAACAACAGCGACGCGGGCACGCCGCTCGACGGCCCGCTCGTGAACACGCCGCCGAACTCCGCGCGAAACACGAGCAGATCGTTCTTGCCGAGCGGCACGTATTGCAGCGCGTTGGTGTACAGGCGCGCGAACGTCTGGTCGGTCATCACGTTCTTGATGGCGAATCCCGCCTCCGCGCGGATGATGTTGCCGCGGCGCGGGAACAGCGGATCGTCGACGTCGCGGCGCACCCAGCTCCACGCGGGCACGAGCGCGCGCGCCGTCGACGGGTTCGGCTCGTTCTGCGTCAGGCGGTCATCGTAGAAAGTCAGCGAATACGTCGTGTCGATGTTCTGGCGCGAACGCGAGCGCTGCACGCCCACGCGCGCGCTGTAGATGTTCGTGTCGGAGACATCGGTGATCGTGTAGGAGCCGAATATGGCGTTCACCCAGCCGTGCGAATCGGGCGGCATCGCGAGCTGCACGCGGCCGTACTGCTGCGTCTGGTCGAGCCGGCCGGCGATCGTGAACGGATACGCGGCCCCGAACGTGTTGAGATAGCTGTACGCGCCCTGGATGTGAAAACCCGTGTCCGTCGCGTAACCCACGCCGTAGCGGATGCTGTTGTACGGGTACTCGCTCACCTTTACATGCAGCGGCGTTTCGACCGGCTTGTCGACATCGGCGTCCGTGTCGATCGCCACGCTCGCGTAGTACGGCGTGTTCTGGATCTGGCGCTGCAGCTCGTTCACGCGCGCGACGTCGTAGACCTCGCCTTCCTGGATCGGATTGACGTGATCGATGATCCACGCGGGATAGCGTTTGGGCCCGCTCACGTCGAGCTTGCCGAGCGTGAAGGTCGGGCCGCTGTCGAAGGTCACGGAGAGATCAGCGAGATGCGCGCGCGGATTGATGCGCGCCTGCGAGCGCACGATCTTCGCCCCGAGATAGCGCTTCGAGCGCAGCGCTTTCAACGCGGCGTTTTTCGCATCGTCCCAGCCGCTCTGGGTGAACGGATCGCCTTCGCTGACCGAGAACGCGAAGCGCGCCGCGTTCTCCTGCGCGCGATCCTCGGTCGTCACCGCGCCGGTGAAATGCAGCTGCACCGAGGCGACTTTGGTCCGCGGGCCGGGATCGACGCTGATCTTGACGCTGCGTTTGTCGTCGACGGTCGTGACATCCGTGCGCACGACCGGCGTGAAATAGCCTTCGGTCGCGACGAGATCGCGCACGTCCTTTGGCGTCGCGGTGACGAGGAACTGGAACTGATCGTCGCTCACATCGTCGCGCTTGGCGAAGCGGGCGATGTCGAGATTCTCCTTGAGCAGCTTCTTCACGCTGCGCGGCGCGTCGACGTCGATGTCGTACTTGGCGAAAGCAGGCGCGGCGAAGCCGAACGCGATGAACGCGAGGATCAGGGCCGGCAGACGTCGCGCGCCTGGCGGCTTCACGCGCAACGCGCGCAGCGGATCAAACGAACGCCCCGCCAAACGTGACCTCCGGCATCGGGATGAGTGGGAATGAAAGCAAAACGTGCAGCCGACGCAAGCGGGCGCAGGCGCTATTTCACCACATCGGCATGCGCCGGCACCGTAAAGCGGGCCGCCGCGCGCCGTTGGACGGCTTCGCGCCGGCCGGGTTCCGCAAAACCTGCACGCGCGTGCGCCTTTCGAGGCGCGAAACACCCGCGCGCCGATATGCGTTGCTGTCGCACGCTTGCGGTAAAATTGCACGGAAAAGCAAAATCACACGCGAAACGCGGGCTGCCGCGTTCGCCGTCATCGTCAAAAGAGGCCTGGCGCCTCGACCCCAACGGAAGCCGGATCATGTATCAGTCGGATATCACCCAGTTCATCAATCAGTTGAAAGAGCAAAAGCCGTCGCTGGAAGAAGAACAGCGCCGCGGCCGCGCGCTTCTGTGGGACAAGCAGCCGATCGACCTCGACGAACGCAGCTCGCAGCAGCAATCGCGCGTGAACCAGACGCCCTACGTCTACTACCAGAACTTCTGAACGTGAGCGCAGCCGGCCACGAGCCGCAATCGGCCGCGCATTCGCCGCACGAGGCCAGGCGCGACGACGCACGCGATGACCGGACGGTGGCGCTCGCCGCCCCCGCGACCGATTCGACGCCCGACACCATCGACGGCGTCGCGATCGCGCATCTGTACGGCGAGCCGCTCTGGAAGCTGCCCACCGACCTCTACATTCCGCCCGACGCGCTCGAGATCTTTCTCGAGGCGTTCGAAGGCCCGCTCGACCTGCTGCTCTATCTCATCCGCAAGCAGAACTTCAACGTGCTCGACATCCCGATGGCGGATGTCACCGCGCAATACCTCGGCTACGTCGACCAGATCCGCGAATCGAATCTGGAGCTCGCGTCGGAATATCTGCTGATGGCCGCGATGCTGATCGAGATCAAATCGCGCATGCTGCTGCCGGTCAAGAAAGCGGACACCGGCGAGGAAGCCGAAGACCCGCGCGCCGAGCTCGTGCGCCGCCTGCTCGAATACGAGCAGATGAAACTCGCCGCGCAGAGGATCGACCAGTTGCCGCAGCTCGGACGCGACTTCCTGCGCGCGGACATCTACATCGAGCAATCCGCCGAGCAGCGTTTTCCCGACGTCGACATGAACGACCTGCGCGCCGCGTGGGCCGACGTCATCAAGCGCGCGAAGCTCGTCCAGCATCACAAGATTTCGCGCGAGGAGCTTTCGGTGCGCGAGCACATGAGCGTGATCCTGCGGCGCCTGCAGAGCGCGCGCTTCATGGAGTTCACGGAGCTTTTCGACACCTCGCGCGGCGTGCCGGTGGTCGTCGTGAATTTCATCGCGATGCTGGAGCTGTCGCGCGAAGCGCTGATCGAAATCACGCAGCCCGAGCCGTACGCGCCCATCTACGTGAGACTCGCGTACTCGCCCGCCTAGAATTCGCTTTATTTTCCCTAGCCTCGGGGCGAAGCTCATCCAAGCCGCCCGCCAGGAGACACCCGCTCGATGAAAGTCATCAGCTCCATCCATGAACTGCGCGACCAGTTGCGCGGACAGAACCGAACCGCCTTCGTCCCGACGATGGGCAATCTCCACGAGGGCCATCTCTCGCTGATGCGCCTTGCGCGCCAGCATGGCGATCCGGTCGTCGCGAGCATCTTCGTGAACCGCCTGCAGTTCGGCCCGAACGAAGACTTCGACAAATATCCGCGCACGTTGCAGGACGACATCGAAAAGCTGCAGCGCGAGAACGTCTACGTGCTGTTCGCCCCCACCGAACGGGACATGTATCCGGAGCCGCAGGAGTATCGCGTGCATCCGCCGCACAATCTCGGCGACATTCTCGAAGGCGAATTCCGCCCGGGCTTCTTCACCGGCGTGTGCACCGTCGTGATGAAGCTGATGTCGTGCGTGCAGCCGCGCGTCGCGGTGTTCGGCAAGAAGGACTATCAGCAGTTGATGATCGTGCGCGCCATGTGCAACCAGTTCGCGCTGCCCACGGAAATCATCGCGGCGGAAACCGTGCGCGACGAGGACGGCCTTGCGCTGTCCTCGCGCAACCGGTTCCTGTCGGCGGCCGAGCGGGCCGAAGCGCCGAAGCTCGCCGAACAGCTACAGCGCGTGCGCGAGGCGGTGCTGTCGGGCAATCGCGATATCGCCGCACTCGAACGCGACGCGATGAACGCGCTCGCCGAGCGTGGCTGGAAGCCCGATTACATCAGCGTGCGCAAGCGCGCGAACCTGCTGCCGCCGGGCGAAGCGGACCTGGACGCACCGCTCGTCGTGGTCGCTGCCGCGAAGCTCGGCGCGACGCGTCTCATCGACAATCTGGAAATCTGAAGGAAGCATCATGCAGCGCACCATGCTCAAATCGAAAATTCATCGCGCGACGGTCACGCACTGCGAGCTGCACTACGAAGGCTCATGCGCGATCGATGAAAACCTGCTCGAAGCCGCGAACCTGATGGAAAACGAGCAGATCGACATCTGGAACGTGAACAACGGCGAGCGCCTCACCACGTATGCGATCAAGGGCGAGCGCGGCAGCGGCATGATC
Source organism: Caballeronia megalochromosomata (assembly GCA_001580565.1). Classification (GTDB taxonomy): domain Bacteria; phylum Pseudomonadota; class Gammaproteobacteria; order Burkholderiales; family Burkholderiaceae; genus Caballeronia; species Caballeronia megalochromosomata. The sequence continues at coordinate 6,963 of LRBF01000103.1, read as the reverse complement.
TCGCTGAACGGCTCGGCGGCGCGCCGCGCGCAACTGGGCGATCTTGTGATCATCGCGGCGTTCGCGCAGGTCGACGAGGAAGAGATCAAGGCGGGCTGGAAGCCGAATCTCGTGTTCGTCGACGACGAGAACCGCATCAAGGGCAGCCGCGATCACGTGCCGACGCAGAACTGGACGTAATCGCCTCTTCCGTGGCACGAGCCGGCGCTTTCCTGCGGGACGCCGGCTTTTTTACTTTCTGGACACCCACTCGACGATCGGCTCCCACTGCTCCAGATCCTTCTCGACGCGGCTCTTCGCCACGTCCCAGATCGTGAGCCCGTGCGCGGCGAGCTGGACGTAGTTCTGGGTATCGCGAAGAAAGCCGAGCACCGGCAGGTCGAGCCCTTCGACGAAGCGATGCAGCTGATCCGCCGAGCGCGTGCGTGCATCCACCCGCATGCCGACGACTCCGACTTCGATCGAGCCCTTGCGCACCGCCTTTTCCTTCGCCAGCTTCGCGAGAAAGTCCTGCGTCGCGAGGATGTCGAACATCGACGGCTGCAGCGGCACGATCACCTTGTCCGCCAGTTCCAGCGCGAGCGCCAGGCGATTGCCGTGCACGCCGGCGGGCGTATCGACGACGGCTTTCTCCAGACCTTTGGGCGGCTTCGCGGGAGAATCGACGTCGATGTCCCATTCCTCGACTTTCGGCAGCGTGTCGGCGCGCAGCGTGAGCCACGCGTGCGACGAGCGCTGCTTGTCGAGATCGGCGAGCGCGACCCACTCGCCTTCTGCCGCGAAATACCCGGCCAGATTGGTTGCCAGCGTGCTTTTGCCCACGCCGCCCTTCGGATTTGCCACCACGATCACGGTCATGAAGTGTCCTGGATTTTGTTGAGCGCGCGGGCGTTTGGGCCGCCCGGCGCGCGCGATTTCGTCTTTACGAGAACAGGTGCATGATTCGAGCGTTGATATTATCGGTAAAAGTGGTGCATCCGGCACACTGTCCGAACGGCCGTGCCGCATTCTCCGCCAATATTTGCATTCGTCATCCTTTCCGAGTCCTACCGCCCATGTCCCTGCTCCGTCCCGACGTCACGCTCGATTTCCTGCGCAACCGCCAGAAAGGCCGCCTGCCCGACCTGCTCGGCGTGCAACTGATCTCGCTCGATCAGGGCGAGTTGAGCGGCGAGCTCGCGATCCGTCCGGAACTGCTCGCGCCCAACGGCTTTCTGCACGCCGCGACCGTCATCGGCCTGGCGGATACGTGCTGCGGCTACGCGTGCATCGCACATCTGCCGGAGAAGGCGCAGAACTTCACCACTCTTGAGCTGAAAAGCAACCACGTTTCGACGGCGCGCGACGGGAAAATCGTCGCGAAGGCCACGGCCGTGCATCTCGGACGCAGCACACAGGTGTGGGACGCGATGGTGACGAACGGCGACGGCAAGCTCATCGCCATGTTCCGTTGCACGCAGATGATTCTTTATTGAGCGAAGACGCCTTAGGTCATAACGATTGAACAACGGCCTCCGGCAATCGGCTATCGTCTCCGGAGGCCGTTTCACGCACGTTCAAGCCGGTGGAATCATGGAGACAACCATTCCTAGTAGCAGCAACACCGGCAAGGCGAGCAATGCGACCGCCTGCAACATCCGGTACCAGACAGAACTTCGCGCCTCTTTGCGCAGCCCGGCCACAAATGCAACCAGTGATAACGCACCAATAAGCCACAGAAGGTAGGCCGCGTCACCGTCCGCTAACACCGACGCATAGCCGAGGAATTCGGAATCGGCGATCACTGGTTGAACTCCAGGAAATTCCATCGGTACGGCTCGAAGAACTTGAGGTAATCCGTCTGGATGTTTCCCGTATTCTCCTTTTCTCGACCAAAGTGACAGGAGAAACAAACCTAACCGAAAGCGCTATCGGACACGAGGCGTCAGCAGTCAAGATTTGTCACAAGAACGATCCTGAATTTGCAGTCCTGGCAGATTTGCACGCGTCAACAGAACGACGTCTGCAACGAATCCATATCGAGCGATTGCGCGAACGAATCCGCGAGTCGATCGAGCGACGCCTCGCGCAGCGCCGGGTAATCGAGCGGCTCGGCGCCCGTCACGCCCGCCCATGCGAGCAGCGCGGCGCAGGCTTCGGGTGTGTCGAACACACCATGCAGATAGGTCGCGGCGATCTGGCCGTCGTCGGAGATGGCGCCGTCGCAGCGCCCCGAATCCAGCGCGACGAGCGGCCGCGCGAGCGCCGGGCCGTGCGTGCGGCCCATGTGGATCTCGTAGCCGCGCACGCTCGCGTGCGTGCCGTCGACCATCAACCGGCCAACGACATTCTCCAGTTGCTTTTGCCGCGTGAGCACGGTGAAGAGATCGAGCAATCCGAGCCCGTTCACGCAACCCGCCGCGCCTTCGACGCCATCAGGATCGTCGATCGTGCGTCCGAGCATCTGCATGCCGCCGCAAATGCCCAGCACCTTGCCGCCATACCGCAGATGCCGTTCGATCGCGCGATCCCAGCCGTTCTCGCGCAGCCACGCGAGATCGCGTTGCACGCTTTTCGAGCCTGGCAGCACGATCAGATCGGCGGCGGGCGGCGCGATGCCCGCGCGCACATAGCTGAAATCGACCTGGGCGTGCGCGCGCAGCGCATCGAAATCCGTGTGATTGCTGATGCGCGGCAGCGCGGGCACGATCACCCTCAACGCGCTCACCGCGCCGCGCACGTGCGGCTGGCTCGGCAGCATGTCTTCGGCGTCGAGCGTCAGGCCGTGCAGATACGGCAGCACGCCGAACACCGGCTTGCCCGTTTGCGCCGTGAGCCAGTCGAGCCCCGGCTGCAACAGCCCGATATCCCCGCGAAACCGGTTGATGACGAAGCCGCGCACGCGCGCGCGCTCGCTCTCCGACAGGCACGCCAGCGTGCCGACGAGATGCGCGAACACGCCACCGCGATCGATATCGGCGACGAGCACGACCGGGCAATCGACGCGCTCCGCGAAGCCCATGTTGGCGATATCGCCGTCGCGCAGATTGATTTCGGCGGGACTGCCCGCGCCTTCGACGATCACCGCGTCGAATTCGTTCTGCAAGCGCGCGTAGGACGCGAGCACGGCATCGAACGCGATGCGCTTGTAGTCGTGATACGCGCGCGCATCGAGATTGGCGTGCGCGTGACCGTGGATGATGACCTGCGCGCCGCGATCGCTCGTCGGCTTGAGCAGCACCGGATTGAAGTCGATGCGCGCCGGCACGCCCGCCGCGATCGCCTGCAGCGCCTGCGCGCGGCCGATCTCGCCGCCATCGACGGTCACCGCGCTGTTGAGCGCCATGTTCTGCGGCTTGAACGGCGCGACCCGCATGCCGCCGCGCCGCGCGAGACGGCACAGGCCCGCGACGAGCGTGCTCTTGCCGGCGTCGGAGGTCGTGCCCTGGATCATCAGCGTGCCGCGTGGCGTGAATGGCATCGGAGGATTCTCGTGAAGAACAACGCGCTATCTTAGCCCGTCAGTACAATATCGCGATGACCCCCGATCTCACTTTCATCCTCGGCGGCGCGCGCTCCGGCAAGAGCGCGCACGCCGAACGGCTTGCCGCGCAAAGCGGCTTGCCCGTCACGTATATCGCCACCGCACGCATCGGCGATGATTCGGAGTTCGCCGAGCGCGTTCGGCATCATCGCGAGCGCAGGCCCGCGCACTGGACGCTGGTCGAAGCGCCGCTCGATCTCGCGGGCGCATTGCGCGACGCGGATCGCGCCGGGCATTGCGTGCTGATCGACTGCCTGACGCTGTGGCTCGCGAATCTGCTCTTCACGCAGGCGAGCGCGAGCGAAACCGTCGCCGTCGTGCCCGACAGCGCGCGCGAGGCCTTCGTGCAATTCGATACGGCTCTCGCTCACGCGCGCGGTAAGGTCATCGTCGTAAGCAATGAAATCGGGCTGGGGGTCGTGCCGCTCGGCTCGGTCACGCGTCTTTATGTCGATGAACTCGGCCGGCTGAACCAGCGCGTCGCCGCCGCGAGCGCGCGCGCGACGATGATGGTCGCGGGTCTGCCGCTCGCGCTCAAGGGATAAGCGCGATGCTCCTGCTCTCCGCCTACGCAATGGCCCTGCTCGCGGTGCTCGGCGTGATCGTCGATCGCATCGTCGGCGAGCCGCGCGCGCGGCATCCGCTCGTCGGCTTCGGCACGCTCGCGACGAAGCTCGAAGCGCGCATGAACACCGGTTTTCGCGCGCGGCCAGCGGGCATCCTCGCGTGGTTCGCGCTGATCGCGCCGCCGGTCGGTATCGCGTGGTTTCTCGTCGGCGTGCTGCCGTTCGGCTATGCCTGTCTCGTGCATGTGTTGCTGCTCTGGTTCGCGCTCGGCGCGAAGAGCCTGCGGGAACACATCGCGCCGATCGCGCGCGCGTTGAGCTTCGGCGATATCGATCAGGCGCGCGCGCTGACCTCGCGCATCGTGTCGCGCGATACATCCCAAGCCGATGAGAACGCCCTCTCGCGCGCAGCCGTGGAATCCGCGCTGGAAAACGGCAACGACGCGATCTTCGGCGCGCTCTTCTGGTTTGCGGTCGCGGGCGGCCCAGGCGCGCTGATGTTCCGCCTCGCCAACACGCTCGACGCGATGTGGGGCTATCGCACGCCGCGCTATCTGCGCTTCGGCTGGGCGGCTGCGCGCTTCGACGACGTGCTCAACTTCATTCCCGCGCGTCTCACGGCGGCAACCTATGCGCTCGCGGGTGATACGCACATGGCCTGGCACTGCTGGCGCACGCAGGCGCGCTCGTGGGACAGCCCGAACGCCGGTCCCGTGATGGCCGCGGGCGCGGGCAGCCTGAACGTGCTGATCGGCGGCGCGGCGGTTTATCACGGCGTGCTCGAAGCGCGGCCGACGTTAGGCGCGGGTCACACGGCGAACCCGAAACATGTGGTCGCAGCGTTGCGGCTCGTCGAGCGCGCGATGCTCATGTGGCTCGCGGTGCTGTTGATCGTCGCCGCGCTCGGCGTCACCACGAGTGGCTGACATGGCGCATCCCATCCGACACGGCGGCAATCTGCGCGAAGCCGCGCGGCGCTACGCGATTCCGTTCGATGACTGGCTCGATCTGTCGACAGGCATCAATCCGCGCGGCTATCCGGTGCCGCCCGTGCCGCCCGACGCATGGCGGCGTCTACCTGAAGACGATGATGGCCTCGGCGATTGCGCCGCACGCTATTACGGCGCGCCTTTCGCATTGCCGGTCGCTGGATCGCAGGCGGCGATCCGCGCGCTGCCCGCGCTCCTGCGGCGGGCAACGGCGGGCGTCGCGCCGCTGGCTTACGGCGAATATGCGCCGGCCTTCACGCGCGCGGGACATGCCATCGCCACGCTCGACGTCACCGCCCGCGATTTACCCGATGCGCTCGATCACGTGATCGTCGGGAATCCGAACAATCCGACCGCGGAGCGCATTTCACGCGACACGCTTTTGCACTGGCATGCGCAGCTCGCATCGCGCGGCGGCACGCTGATCGTCGATGAAGCGTTCGCCGATGTCGATCCCGCGTCGTCGCTGGCGAGCGAAACGGCGCGCGATGGGCTCATCGTGCTGCGCTCGGTCGGCAAGTTCTTCGGCCTCGCGGGCATACGCGCGGGCTTCGTGCTGGCCGCGCCTTCGATCGTCGATGCACTGCGCGACGCGCTCGGCGCGTGGACCGTGAGCGGCCCGGCGCGTCACGCCGTCATGGCCGCATTCGCTGATATCGACTGGCAGCGCGAAACGCGCGCACGCCTGCAACACGACGGCGCGCGCCTCGCCGCGCTGATCGCGAGCCATGGCTTCGACGTGCGCGCGACGCCGCTCTTCGCGTGGACCCCGACGCCCGGGGCCACGGAGCTTCAACACGCGCTCGCGTTGCGTGGCATCTGGACGCGCCTCTTCGATGTGCCCGGCATGACGCCGAGCCTGCGCATCGGCCTGCCGGGCGCGCAAGGCGATTGGGCGCGCCTGTCGCTTGCATTGCAGGAGATCTGCGCGTGATGGTGCGCGCTTTGATCGCCTTGCTGCTCGGCTTCGCTTTGACACAGGCGCACGCGATCACCGTGACCGACGACAGCGGCGCATCGGTCACGCTCGCGACGCCGGCGCAGCGCGTCGTGAGTCTTGCGCCGCACGTCACGGAGTTGCTGTTCGCGGCGGGCGGCGGCGCGCGCATCGTCGGCGCGGTGACGTATAGCGACTATCCGAAGGAGGCGCAGACGATCCCGCGCGTCGGCGACAACAAGGCGCTCGATCTGGAACGCATAGTCGCGTTGCATCCGGATCTGATCGTCGTTTGGCGGCATGGGAACGCGGCGCGTCAGATGGAGCGGCTCGCCGCGCTCGGCGTCCCGATCTACTTCAGCGAACCGAAGCATCTCGACGATATCGCGACGAGCATCGACAAACTGGGCGCGCTGCTCGGCACGCAAGACACGGCACGCGCGAGTTCGGATGCGTTCACGCGCGACATCGCGCAGTTGCGGTCGCGTTATGCGCGGCGGCCGCCGGTGAGTGTGTTCTATCAGGTCTGGGATGATCCTTTGATGACGCTCAATCGCGACAATGTTTTCGACGAAGTGATCGGGCTGTGCGGTGGCGTGAACGTGTTCGCGGCGGACAAGGCGCGCGTGCCGACGATATCGACCGAAGCCGTGCTGGCGGCGAATCCCGAAGCGATCGTCACTTCGACGGCCGGTGCGACGACACCGGATCGACCGTTGCCCGCGCTCGAACGATGGCGGCGATGGACTTCGCTTACTGCTGTGGCGCGGGGGAATCTCTTTGGGATCGACGGTGATCTCATCAATCGGCCGACGCCTAGGCTCGTGTTGGGTGCGGCTGAGCTTTGCCGCGATCTGGAAATGGCGCGGGCGCGGCGTGGGAGATAGGTTTTGGTTCGCCGGATCCCGTTAGCGTGTCAGTCTATTCGCACTGCCCCTATGCGGGGCG
>LRBF01000102.1 GCA_001580565.1 Caballeronia megalochromosomata | reverse complement strand
CCCTCGCATGCCCCACGGCAGCGCGTAGCGCTGTGCCGGCGCTATTTCGTGCTGAACCAGTTTGATTAGTGGTGCAATGTGGCAGACCGTGCGCGGTCCAAGCCCGGTTCTGCTTGTGAGGGCACTCGCTATTGCCGGGCCATTAGGTCAATCGCCTGTGCCGCGGCCGGTATGAGGCACTTTGGATGGAAAAGCTGCTTTCTTTGGTTACTTTCTTTGCAGCAGCAAAGAAAGTGACTGCCGCCCCGCACAGGGGCAACACTAATAGACCGACACGAATACGGGATCCGACGACAAAGCCAAGCCCTACGCCAACATCCACGTCCGCGCAAAAGCATCAAACCGCGCAACCTCATCAGCTTGCCACTGCGCCGATTTCCCCAACTCTTCCGCGATGATCCGCGCCACCTCCGGCGCCGCCCCACGCGCAGCGGCAGCATCGAGAAACAGCGCCCGATTGCGCCGCGCGAGCACATCCTCGACGCAACGCGCGAGTTCCGCCCGAACAGCAAAGCGCGTCTGCGCCTCGGTCAAACCACTCGCCTTCACCAGCACGTTCTCCGCGCCCGGCAGACGCCCGACCCGTGCTGCATCGGAACCGTAATAGCCGTGCTTCTCGGCCGTCGCCCCATGCAGCGCCAGCGCCGCCGTGCAACACGGCGCCTGCGGCAACAGACGCTTCGCCACAGCCAGATCGATGACCTGCTGCGCCATCAGCCGATACGTCGTCCATTTGCCACCCGTCACGGTGATCATGCCCGTCGCGTTCATTTCGATCGTATGTTCACGCGACAGCGCCGCCGTCGATGCCTGCCCATCGGCCTTCACGAGCGGACGAAGCCCCGCCCAGACGCTCAAGACATCGTCGCGTGTCGGCTTGACGGACAGATAATCCGACGCCGTCGCGAGAATGAAGTCGATATCCTCGTCGCTCGCGCGCGGGTCGAGCGGCAAGTCCTGACGCGGCGTATCCGTCGTGCCGACGATCGTGTGGCCGTGCCACGGCACCATGAACAGCACGCGGCCGTCTCTCGTCTTCGGCACGAGAATCGCGTCCTTGCTTTGCAGGAAGCGGCCCGGCAACGTCAGATGAACGCCCTGGCTCGGCGCGACGATCGGGCGTACGCCGGGTTCGGCCATCGCGCGGATCGAATCGACCCACACGCCCGTCGCATTGACGAGGCAGCGCGCGCCGACACTCAAGTTGTCGCCCGTTTCGACATCCGTCACCAACAGCCGATGATGCCCCGCCGCGCGATCGAAGCCGACGCCACGCACGGCCGCATTGTTGAGCGCGACGCCGCCGAGATCGAACAGCGTGCGCATCAGCGCGATGGCGAGGCGCGCGTCGTCGAACTGGCCGTCGCGGTAGAGCGTGCCGCCGCGCAGCGCGTGACCGTCGAGACTTTCGGCGAGCATCGGCGATTTCGCGCGCGTTTCCGCAAGGTCGAGGCTGCGGCTCGCGCCGAGATTCAGCGAGCCCGCGAGCCAGTCGTACATTTTCAGTCCCGCGCCGTAGACGAACTTGTCTCCGAAGCGATACGCCGGCACGACGAAGCCGAGCGCATGCACCAGATGCGGCGCGTTGCGCGCGAGCAGGCCGCGCTCGCGCAGCGCCTCGCGAACCAACGGGATGTTGCCTTGCGCGAGGTAGCGCACGCCGCCGTGGACCAGCTTGGTGGCCTTGCTCGACGTGCCTTTGGCGAAATCGCGCGCTTCGAGCAGCAAAGTTCGATAGCCACGCGATGCCGCATCGACGGCCGTGCCGAGACCGCTCGCGCCGCCGCCGATCACGACGACATCGAAGAGTGGCGTCTTGTCCAGTTCGCGCAGCAGCGATGCGCGGTCGGAAGGTGTCGTGGCGTGCATGTCAGGCCGTGATGCAGGTGGATTGTGCAGAGGGTGTTTCCCAGCCGCGTGCGCGCTCGATCGCGCGATGCCATCGTTCGATATGCACCTCACGCGTGTGCGCCGACATCGCCGGTTCGAAGCGCCGGGCGGCGGGCCATGCGCGTGTGATTTCGCCGAGACCGGACCAGAAGCCCGAGCCGATCCCCGCGAGACAGGCGGCGCCGAGCGCGGTCGTCTCGGTGACGGGCGGGCGCACGACGGGCCTCGCGAGCAGATCGGCCTGAATCTGCATCAGGAGTTCGTTTCGCGACGCGCCGCCGTCCGCGCGAAGCTCGCTCACGGCGATGCCCGCATCGGCCTCCATCGCGGTGAGAACATCGACGGTCTGGAGCGCGATGGCTTCGAGCGCCGCCCGTGCGATATGGGCGCGCGCCGTGCCGCGCGTCATGCCGAGCAGCGTGCCGCGTGCATACGGGTCCCAATACGGCGCGCCGAGTCCGGCGAAAGCCGGCGCAAGCACGACGCCCTCGCTCGATTCGCATTGCGCCGCTAGTGCGCCGATATCCTGCGCGCTTTCGATGATGCCGAGACCATCGCGCAGCCATTGAACGATCGCGCCGCCCATGAAGACCGCGCCTTCCAGTGCATACGTGAGCCGGCCGTCGAGTTGCCAGCCGATCGTCGTGAGAAGACGATGCCTCGATGCGACAGGCTGCGCGCCCGTGTTCATCAGCATGAAAAGACCGGTGCCGTAGGTGTTCTTGACCAGACCGGGCTCGACGCATCCCTGGCCGAATGTCGCCGCCTGCTGGTCGCCTGCGATGCCCGTGATCGGAATGGCCGTACCGAACAACGCGGCATCCGTATGCGCGATGATGCCGCTCGACGCCGTCACTTCCGGCAGCACGGCGCGCGGGATATCGAAGAGCGCGAGCAGATCGTCGTCCCATCGGCAGGTGCGGATATCGAAGAGCGCGGTGCGCGCGGCGTTCGATATGTCCGTCACGTGGACACGGCCACCGGTCAGATTCCAGACGAGCCAGCTATCGACGGTGCCGAAAGCCAGCTCGCCGCGTTGCGCACGCGCACGCAGGCCTGGCGCGCTGTCGAGCAGCCACGCGAGCTTGGTCGCGGAAAAATATGGATCGATGCGCAGACCCGTCTTGCGCTCGATCAGGGTCTGCGCGCCGCTTTCGATCAGGCGCGCGCACTGCGCGGCGGTGCGACGGTCCTGCCACACGATTGCGGGCCCGATGGGCGCGCCCGTCTGCCGGTCCCACAAAAGGGTCGTCTCGCGCTGGTTCGCAATGCCGATCGCCGCGATCTCCGCGCCTTGCGCGCCGGCCGTTCGCATGGCCTCCCGGGCGACGTCGAACTGCGATTGCCAGATATCGAAAGGATCGTGCTCGACCCAGCCGGGCTGTGGATAATGCTGCGCGAATTCGCGCTGCGCACTCGCGACGACGCTGCCCGAGCGGGAGAACAGTAGCGCGCGAGAACTGGTCGTTCCCTGATCGAGCGCGAGAATGAAACGTTGCTGGCTCATGCCGCCGACTCCATACTGCCGGTTTTGATCATGTTCGGAAACGAATCGCTAATATTCGTTTTCGATCATCCTAACACTGAGTGGGGCAGCGGTATATTTCGTCTACACTCGCGCATCCGGCAATTTTCATTTTTTTGCGATTCTGCTCACTTCGATGACATCCGATCAAGCACTCAACGGCAGGCAGCGGGCGCTGCTCGACCGCGTCGCCCGAGACGGCTTCGCCACCATCGAAGACCTGGCCGCGCAATTTCAGGTCACGCCGCAGACCATCCGCCGCGACGTGAACTGGCTGTCCGACCAGAACCTGCTGCGCCGCTATCACGGCGGCGCGAGCGCGCTGACGAGTTCGGAGAACACGGCCTACACCGCGCGCCAGCAGATGTATCTCGAAGAGAAGCGGCGCATCGCGAGGCTCGTCGCGTCCGAGATACCGAATCAGGCGACGCTCTTCATCAACCTCGGCACGACGACCGAGGAAGTCGCGCGCGCGCTGCGTCAGCACACGGGGCTACGCGTGATCACGAACAACCTGAACGTGGCGAACATTCTCGCGGACGAATCCGACGCCGAGCTGCTGGTCGCGGGCGGGACAGTGCGCGCGCGCGACAAGGGCGTCGTCGGCGAGCAGGCTGTCGACTTCATCCGGATGTTCAAGGTGGACTTCGGGATCATCGGCATTTCGAGCATCGAGGAGGACGGCACGCTGCGCGACTTCGATATCGCCGAGGTGCGCGTGGCGCAGGCGATCGTCGAGCAGTCGCGCACGGTGTTTCTCGTCGCTGATCATTCGAAGTTCGGTCGCGCCGCGCTCGTGAAGCTGGGGCATCTCAGTCAGATCGATGCGCTTTTCACGGATGCCCCGCCGCCTGAGTGGATGGCGGAAAGTCTCGCTGCGGCGGATGTGGTGGTGCGTGTGGCGGATTAGGGATGCGGTTAGTTGTGCGGCGTCATGGCGTTGCGCTTAAGCGACGGCGCTACCGTGTTGGCAATGACTTCGTCGCTCATGACGTCTCGAATGCTAGGGCGTGAATTATATGCGTCACGGCGCGAGGATGACCTTCTTCTTGGTTTGCGCCTCTAGTTTGAAGGGCAAATAGACGTGAAAGTACACAGTCCTTAGCCCAAAATATGCCAGCATCCACAGAGACATTGGAAACGAAAAAAACGAGAGGACTAGAAACACCATATGTGGTCCGCTCGGAGACTCGAAGTGCTCGATGGAGCTCAGCGCTAGTGCTCCAATCAACGGAGCGAGCGAAATAGCCCAAACTGGGAGCCATATGAATGGATTTCGCTGTCGCAGCGTAGCTACTATCATGTCTGAGTCTGCACCCGGATATAGAATTCGCTGCTCATCAAACCGATATAGCCGTTGGACTAAATGCAATCTATCGACATCGCGCGCATAGTCCTTCCAGACGATTCGTAACCAATAAACAGTTCCTAAAGCACAAGGTACCAGCGTGATCCACTTGAGCCAGTGTGGCATAGGAGCGAAGATGAAATAGAACAGCCAACAAGATCCCATGAGAAGCCAAGTTGGTACCAACGCGAACATGGCAGCCACGCCTTCCCAAATCAGGCGGCGCGCTCTTCGATTCAAAAAATAGTGGCATACCAAGACCGTGATTGCGAGAAAGGTAGCGCTCGCCGTTATCTTCCACGGTAGCTCCGACGCACCAAATCGAGAGAATCCTGCAAAGTATACGAGCGTAACCAGCCCCCCTAACGGCAGCGTCAACGCAGCGGCCTGCAGATGGTCGTCGATCCGCGTACGCTCCAGCCCGATCGTTTCATCCTCGCGGTTGGACGTCAATGTCATCGCGCAGGGGCCTCCTTCCGCGACGCAGAACCTACAACCAGCGCCCAGTCAGCACCAACGTACGCGTCTCCGTAGTCACGCGGATGGACCTCCTTGAGCATCGTCGTCAAGGTTCCGAGAAGGTCACTCAGTTTCTTGTTAGCATCAATCTCGTTTGACATCCAATCGACAACGTATCCCACTGCCACGGTAACCAAGGCAGTGCCAACCGCAAGCACCACAACCGGTAAGGTAGCTGTTCCGAACACGACAGCGGCACCAGTTATCAAGGCGGACATGACTAAACTGGTTCCTAGCGCGTACAAGCCCGCTTTGACCAGGTCAACTCCAACCATCGCAAAAAGATCGTAAAGATCTTGTCTAGGATCGTTTAACCACATCGCCACATCAATCCCCATATTGAATGCCACAGCTATCCCTGCGCCATGCCAAACTGAGCCTTTCAAAGCGCCCAACGCTGCTTCGCCTGTGCCAGAAAGATTCCCCGCACCGCCAGCGATAGTCAGAATTCTGCTCGTTCTCGGAAGAACTTTTTTATAGCCTGTAAGTAAAACCCCAAGAATCCGCCAATCTTCTGGACCGGTGGAGAACATGGCTACGAACTTTCCCGACCTTTTGACAAGATAGAACTTTCGGTTCCAAAACCTCCTCAGCCATCCTTGATCATGCCTGAGCGCATCTTGAAAAAATGCCAAGAGACCAGACGATTGCTGTATCAGCCAATTTCGGCAAAGAATCTTGTTCGGATCAATCGCATATTTCTCGTTCCCGCTCATAAAGAATTGAGCGATCTCATGCGGCACATCAGGCGCATTCGTCTTCTGCACCTCGAATATATGAACTGTCTGCAAGACCTCCGGCGAACCGTTGCGCGTAACCATCAATCCTTGTGGCTGTGTGACGGTCGCACTCATGGATCGCCGTGACGTCTCGAATGGAGCACTCTGAAGCGTGGCTCCATGGCGCGAACGGTCATATGCAGTTGTCAAAATGGCAGGCGACTCGCCAGGGAGAAGCACTGAGTCCTGCAGCGCAAGCAGATCCTGAACAAATGCCTTTTCGTCGTGCAAGATGATGAACATCGGCGCGGGCTTATGCTTCGGATCATCCGTACACGTTCCCGTGCAATTCATTTTCCGAATCGGATAACGACCGATCTCCTTGTCCCCGCTCAGTAAAATCAGGTTGCCCTGGAATCTCCGGCCTACCCAAACGTGTAGCGGCTCACCATCATTGAACTTCGCCCACGCAACGGTCAGCTTGCGTCTGGTGTCGTAAAAGCGCCCGTACTTCGACTCCGGCTGATCCGTCTTCAACGTATAGCTCGCACCCGCCTCGAGCCTGATATCGAACACCACGTCCCGATGCTTGCGCAGCTTGATGATGTTGTTCACACCCGGCCATAGCTTCGAGTCCGGCGGCTCACCCGGCAGATCGATATAGTGGTAGCTCTTCACGAGCGTGCGCGGATCACGAAACGGGTCACTCATCGGCTTTTTATCTCGTACTTGTTTAATTGACCGCGGCCGCTATTCGGCCAGCACGAGATTCTGCCGCAAGAAATAGGTGTTTTTTAGCAATCACTTTCGAGACACCGGGTCACCCTCCGGTAAGCTCATGATTAGACCCGATTTGTGGATTGGAATGACTGACCAGCGGCCCATAGATTTCAGACTGGTCCGAGTCACTTGGTCGCGCGAACGCCTCAGCCCTTCACCGACCCAATCGGCGTGCCATCCTTGCGCACGAAGCGCCCATCTGCATTAGCGCTCATCATGTCGACATCGGAGCAGGTCGTGAGGTCTTCATACACACGGCTTCCGACTTCCAGATACACCACCGCCTCGTGCGACCGGTTGATCATGTGATGACCATTCCCCGTTCCCTTTGGAAACGCCGCGCAATCTCCCGCGCGCAAAATCGTTTCGCCTTCATCCTCGATCAGCACCAGTTCCCCTTCCAGCACATAAACGAACTCGTCCTCGTGCGAATGCCAGTGACGCTGACTCGACCAACCGCCCGGCGGCAGGCGCATCAGATTCACGCCGAAGTTACTGAGACCGCCTGCATCGCCGACACGCTGACGGGTGCGATGGGCGCACGGCACATCGAAGGGCGGCGGATATCCCGAGCCTTTTATCGCAGGCACGGCGGCGAGGTCGATCTTGGGCATGGCGAGCCTATGTGTTCGCGATCAGCAGTTCTTCGGCATTCTGCGGCGGCCGCAGGCCATCACTTCGATCCGCAAAATAGCGCTGTGTCAGGTCCGCCGCCGAAACGTGACGCGCGCGCTCGAAGCCCGCATCGCGTGCCAACGCCTTAATCTGCTCTGGCGTAAAGAAGCTAATGAACGGCGTGCCGCTGGCCCGCGCGCCCTTCTCCGCCATCTCCAGCCCCGGACGCACTTCCGGGTCCGCGAGTTCGAGCGGCAGCAGGAAGGTCATCGCGAAGATCGATCCCGATGCAAAGCCCGCGACTTCGCGCAACGTGGCCACGTTCGCCTCCTTCGTGAGATACATGCTGACGCCTGTCGACACGACAATCGCGGGCCTGCTCGCATCGAAGCCGTTGTTCACGAGCTTCTCGCGCCACGATTCTCCCGCTTCGAAATCGACGGGCACGAAACGCAGCCACTCCGGCACGCCATAGCCGAGTTCGATCAGACGCCGACGCTTCCATGCCTGCGGTCCCGGCGGATCGACTTCGAAGATCGTCAGCCGTGAAGCGATCTCCGGCCTGCGTTGCGCGAAGCTATCGAGACCCGCGCCGAGGATCACGTACTGCGCCACGCCCCGGCCGGCCTCTTGCACAACGAGATCTTCGATGAAGCGCGCACGCGCGACGATCGATGCACGGAAAGGCCGCGTGAACTGCGGGTTCATGTCGCCACGTTCGCGCCAGCTCGCATCGGGCGCGAGCAATTCAAGGCCGATGGTGTCAGCGAGAACATGCGGCGGCGCATCGGCTTCGACGTGCAGCGCGCGCCACATTGCAACGCGCGCGGCGGTGCTGTCGGGCGCCGCGTTCGTAGAGTCGTTCATGATTCGAAGCGAAAGTAACGGAAGCAAAGAATGTCTCACACTTCGCCGGCGTCGTCTCGAACACTACAATCGGTACTTCCGCTGCATGTAGACAAGAAGGACGCAAACATGGCGCAAGCCCCGCACATCGACGGAAAAGAAGATCGCCGCTGGCTCACCATCGGTGGACCCATTCTCTTTTTGCTTCTCTGGTCCGCGGGATTTCCGATTGCGAAGACCGGCCTGCACTACGCCGCGCCGCTGACGTTTCTATCGATACGCTTTGCATTGAGCGTCGGCGTGCTGCTCGCCGTCTGCGCCATCAGGCGCCCACAATGGCCGCGCAATGCGCGCGCGTGGCTGCATCTCGGCGTCGTCGGCTTTCTCGTGCAGGTGATGTACTTCGGACTCAGCTACTTGTCGATGACCGCGGGCATCGCGACGTCAGTGCTCGCGTTGATCGTGTCATTGCAGCCGATTCTCGTCGGCGTGCTCGCGCCGAAGTTCGTCGGCGAACGAATCGGCATTCGACGCTGGATCGGCCTGACGCTCGGACTCGCGGGTGCGGGAGGCGTAATCGTCGCGCGCGGGCCGCTGCACGCGGATTCGCTCGGGCCCGTGTTGCTCGCGGTCGGCGCGCTCATCGGCATCACGGGCGCGATGCTGTATGAAAAGCGCCTCGGCACGGCGCAAGATCCGATCACGT
Source organism: Caballeronia megalochromosomata (assembly GCA_001580565.1). Lineage (GTDB taxonomy): Bacteria > Pseudomonadota > Gammaproteobacteria > Burkholderiales > Burkholderiaceae > Caballeronia > Caballeronia megalochromosomata. Next base: position 6,604 of record LRBF01000102.1, on the reverse strand, counting down.
CGAACCTCGTGCAATACAGCGTCGGCTTCGTGTTTTGCGCGCCCATGGCGCTCGCGTTCGAGCACACGAAAGTGCAATGGACGCCCACGTTCATCGCGACGCTCGCCTATCTCGTGATCGGCAACTCGCTGATCGCGATCACGCTGTTGCTCGCGATGACGCGCGCGGGCAAGGTATCGCAAGTCGCCTCACTGTTCTTTTTCATCCCGCCCGCAGCCGCCGTGCTGTCCTGGTTCTTTCTCGGCGAAGTATTGCCGGCAGCCGCGTGGTGGGCGATGGGCGTCGCGGTGCTCGGCGTCGCGATTGCAACGTGGAGCCCGCGCAAGTGACCGCTCAATGCGAATGCTTCGGCACGTCCGCGCCGCGGCATCCGACGAGAAAGTCGAAGTCGCAGCCTTCGTCGGCTTGCAATACGTGCTCGACATACAGCTTGCGATAGCCGGTGCGATCTTCGGGAATCTCGGTGCGCGCCGCCGTCCATGCATCGAGACGCGTGCGGATTTCGTCATCGTCGATATCGATGCGCAGCACGCCCTTGTCGCAGTCGAGCTCGATCCAGTCGCCATCGCGCACGATCGCAAGCGGCCCGCCCGCGCGCGCCTCGGGTGCGACGTGCAGCACCACCGTGCCGTACGCCGTGCCGCTCATGCGCGCATCCGATACGCGCACCATGTCCGTCACGCCTTGCGCCAGCAGCTTCGGCGGCAGGCCCATGTTGCCGACTTCCGCCATGCCCGGATAGCCCTTCGGCCCGCAATTCTTCATCACGAGCACGGAGTCCGCCGTGACATCGAGGTCGGGATCGGCGATACGTTGCTTGTAGTCGTCGAAGTTCTCGAAGACGACCGCGCGGCCGCGATGCTTCAATAGCGCGGGCGTCGCCGCCGACGGCTTCAGCACCGCGCCGTTCGGCGCGAGATTGCCACGCAGCACGCACAATCCGCCATCGGCGACGAGCGGCTTTTCGATCGGCCGGATCACTTCGTCGTTGTAGAGCGGCGCTTCCTTCACGTTCTCCCAGAGCGTGTGGCCGTTGGCCGTGAGCGCATCGGGATGCGGAATCAGGTTCGCTTCGCCAAGACGCCTCAACACTGCCGGCAAACCGCCCGCGTAATAAAACTCCTCCATCAGGAAGCGCCCCGAAGGCTGCAGATCGACGAGGGTCGGCGTGCCGCGACCGATGCGCGTCCAGTCGTCCAGTTCGAGCTTCACGCCGATGCGCCCCGCAATCGCCTTCAAATGAATCGCCGCGTTCGTCGAACCGCCGATCGCCGCGTTGGCGCGGATCGCATTCTCGAACGCCTCGCGCGTCAGCAGTTTCGAGAGCCGCAAGTCTTCCAGCGCCATCTCGACGATACGCATCCCCGACAGATGCGCGAGCACATAGCGGCGCGAATCGACGGCCGGAATCGCCGCGTTGTGCGGCAGCGTGACGCCGAGCGCTTCGGCCATGCACGCCATCGTCGATGCGGTGCCCATCGTGTTGCAGGTGCCCGTCGAGCGCGACATGCCCGCTTCCGCCGACATGAATTCGTGAATCGAAATCTTGCCCGCCTTCACCTGCTCGCTCAGTTGCCACACGACGGTGCCCGAGCCGATGTCGCGGCCCTGGTGCTTGCCGTTCAGCATCGGGCCGCCCGAGACGACGATCGCGGGCACGTCGCAGCTCGCCGCGCCCATCAGGAGCGCGGGCGTCGTCTTGTCGCAACCGACGAGCAGCACGACCGCATCCACGGGATTGCCGCGTATCGCTTCCTCGACGTCCATGCTCGCGAGATTGCGCGTGAACATCGCGGTGGGCCGCAGGTTCGATTCGCCGTTCGAGAACACCGGAAACTCGACGGGAAATCCGCCAGCTTCATACACGCCGCGCTTCACGTGCTCGGCGAGCTTGCGAAAGTGCGAATTGCACGGCGTTAGTTCGGACCACGTATTACATATGCCGATGATCGGCTTGCCCGCGAACTCGTGATCCGGAATGCCCTGGTTTTTCATCCAGCTCCGGTACATGAAACCGTTCTTGTCGGCGGTGCCGAACCACGCGGCCGAGCGGAGCTTGGGTTTTGGGGCGCTCATGGCTGTGCTCACTCTGCAAGAAAGATGTATAAATAGCATGACTATATCGATGACACGTACCGGGAAAACGCTAATCGCAACGTCAAAACAGTCTGCATATAGTTTGTCTATTGAAGTCGGCGCGCGGGCTTCGCAGATCCCAATTACTAGTTCAAACACGCCGCGCTTTCGAATCGCCCTCTCGCACATTGCTCGCATCGTCTTCCGCAACACTGCCGTCTTTCATTCATGAAAGCCGCATGCGGACGACATGCCGTGGAACCCAGTATCTGAACGTGATCGACGATGAGTCGACCCATCGACCAACGAAGAAGAGAACGGAGGAAGACATGGCGCAAGATCGGGATGACGACGCAAAAGACAGCAGCCTCATCAGCGCAGGCCGGCGCGGCATCATGCAGGGCGCGGGACTCGGCGCGGCGTTGTCGCTGCTGGGCGGCGTGACCGGCGGCGGCGGGCTGATCTCGACCGCGCAGGCGGCCGAAGCGGCGTTCCCGCAGCACAAGAAATGGAAGATCGTGTTCGTCAATCACGTGACGACGAATCCGTTCTTCGTGCCGACGCAATATGGCATTCAGGATGCCTGCGCCATGTTCGGCATGGACTATCAATGGACCGGCTCGGCCACCTCCGATGCGGGCGAAATGGTGCGCGCGGTGAACTCCGCGATCGCCGCGAAAGCAGATGCCATTGCTGTGCCGATCGTCGATCCGAACGCATTCGACAAGCCCATTCAGGCCGCGCTCGACGCCGGCATTCCCGTATTCGCTTACAACGCCGACGCGCCGCGCGGCAAGAGCAATCCGCGGCTCGCGTATATCGGCCAGGACCTGTATCTGTCGGGCTATCAGATGGGCGAGCGCATCGCGAGCCTGATCGACAGCGGCATGGTCGCGCTCTTCATCGCGACGCCGGGGCAGTTGAACATCCAGCCGCGTCTCGATGGCGCAAGCGATGCAATCAAGAAATCCGGCAAGAAGATCGACATTCAGACGGTTGCGACCGGCGCAACCGTCAACGAAGAGCTCTCGAAGATCAAGTCGTTCTATCTCGGCCACCAGGATCTGAAAGGCATGTTCGCCGTCGACGCGGGCAGCACGCAGGGCGTAGCTCAGGTCATGAAGGAATCGAACCTGCCTTCGAAGGGCGTGCATGGCGGCGGCTTCGATCTGCTGCCGCAGACCATCCAGCTCATCCACGAAGGCTTCCTCGATTTCACCATCGACCAGCAGCCGTACGTGCAGGGCTTCTATACGGTGATGGAAGCGTTCGTGTTCCTCGCGTCGGGCGGGCTCGTCGGGCCGGCGAACATCAACACGGGTCTCAAGTTCGTGACGAAGGACACGGTCGAGCCTTATCTCAACACCTCGACGCGTTATGAAGGCAAGACCACCAAGCCGCAAATCGTGCCGATGAAAGGCGCGATCAAGTCCTGATGAACACGGTGAACGAACCTAGTAAAGCAACCACGCCCGCGCGGACCGCCAGTCCGCGCGGTGCGTGGGCGTCCCATTGGGCGCCCGAGTTGCGCATCCTGCTCGTCGCCGTGCTGCTCGCGGCGTACTTCCAGTTCGTCAATCACGACTTCCTGCTCAGCAACGCGAGTCTCGTCAATCTCTCGCAGTACGTCGCGCCGGTCGCGATCATCGCGTTCGGCGAGATCATGCTGATGATCGGCGGCGACATCGATCTGTCGGCGGGCATGGTGTTCGCGTTCGCGCCGTTCATGATGGTGTTCGCCAACGACGCGGGCGCGCCGATGTGGCTCGCGGTCATTGCTGGACTCGTCGCGGCCGCGATCATCGGCTTCGTGAACGGGGCGGTGACGGTCTTTTTGCGCCTGCCTTCGTTCGTGACGACGCTCGGCACGCTCTTTCTGATCAACGGCATCACGCTGACCGTTTCACGCGGCACGCCCGCCGCAACACCGGGCTCGCCCGAGTTCGCCGCCGTGATGGGCGCGTGGGGCTATAGCGAGATAATCTGGACCGTGGCGATCGCGTTCGTCATGCATGTGCTGCTGCGGCATACGCGCTGGGGTCTGCATACGCAGGCGGCCGGCGCGAACGCGCTCGGCGCGAGCGAGGCGGGCATCCACGTGAACCGGTTGCGGCTCGGCAATTTCGTGATCGCCGCGGTGCTCGCGGGCTTCACCGGCATCCTCGAGAGCTTTCGCATCACGTCGATCGATCCGCAAGCGGGCGGCAATCAGATCATGTTCCTCGCGGTCGCCGCTGCCGTGATCGGCGGCACGCCGTTGACGGGCGGCTCGGGCACGATCGTGGGCGGGTTGCTCGGCGCGGCGGTGCTCGGCATTCTGAGCGACGGCTTCACGCTCATCGGCATCAACGCGTTCACGTTCAACATCATTCTCGGGGCCGCGATTCTCGCCGCGATGATCTTCAACATCCACGTCGGGCGCATTCGCCGCAAGGGAGCACGGTGATGGCAGAACCGCAAACGGCTCCCGCCGCATCCGCCGATCTCGCCCTTCGCGGCGACAACCTCGTCAAGCGCTTCGGCGCGGTCACCGCGCTCGACGGCGTGTCGCTTTCGCTCGGCAAAGGCGAGATCCTCGGCATTCTCGGCGACAACGGCGCGGGCAAATCGACGCTCGTCAAGATTCTCACGGGCTTTCATCAGCAGACGAGCGGCACGCTCTCCGTGCACGGCGAGGAGACGCTGCTCAAGTCCGTCGATCATGCGCGCGCGCTCGGTATCGAATGCGTGTATCAGGATCTCGCGCTCGCGAATTCGCTGTCGATCTATCACAACATGTTCCTCAATCGGGAGATCGTGCGGGGCGGCCCTGCTCGTCTATTGCGTCTCGTCGATCACAAGCAGATGCGCGAGCGCGCGGCGCAATGTCTCGAAGATATCGGCGTGCATGTGCCTTCCGTCGATCTGCCTGTCGAGCGTTTGTCAGGCGGGCAGCGTCAGGCCATTGCCGTCGCGCGCGCGGTGCATTCGAACGCGAAGATCCTGCTGCTCGACGAGCCGCTCGCCGCGATGGGCGCGCGCGAGGCCGCGCTCATCATCGATCTCGTGATGCGCCTGAAGGAGAAAGGCGGTCTCTCGATCATCATGATCATGCACAACTATGCGCAGACGCTCGACATCGCGGATCGCATCATGTTGATGCAGCGCGGCCGCGTGACTTACGAGCAGCGCAGCGCGAATACATCGGTCGCGGAGTTGATGGATATCGTGAGGCGGGAATATCGGGCGATGCGCGCGACGACCGCAAGTTAGACGCCGCGCCGCATCATGGATTACCGCAACCCCAAGCAACGCAAGAGCATGCACGGGCGCATCGTGCAGGAGCTCGGCATGCAGATCGTGAGCGGCCGCATCCGGCCGGGCGAGCGTCTGCCAGCCGAGCCCACGTTGTGCGAAAGCTATGGCGTGAGCCGCCCGGTGCTGCGCGAGGCGACGCGCGTGCTGGTCGCAAAGGGGCTCGTCGTGTCGAAGCCGCGCGTGGGCAGCGTCGTGCGCGCGCGCGACGAGTGGCACATGCTCGACCCCGATGTGCTCGTGTGGACCATCAACCATCTTCCCGAAGGCGAGTTCTTCCACTCGCTGATGACGGTGCGCCAGATCATCGAGCCGGCCGCCGCCGCGCTCGCGGCCATCTCCGCGACGGACGAGGACATTGCGCGCATCGGCGACGCGTATGAACGCATGGAAGCCGCGCAGACCGCCGCCGATCTGCTCGATCCGGATCTGGCGTTTCATCGCGCGATCATGACGGCGACGCACAACGACATGCTCGGGTATATCGGCAATATGCTGTCGCTCGCGCTCAGCGAATCGATCAGGCTGACGAGCCGTCATCCGAACACGCATGCGCTCTCGCTGCCGCGTCACAAGGCGATCTTCACCGCGATCGCGAACCGCGATGCGCTCGCGGCACGTCAGGCGAGTGTCGTGCAGCTCGACAATGCACGTGCCGATGCTACGTCGATTCTCGGGGGTGCGGCTCTTGAGCCGGATCGGCCGCTTTCGGGATGAGAATTTGCGCCTGCGCGCGCGTCATGCCTTGCTTTCCGCACAATGGGTTCAAGTCTCGTCGATCCTCGCAGTGATGAACCCTATTTCTCGCGTTTTCGTCGGATCCCGTTTTCGTGTCGGTCTATTAGCACTGCCCCTGTGCGGGGCGGCAGTCACTTTCTTTGCTGCTGCAAAGAAAGTAACCAAAGAAACAGCTTGTCCCAGCCTAAGCACTTCACACCGGCCGCGGCACAGGCAATTGGCTGAATGGCCCGGCAGTAGCGAGTGCCCTCGTAGGCCTCACCGGGCTTGGATCGCGCACGGTCTGACTCATCGCACTACACCACACACTGGTTCAGCACGAAACAGTTCCGGCCCGCTTCGCGGCCGATGGGTCAATCGGGTCTGCGTGTACTTCTTCTTCGTCGGTTTCCCTCGCATACCCAACGGCAGCGCGTAGCGCTGTGCCGTAGCTATTTTGTGCTGAACCAGCGCCCGATGATTTATAGCTCGTCAGACCGTGCGCGGTCCACGCCCG
>LRBF01000101.1 GCA_001580565.1 Caballeronia megalochromosomata | reverse complement strand
TGTCGCCTGATGCCTTGCGCGGCTCGCCGCGTCCTCGTCGTGATGCGCGAAATCCGCGTGCGCGGCCGCGATATAGGCGAGCGCACGCGCGCCTTCGGTCAGCGCGCGCATGAGGCCGAGCATCCGGCGCACATCGGGGTGGCGGATGATCGCGACCGAGCCCGCGTCCGAACCGTCGACGGGGCGGCTCTGAATCCGCTCCTTCGCATACGCGGCGGCCTTCTGATAAGCCGCGTCGGACAGCGCGATGCCCTGCAGACCGACGCCGAAGCGCGCCGCGTTCATCATGATGAACATGTACTCGAGACCGCGATTCTCCTCGCCCACGAGATAGCCGGTTGCGCCGCCATTGTCGCCGTACTGGAGCACGGCCGTCGGACTCGCCTTGATCCCGAGCTTGTGCTCGATGGACACGCAGTGGACGTCATTGCGCGCGCCGAGGCTGCCGTCGTCGTTCAGCAGGAATTTGGGCACGAGGAACAGCGAGATGCCCTTTACCCCTTCTGGCGCATCCGGCGTGCGAGCCAGCACGAGATGGACGATGTTCTCGGCCATGTCGTGCTCGCCCCAGGTGATGAAGATCTTGGTGCCGGACACCTTGTAGGTGCCGCCGCCCTGCGGCTCGGCGCGCGAACGCACGAGCGACAGATCGGAGCCCGCCTGCGGCTCGGTCAGATTCATCGTGCCGGTCCACGCGCCCTCGACCAGCTTCGGCAGAAAGCGCGCCTTCAACTCCGCCGAGCCCGCGGTCAGCAATGCCTCGATGGCGCCGTCGGTGAGCAGCGGGCACAGCGCGAAGGAAAGGTTGGAAGCGTTGAGCATCTCGATGCACGGCGACGCGACCAGCTTAGCGAGCCCCTGACCGCCGAATTCCACCGGATGGCTGATGCCTTGCCAGCCGCCCTCAATGAATTGGCGGTAGGCATCACCGAAACCGGCCGTCGCCGCGACCTCGCCGTCGTACCACGTGCTCGGGCGCTGGTCGCCCTGCGCGTTCAGTGGCGCGATGACTTCCGCGGCAAGCTTCGCCCCTTCGTCGAGAACGGCTTGCGCGGTGTCGGCATTCGAATCGCCGAGACCGCTGAGCTGGCTGACGCTTGCAATATCTGCCAGCTCTTCGAGTACGAACATCATGTCCTTGACGGGGGCTGCATAAGTCATCGCCGACTCCAGGTGCATGGCCGGTCAACTGGCAGGCCATATGGCAACAAATACGGATGTGTTGCCGCGCATGGTATCAACGGGTCTGCATTTCCCCGTTATCTGAAACTGCCCTTTTATTGACAAAATCTGCCAAACATAAAATCGACGCCAGCCGATTTGCGGTCGCAGCTCAGTCGGCTTTCTTCTGTCTGTAGGCGGCCGGCGTGCTGCCGGTCCAGTGGCGGAATGCGCGATGGAACGCGGTCGAATTGTCGAATCCGACATCGAAGGCGATCGCCGCGATCGCATCGTCCGAACGGGTGAGACGCTGAATGGCGATGTCGCGCCGCACTTCGTCCTTGATCGCCTGGAAGGACGTTCCCTCCGCGTCGAGACGCCTGCACAGCGTCCGCACCGAGTAGTGCAGCTGCTGCGCGACGGCGTCGACGGTTGGCGTCTTCGGCAAGCCCGCGGCGATGCACTGGCGCACCTGGTGACACACCATCTCGTCGGTGAACGACACGAAAATCCAGTCCTCCGGCGCACGCTGAAGGAATGCGTCGAGATCCGACTTTCGCTGCCGGATGGGACGATCGAGATAGGCGGCATCGAACGCGATCAGCGTGCGATCGCACCCGAAACGCACCGGTCCCGGAAACAGATACAGCAGGTCGCCGGGCTGCGCCGGCCGCAGAAACTCGAATGCCGCTTCGGCGAGCGGAATCTTCTGGCGTATGAGCCACGACGCGACGCCATGCACGAGCTTCAGCACGAGCTCCCGCGCAAGCGCGCTTGCCTTCGGGCCCTTCGGATTCGCGACGAATTCGACGATCGCGTAAGCGCCTTCCCGGCGCGACACGAGCTGGAATTCATCGAGGACCAGATGAAAGAACTGGCCGAAACGATGCAGCGCCACTTCGAGACGCGGCGCATCGAGAAGGCTCAGGCACAGGAACTTGAGCGTGCCGTTGCGCAGCGGACGCGCGAAGATCCCCGGCATCTCGTCATCGAGTTCCATGGCGAGCAGGCGGTAGAGCGTCGAGAACTGCTCCTGCGTGACGCGCGCGGCGGGCATGCCGAGCAGGTCGTGAGGAATGCCGGAATGCTCGGCGAGACGCGCGACCGCGGCCCGGTCGGCGCCGGAAAGGAAACCGTTGACGACAGATATCGGAACCGTGGCAGAAAATCGCTTCATGACTTGGTCGTGGCATACACCTGAATCGAGCACGTAACTCGCAAGGCGTCCGGTAAGCCGGGAGGGCAGATCGAGACGCGTCGTGGTTCCAACGCTGTCGAGCATGCGCGAGCGCCGGCTGCAGCAGCGTGTAACGTATCTCAATCAGCCGTCTTCGAGCACGTTTAAAGGGCAGTATGGCATCGCGCATCAACAACCGGCCTACTGCCAGGTATCTTCGTGCTGATATATCCCCCTCGACAGACCACTCGTCTCAAGTCGTGTGCCACACCGGCTCGGGACGACGCCCTCAGAGACGCCCCTTCATTTACGCTTCATTGAAGCGATTCCCCGCTTCGCCTCGAGGGAGGTTGTCCTGGTATTCGCAAGCGCCATCACCGCTACGAATACCCCCTCATTCAAGAAATAAAGTTCGTCAATACCAGTGTCGCCCCTAAGCTTGCTTGACCGACTCGGATCGCGGAAGAAGCAATGGCAGAACTCTTTTTGGTACGGCACGGACAGGCGTCACTGGGCAGCCAAAACTACGATTGTCTTTCGGACACCGGCAAGCGGCAGAGCATCTGGCTCGGCGAGCACTTCGCGCTCAATGGTCTCAAATTCGACCGGGTGGTGACAGGCTCGCTGCTGCGTCACGCTCAGACGCTCGATGCGATTCGCCTGGCCACACCGGGTATAAATGTCGAATGGGAGATTCATCCCGGACTCGATGAATACGATTTTCACGCGCTCTTTCGCGCTCTGCGCGATGAAGATCTCAGGCTCGTCGAGTCCGCGAAACGCAGTCCGCGCGAGTTCTTCAAGGCATTGCGGGCAGTCCTGCACCTCTGGTGCGAAGGTGCACTGGATGATCGTGTGCCCGAGACGTGGCGAGCGTTTCAGCAGCGCGTAGCGGTTGCGCGCACTGCCATTCAGCAGAGCGACGCACGACGCGTTTTGGTGGTCACTTCCGGTGGCGTGATCGGCGCGTTCATGCAGCAGATCCTGCAAGCGCCTACTGCGATGGCAATCGAGCTCAACATGCAGATCCGCAACAGCAGCGTCACGCATTGCTTCTTCAACCACGAAACGATTCATCTATCGAGCTTCAACGGCATCGCCCATCTCGACGATCCACAACGTCACGCGTTTCAAACCTACGGTTAATCTACCCGTCAAGCATCGAATGATATGACCAGCGAACGATCTAGCCAGTCTCTCGACATTGACCGGCTCACGCCTTATCTGGAGCAGCATCTCCCGGGCTTTCGCGGGCCGGTGCACGCGACGAAGTTCGCGGGCGGCCAGTCCAACCCGACCTGGCTGCTCGACGCACAAGGCAGCCGCTATGTCCTGCGCCGCCAGCCGCCCGGGACATTGCTCAAATCCGCTCACGCAGTCGATCGCGAATTCCGCGTGCTGAGTGCGCTTGCACAAACCCCGGTTCCCGTCGCGCGCGCCTGGCATCTGTGTCAAGACCGCGAGATCATCGGTAGCCTGTTCTATGTCATGAGCTACGAGCCGGGACGCATCTTCTGGAACCCCGCCCTGCCCGAAATTGATCGCGATGCGCGGCGCGACTATTACGCATCAATCGTCTCGACGCTCGCGGCACTCCATGAAGTCGATCCGGAAAGCGTCGGCCTTGGCGACTATGGCCGAGCGGGAAACTACTTTCAGCGACAGGTCGAACTCTGGACGAAGCAGTACCGCGCCGCCGAAACCGAGCGGATAGCGCCGATGGAGGCGCTCATTGACTGGCTGCCGGCCCATTGCCCGACCCATTCTCCACGCCCGGCGCTCGTGCACGGCGATTTCCGCATCGACAACCTCATCTTCGCCGACGATGCGCCGCGCGTGCGTGCCGTACTCGATTGGGAGCTCTCGACCCTCGGCAATCCGCTCGCCGACCTCGCCTACTTCTGCATGTGCCTGCGCCTGCCATCGAGAGGGCATATCACCGGGCTGCGCGGCCAGGATCGCGATGCCCTCGCCATCCCCGAGGAGGAGGACATCCTCGCACAGTACTGCGCGTTGCGTGGGCTCAGCGACATTGGCAACTGGAACTTCTGCCTCGCGTTTAGCTTCTTCCGTCTTGCATCGATCGCGCAGGGCGTCAAAGCACGCGCGTTGCAAGGCAACGCGTCAAGCGCAGATGCACACGAGGTGGGCCGCATGGTCGAACCGCTAGCACGGCTCGCCGAAGAACTGCTCGCGTAGACGGCACACTTTCTCAACCTGTCAAAAGGAACGACATTGACTACGAAACTCTTTGACCTCTCGGGACGCATCGCTCTCGTGACAGGCGCGAGCCGCGGCATCGGCGAGGCCATCGCCGTGCTGCTGGCCGAACAAGGCGCACACGTCATCGTATCGAGTCGCAAGCTGGAAGATTGCGAATCAGTCGCCGCGCGCATTCGCGCGTCGGGTGCGAGTGCTGAAGCATTCGCGTGCCACGTCGGCCGCCTGGAAGATATCGCGGTCATGTTCAATCACATTCGCGAGAAGCACGGTCGTCTCGACATACTCGTCAACAACGCCGCGGCCAATCCGTACTTCGGCCATATCCTCGATACGGACCTTGCCGCCTACAACAAGACCGTCGATGTGAACCTGCGCGGATACTTCTTCATGTCGGTCGAAGCCGGCAAGATGATGAAGGAACAGGGCCGCGGCGCGATCGTCAACACGGCTTCGGTCAACGCGCTTCAGCCGGGCGATCAGCAGGGCATCTACTCGATCACCAAGGCGGCCGTCGTCAATATGACCAAAGCGTTCGCGAAAGAGTGCGGTCCGCTCGGCATCCGCGTGAATGCGATTCTGCCAGGCCTCACCAAAACGAAGTTCGCCGGCGCGCTGTTCGAGGACAAGACTATCTACGAGCGCTGGATCAACTCGATCCCGCTCCGCCGTCACGGCGAACCCGACGAAATGGCCGGCACCGTGCTCTACCTCGTATCCGACGCGGCGAGCTATACGAACGGCGAATGCATCGTCGTCGATGGCGGCCTGACGATCTAGCGAACCGCGCAAAAGGAACCCATCATGTTTTTCGCTCATAGCCCGACAGTTGAAGACCTCATGCGCCGCGTGCGCATGTTCATGGACCAGCATATCGTGCCGCGGCAACGTCAATGGCACGACGAGGTCCACGCGGGTCACTTTCCAGTCTCGTTCATGGAAGATCTCAAAGCCATGGCCAAGGCAGAGGGTCTGTGGAATCTCTTCCTGCCGCACCTGAAGGAGGGCGAGCCAGGCACGCGTCTCACGAACCTCGAATATGCGCCGCTCGCGGAGATCATGGGCCGCGTTTCGTGGGCATCCGAGGTCTTCAACTGCAATGCGCCCGATACCGGCAACATGGAACTGCTGCACATGTTCGCGACGCCCGCGCAGCGCGAAACATGGCTCGTGCCTCTGCTCGATGGCCAGATCCGTTCCGCGTTCGCGATGACCGAGCCGGACGTGCCCTCCTCCGACGCGACCAACATCACGACCTCCATTCGCCGCGATGGCGACGACTACGTGATCAATGGCCGCAAATGGTTCATCACGAACGCGGCACATCCGAACTGCAAGCTGTTCATCGTGATGGGCAAGACCGATCCGGATGCAGAAAGCCATCGTCAGCAGAGCATGATCCTCGTGCCGGCGGGCACACCCGGCGTGACGATCGTGCGCAATATTCCGGTCATGAATCACATCTCGCCCGAAGGACATTGCGAGATCACGTTCACGAATGTGCGCGTGCCCGCGTCGAACCTGCTCGGCGAAGAAGGCAGCGGCTTCGCGCTCGCGCAGGCGCGGCTCGGACCGGGGCGCATTCACCACTGCATGCGCTCGATCGGCGCGGCTGAGCTCGCGCTCGAACTGATGATCGAGCGTGCTCAGGAGCGCAAGACGTTCGGCAAGTATCTGCAGCAGCATGGCACGATCGGCGAATGGATCGCGAAATCGCGCATCGAGATCGATCAGGCCCGCTTGCTCGTGCTCAAGACCGCGTGGCTTCTCGACGAGGTCGACGCAAAAGCGGCACGCAAGGAAATCTCGATGATCAAGGCGCTGATTCCGCAAGTGCATACGGCCGTGTGCGACCGTGCGATGCAGGTATTCGGCGCGATGGGCGTAAGCCCCGATACGCCGCTCGCCGATCACTGGACGTGGGGACGCGCATTGCGTTACGCAGACGGTCCCGACGAAGTGCATCTCCAGGCGATCGCGAAAATGGAACTGGCGCAAGGCAAGGAACGGATCGGCGCAATGGCGGCCTATCTGAACGCACCGCCGCGTGACTGAGCCTGGCGAAATCGAAGCAAGCGCACGCATCATCACAGCGTCTCCCGTTTATCATGATGGGCAAACGGAGACTGTGAGATGCGTTCACCGAAGCTGGATCTGAATCTGTTCGTGGTGCTGGAGTCGATCTACGAGAAGCGCAACCTGACCCGCGCGGCCGAGGCGCTCTTCATCACCCAGCCCGCGGTCAGCAATGCGCTCGCACGCATGCGCAAGGCGTTCGATGATCCACTGTTCGTCAGCACATCGTCCGGAATGGTGCCTACGCCGTTCACGGAGAACATCATCGGGCGCGTGCGTGAAGGATTGCAACTGTTGGAGGCCAGCGCGACAGAAGGCGACGTGTTTGTCCCGGCAACGTCCGAGCGTACCTTCCGTCTCAGCATGCCGGATCTAACCGAAGCGATCCTGTTGCCCGCGCTCGGCGAAGTGTTGCAGCAGCAAGCGCCGGGGATGCGCATCGAATCCTATTTCACGCCGCGCAGTGAACTCAGCAACGCGCTTGCGACTGGCAAGATCGACTTCGCGATCGACGCGCCCTTGATCGACGATCCGCAGTTGCATCAGACGCGCCTCGGCTGCGACCGGTACGCCTGCATGCTGCGCCACGATCACCCGTTTGCCGGCGAGGCGCTCACGATGGACGACTACCTTGAGCTTGACCATATCCAGGTGTCGAGTCGCCGCCAGGGAAGCGGCATCGTCGACGCCGAACTGAAACGGCTCGGCAAGCAACGGCGGATACAAATACGTGTGCAGCATTACATGGTCGCGCCGCTCGTTGCCTTGCGAACCGATCTCGCGCTGACCGCGCCCACGCAATTGCTCAAGCGTCACGATGCGCGGATGGTTGAACTGCCGTTTCCCATACCTAGCCTCGAATGGCACTTGTATTGGCATCGAAGCAGCGAGCAGGATCAGGCGAGCCTGTGGTTTCGAAGCAAAATGGTCGAACTGATGGCGGCAAAGTCAACTGATTCGTTGGCGTCACGGGGGCGTGGCTCCGTGCCATGAGCCCTTCTTATCGGTTGCGTGGCGGCACAGAGGCCTCACAAAAAACGCTGCTTGTGTGTCGATCGGCCGCGCCAGATCCTATGAAAGCTAGGAAACCGCACACCAAAGCATCGAGTTGCTCACCAGGCACTTCGTAAGGGTCAGCAACGCGCCATGACTGCAAGCCTTCACCCAGAGCCAGCAGCGCAAGCGCGAGTGTGTCAGCCGACAGCGAAAACTGTGTGCCGTTGCGTGCAATAATTGACGAGATGCAAGTCGCCGTATGCGCTCGCTTCTTTCGTAGCAATGTGCAGAGTTGCGCACGGAAACGCGAGTCGCGGGCGGCGTACATCTTCGCTTCGATCCACAGGAGGAACGACGCGGGCCGATTGCCCAGCAGTCGAGCACAGTCAGAGGACTCCACCATCCCGCCTTCGCGGGCGGTAAGCAGGTCGAAGTTGCGCTGCGACTCCGCTTGGACCTCCTCGTGATCCCGCTGAAGCAATTCGAGCAGCAGATCCGATTTGCCTTCGAAGTTTGAATAGAACGCACCGCGCGTATATCCAGCCGCGGCCGCGATATCCTCGACACTCGCCGCAGTGAAACCCTTCGTTGAGAAGATATCGCGCGCTGCAAACAGCAGACTATCGCGCGTCTGATTCCTTCTTTGCTCTCGTGTTAGGCGCTTCGGTTTCATGGGCAGAACCTCTAGTGCGAGTGCGAGGCGTGCTCATGCTGTGCCGCGTTCTTCGTGTGTCGGACGATTTTGTTCCCGTTCCCGAACAACATCATCGTCTTATCCATATCGAACAGTTCGTTGTCGAAACGGCGTAGTCGACCGCCGTCGACCGCTTGTCATGATAATCATGCGCGCCTTCACGCCTGGCATGCGCCTCGCAACCGTGATGAATTGCATACCGCCATCGATGCCTTTTCGACGGGCTGTCCGGTCAACTCCTTCAGCGCGCGCTGCGCCGTCGTGATCGGAAGTCCATGACACGGTGCGATCACCACCCCTTGGGGATTGCCGGGCATGCACGCGGCATCACGAAGGAGCTAGATTTGACGGGACGCCGCTCCGCGAACCCGCCCACTGTTGCGCTAGCCAACCAGTCCGCCTCAGCGAAAAACCGCTCGATGTTGTAGATAACAGTACAATACATAGGCAACTGTACCAACTAACTTCATCAAAAAAAACAGGGAATTTCCCTGTCTTCATCGTCACGCCTGCACGTTGCCAGGCCGCTAGGCAGCCTCAACGTCCAAGGACTCTCCCCAGACGAGACTACGAGCGACCGAAAGGAAAGTTGATTCGAATCCTCGCATATAGGCGCGCTTGTTGCGCGCGGTTCCGAGGTGAAGCGTCATGCCGTCGACCATCGATATGAGCAATACGGCGATGTGCGCGCTCTCGGTGGCCCCGCGCTTTGGATTCACGGCACGAATGAGCTCGGTGAACTCTTTCGTCATAGTGTCGTACCACTCGTCGCGCATTTGGGCGCACTCGGGATCCGTGGCGGCGAGCGAAAAGAAATGCCACCATAACGGGATGTTCTTCGAATCCTTCGCGTCCTCAAGGGACATCTCTAGGATGGCCTCGATCGTTCCGCGAGGCGATTCATTGTCCTTAAGCGCACGTTTCAGTGCATCGAAATAGCCTTCGATGACCGGAGCCATAACCGCGCGCAGGATCGCTGGCCTCGTGGGGAAGTAGTACTGGAGATTGCTGACACTGATTCCCGCGCTAAGAGCGACGGCGCGCTGCGAGAATTCCATCGGGCCATTTTCAAGCAGGAGCTTTCGTGCAACTCGGACGATGGCGTTGCGCGTCCGTATGCCTTGGGCTCGCAGGCCGTCGGGCGGCGTTGCCGAAGAAACTGCACTCGATGTGCGCCCCTTACGGGTACTGCGCTGCGGGTTTGGCACGGTCATCGTTCCGTCTCGGTTGCAGCAAGTCTCATCTTGAACGGATGAGATCATGCTGACGGTTCGTTTGGTAAACGTGACTATACCTTACAATCGCGTCAATTCGCGACTGGGCACCCGCGTGGCACGCACTTCGACACTGTGCGAATCGTCGACCAACTGTTCGCGACGCCCAACGCGCCGTTTTTGACGCACCATCGCGGGAAACGACCCGCAGTAATAGTGTTCGCTGACGCAGTCCGGCGAGCAGATGGATTCCGTCGCGAATCCCACTCGACGATTATGTACCCCACTCTAGGGGCTGCCGAGCGATTCCTCGTTTTGAAACTCCGCGCGTGCCAGCGTCCCGATAGCCAGTGAGCGGTTTAGTTACGGCGACCGCGTCCCCACCCTACAATCATTTTCGGATCGCGTACTACGCCATCGGTAGCGAGTCGGAGAAGGTAGCAGACAGGAAGTTGTTGATTTTACTAGTTTTAATATTGGGGGCATGACGCGAACCCTTATTCCGCTTGAGTGCTTCTAACCGGAGATTTGCATCAAAATCAAGGCTACCCCTTATCCCTGATGAGGACCAGTGAAGCAACGTGCGACGGCGACTCACAGTTGGCGCATCAACGGGCCCATTGTTTATTTGACATAAATCTATTTATCGCATTGTCATTAGGATAACTAATTGAACTGACGAGGCGCAGTTAGATACCGGCAACGTCGCATCGATCCATCGCAGTCGGCCCTTACCGCCCGGTCGCCGGACCCATCCTCGATCACGGAAAGCGTTGGCGCGCGTGGAGCACAACCACGATCAATATGCGGTCGCGCTTCACGCGATAGACAATGATGCAATTCGGCAGCACGACCATCTCGCGCGTGTACGGCACCCGGCCTTCGCGGTAGGCTTGCTGATGGTTGGGTAATGTTCTTCGCCGAGGTTCGAGTGTAATTTGTCGAGTCGGCGTACCGCACACGGGCGCCAGTCAACAATCATTCGTCACCTTGCGCCGCTCGGCAATACGTGCGCGCATCCACGCCACCGCTTCGTGAGGAATGTCCGCACCTTGTTCTTCAAGTGACGTGCGCACTTCTTCGCGAATCCACGCGTCGTAAGCTTCCGCCTCTTCCCTTCGGCGCCGGAAACCCGACGGCGCGGCTTCCTCCGCACCCCGCTCACCAACCGGTCGACCTCTGTTCGACGGCACTTCGGGCCCTTTAATGCCTAGTCCCCGTAACAGCAAAGCGCGCAACCGTTCGACAGGGATCCGCGGCAATCCGCACCTCAACTCTCGGTGGGCCTACTTCTCACGACCAGTAACCGTGATACGAATCACGACGACACGCTGACTTTCTACTCCCGCGTCGATGGCCGTACTCTAAGCGTCGCGGAGAACACAATTTAATTGCGTTTAAATGCAAATCTTCCGCCATCTATAGGTGAATAAGTGTGATAATACGAATTATCACGCTTGGAAGGACGAGAGAGTCGGGTAAAATGTGGGTAAATGCCGGCGCTTAAGCCCTCCGCCTGGATACAGACGATGTCAACAAACGAGATTCAAGAGCTGGTCCCTCGCTACGGGATCGAGAACGAGTGGTTCGATGGCAAGTCCGTCCACGTCGCTCGCCCGGACGCTGTGGCGAGATTCTTCGGCCGCGTTCCGCTTCCGATCGAGCTCTCGCTTCTCGCGGGAATGTTCAAGGGCGCCAAAGGCTCTTGTTCGTACACTGGCCTGGACGTCGTCGGGACAAATGCGCGTGGGCTTCGTTTTGAGGTTCGACATAATGACTGGATACACCCCGGGCATTCGAACGAGGTCTGGTTGTACCGCACGGCAGGCGGACATCTTGAACTGCGCATTGAGAGCGTATTTCTTTCCCCCGCTGCTCCCCGAGGGCTCGCGACGCTAGTCCTTTGGCGGATGGTGCGCGCCTGTGTCGCCTTGGACATTCGACGCATTACGCTCTTTGCGATCGGCGGCCGTTCCCGGGATCTTGCCGGTGAGCGGTTTCGCGATGGTAGCAGATGGGGTGGCTACTATTATTGGCCCTCTGTTGGGTTCGATGGGCAGATAGACGACGCGGACCGACAGTTCATCGATGCAAACTACAGGTTCCCGCAGGAAATCGAAAAGCAGCCGAACGTTCGCGGCATCTTCGATTTGGAGGGTGGGAAAGGAGCCCATTTCTGGCGTTACAATGGAAACGACGTTGAAGACTGCGAGTTTCTGATGGATGGGAACAAGATGACCTTGTCCGTCGCGATTCTTTCCGCAAAGGTGCAGTCACTTGTAGCGGAGGTATAAGGTGAAGCCAGAATTTCCTCATGAGCGTGACAAGCCTCGCAAGCGCCAGCAGCGCTCGAGCGCTGCGCAGGGGCGCGCTCGCGAAGCGAAAGCGGCGCGCGGATTCGTTGAACCTGAAACGGGCAGTTTCCATATTACGAAGCTGAAGGGCACTGGTTCGGCTGGCTCGACGACAACAACGAGTCGCGTGCGTCGCGGCGAAGTCCAGATTTTTCAAATCAAGAAGGTCACGCGCCAGATCGTCAGAGAGGTCGCACCATCGCTGGTCGCGGACGAAATCCGCAAAATCGTGAGTTCCGGCAACGCCGAGTATTTGCGACGGGCGGCCGTTTTGCCGGCAGAACGGTTTGGCGATCCTGTTGTCGCGCAACCCGACGACACGGCCAATGTTGTGACCCGACAGCAGTTGACGCAACGGAGCAGGGATCGTTTCGCCGCTCTGTCTAAGAAAATGCGGAATCGGGAGTAAGGGGGGCGGCCTCAAATCTGAAGTGCAACACCTGTCTCATATAAGGTGTTGCGACCAACGAAAGAACCCAGTACAAGCAACTGCAACCAGAAGAGCGCCTGACCATTGCAAGCCTGCATCTGCAGGGTTCGAGTATCCGAGCCATGGCCCGGATACTCGGGCGCTCGCCGGCCACCGTGAGTCGTGAACTGACGCGAAACAGCTGTCCTGCCGGCTACGCGTCGGTGCCGGCTGAAACGCTCAGGGCCGCGCGCCGCAGCGCGGGGCGCCGGCCCGCAAAGCTTTGCCTGCAAGGCGTCTGCTGGCGTGTCGTTCTCACTCTGCTCGAGTGGAAATGGTCGCCCCAGCAGATATCGGGCACACTGAAGCGAATGTATCGGACCGACCCGACCCAGCAGGTTTCACACGAAACCATCTACACGGCCATCTATGCCCAGCCGCGTGGCGAACTGCGCCGTCAGCTCATTGCGTGCTTGCGCCACGGCCACAGCACGCGCATGCCGCGCACACGGGGCATTGACCGGCGCGGACAGATTCCCGACATGGTCAGCATTCATGTGCGACCGCCTGAAATCGAAGACCGACTGCTGCCTGGACACTGGGAAGGCGATCTCATCAAAGGTGCCGGCAACCAGTCCGCAGTCGGCGTTCTGGTCGAACGGACCAGCCGCCTGGTGCTGCTTGCCAGGATGGAAGATGCCACCGCCGCGTCCGCGCTGGCGGGCTTCTCTGCCAAACTCAACTCGATTGCCGCGCCGTTGCGACAAACCTTTACCTACGACCAGGGCAAAGAAATGTCGCGGCACCAAGAACTCACTGCAGCCACTGGCGTGCGCGTCTACTTCTGCGACCCACACAGCCCTTGGCAACGCGGCACCTGCGAAAACACCAACGGGCTGCTGCGCCAGTATCTGCCCAAAGGCACGGACCTCTCGGTCTACAGTCAGGACGAACTCGATGCAATTGCCGACAGTCTGAACAGCAGGCCACGCGCGACTCACGCCTTTCATTCACCATTCGAGGTCTTTGCTGCGACCCTTGCATCAGCAAGCCAGCCTCACGACTCTAAACACTAAACCCGCTGTTGCACTTCATCCTTGAAACCGCCGGGCAATTCCTTCGCGCCGGGGACCGACAAGACCGTTAAGAGCTGCGCTTCCGGCCTGACGGTGGCCTCTATCATTATTGAGCTTGTCCTGGCTTGGAGCTTGTGCCTCTCAACGTTCCGTGTTGGTCCCGCGTTGCGCCTACTAACCAAAATAAATCCTACCGGCCGGCGGTGCCCCTAACATTCTGCCGCCGGAGCTGCTTTCGGCCCCGGACCTTGTGCCTCTCGGCGATCTGCGCGGCCCGGCTGCGCCTCTTAACAACGTTAGCCTAACGAAGACTCGAATATTGGGGAGATCGCTCGTCGAGGGGTTCGGGGCCGGACCGCGAGGTCGGTTGAATCGTCCTCGATCTTCGCGAGTCTGTTGAGCAAGTCGGTTACCGCGGAGAACTGGTGATGCATAAGATGACGGCAACGCGAAAGTTGCTCAAGCCGCCTGCGCCAATAAAGAAGCGGGAGCGCTGAATTGGGCTCCTGTAAGACCGCTTCGATAGCGAGCCGTATATGGGAGATATCGGCGTCGATCATTCGGAGTTGAAAAGCGCCAAGGATGTTGGTGTCACGGGTGTCCATGTCTCCATAACGGCAGGCGACTACTATTGCTGAAGCATGCATTTAAGTAGCGTCCTCGCAAGCAGCAACGCATGCAACTGCGGAGCGACCCTCTTTCGCCCTGGCAGGCTTGACTTCGAACACCATTGGATATGCTTTCACGGCGGAAGGTGCACACAGGGCTAAAAAACTGTGCAGCGATACCGTTATCCAACGGTAGGGTCGGCATCAGTCATCAATCGATCCCACTACAAATGCGTACCGCACAAAGCCATACGGGGGAACCAAGGTTATGTTGAAGCCAAAAATAAATGTTTTTATCGCTGGCGAAGCCTTATTGGCGGCCAGGAAAAAAGTGGTGAACCAGTGCGTTGAGAACGCTAACTCTGAAGGGTCGAGCTTGGCCGCGGCGGAGAAGAAAGGGGCGAGGCTGTTTTTCGCCTTCGCCAGAACGTGCTACGGTTTCTCTGAGGCGACCACAGCGCAATACCTGCGCGTCTACGAGCGCTTCGTCGACTCCCGGCACCGAGCCGAGATGGAGGCACTTTTCAGTACGAGCGAACTCGCGGTTCTCGCTGCCTACTCGGACGACGAACTGACGGAGATCGTGTCGGCGAAGGCAGCAAACCCCAGTCTTACTCGCGACGGAATCAAACAGCTACTGAAGACCCGTCAAGCAGCTTGAACGGGCACTTCGGCTCCGACGTCGCGCTGGGCGATCAACCACTAGCGGTTCCGACGATCGCTAACCGATGCGTGCGCAGTCTGTCTACCAGTGGCGAACGTCCTGGCTGACGTCTGTGGCGCGACGACACACATGTCCGAATTGATGGCGCAACGATTTATGTCGAACTAGAACGCGCCGGAACTGGCCGCGTTGAAATTTACTCGCGGGAAGCGACGAAGAAAGAGGCGCCGCGGATGTTTGAATCCGCTCTGCGCAGGCTACTTCTTCGTCGAGGGCGGCAAAAACGCGCACGAGGATGTGGCATTCCCGATTGTGCACGCGGTCGCTGCTATCAGCGAGCATTTCGGCGTCGACGCCGAGACGTTGGACCGCGCGCTAGAACTCGCGAACGTGGCCGCGCTCAGTTCAGCGAAAGACGCGCAACTGGCGTCGTTCCTTAAAGACCATCCGGAAATTCTAGCCGGCGCCGAAGCCTTGCGCGAAAAACACGGAAACGTGCAGGCTGCGTTGGCTGCGGAACTGGCCAACGAGTTGAAAGGCGAAGTAAGGCACTAGCACGGTGTTGCCCAGCCCTCTGCCAAAGCCGTTGCCCTCATGCTGAACCGGCAAAATGCGATGCGCTCGTGGCCTGGGCGACAAGGCACGACGAAGAGGAATATCATCCGCAATTGATAGAGCAACGGCAGCTAGGATGAACGAGTACACGATCACTGATATTGAGAACGCCATCAACTACTGGCGTTCGAGGCAGGCGGCGACGGATGACTTCGCAGTCTGCCCAAGAGCAAGGGTACTGGCGGACGTGTATGGAACGATGATCTATCATCAACGAGAGCGCATCGAAGCGAGAAACCTGACGCCAGAACAAAATGAAGCGATAGGTCTCGCGCTCGCACAGAGAGAATTGTTCTGATCGCAACGAAAGAGGCAAAAATGTCGAACTACGGTAGCGCCTTGGTATGGGTCGACGCCGAGGCCGGAGGCGGACGCGTCGAGATCTATTCCCGAGAGGTACGGAAGGCGGACGCGCTGCGCATGTTCGCCGCCGTGAGAGGCGACCCACGATCGTTCCAGGAAGATGACGACCTTGCGGCATGTGTGGCAACGGAGGTGATCGGTGACGCGCTGTACGCCGGTTATTTCTGCTCTCGGAGCAAGGGTCTAGACGAATGGCACGAAGTTGCGTTTGCACTTCCACATGCGTGCGAGGCGATCAGCAAGCATTTCGGCATTGACGCGGGGATCCTCGAACACGCATTGCGGCCTGAGAATCTGGCGGAGCTGGCCGCCGCACGGGATGCAGAGATCGCATCTCTGGTCCGTGATCTTCCCGAACTTACGAAAGACGCCGAGGCCGTGCGAGAAAAGCATGCGTCGGTGCAAGCGGCGCTGGCTGACGAACTGGCGAAGGCCATCGCCGCCGGAAAAATCACCTCCCACTGATCATCCAAGACGCGTCAGGCGCTGCCTTGACAATGCTGTCGCGTCGGTACCCTAGGTAGTGAGCCAAGCATCCTGCTCGGCCGCTACCGATGGAGAATTTGGATGGCTTTTCGTATCGACCCCTCGTCCATAGCGTTCCTCGAAACCCGCCGTGGCATCAACGCGACCGCGACGATCGTGTCTGATGAAGGCGTCAACATCGGCGAAGTCGACGACATTGCAGAGCGGATCGTTGCGGATGTCACGTTTGTATCGGCCGCCGCCCGCTCGGCGTTTGTTGGTGAGGCGCGGCGTGTAAATCCAGTAGTTCTCGGTCGCACCGACCACAACGACGATATATTCGCATCCGAGTACGCGCGAGCGCTTCTTGCGGAAGCGGAGAAAATCCTGCTATCCAGCATGTGACGGACGGGTCGTCCTCGCACCACGAGCCCGAGTTAGTGTGCCCTCTCGCCTGCGTTTCCGTGATTGACACGCGTCGGACCGACGTTACATCGTCCTGTCGAAGATTGCGCCGAATACGGATGCGCCGTGATTCGTTGGTGCGGCACTTGCCGAGAGCGGCGCAATTTGAGCGAGCTTGTCTGCGAGGGCAGCCTCAGAGAACGGCTTTACGATATAGCCGCTGGCGCCGGCTCTGATCGCGGCGAGCACGCTTTCGCGCCTCTTCTCGGCGGTCACCATCAACACCGGCAGTTCGGCGAGGTCGGACTTGCGAATCTCCTGCAGAAGGGTCAGCCCGTCCATATTAGGCATGTTCCAATCCGTGATGACGAGATCGAATTGTTGCGCGCGCAGCTTCTCGAGCGCTGAAACTCCGTCCTCTGCCTCGTCGATGGTCGTATAACCGATAGCCCTCAGCATTTTTCGGATCAGATTACGCATGGTGGCCATGTCATCGACCACCAACAAACGCGTATTGGCATTTACCATCTGTGAACTCTTTTTCCACCGTGCCTCTCGGTACGCTTAGAACGTCGACCAGTCGCCGTCAACCACTGCCACAACAGCTGTCGGCTTCGGTGCACTCGACGGCTTCAGCACTCGCGTCGTCGTGCCGGTCTTCTTCGCGTGTGCGGCGCGCGGCGTCTGAGCAGCACTGTTACTGAGTGGCTGAACGGCAAGCGTCTGAGCGGTGCGGAACACTCCTACGGCGGTGGTGAGTTGCTTCGCTTGGTCCTCCATCGAACCTGCCGCGGCCGCTGCCTCCTCAACGAGCGCTGCGTTCTGCTGCGTCACCTCGTCCATCTGTGAGATGGCTTGGTTCACTTGCTCAATGCCACGGCTTTGCTCGTTCGAAGCCGAGGCGATCTCGCCCATGATGTCGGTGACGCGTTGAATCGCAGTGCCAACTCGCTGCATGGTTTCCCCTGCCCGCGCGACAAGTTCCGTACCGGCTTGCACTCGGTTGCCGGACCTTTCGATCAGATCTTTGATCTCCTTCGCAGCGACTGATGAGCGCTGTGCGAGACTTCGAACCTCGCTTGCCACTACCGCAAATCCACGGCCTTGCTCGCCTGCGCGCGCCGCTTCAACCGCCGCGTTCAGAGCCAAGATGTTCGTCTGGAAGGCGATGCCTTCGATCATCCCGATGATCTCAGCGATCTTCGCGGAACTCTCCTCAATGCCCGCCATCGTGTCGACGACTTGACCGACGATGGCGCTGCCCTCGTTGGCGACGACGTTGGCGTTGTCCGCCAGCCCGCTCGCCTGCTTGGCGTTCTCAGAATTCTGCTTGACCGTGGAGGTTAGCTCTTCCATGCTCGCGGCCGTTTCTTGAAGAGAAGCTGCTTGCTCCTCCGTGCGCGATGACAGGTCCGTGTTGCCAGCAGCAATCTGTTTGCTAGCGCTGGCAATCGCCTCACTGCTCAGCCGAACAGTGCTGACAGTGGCGGCCAATTTATCTTTCATGGCGGCGACGCCGGCAAGCAATTGGCCCATCTCGTTGTGCGTCTTAATCGAGACGTCGTGGGTCAGATCGCCGTCCGATATGTGCTCGAAGTGCTTCAGCGCCTCGGCAAGTGGCGTCATGATGGCCCGGCGCAAGAAGAACCAGCCGAACGCTGCGGTAGCTACGCCAACAAGCAAGGCCAACACCCCAAGGGTGCGCAGCCCTTTCACGCGGGCGTCGCTCTCGGCCGTCTGACGCTTCGCATCGGCAATCTGGAAATCCTGCAGCTTTTCGAAGGCTTCAATACAACGGGTGTACGACGTCGGCATATCCTGGAAAGCAATGCGGCCGACCGCCTCGTTGTCGCCCGCTTCTATCGCAGCGCCGAATCTGTTGAGTGCCTGTCGCATAACGGCGCGAGACTCGGCAACGCTCTTTGCGAGTTGGTCCTCATCGGCTCCGCGCGGCAGGGAGTCATACTTGCTGTACCACTCGTCTGATTGACGCATGAATTCATTGGCGCGTGCGATCAGTCCGCCAGCGTCTTTGTCCGCCGGATTTATCGCATAGCGGTCAAGCGCTAGCCGCGCACGAGCGATGTAGTTGTTTGATATGCCGAGGGCGTTGACCGCCGGTAGCGAATTGTCAGAGATGTCTTTGGCCGATGAATAGGTAGCACTGACGCCGTACAACCCGAAGCCGACTGACAGCGCCAGCAGAAAGCCGAGAAAAGCCATGGTGAGCGCAAGCCGCGCCCGAATCGTCAGGTTGTTCATTGTTCTTGCTTCTAGCGCTCAACAGTAAAGGCAGTGCGATCGCGCGGTCGCGGTGCCTTGCGCTTCTGGGATAAAAGCGATCAGTGTCTATCGGCACCAAACCCCACGCGCTCCAGTGAAATTTTCGACGGCGGCACTGACGGGGGCGTACCGGTAACGATGACCGCACACGTGCCCTACGCCTCTGGCTAACTTGACTTAAGGGCGTTATTGGTAAGCTCCTAGGCATCCAATAGCCGCACAGCGACGCCACGAAGCGATGCAAAAAAGAAATCCGACCAAGTCACAGCGCGCCGTGATGGACTTGCTCGACCAGGGCTTACCGGTCGAGCAGATCGCAAACAGTCTCGGCAAGAGCGCCTTGGCTGTGAAGAAGCAGCTCAACCGGATAAAACGACGGGTCCGAGAAGGAAGGATCGACCCCTCACCTCTGCCGATCGAGCGCGCCGCGAGCGAGCCCCGCATCTACCTCGCGGGCTTCGACGTCTTCCGCCGCGACGCGAAGGAACACGGCGAGCGTCTCAAGCAGCTCTGCCGCGATCGCGGCTTCGTTGGTCTCTATCCACTCGACGGACGAGTGCCCTCCTCGCTTCAACGGCAAGACGCTGCTCGATGGATATATGCCGCGAACATCGACTTGATCCGGTCGGCCGATATCGTAATGGCGAACCTCGATGACTTTCGCGGTTCCGGTGAACCAGACAGCGGGACGGCTTTTGAAGTTGGTTTCGCGGCCGCTCTCGGAAAGCCGGTATGGGCGTATCGATCCAACGAAGAGACGCTTGTTGAGCGCGTGAAGGCAGCGGCTATCGGGGCCGAGGGCGGTTTTTGTGCCGGCGGCTACCTCATCGAGGACTTTGGCCTGAGCGTAAACCTGATGCTGGCATGCTCCGCGCAGCTCGTTGTCGGTGGACCGGGTGCTTGCCTCGACGCCATGCGACGCGAGGTCGAAGAGGGAGCCCCCTACGTTGGTGGCTTGGGGTTGGCGAAGCGTTAGCTTCGCTGTAGGGTTTGGGTTGAGCGAATTTCAGTATATCGACTTCTATGCCTGACGATGCTTGGCTTGTTGCACCCGAAGACGCATATGCCCAATGGCAACGCGAAGAAGCAACAGGCGCGGATCGCCGCGCGTTCGCCGACCAGTCGATCGTCCAGCACCGTTCGATGTTCTCGCGCTTCAACGACTATCTGATCGCCCATGGGGCGACGGTGGCGAGCTTCGGGGCGGACCACATCGATGGATTCTTCGCTGAACTCGCGCAGGACTGCGCGCCCGGCACGACCACGCGCCTGCGCTATCTCAAACTTATCGACCGATTCACGCGTCACCTCGTGAACATCGAACTGCGCGCCGATAATCCCGCCGCGCAGATGTTAGTCAACGAGAACTGGCCACAAGACGAGCCAACACCGATCTATCTGTCACCGGAAGGCGATGCGCGGCTACAAGCGGTGTGCGTTGCAACCGAAGGCGCGGCCTTCAAGGATCTTCGGAACACCGCGATCGTGGCGCTGTTTCTCGCGTCAGGGGTCACGGCCGCCGAACTCAAGCAGCTACGAGTCGACGACCTCGATGTCCACAGCGAACGTCCTACTGTCTTCGTCGAGAAGCATGGGCCTCGGATTGCGCGGCGGGTGCCGATCGATGCCTTCGCGATCGACGTACTGCGCAGCTATCACGAGGCCCGCAGTCGGATTCAGCCTCCAACGCAATGGCTTTTCACCGCCACGGCGGGCGGCAAGCCAATGCAGCCAGATACGATGTTGAAATGCGTCCGCGAGGCTCTACGCAGCGCGAACTTGTCGGCTGCCGACGAGAGTCCACGCTTGCTCAGAAACACCTTCGGTCGTCGGCTAATCATCGCCGGCAAGACCAACGAGCAGGTGAGCAATCTTATGGGCTTGTCGAGCCATCGCACGGCTGCTCGCCTTCGTCAAACATTCGTACCGCGTGAAGCGTCCGAAGCACAAGCTTAGTGGCTCGCGGCCGGGCCTCGTTATTTTCGTACACCGTGACGCGCTTGCCCCTGTCACGTGATCCGAGCACGGATCAATACGTTGATCGCAAATACTGTCGTCGCGCGTCAGCAGTCATCATCGCTTGCCAGATGCTTTGTCCCGGTCTTCCTGCAAGCGCAAACGACCGGTCGACTCCGCGCGTCGAGCTGGCGCGCGCGTCACGCTGGCACCACCCTTCAGCCATCTGTCAACGGCTACATAGCCGGCGTGTGAAAACTCGACGATTTTCTCGACCGCTTCCGCTGTCCGTATTTGTTGCGCGATTTCGAGAGGGATTTCACCACAGGCAATTAACACGCCCTTTCCGCTAATCGCCTGCTCTATCGTCTTCCCACCAAACGAAAGACCTACGCGAAACGACGGCTGCTCGTCTGCGTCTGGCGAGTAAGCAACGTCAAGTGTCGAGTCCGCAAAATCGGTCCACAATTCGGCGAGTCCAGGGTGCTCACTGCCCGTCAGCTCCGATGCACGGTCGAAGCCATCATTCACCTTGGTTATCGAGCGTCCGTCAGGGTCAATTAGGTAGCATAGAAACGTGTCCCCTCCTGCAGTTGGAGGTCCTCTCCGAAAACCAGCTTCGAGTTTATGACTTTGGTCGAATGGCTTGCCTGCCGGGCCAAGGAACCGAGCCACGGTGTTGTGAGACGATACAACGCGCCGTGGTGCTGACCGCCGCCTTAGGATAAAAGCAAAAAAGGGCCCTGAGCGTGGCTTTCGCGTTCGTCAGACCAAAGTCGGATAGGAGCCGCTGCGGAGACTCGTCGACGGAGCGCGGCGAAGGGCGAGCCGTCCGGCTCAATCCGGCCAAAAGCGGCCGCATAAGACCGCAAGGAGGGTGACCATTTTCTGACGGATAACCGCCGCTCAGATTCTATTGACTCGGACGCTATGGACCGAGCCTTAGACTGTGGAAACGGCAGGTGCACACGACCTCCGGTATCTGCCTCGCCCTTCTACATCAGCTCGCAACTGGCTGATGCATCTTCAGTAGCCGCTGCGGCAATTGACTGCTTCCATTGGCCTGACGACACAGCGCGGATTTTGTCGGACGCGCCGGCGTCCGATGCCTCCGTGAACTCACATCCTGGCGGCGACCGGGAGTCGGAATGGGGCGCCGAGACGGTTGAAAGCGTTCATCGCGGCAATCGTTATCGTGAGGTCGACAAGATCCTTCGGCGAGAACGCCGCCGAAGCCGCCGCATAGGCTTCATCTGAAGCATGCGTTTCGCTGACGAGAGTCACCTCTTCGGCCCAAGCCAAGGCGGCGCGCTCCTGAGCGGAGAACAGGTGCGGGACTTCGTCCCACACCGGCACCAGCGTCAACTTGTCGATGGACATGGTCTTTCTAAGATCGCGACTGTGCATGTCGATGCAGTGGGCACATCCGTTAATCTGTGAAACACGGAGGAACACGAGATGAATGAGTTCCTCGGGCAGGTTGGTGCTTTTGGTCACATAGTGATGGACACCGAAAAGCGCTTTTGCGCCGTCCGGGGCGATCTCGCTCCAGTTCAAGCGTGTCATCTTCGTCCTTTGCCGTTTGGCCATAAAATAACGTCTCTCGCGCCACGGGCGCGGGTTGTTTACTTCCACTTCGCGCGTGACTCACGACATAACGTGACTTTACTAGCCCGAGATCACGGACAACAGGCCCAAGAATTGGCGAAATGACTGAGCCAAAGACTATGCCCACGCTTGCCATTGAGATAGACCGTAATGCGGCGGCGTCCGTAGGCGAGCAGATCTACACGAGCCTCAGGCAAGCAATCATTGACGGCCGTCTTCAACCCGGAAGACGGTTACCCTCCGGCAGGGATCTCGCTGCGCAGCTCGGCGTCGCACGCGGAACCATCCTAGTGGCCTACGAGCGGCTGGCTTCCGAGAAGCTAGTGTTCGGCGCAGGCCCCGCCGGCACACGCGTCTGCGCGCATCTTCCTCCATCGCCAACCGCGACCGAGATTCCGCTCGATGGGCCACTGGATGCCTTTACACGACCGTATTCGAGCGCGCCGCTACCGTTCCAGATGGGCGTACCGGCTCACGATGCATTTCCCGCCAAGGTCTGGGCTCGAATGCGAGCGCGGGCAGTCCGTGCGGACGCCACTGGATACACGACCTACGCCGACCCTCGCGGCGAGCGCGACTTGCGCGCGCAGATTGCCAGTCACTTGGCCATCAGCCGCCAGATTCAATGCCATCCCGATCAAGTTATTGTTACCAGCGGATACCGACAGGGACTGATGCTTACGCTCATCGCGCTCAGAGCTCACGGTCGCACCGCGTGGATCGAAGAACCGGGCTATCCGCTCGGAAGGAAAGCTCTGGAGCTGGCGGGGCTCACGGTTGCCCCGATCTCCGTCGATATGGAGGGGTTACGCGTCGAGGAAGGCATCGCTCGTGCTCCGCATGCCCTGTTAGCACTGGTCACGCCCGGCCAACATGCGCCGCTGGGGGTTGCTCTCTCGCCGGTAAGAAGGCGGGCGCTGCTCGAATGGGCTGAAGCGGAAGATGCCTGGATCATCGAAGATGATTACTTGGGCGAGCTACAGTTGGTCGGACGGGCGGCGCGCGCCCTGGCTGCGGGTGATGGTGCGCAACGCGTCATCCACCTCGGCGCATTCAGTAAGACGATCAGCCCCGCGCTCGGCCTCGGCTTCGTCGTCGCGCCGCGCGTACTGACGGAACGCGTTGTCGAAACAGTTTCATTGATGGCACCTTCTCCGAATAGGACGACACAGCTGGCAGTAACTGAGTTTCTCGCCGACGGACACTTCATGCGTCACCTCCGACACATGAAGAAGGTCTACGCTGAGCGCCGCCATCTCGCTGTTGAACTGCTCAGGAAGCGATTTACGGAGGTCGTGGAATCGGGATTGGGGCTGATTGTCAAGTTGCCTGATGGCGTCGATGACCTGGAAATCGTTCATTCCGCGCGCAAGCAAAATCTTGCACCGTCAGCGCTGTCTGCGTGGTACCTGCGGACCGAGTTCGCGAGGAACGGCCTACTTTTGAGCGTAACGAATCTTCGGCCCGACAACATCCGTGCCGCGTGTGCTGCTCTCGAAGATGTTGTTTCAACACGCATCTCGCAACGTCGAAGCGTCGATGCAAGCCATCGTTTCTTTTGATCGGCTTGGACTGACCGGTACGGACAGCTTCGCGGTCATCCGTCTGAGCATATCGGCGATCCACTTTGGGTCGCGCTCCGACGTTCGACGTCTCCGAGCAGCGTTCGAACGTTCGAGCAGTGAGTGCCTGGACCCGGCCACGAAGGGACGTTCCTCTTTGCAGATTGAATGTCGGCAATGAAGCCTGCTTCCGATTTCGGATCCGACCTCCGTGCGATCGCGCCGCACCGGGCCGGCAGACGGCGCCCAACCCTCGAAATTAGCCGCGTCTGCGGCCTACGCCGATTTGCATCAGGTCTTCGCCGATAATGAGTTGGCCGGAAAAGTTGCGCTGCGCTCGCATCAGGTTGGCGCGCGGCGCATGGCCCGGCGCGATGTGCGACAACACCAGCGTTTTGGCGCCTGCCGCCTCGGCGACCGTTCCGACATCGTCGCTGGAGGTGTGCGA
>LRBF01000100.1 GCA_001580565.1 Caballeronia megalochromosomata | reverse complement strand
CAGCGCCAATAGACCGACACGCCAACGGGATCCCGCGAAAACCAAAAAAAATCAAGGAAACGCCGGAATCGTAGGATCGGCCCCTTCGACTTCTGCCTCCGGATGATGCCCCTTCACCAGCGTCTCGATTTCCTCGACGCGATCCTTCGGCACATCGACCATCATCAGCAACTCGCCTTCTTCGATGGCATGCTCGAAGCGCCGCAAGCGCGTATTGGGAATACCCACGCCGATCATCGTAGCGGCCCACGCGCCGAACCCCATGCTCGCAAGCGTCATGCAGACCACCGCGCCGCCCGCAATCGTCAACCCCGCCGGTGGAAACGCCATGGCCACGAGCCCGGCGAGCGCGCCCGTCACACCGCCAGCGGCCGTTCCACGCGCCAGTGCAGGCAACAGATCCGAACGCTGAACGAGTGTTGCTTGCGGCAAATCCTCCAGCGGTTCATGAGGCCGCGCGAGCACGTGAATATGTCGCCACTCGATTCGCTTCAGCAACAGTTCGTCGATGATCCCCTTTGCGCTCGCCACGTTCGGGAGCAAGAAATAGATGCGCCGCATGTCGCACCTCCATATCGGACCGCCATGAATCCAATATAGACCACACGCACGGGAACGCTTTGCCGCCTGCAAACGGCGTCGGCTTGTGCGAGCATGTGCAGCACGTTTCGCCGTTCAACGAGTCGGCAAGGAAGAAACATGGCGCGAATGAACGCCCCTTCGTGGCAGGACGTCCTCACGCAAACGGAACGCGCGCTCGCGTCCGGCGCACTGCGTTCCTTCGATACCGTGCAAAGCGTGATCGAAGACGGCGGCGTGCGCTTTCTCGTGCGGCAAGCGGCGAATCTCGCGCGCAAGGAAGAAGCGTCGAAGCTCGCGGCGAAGTCCGCAGCGGACGCCGCAAGCGCATGGCGCGATCCGTTCTCGCCGTGCGAGGAAGCGTTGCGTGTCGGCGATATCGGCGAGCGGCACTTTCTTTTGCTCAACAAGTTCAACGTGCTCGCGCATCATCTGCTGATCGTGACGACGGACTTCGAGCCGCAGGAATCGCTCGTCGGCGAGGATGACTTCGCCGCGCTCTTCGCCTGCCTCGATCGCTTCGATGGGCTCGGCTTCTACAACGGCGGCACGGTCGCCGGATCGAGCCAGCCGCACAAGCATCTGCAGATGGTGCCGCTGCCTCTCGATGGTCAACCCTTGCCCATCGAGCCGTTCATCGAAAGCGCACGTAAGCGCGGTATCTTTCGCGCGCCCCAACTCGCGTTCGCTCATGCAGCAGCATGGTTCGACGACGATGGCGCCGCGCATGCGCACGCAACCTATCTGCAACTGCTGAACGCGATCGGCGTACAGCCGCTCGACGTCGCGGGCGTCGCGCATCAGAGCGCGCCTTACAACCTGCTCGTCACGCGCCGCTGGATGCTCGCGGTGCCGCGCGGCGTGCCGCATGTCGAAGGCGTCGCGGTCAACGCACTCGGCTTCGCCGGCTCGCTCTTCGTGCGCGACGATGCACAGCGCGGCATCGTCGAAACGCTCGGGCCGATGAGACTGCTTGCACACGCGACCATCTCTTGAAATCGGCGGCGGCGGCCCGCATGTCGGCTTCCAGACATCGGGAGTTCAAGGAACATGGGAAGCCGGCCTCAATTCATCGACGATCTTGCGCGCGGCGCGCAGGACGCCGCGCCCTCCACCCCGCTCGACAGTATCGACGATAGCGCCCTGCTCGACGCCTATTCGCGCACGGTCATCGGCGCGCTCGAACGCGTGCAGCAGGCGGTGGTGTTCATCTCCGTCGAGCGGCAGCTCGCCGACCCGCGCGGCACGCGCCGCAATGTGGGCGGCACGGGCTCGGGATTCATCTTCACGCCGGACGGTTATCTGCTGACCAATAGCCATGTCGTGCACGGCGCGACGCATATCGTCGTCACGCTCGCCGACGGCGCGCGCTTCGATGCCGATCTCGTCGGCGACGATCCCGCGAGCGATCTCGCGGTGCTGCGCATCGGCTCACCCGAGCCGTTGCCGCATGTCGAGCTGGGCGATTCGGGCCGCCTGCGCGTGGGGCAGATCGCGATCGCGGTGGGCAATCCGCTCGGGCTCGCGCAGACCGTGACGACAGGCGTCGTGTCCGCGCTCGGCCGTTCCCTGCGTTCGACCTCGGGTCGCATGATCTACGACGTCATCCAGACCGACGCCGCGCTCAATCCCGGCAACTCGGGCGGGCCGCTCATCAATTCGGCGGGGCAAGTGATCGGCGTGAACACCGCGATCATTTCCGGCGCGCAGGCCATCTCCTTCGCCACCGCAATCGACACGGCGAAGTGGGTCATCATGCAGATCTTCGCGTATGGCCGCGTGCGGCGCGCGTATATCGGCGTCGCGGGCACGACCACGCCCATCTCGCGGCGCGTACAGCGCTTTTTCGAGCTCGCGTCCGCGAGCGGCGTGCATGTGATGGAGATCGTGAAAGACAGTCCGGCCGCGCTCGGCGGATTGCGCACGGGCGATCGCATCGTCACGGTGGATGGCATCGCCGTCGATAGCGTCGATAGCCTGCAGCGCACGCTGGACGCGTCGCGCATCGACAGACCGGTGAAGATCGCGGTGCTGCGCGGCACGCAAAAGCTCGAACTGGATGTGACGCCCGTCGAGCAGACGGGTTGACGTTGCGGCGGCGCATGCCTCGGGGCCATGCACCGCCACACACGTCGCTTCGCTTCATCTTCTGCTGCCGGTCTCCTGCGCCGGTTCTCCCGCGTGCCCCGTGTCCCGTTCGGGCGCATCGGCGAATACGTCCGCCAGCCGCTCGCGCAACGCGGCCGCATTGCGCCGCAGGTGCTCGTTCGTCGACGCGACCATCAGCGCATCGATGCGCCGCCGCCAGTACTCCGGCCGCATGACGGCATGCCGCGTCGGATCGCCGCGCCCATTCGTCGCGACGCGCTCCAGCTCCGCGATCATCCGCCCAATGTGCGCGAGTTCCTCCTGCGCATGTTGATCGGCGCTCACAGGCTCCTCCTCCCTTTCCCCCGCGTCTCGGAATCCCGCGCGGGTTGCACAATGCTAAACGGTTAATCCGAACGTTTTATTCCCGCGGCAAACGCGAAAGACTCATGGTGTATTCCCGGACTCGCGCTTTGCGCTGTTGGCCGTGTCGCGACGGCTATGTGCGCTAACAGCCGGTCGCACGCGCACGTCTGCGGCTTAATGTGGCAGCAGCAGGCAGCGTTCGCGCGCACGGGCCGCCCCGTCGCACGATCCTGCCCTGTCGGGGAAGGTCCTAAAAAGGATTGCCATGACCACGCACAAGAAAAACCAGACGGCCCAGCGCCGCGAAGCGTTCCGTTGCAACGGCGCTCAACTCGACGCCATACTGCGATTCGCCGAGGAACGCAGGCTCGACGAACAACCGCTGCATATTGTCGTCGCCGAATACTGGCGCTATCAGGCGCACGCGAAAGCGGCCTGATCGTTCGTACTTCTCGCTGGTTTCGACGCTTCGCCCATGCGGGCGGCGAGCGCTATTGCCCTGAAAGCACCCGCTGCTTGAGCACCCAGATCGCGGTCGGCACGGCGTAATAGCCGCTGACGTTGCCGGTGACGAGCTTGCCGGTCAACTGGATGCGCGCGTTTTCCGTCGGCGTCGCATCGATGATCTGCACCGCCGACACGTTCGACTGCTGCCGCGCGCCCTGGCCCGTGCTCGCGCTCAGCACGCAGATCGGGCCCGACAGCGAAAGCACCCACGCGGGCTTCGCGGACGCATCCCCTTCATGCGCGGCCTGGCGCGTCGCCGTGCCTTCGAGCGTGACGACATCGCCGTCGTTGTAGCAAGGCGCCGCCACCGCGGAGCCTGCCATCAGCACGAATACCCAAGCACAGGCTTTCGCAATCATTCGAACCTCGCGAAGAGCGCGTCGCGTGACGCGCGGATCCGGGAAAGAAGCTCAGCTACTTTAGGTGATAGCCGTTGGGGTCGCAACCTGCGCAAAGCGAGTCAGCGTTCGCGTCCCTTTCAAAACCATCATGCGGGAACGCCCGTTGCTGATGTTCTTCTGACGAATCAAACAGCGCGGAACACGATTCGAAGACCGCGCACGATGACATCTGTTGCTCGGTCCGCGGGACGATGCAGACCGACAGAGGGGGCGACGATGAATCAGGTCATAGTGGGGGTGTTCGGCTCGTATCGGGACGGACATGACGCGCTTCGCGCCTTGCAGCTCGCTGGCCTGCGACGCGACGACGCGCATCTTTACAGGGCAGGGCGCGGCGAAGTCGACATCGATTCGCTCTTGCCGCCAGCGCATGACGAAGACGATGCCGAATACGCCGCGCACGGCGAGCATCAGGGCGTGATCGGCGCGCGCAACCGGTTCGTGCCGCAGGAGCCGTTGCCACAGTCACCGCTCGAGCCGCAAGTCGACGACGACGCCACGCCGCAGCGCACGTTGCTCGTCATTCGCATCACCGATGACATCAAGCCGGGCGCCATCGGTGCGGTACTGCACGAGCATGGCGCGATTGCCGTGAAAGACGCGAGCGGTCACTGGCGCTTCTCGCCATTCAGGAATCCGGCAGGCGTGTGAGCGTGCGCACGTCAATGCATGCCCGGATGCGGCTTGCGGGAAACGGGCCGTGCTTCGAGTTCGGCACGCTCGTCCTCTTCGATTGTGTCGTCGGACGAGGCCTCGTTGGCGAGATCGCGCGCTTCCTGCGCTGCCGCTGCCGCACGCAGCCTCCGACAATGCGCCGAATGGCGGAATGTCGCGAGCATGCGCACGACTTCGCGGGTTCTCGTTCTCATTGTTGCCTCCTTCGAAGCAGTTGAGAAACTACTTTAAGTGTAGGCGGCAAATCCACAGGTGCAAGGCGTTCACGTGAAATAATCAGCTCACGTGAAAAAGCCGGACGACTGCTTGCACAGGCGCCCGGCTCTTTGTCACTGCTCTGCTTCTACTGCAACTACTCACTTTCACGTCACGGCTTTGCTGCTATTACGGGTACTGCGGTTGCATGTACTGCTTTGCTGCTACTGCGCTTACTGCGGTTACCTCTACTGCTTCACTTCCACTGCTCAAACATGGCGATGGCGTCGACCGGTGCATTCTTCTGGCCGCCATCGATCGGGAATATCGGGTTCGGCGCCGCGCTGCTGACCGAGAAGATGTCCGGGGCGCGGCCGTTATTCATCGACATGAATGCGATCAGGCTCATCGACATGATGGCGGCGGCGAGGATGATGCGTTTCTTCTGCATGACTGCTGCTCGTTCTGTGTTATTCGGCGTTGAATGAATGTTAGAGCGACGAAGTTAGGAAAGCTCTAATCCGCCTCTTAATTTCCGCAACAGAAATTAGGACCGAAAAGCACGGCCGGTTGATTGCCGCTGATTGCCCGCAGCACGCTATTGTTCGAACCGTCTAGTACATTTCTCGCGTCGTGACCTGTGCACAACACGGCGGAAAAGAACTTTACTGTCGCCTTGCCAGCGGCCTGCGATGCCGGGAGAATCGACGCAGCGGCCTACAAGCCGTTCCTTCATCCATGCCGTCAGCAGGAACACCGGGCGACCCGTTGCTGCATGCGCGGCAAACACGAGAGCTCGATGGCCACCTTAGAGGGCAAGGCGCGATACCGAATTGATACCGATAACACCGGCGCCGGTATCGTCATCATGATCCTGACGACCGCGACCTTCGCGGCAAGCGATTCCACCGTCAAGCTGATCGGCACCGCAGTCCCTCTACTGGCGCTACTCTGGGTGCGCTATCTCTTTCAGATGGTCGTGATGGGCGTCTGGCAAGTGCGCCGCCGCGCGTTCGGACTCTTCCGCTCCGGCAGCGTGAAACTGCAGGTCGTGCGCGCGGTGCTGCTGCTCACCAATTCCGCATGCACGTTCGCGGGCTTGCGGCATCTGCCGCTGCCGGTCACCACGTCGCTTGCGATGCTCGCGCCGCTCATCTCCACGCTGCTCGCTGCGCTGGTGCTGAAAGACGAGGTGCCGCGCAGCAAATGGGCGATGGTCGTGCTCGGTTTCATCGGCATGCTGCTCGTCGTGCGGCCGGGCGGCAGTCAGTTCAGCTGGACCGTGATCTTTCCGATCGGCGCGGCGACGAGTTTCGCGTGCTTTCAGGTGGTGTCGAGCCATCTCTCGCGTGTCGACGATGCGATCACGACCAACTTCCTCACGGCGCTCGTCGCCACCGCCCTGCTGTGCGTGCTCGTCTGGATGGACCAGGCCGAAACCTTGCCGGCGCTCGCACAGGTGCGGGTGGGAAGCTGGCTGCTCGTCGTGTTCATGGCGACGATGGCGACGCTCGGGCACGGACTCATGCTGCAGGCGCTCAAGCGCGCGCCGCTCTCCGTGCTGACGCCTTTTGGCTACGGCCAACTCGCGTTCGCGGCACTCTTCAGCTGGCTGCTGTTCGGGCAGGTGCCGGACCTCTGGATGTCGATCGGCATGTGCGTGATCGCCGCGAGCGGGATCGGCACCGTGCTCCTGCACAGCCGCAAGACGGCACCGGCCGTATCGACGGAAGTCTGAGCGAAAGACGGCGCGGACGCGCTCAGTTGGCGGTATGCGCCTGCTGCGCCTGGCCCGTGCAGAGCCAGTGCGGATCGATGTCGAGCGCCCGCGCGATGCGGTTGAATGCGGCGAATGGCGGCACCGTGATGCCGCGCCGCCAGAATTGCACGTCGTGCTCGCTCACGTCGAGCCAGCCGGCGGCTTTGGCGGAACTGATGTTGGCCTTCTGCAAGGCCCGGTCGAGTCGTGCGGCCATGGCGCGCCGCAAGGTGTTGTCGTCGTGACTGCGTTCAAGGTGGCCAAGGGTTTGGGAATGTCGCCCCATTTTCTTCAATTCTCTCGATTTATATCTTTATGCCGTTCAGCGCCGGCTCATTCGCGCGAAGGTGAATCCTACGGATTGACGATGACGGGGCAGTGACAGAAATACCGGAAAAGGTCTTGCCCCGCTGAGTGCCCCGCGCGCGTGTTGCAGTGCGAGATTCTTTCAATTACCGCATCAATGCGTCAAGTGGGGAAACAACGCATTCGGTAACTTTTGGCTTAGGTGTTTACGAGGGGATCGACTTCCCCGCACGTCAAACAGGCGTTCGTCCCGCACGGATTCGCCGGCCGACTGGTCGGGATTTTTCCTGATTCCGGGATAATGACAAAAATCAAATGGTTGTTCGATTTATGTGATGTGTGATCAAAGTCGTTGCTATTAATGAGCGTGCTCATTTACTTATCGCTCGACGTGATTTTTGAATAATCGGCTGCATGGTTTAAAGTCAAGCGGGGAAAACGTAATTGACACTTCACGCACTTGCCTTAGAATAGACAAATCGCTGCACCGCACAAATTCATCGGGTAATCAATTGGCAACTTCCATATGGAGTCGAGCATGAGCAGTCTTGCGCCGGATAATGTAATCGCTTCGCAGAAGGCGGGTGTCGACACGACTTTCGGTCTCGCCACACAAGCCGTGGGCGGCTTCGAGAAACTGGTCGACCTGAACGTGCGCACGGTCAGGACGGCGCTCGACGAACATCAGGCGCTCATCGCCAAAACGCTCTCCGTGCGCGATCCGCAGGAGTTCTTCGCGCTCCAGAACCAGCATCTGCAGGACAGCGCCCAGCGCGTGCAGGCGTACTGGATGAGCGTCTACGAGATCGCCACGGGCGTGCGCGGCGGCTATCTGGAAGCGGCGCAGGATCAGATCGAGAAGTCACAGCGTAACGTCCAGGCGTTCGTGCAAAGCCTCGTGAGCAATGCGCCCGTCGGCAGCGAAGCGGTCGTGACGGCGTGGAAGACCGCGATCGATGCCGCAACCCAATCGGCGAATTCGGCTTACGAAGCCGCCAAGAAGGCCGCGAAGCAAGTGGTCGAAGCCGCGCAGAACGACGCCACGGTCGCAAGCCAGACGGCCGTGCGCGCCGTGTCGTCGAAGACGGCCAGCGCGAAGAAGTAATCGCGGCCCATGCCGAGAAGAAAGGCGGACGCGGTCCGCCTTTTTCTTTTCCCGCCTCAGCCGCCCAGATTCTTCAGCACAAGCTCATGCGAGCGGCCGATCCACACGGCCGAATCGCGATGGTCGACGAGCGCGTCGCCGGTGTTCGGATGCATGAAGACATCGAGCGCGCCGTGATTGAGCGTAAGCCAGCCGAGCATCGGCGCGAGTAGTTCGCCACCGAATCCCAACTGGAACGACCACATCGGATGCGGTCCGACCGGACGCTCGTGAAAACGCCCGAGGCGCAATGCGCCGCTCCCCAGCTCGTGTGCAAACCGTTGCTCGATGACGAGCCGAAGCTGCCATGCGGCGTCGCGGCTTACGGCATCGAAATAGATATGCGCGTGCCAGTCGGCGATCGTGCGGGTGTCCGTGGCGTTCATCGTTTCATCCGTGCGCGGCAATATTTAGACGCGTGTCATTTTAGCGAACCGCTTTCAGCAACGCTCGAGCGTCCAGAGCACGGCGCCGTCATCGAATGCCCGATGATGCGTCGCGCGCATGCCGATGCCCGCGCCGAGTTGCGCCAGCACGAACGCGTCGGCGAAGCGCGTCAAACCGCCGATTGCGTGCGATGTCGACATCGCTTCTTCCGATAAGCGCTCGAACCACAGCCAGCCCGCATCGCCCGAAAGCGATGCAAGTCGCGCGCCCGTCATTCGCGCCTGCCGCACGAGAACGCGGCTTTGCGGCAAGGCTTCATCGACGATCCAGGTTCGCGTCGATGCCTGCGCCGCGAGCCCGAATGACGTCCACAGCAATCCCGATGCGCCCGTTGCAATGAGAAACGCGCGCCGCGTCGTGCTCACGGCCCTTCTCCTTCGATACGCCTCGACGGCCAGATGCCCTGCTTGCCCGGCGACAGAATCCCGTTCGGATCCAGCGCCGTCTTGATCGTGCCGGAGAGCCGCATCAGCGCGTGGTCGTTGAAGTCGTATTGTGCGGCGGCCAGATCCATATAAGAAAGATGCGTGCGATATTGCCCGTAACCGGCGGCGCCCGCATCGCGGATCAGCGCTTCGATCAGCGCCCCGGCGTCGCGCGACTGTTTTGGATCGGCGCTATCGAGAATCGCCGCGAAGATGTGATGCATCGCGCGCTCGCCGGCCGTGAAACCGCCGTAGTAATCGAAGCCGAACTGCGCGGCGCGCTCGCGCACCATGCGGACCTGCTTCACAGCATCGCGTCCGATCGGCGGGCAGATCGGCGAGAAATCGATATGCGCGCCCGAGCCGCCACGCCAGTTCAGCAAATTGAATGCTTCGAGCCCCGGAATGCCCACTTGCGCGCGATCGCCGCCGCCTTCGGGCGCAACGGATGCATCGCGATACGGCATCTCGAAGAGCGTCGCACCCGCAATCGGCTCGAAACGCGCACGCACGATATCGCGCCGCGCCTTCACGAGCGACGGCGGCCCATATAAACAGAAGCGCAGATTCCAGCGGCCGATGCCGATCTTGCGCGCCATGGCATCGATGGCGTCGTCGGGCATCGCCCCTTCGCCGTCGTACCAAGTTTTTCGCGTCGACACACCCGCCGCCCAGCGCACCGCGCTTTCGATGACCGCGTTGCTTTGAATCGTGCCGTCCATTCTGAGCGGACGCAGCGTATCGACGACGCGTTCGAGATCGTCCTCGCGCGCGAATGCGTAGCGGCAGATCATGTAGCCCTCGGGCGCGGGCATGAGCCACACGCCGAGCTTCGTGACGACGCCGAAGTTCGACTGCATGAACATGCCGTCATACGATGGCCCGAAGCCGCCCTTGAAGACCTGCCAGTCGCGGCTCGCGGACATCGCGCCCATGCCGGTGCGCACGACATCGCCGTTTGCAAGCACGACTTCCATGCCGCACTGACTGGCCGCATGGTCGCCGTAAGGCGTCGTGCCATAGCCGCGCTCCAGCGTGTTGCCGATCACGCTGCCCCAGCCCGCCGCGGGCGGATCGAGCCAGAAGCGCCGCGGCGTGCCGAGCGCGCGATGCAGGTCGTAGTAGGTCACGCCCGGCTCAACCAGCGCGTAGCCGAGCGTCTCATCGATCTCGATGATGCGGTTCATGCGCCGCAAGTCGAGCACGACACAGCCGCGCATGCGCGGCGCGGCGCCGCCGTAGGCGAAGTTGCGCCCCGTCGATACGGTCCAGAGCGGCACACCGAATCGGTTTGCGACTGCCAGCGCCGCGCGCACGCCTTCGACATCCTTCGGCAGCACGACGGCGGACGGCGCATGTGCGGGTGCATCGCCGGGCGCGAATGGATCGAGATACGAAGCGGGATCGTTCGACAGCACCGCATCGCTGCCGAGCGCCGCCGCGAAAGCCGCGAGCGCCGCGCGCAACTGCGCCGCCGACACGCCCGGCGGCAGCGGCGTTACGCCGGGAGTGACAGACGTCTGCGCGCTCAATATCCGCCGCTGCTGCCGCTGCCGGAGGTCGTGCCCGATGAACTCGCGCCGCCATCGGTCTGACATCCCGCGAGCAAACCGGCGAGCAGCGCGAGCACGACTGTTGCGATTCTGGCGAACTTCATGAAATCACCTCCGAAAGGTTTGAAAAGCCGGGGCGCGGCGATCAAGCCGCTTGTCCATTAAACGCGCGGCGATGCGCCGATATTCCTTCGCGAACCGTGTGAGACAATTTCGCGCCGCGCCAAGCCCTCGCGCGGACTTTCACTCACGTCACGCGATGAAGCGCTATCAAGCCCTTGCCGACACGATGGCCGCCGAGATTCGCGCGGGCCGGCTGCCCGTGGGCACGCGCCTGCCTTCGGTGCGGCATCTGACGACGCAATACGGCGTCGGCCAGTCGACGGTCTTTCGCGCGTATTACCTGCTCGAAGAGTGGGGCCTGATTCGCGCGCGCGAACGTTCCGGCTATTACGTTGCGCCCGGCGCGAAGATGCCGGTGCAGGCAAGCACGCCCGCGCCGCTCGCGGAGCCCGCGGCCATCGACGTGAGCAGCCTCGTCTTCTCGGTGCTCGACGCGCTCAAGCGTCCGGACGTCGTACCGCTCGGCTCCGCGTTTCCATCGCCGAAACTGTTTCCGCTGGCGCGTCTCGCGAAGTCGCTCGCTCATGCGGCGCGAATGCTCGATCCGTGGAGCACCGTCGTCGACATGCCGCCGGGCAACGAGACACTGCGGCGGCAGATCGCGCTGCGTTACATCGGCATGGGCATCGCGCAGCCGGTCGAGGAACTCATCGTCACGAACGGCGCGATGGAAGCGCTCACGTTGAGCCTCATGGCCGTCACGCAGCCGGGCGATGTCGTCGCGATCGAATCGCCCTGCTTCTATGCGGCGTTGCAGGCGGTCGAGCATCTGGGCCTGCGCGCGGTCGAAATTCCCGTCGATCCGCGCGACGGGATCGATCTAGACGTGCTCGCCGAAGCGCTCGTCAGGCATCCGGTGCGCGCCTGCTGGTTCATGACCAACTTTCAGAATCCGACGGGCGTGACGCTGTCCGTCGAGAAGAAGCGCGCGCTCGTCGAGCTGCTCGCGAAGCACGAGGTCCCGCTGATCGAGGACGATGTCTACGGCGAGCTGCATTTCGCGCAGGATCGTCCGCCGCCCGCAAAAGCCTTCGATACCAAAGGTCTCGTGATGCATTGCGCGTCGCTGTCGAAGACGCTCGCGCCGGGTTATCGACTCGGCTGGGTCGCGGCGGGCCGTTTCGCGGACGCGATCCGGCGGCTCAAGCTGATGACGAGCATCTCGACCAGCATCCCGATTCAGGCCGGCATCGCGGACTATCTCCAGCACGGCGGCTTCGACAAGCACTTGCGCAAGCTGCGCGGCGCGCTTCTCACGCAACGCGACGCGATGGAACACGCCATCGCACGCTGGCTGCCGCCGGAGGTCGCGTACGTGCAGCCGGACGGCGGCTATTTCCTGTGGCTGCAACTGGCCGAGCATGTCGACGCGATGCAGTTGCATCGCCGCGGGCTCGAACATGGCATCAACGTGACGCCCGGGCCGATCTTCTCCGCGCGCCACGCGTTCGGGAATTACGTGCGCATCAACTTCGGCCATCCGTGGTCGCCGGAGATCGAAAGCGCGATGAAAACGCTCGGCGAACTGCTGCGCGAGGCGTCGTGAGAGGCGCTTTGGCGGCGATGCGCGCGTGCTAGACTGCTGTACATGCATACAGTATCCGAGCCCGTCTACACCGTTGCCGTGCGCGCGCTGTGCGAGTTCACCGCGAAACAGGGCGATCTCGATTTGCGCTTCACGCCGACGCCGAGCGCGCAGGAAGGCGTCGCGGGCCACGTCACGGTGACGAGCCGGCGCCCGGCCGGATATCAGAAGGAAATCCCGCTTTCGGAAACGCATGGGCCGCTCTGCGTGCGCGGCCGCGCCGACGGCTACGATCCCGCGCTCAACCGGCTCGAAGAGATCAAGACTCATCGCGGCAAGCTCGAAACGATGCCGCAGAATCATCGTCATCTGCATTGGGCGCAGGCGCGCGTGTATGGGCATCTGATGTGCCGCAAGCTCGGGCTCGAAGCCATCGAGATCGCGCTCGTGTATTTCGATATCGTCGATCAGACCGAGAGCGTGCTCGTCGAGACGCAGACGGCTCAGGCGCTCGCGACGCATTTCGAGGCGCAGTGCGAGCGCTTCATAGCGTGGGCGCGGCAGGAAATGCAGCACGGCGCGGCGCGCGATGCCGCGCTCACCGCACTCGCCTTTCCTCACGCGGATTTCCGGCCCGGCCAGCGCGCGCTCGCGGAAGCCGTGTACCGCTCGGCGGTGTCCGGACGCTGCCTCGCGGCGCAAGCGCCGACCGGCATCGGCAAGACGGTCGGCACGCTGTTTCCGTTGCTCAAGGCGTGGAAAGGCCAGCAACTCGACAAGATCTACTTTCTCACGGCGAAGAGCGCGGGACGGCAACTCGCGCTCGATGCCCTGAAGACGCTCGCCGCGACGCCGTTGCGCGTGGTCGAGCTCGTCGCGCGCGACAAGGCTTGTGAATATCCCGATCGCGCATGCCACGGGGAATCGTGTCCGCTCGCGCAGGGCTTTTACGATCGCCTCGCCGGGGCGCGCGCCGCCGCGCTGGAATGCGCGCAGCTCGATCGCGCGTCGATCGCCGAGGTCGCGCGCCGGCATGAAGTCTGTCCGTACTATCTGAGTCAGGAACTGTCGCGCTGGGGCGACGTGATCGTCGGCGACTACAACTACTACTTCGA
This sequence comes from Caballeronia megalochromosomata, assembly GCA_001580565.1. Lineage (GTDB taxonomy): Bacteria > Pseudomonadota > Gammaproteobacteria > Burkholderiales > Burkholderiaceae > Caballeronia > Caballeronia megalochromosomata. The sequence continues at coordinate 28,252 of LRBF01000100.1, read as the reverse complement.
TACGAGCGCGATGCTCTTCGCGCTCGCGGAAGCGAATCGCTGGCGCGTGGCGGTGCTCGTCGACGAAGCGCATAACCTCGTCGAACGGGCGCGCGGCATGTATTCGGCGACGCTCGACCAGACCGCCTTCAACGCGATGCGCCGTGGCGCGCCGCCATTGCTCAAGCGCACGCTCGGGCGCGTCGCGCGAAGCTGGAGCGAGATCACGCGCGAACAGGACGCGGCGAACATCGAGTACGCGGCGCATACGGACATCCCCGCGTCCTTGCTGAACTCGCTCGGGCAGGCGGTCTCGCTGATGACGGAAACGCTCGGCGAACAGCCTGATGTCTTCACGCCCGAGCTCCTGCGCTTCTATTTCGATGCCGTGCATTTCACGCGCATCGCGGAACGCTTCGGTCCGCATTCGATCTTCGACATCACCCTCACCGGCGCGCGTGCGCACGCCAAGAAGCGCCATGCCGTGCTGTGCCTGCGCAACGTGATTCCCGCGCCGCATCTTGCGCCGCGTTTCGCACGCGCCCACAGCGTCGCGCTTTTTTCCGCGACGCTCACGCCCGCGCACTTCTACGCCGATACGCTCGGCCTGCCGGCGTCGAGCGTGCGCATCGACGTGGAGTCGCCCTTCTGCGCCGAACAACTCGACGTGCGCGCCATCGCCGATCTGTCCACGCGCTATCGCGACCGCGAGCGCTCGGTTGCGCGCATCGCCGATCTCATCGCCGCGCAGTACTTCAGCGCCGAGGGCAATTACCTAAGCTTCTTCAGCAGCTTCGACTATCTGGCGCAAGTCGCGACGGCGCTTGCGGCTCGCCATCCGTCGATTCCCTGCTGGCTGCAGTCCCGCGCGATGAGCGAAGCGGCGCAACGCGAGTTTCTCGCGCGTTTCGTGGCCGACGGGCGCGGCGTCGGCTTCGCGGTCCTGGGCGGCGCGTTCGGCGAGGCGATCGATTTGCCCGGCACGCGGCTCATCGGCGCGTTCGTCGCGACGCTCGGCCTGCCGCAGCTCAACCCCGTCAACCAGCAAATGAAGGCGCGCATGCACGCGGCGTTCGGCGAGGGTTACGCATACACGTATCTTTTTCCCGGCTTGCAGAAAGTCGTGCAGGCGGCCGGGCGCGTGATTCGCGGCCCGCAAGATCACGGCGTGCTCTATCTGATCGACGACCGCTTCGCGCACGCCGAAGTGCGGCGTCTTCTGCCCGCGTGGTGGCGGGTGAAAGTGCTGCGGCAACGCGATTTGAGAGAATCGCACGATCCGACTATTTAGACGCGCGCGACGCCGCCGTTAACCGGGCAATCGCGGGCATTCGTCTTGCTGCTCTTCGGCACCTCAGGGACGCAAAGATGTCCCCACCGGGCCGCCAGAGCCCACTATAGGAGAACCCACATGTCCACCGCTCAAACCCCGCGACCCGTTGATGCGCTCGACATGCTCGAAGCCGATCACCGCGCTATCGAACAGTTGTTCGATGCCTTCGAACGCGCGGAACGCGATGATTTCGAGCGCAAGAACGCGCTCGTGCAGCGCGCGTGCGAGTTGCTGACGATCCACGCGATCGTCGAGGAAGAAATGCTGTACCCGGCCGCGCAGAACGCGCTCGCCGCGGATCAACGCATCGACGTGGACGAAGCCTACGTCGAGCATTTTCTCGTGAATACGCTGATCGAACGCTTCGCGAATCTGAAAGCCGGCGATGACGGTTTCGATGCGACCGTCAAGGTGCTCAAGGAGAACACGACGCATCACATCGAGGAAGAGGAAACGACGCTGTTCCCGGAAGTGCGCAGAACGCAGATGGATCTCGTCGCGATCGGCGCGAGGATCGCCGCGCGCAAGGCCGCGTTGCAGGAGCGCATCGCGGAGACCGAGATGGCGCATTGAATCGCAGCGCAAGACCCGGAGTGCGTGCGTTGCGCGCGTGACGCACACTGCAGACAATTCACGCACATCCGGAGAAACAATATGAAGTTGCTCGAACGCACGACGTCAGGCGATGTAGGCGAACGCATCGACGCGCTCGACTGGGCCGATCTCGAAGATCAACTGGATAGCTACGGCTGCGCCACCGCGCCCGCGCTCTTCTCGCGCGAGGAATGCGAGGCGCTCGCGGCGCTGTACGATCGCGACGGCATTTTCCGCAGCCGCGTCGTCATGGAGCGCCACGGTTTCGGACGCGGCGAATACAAGTACTTTTCGTATCCGCTGCCGGAACCGCTCGAACGCGTGCGACGCGCGGCTTACCCGCATCTCGCGCCGATCGCGAATCGATGGAACGACGTGATGCGCATCGAGACACGCTATCCGCGCGAGCACGCGGCGTTCATCGAGCGCTGTCATCGCGCGGGGCAGACACGGCCGACGCCGCTCTTGCTACGTTATGTGCCCGGTGACTTCAATTGCCTGCATCAGGATCTGTACGGCGAACACGTCTTCCCGATTCAGATGGCGATCCTGCTTTCCGCGCCTGGCCGCGATTTCGCCGGCGGCGAGTTCGTGATGACGGAGCAGCGGCCGAGAATGCAATCGCGGGTGGAAGCCGTGCCGCTTTCACAAGGCGATGCGGTGTTCTTCGCCGTGCATCATCGGCCGGTGCAGGGCGCGCGCGGACCGTATCGGGTGAACATGAAGCACGGCGTGAGCCGCCTGAGATCAGGGCGGCGGCATATGCTCGGCGTGATCTTTCATGACGCGCAGTGAGCGCGCGTCTTATTCGGCGTCTTATTCGTTCTCGTCGAAGTAATGCCCGAACCGCGCCTGCTTCGTCTTGATGTAGCGCTCGTTTTCCTCGCGCATCGGGATGGCGAGCGCGACGCGTTCGCACACGGGGATATCGTGCTTGAGCAGCGTGTCGAACTTCGACGGATTGTTGCTCATCAGACGCACCGATTTCACGTTCATCGAACGCAGGATCGCGGCGGCGGAATCGTATTCGCGCGCGTCGTCGGGCAGGCCGAGATGCAGGTTGGCATCGACGGTATCGAGCCCCTGCTCCTGCAGCGCGTATGCGCGGATCTTGTTGGCAAGGCCGATGCCGCGCCCTTCATGCCCGCGCAGATACAGCAGAATGCCGCGATCCTCCGCGGCGATATAGCGCAGCGCCAGATCGAGCTGCTCGCCGCAATCGCAGCGGTATGAGCCGAACACGTCGCCGGTCACGCATTCGGAGTGCAGGCGCGTCAGCACCGATTCGCCGTTGCTCACGTCGCCCATCACGAAGGCGATGTGTTCGACGTCCGTGTGCTTCACGCGATAGACGTAGGAATCGAAGGTGCCGTAGCGGGTCGGAATGGTGGCGGTCGCCACGAGTTCGACGTCCGCACACTCGTCGCACTCGCCGAAGCGGGGTTGCGGGTTCTGCACGTCCTGCGGGGGAGAAGCGATTTTCATAGATCAATCTGGGAAGTCCACGACCCCGGACACGCGCCCGATGGATCATGCCCCATCGCGCCAGCCCGGTTCGTCATGTTAAAGCCCATCGGGAAAGTTTGCAGATTGTCGCACGGCGCGCGCCGCTTCCCGCGCTTTCCCGTACGGGCGTTCCGCTTATCGGCGGTCTTCCCTCACGCCGGTTTCTCGAAACTGCCCGGACTGCTGTCCGTCGCGCGCCATTCGGGCTTGCGCACCGGATCGGCCTGTTGCAGCGCCGCGCGCACGCCGGCCGCGTCGAAATCGCCGGTATAGACGGGCGTCGCGGGCTGCTGACGCCAGGAATCGTCGATTGCGCCCGCATCGACGGGATCGAAGCCGATTGCATCGACGAGCTTCATCACGACCGCTTTTGCCGCGGCGCTGTCGCCCGCGACCGGCAGCGCGATGCGTCCGGGCGTGCCCGCAGGCTTGCCGCGATTGCGTAGATGATCCGCATAGATATTGTTGAACGCCTTCACGACCGGCCGCCCGATCTGCTGCTCGACCCAGCGGCTTTCCGGCGTGCCCTTTTCGATGCTGTCGATACGTCCGTCGCGCTGCTGCGGATAGTAGTTGCCCGTGTCGATCACGACGACGTTCGCCGCCACGCCCGCGAACAGATCCTTCGGCAGATTCGGCACCTTCGCCTGCGGAATCGTCACGACGACGACGTCCGCGTCCTTCACCGCGTCGCTCGCTTCGACAGCCTTCGCGCCGGTCTCCCGCGCGACATCCGCAAGCGACGCCGGCCCGCGCGAATTGGCGATGCGCACCTCGTGGCCGTTCTCCCCGAAGCGCAGCGCCAGCACGGAGCCGATATTCCCCGCTCCGATAATTCCGATTTTCATACCAGCTCCTTGAAATGAAAGTGAAAGCTCCCAGATACACTAAGGGAACCTCGCAGGGCACACGCAATCACACTCCCTCATGCGGGAAAACGACCAATATCACGCCGATAGCCCTGAACTATCTCGACAATAAAATCAATCCACTTCGCAGGTGCGATAGCTTTACTGTATAGTTCACTTACTTCTTCAACACCACTCCAAAAGGAAACTGGTAAATGCCTATCATCAACAGCCAAGTCAAGCCGTTCAAAGCAACCGCCTACCACAATGGCGAGTTCACGACCGTCACCGATGAAAGCCTGAAGGGCAAGTGGTCGGTGTTCGTGTTCTACCCGGCCGACTTCACGTTCGTGTGCCCGACGGAACTGGGCGACCTGGCTGACCGCTACGAAGAATTCAAGAAGCTCGGCGTGGAAATCTACTCGGTCTCGACCGACACGCACTTCACCCACAAGGCATGGCACGACACGTCGGACACGATCCAGAAGATCAAGTACCCGATGCTCGCCGACCCGACGCTCGCGATCTCGCGCAACTTCGACGTGCTGATCGAAGAAGAAGGCCTGGCGCTGCGTGGCACGTTCGTGATCAACCCGGAAGGCGAGATCAAGCTGTGTGAAGTGCACGACAACGGTATCGGCCGTGACGCCGGCGAACTGCTCCGCAAGGTTCAGGCTGCCCAGTACATCGCGAAGAACCCGGGTCAAGTGTGCCCCGCCAAGTGGACGCCGGGCGCTGAAACGCTGACCCCGTCGCTCGACCTGATCGGCAAGATCTAAGCCTCGTTCTTCACGAGCGCTGTATCGAACCTGCCGCGGTTCAGCGGCGGGTTCACCCCAAAAGACGCTTTCGTCCGGCGCTGCGAGTTTCGCAGCGCCGCGGCGAGGCGCGTCTGCGACACCCCAGTCAAGGAACGGACATCGCCATGCTCGACGCCAATCTCAAGAATCAGTTAAAAGCGTATTTGGAAAAAGTCACCCGGCCGATCGAACTCGTCGCCTTCCTCGACGACGGCGACAAGTCGCGCGAGCTGAAAAGCCTGCTCGACGAAATCGCCTCGCTGTCCCACCAGATCAGCGTCGTCGAGAAAGAGGACGCCAGCGCGCGTCGTCCGTCCTTCACCATCGGCGAGGCCGGCAAGCCCGCGGGCATCCGCTTCGCCGGCATCCCGATGGGTCATGAATTCACGTCGCTCGTGCTTGCGCTCCTGCAGGCGGGCGGACATCCGATCAAGCTCGACGACGCCACCATCGAGCAGATCCGCAATCTCGACGGCGACTTCGCGTTCGAGACGTATTTCTCGCTGTCGTGCCAGAACTGCCCGGAAGTCGTGCAGGCGCTGAATGTGATGGCGATCATCAATCCGCGCATCAAACATGTCGCCATCGACGGCGCGTTGTTCCAGAAGGAAGTGGAAGATCGTCAGGTGATGTCCGTGCCGATGATGTTCATCAACGGCGAAAGCTTCGGCTCGGGCCGCATGGGCGTGAAGGAAATTCTGGCGAAGCTGGACACGGGCGCATCGGCGCGCGCCGTGAAGGAACTGGAAAACAAGCCGGTGTTCGACACGCTGATCGTCGGCGGCGGTCCTGCCGGCGCGGCTGCGGCGATCTATTCGGCGCGCAAGGGCATTGCGACGGGCGTCGTCGCGGAGCGCTTCGGCGGCCAGGTGCTCGATACGATGGCGATCGAAAACTTCGTCTCCGTCAAGGAAACCGAAGGACCGAAGTTCGCGACGGCGCTCGAGCAGCACGTGAAAACCTATGAAGTCGACGTGATGGACGTGCAGCGCGCCGAAAAGCTCGTGCCGGGCCGCATCCACGAGATTCATCTGGCGAGCGGCGCGGTGCTCAAGGCGAAGACCCTGATCCTGTCGACCGGCGCGCGCTGGCGCGAAATCAACGTGCCGGGTGAACGCGAGTATCGCGGCCGTGGCGTGGCGTACTGCCCGCACTGCGACGGCCCGCTCTTCAAGGGCAAGCGCGTCGCGGTGATCGGCGGCGGGAATTCGGGCGTCGAAGCGGCGATCGATCTCGCGGGCCTCGTCTCGGCCGTCACGCTGATCGAGTTCGGCAACGAGCTGCGCGCCGACGCAGTGCTGCAGAAGAAGCTGCGCAGCCTCGCGAACGTGACGATCGTCACCGGGGCGCAGACGACCGAAGTCACCGGTGACGGCAAAAAGGTGAACGGCATCACATACACGGACCGCGCGACGGGCGCGAGCCATCATGTCGAGCTGGAAGGCGTGTTCGTGCAGATCGGCCTCGTGCCGAACACCGAATGGCTGAAGGGCACGGTGGAGTTGTCGAAGCACGGCGAGATCGTCGTCGATGCGCGAGGCGCGACATCGGTGCCGGGCGTGTTCGCCGCGGGCGACGTGACGACGGTGCCGTACAAGCAGATCGTGATCGCGGTCGGCGAAGGCGCGAAGGCATCGCTGTCGGCGTTCGATCATCTGATCCGCGCGTCGGTGGAAGACGAGGCAGTGGTCGAAGAAGAAGCGGCGGCCTGAGCGTAGCGCGGGGCGTCGTAATGACCGGAAGGCGGACGGGGCGACCCGTTCGCCTTTTTTTGTTTACTGTTTTTGCGCCGGCTTCGGCTCCAGCACCGTCGGGAACGTGACCTCGAACACGCTGCCGTGCCCTTTCGACGACTGGAACCGCAACTCCCCCTCCAGCATGCGCGACAACTCCTTGACGATGGCAAGCCCGAGTCCGGCGCCGGGGATGTCGTCATCGGCGGCGCGCTCGAACTCTTCGAACACGCGCTCCTGATCCGCCACGCCGATACCCGCGCCCGTATCCGCGACGCGCAGCTTCCAGCACGCGTCGGGCGCCGCGGCGATCGCCAGCACGATCTCGCCCGACGATGTGTACTTGATCGCGTTCGACAGCAGGTTCAGCGCGACCTGCTTGACCTTCAGCCGGTTCGAGGTCACCGCGCCGAGCGCCGGATCGAACTGGCCGACGAGCTTCAATCCCTTCGCCTCGGTCGCGACGCGGCACGCCTGCATCAGCTCGTCGAAGAGGCCGACGAGATCGAACGGCTCGACCGTGAGCAGCGAATCGTCGCCGAGCACTTTCGAGTATTCGACCATTTCATCGACGAGCGTCGCCATGTCGGCGATTTGCCGGTTCGCGAGACCGATCGCCGTGTCGCGTTTCGCGGGCGAGCGCGTGGCGAGTTGCAGCGCTGTAGAGAACACGTTCAGGAAGTTGCGCAGATCGTGCGCGACGCGCCGCGTGATCTGCATGCGCGTTTCGTAAAGATCGCTGATGAGTTTCTGCCGCAGCGTCAGCTCGTAGTTGGCGCGCTCCAGCATGCCGGTGTATTCGTCGATCTTGCGATCGCGCTCGCCGACTGCCTCGCGTATTGACGCGAGCGTGACGAAGCTCACCACCTCGTCGGTCATGAGCCGGGCGTGCTCCTCGTCCGCGCGAGAGAAACCCTCGTGCGTGCTCGCGTACTCGCCGATCGCGAGCAGCAGCACCTGACGGAACAAATCGAGCTCGCGCACCAGTTCGTCGACGCGATAGCCCTGCTTCCAGCGCCATTGCCCGTGCTGGCGGGCGTCGCGCTCGATCGCGCCTTCCTGGTCCCGCAGATTGCGCGACTCCAGCACGATGCAGATTTCGTCGAAAATGCTCGGCAAATGATCCGCGAGCTGTTTATAAGTGAGTTGATCCGAGTGTTCGACTTCCTGATCGCCGAACACGAGCTTCATCCATCGCTCGGTGAGCGCGTCCTGCTGCCCGCGCAGCGTGGCCACGAGACTCTTCAAGCCGCCGACTGACATGTCGCCCATCTGCAAGTTCCCGATTGCTCGAAGCGCCGGACGGCGGCGCGCATGGTGATCGTTATGCAGTCGAAAGCAATGCCCCGATGTCGCCAGGAGCCGGCCGCGAATGCTTCGCCAGTATAGGCGCGATGCTCGCGCCGAAGTTGCAAATCCGAGTGTTCTCCTGGAATTTCCGCGACTTTCCCCGACGCTTCGAACGCACACTGAACTCAGTATTCCATTCAGATTTCATCACGCGCTTTCGTCAGCATCGCGTAGAGCGCCTGGGCCGCCGGCGACAACGACGCCGACCTGCGCGTCACGAGCACGAGCGAACGCGTGACCGTCGGCTCGACGAGTTCGATCGCCCGCACCGTCGGGTACGCGTCCTTCTGAATCGCGAGCGCCGGCACGACCGCGGCGCCGACGCGCTGCGCCACGAGCCCGAGCGCCGTCGAGCTGCGCTGGACCTCGTAGAACGAATGCAGCTCGATGCCGCTGCCGTCCAGCGCGGCGTCGATCAATGCGCGGTTGCCGCTCACGTCGCCCGCGAGGATCAGCGGATAGTCCGAGAGCGCGCGCCAGGCGATCCGCTTGCGCCGCGCGAGCGGATGATCGCGATGGCAGACGAGCATGTAGCTATCCTCGACGAGCGGCTCCGTGTGCAAATCAGGATGATGCTCGCCCGCGATCTTGATGCCGAATTCCACCTCACGATGCAGCACCGCCTGCGCAACCGCCGACGACGCGTGATCCAGAATCCGGACGCGATTGTGCGGATAGCGCGCGGAATACGCCTGCAGCACGCGCGGCAGATACTGCACGCCGACGGTCGGCACGCACGCGATCGACACATCGCCACGCTGCGCCATGCCCGTTTCCCGGATTTCCACCAGCGCCGCCGACAGTTCCGCGAGCAGACGCCGCGCTTGCGGCAGAAAGGTGCGCCCCGTTTCGGTGAGATTCATCGAACGCGTGGTGCGCTCGATCAGCGGCACGCCGAGAAATTCCTCAAGCTTCTGCAGGCGCTGGGTGATCGCGGTCTGTGTGAGATTGAGGCGCTCGGCCGCGCCCCTGAAGCTTCCCTGATCGGCGATGGCGACGAACGCCTGCACACCCAGCGTATCGATTTTCATAAGAAAAACCTAATAATCCGCAGCATAAATTAATTTTACGCTGGACTGTGGTGCGTTCAGAATCGCGTTTGTCCCCACACCACGACACTGGAGCCCGACATGACGACATCATCGGCCGACTGGCAAGCCCGCCAATACACATTGTTCGAAGCGGAGCGCACGCGCCCGGTCCGGGATCTGCTGAACGGGGCGCAGGCCCAGACCGCGCGCACGGCGGTCGATCTCGGCTGCGGCCCGGGCAACTCGACTGAAACGCTTCTGGACTACGCGCCGGGCGCGCGCGTCATCGGCGTCGACAATTCCAGCGACATGATCGACACGGCGAAGAAGCGCTTGCCGCATGTCGAATTCGAACTGGCCGACATAGCCGCGTGGCACGGCGAAGGCCCGTTCGATCTGATTCTCGCGAATGCGTCGCTGCAATGGGTGCCGGATCACGAGACGCTGTTGCCGTCGCTCGTCGGCAAACTCTCGAAGGGCGGACAACTCGCCGTGCAGATGCCAGACAATCTCGACGAACCCGCGCACCGGCTGATGCGCGAAACCGCCGCGGACGGTCCGTGGCGCGACAAGCTGAAGGGCGTGGAACGCACGGCGCGCTATCGGGCGGACGCGTATTACTCGCTGCTCAGACCGCACTGCGCGCGGGTCGACGTGTGGCGCACCACGTACCATCATCCGCTCGACGGCGGCGTCGACGCGATCATCGAATGGTTCAAGGGCACGGGGCTGCGGCCGTTCCTCGCAAAGCTCGATGCAGAGGAAACGACCGCGTACCTCGACCGCTATCGCACCGCGCTGAAAGCCGCCTACACGGTGTTCGACGACGGCACCGTGCTGCTGCCCTTCCCGCGCATTTTCATCGTTGCGACGCGCTGAGCCTCAATGCGCCCGGTTCCGTTCGCGCAGCATCTGCACGAACTGGCGCGCGGCCGGTGAAAGCTCCCCGCCCTTGCGCGTGACGATGCCGTAGGTCTGCGACTTCGATTTCATGCGCACCGGCAGGATGCGCAGCATGCCGTAGCGCTCGAAGACCTTCGCGACGCTCGCCGGCAGGATCGACACGAGTTCCGGGCTCTCCTGCAGCAGCGTGACCGTCATCAGCGGCGAGGCGGTGGAAATCGGATTGGCGGGCATTCGCAGTCCGGCGAGATCGAGTTCGCGTTCGAGCAGCGCGCTCATCGGCATGTAGCTCGGATACGTGACCCAGCGGTAATGCGCGAGGTCCGCGAAACGCACGTCCTCTTCGCCCGTGCGCTCGTGAGCGTGCCCGACGACGATGCAAAGCGGCTCGTCCGCGAGCGGCTGATAGTGATATTTCGACGGCTGATCCGACACGCTCGACCTGCCGATCACGAGATCGACGCGGCCGTCGTCGAGCATCGGCAGCATGCGCGCGCTCGTATCCTCGACGATCTCGATGGCAAGATCCGGATGCCTCGCATGCATCTCGTTGACGATCGGCGCGACGACACCCGGCACCGCGCCCATGATCGTGCCGACCGTCAGGCGCCCGCCTGTGCCCGCGCGGATCTGCGCGACTTCCTGGCACAGCGCGTTCAGATCGGCGGCCAGCACGCGCGCATAGCGCACCACGCAGCGGCCGAACGGATTCGGGATCAGTCCGATTTTGGCGCGCTCGAACAGCGGCGCCTCCAGCATCGATTCGAGTTCGGCGAGCGCCTTGCTCGCGGCGGATTGCGTCATCGCCATCGCGCCCGAGGCCTTGTGCAGCGATTTGTGGTCGTCCAGCGCGATCAGCAACTGCAACTGCTTCATGCGCAGCCGCGACATCAATACGTCGAGCGTGTTCTTCATCCTTCGGCCTGCGGGAAAGCGTGGGTGATTCCAAAAAGCGATCAAGCGATGGAAAGGTTTCACTATACAGCCGCCCGCGCGAAGCCGTATAGTCGGGCATGATGCAGTCATCGTACAACTGGCTGCCACGAATCACTCCAAGCAAGGACGAGACAACATGCAACTCACTGGCAACCTGCTCATCGGTCAGGAATCGGCTTTCGGCTCGAACGGCTCGATCAAGGCCGTCAACGCCGCGACCGGCGCGGCCATCGAACCGGCTTTCGGCGGCGCGACGCTCGCCGATCTCGACCGCGCGTGCGCGCTCGCGTGGGCCGCGTTCGATGTCTATCGCGAAACCGCGCCCGAAGCGCGCGCGAAATTTCTCGACACCATCGCGCAGAACATTCTCGATATCGGCGACGACCTGATCGAGCGCTGCATGATCGAAAGCGGCCTGCCGCGCGCGCGCCTCGAAGGCGAGCGCGGCCGCACGGTCGGCCAGTTGCGCATGTTCGCCGACGTGGTCCGCAACGGCGACTTCCTCGGCGTGCGCATCGATCCGGCGCAGCCCGAGCGCAAGCCGCTGCCGCGCGTCGATCTGCGCCTGCGCCATATCGGCGTCGGTCCGGTCGCCGTGTTCGGCGCGAGCAACTTCCCGCTCGCGTTCTCCGTCGCGGGCGGCGACACGGCTTCGGCGCTCGCCGCCGGCTGCCCGGTCATCGTCAAGGCGCACTCGGCGCACCCGGGCACGGCGGAACTCGTCGGCCGCGCGGTGCAGAAGGCGGTGAAGGACTGCGGCATGCCCGAAGGCACGTTCTCGCTGCTGTTCGACAGCGGCCGCGACGTCGGTCAGGGTCTGGTCAAGGACAATCGCATCAAGGCGGCCGGCTTCACCGGCTCGCGCGGCGGCGGCACGGCGCTGATGAAGCTCGCGGCAGCGCGCCCCGAGCCGATTCCCGTCTACGCGGAAATGAGCAGCATCAACCCGGTCCTGCTGTTCCCGGCCGCGCTCGCGAACCGTGGCGAAGCCATTGCCAAGGCGTTCGTGGGCTCGCTCGTGCTCGGCGCCGGCCAGTTCTGCACGAATCCGGGTCTGGTGCTCGCCGTCGACGGTCCGGATCTCGACAAGTTCATCGCAGCGGCATCGGCTGCGCTCTCGGAAACCGCCGCGCAGACCATGCTCACGCCGGGCATCTGCAAGACCTATCAGGGCGCTGTCGAGCGCGCGGGCGAGCACGCCGGCGTGACGACCGCCGCGCGCGGCGTCGAGGCGAAGGGCGCGAACCAGGGCCGGTCGGCGCTGTTCATCACCACGGCCGAAGCGTTCCGCACGAGCCACGAACTGCAGGAAGAAATCTTCGGCGCGTCGTCGCTCGTCGTGCGCTGCCCGGATCTCGCGACCATGCTGGATCTGGTCGAATCGCTCGAAGGTCAGTTGACCTCGGCGCTGCACATCGACGAAGCGGATTACGCCGAAGCGAAGCGCGTCCTGCCCGCGCTCGAGCGCCGCACCGGCCGACTGCTGGTGAACGGCTTCGGCACGGGCGTGGAAGTCGGCCACGCGATGGTTCACGGCGGCCCGTTCCCGTCGACGGCCGATGGCCGCTCCACTTCGGTCGGCAGCCTCGCGATCAACCGTTTCCTGCGTCCGGTGAGCTATCAGGATCTGCCTGACGCGCTCCTGCCCGACGCACTGAAGACGGACAATCCGCTCGGCCTGAACCGCCGCGTCGACGGCAAGCTGCAACTGGCCAAGTAAGGCTTCCGGATGGGCTGACGAGGGCCGCGGCGCGCAATTCGCGTCGCGGCCCTCGTCGTTTGCAAACGAAGCACGCTTTTTCGGCAATGCTTCGGATCACTGAGCAAATCCCGCTCAGCCTCCGGCGATTCGGCCATCAGTGTTTACACGCCCGGCGTGGACGCGCAACAACGTTTCACGGGGCGCGTGAATCGCTTTCACATCAGTGGGTTATCCGGCGATCGCGTCCCCTTGTCGTTTATCGGCTAAGGATTGGCGGTTCAAAACCGCCGGCACGATCCCAAAATGTCAGAAATTATCGTGAGCGAGGCCGAGTCGCATTGGTGTAGTCGCTTAAGTCTCGCGGCCCGGAAATAGGTGCGAAAGGCAATTGACGTTCGATAGTGGTTGAACCATAGTCGAAATGTCGTTTCCCGCCGGCGCGCACGGCGCGCGGGGAGAGAATACGAAGGATTGCTGTTGCGGGACTGCGTTCCTGCGTATAGGCGCGACGACCCGGCGCGCACTGGCGGCCACGCGATTTTGGCAACCTCACACGCACATGTCCTTCGAGGGCTCCAGCAATGACCACGCGTCTGACGTTTCCCGCATCCATGTTCTCCGTCGTCTGCCAGCGGTGCGGCAGCACGGTGCGCAAAAACGCCGACAGTTGCCCCAATTGCGGCGCCGATCGCAACGCCGCGTTCGGCCCGACGCGCGAGGCCGCGCCCGGCAAGCCGCGTACGAACGTTTTCGAAGAAGCGGCTGCGGCGCCGCTCGCGTCGGCGGCGGCTTCCGCATCGACTTCTTCCGCCTCGATGGGCTCCGATGCCGGCGAGCGCGTCGAGCCGGGCATGCGCTCGCGCTGGACGGAGCGCGCGAGCGAGCGCATCGCGCAGAAAGCGGCGGAGTATCGCACGCGCCGCGCGGAGGAATCCGCGCGCAACGCCTATGCCGAATCCGGCAACGATCCCGATGCCCTGCCCGGCTCCGAGCGCTGGAGCACGAAGAAGACGATCATCGCGGGCGCATGCGGCCTCGTGCTGCTGCTCGGCGCGATGTTCTATTACCAGCTCGGCGATTCCGATGGCGGCGGCACGTCATCCGACGACCACAGCGTCTCGGGCGCGATCGATTCCAAGGCCGGCTCGCTCATGCGCGGCGCAACCGATGCGCCGGGCGCGGCGCCCGTCACCGCCGAGCGCCGCGCGCCCACCGACGCACGCGCGCTCGCTTCCGGCGATACGCTGCAAGGCGTGCGCATCGCGCTGGAACAGCACGACCTCGCCACCGCGCGCGCGCGGCTCCGGGTTCTTCCGGCGCAGCAGCAGGCCCGCGCGGACTACGAAACCCTGAAGGACGAACTGGTCAAGCGTGAATCGCAACGCGACGCCGCGCTGCAACTCGCGCGCGCCTGCGAGCGGACCTCCGCGTGGGCCTGCGTGCAACAGAACGCGGGCGAGGCGCTCGCGCTCGACGGCAGCAATATGGAATCGCAAACCATGCTGGAACGAGTGGTCTCGCATGCGGGCTGGCTCGCACCGACGGCCGCGGCGGCGCTCGCGAAGAGGGTTCCGGGCGCGGCGCCACCGCCGGCCGTCGCGAATGCGCCCGACACATCGAACACGACCAACGCGGCGGCCACGCAGCCGAAGCCAGGCGCCGGCGTGCCCGCGCAGGCAAACGTTGCAGCGGTCACGCCGGCCACGAGGCCGGGCGCTCTCGCGCAGAAACCCGCCACGGAGCGGCGCGCGTCGCAGCGCAACGCCGCCGCCGCGCGCCAGGCCGACGACGAAGCCTACGAATCGCATGCGGAGAAGATCGCGCGCGCCCAGGCGGCGACCGCCGCGATCACCTCGACGACGGTCACGCCGGTCACGCCGCCCGCCGCGCCCACCGTCGCCACGACGATGACGAGGCCCGCGCAGACGAGCACGCAGGCCGCCGCGCCCGCGCCTTCGCAGCCGGCGGCGAAAACCGCGCCGGCGCCTGTCACGCAGGCCGCGCGCACGCCCTACTATCTCGGCGACGAAGACACGCCGCCGCCCGCCGCCACCAACAACGCGCGCGCCGCAAATACGCGCGCCCCGTACTATCTCGGCGACGAACCGCAGCCGGCCGCGCGCCCGGCCAACCCGCGCGGCGCGTACTACCTTGGCGAAGATCCGCCGCAGCCTTCGGCGCCGGCCACGCGCGCCGCCGTGCCGCGCCCGCCGCAATCCGGCAGCCAAAGCAGCAGCGCGCCGCCCCCATCCACGGCGACGATGCAGGCCGCCGTACCGCGACCGCCCGCGGCCGCGACGCAGCCTGTCGCGCCCACTGCCGCCGCGCCGCGCGTGCCGCAGGTCGTGAGCCAGCCCGTCGCGCAGACGAACGCGTCGCCGCGCAGCACGCCGACGAGCGCTGGCGCGTCGCCTCAGTTCGCCAACATGCCGGCCGGCTCGCATCTGGACTCCGACAAGTCCGAGGAACTCGAACGCGCCATCAAGCAATACGGCTGGAGCGGCGGCGACCCGGCCGCCAAGCCGTCGCGCTAAAAAAAACGCAAAAGAACGACGCACGGACCAGACCACACAGAGACAACAACGACGCACGGCAGGCACGCGCCACGCACCTTCGCGTTGGGCCGCATGTGAGTGACCGGGCATGAGCAGATTGCGCGCATCTCGAAAGATTCGCGACGCGCGAGTTTCAAAAGCACCCGTCCAACTCCGATTAAGGGTCAATCATGTTCACCACGAAAAGCATGCGCAACGCCGCACGGGGCGCGCTGGCACTTCTTGCCATCGCCGGGCTGATCGACGCGGGATCGAGCTTCGCCGCCGATCCCGTGCCCTACAAGATCACGACGGGCCAGGAGCGCGGCACGTATATCCAGATCGGCCAGGACTTGTCGAAGTACGTGGCCGAGCCGGCGGGCATCGAGCTGGAAGTGCTGCCGTCGAAGGGATCGGCTGAAAACGTGCAGCGCATGCGCTACGAGCCCGGCGTGAAATTCGCGCTCGTGCAGTCGGACGTGTATCAGGCGTACATGGACATGGCGACCTCGGGCAACGCGGACGCGGGCAAGATCATCAAGCCGCTGCGGCTCATCATGCCGCTCTACGACGAGGAAATCTATTTCGTCACGCGCTCGGATTCGCCGATGAAGTTCATCCACGAGATCAAGGGCAAGAACATCAGCGTCGGGCCGATCGGCAGCGGCACGGCGCAGTCGGCGGAGACGCTGTATCGGCTGATGTTCGGCGAGCCGATCGCCGATGCGAACGAGCAGCATCTCAACAACGAGGATTCGCTCGCGCGGCTGATCGTCGGCAAGATCGATGTGGCGGTGATCGTCGCGGGCCAGCCGGCGAAACTCTTCCAGGACATGAATCCCGAGCTCCTGAAGCAGATCAAGCTGCTGCGTCTCGATTCGAGCGCGCCCGAAACCGCGCGCGCGAAGCAGACCTACTTCCCCGCGACGATCCGCACGACGAGCTATCCGAACTGGATTCAGGAAGACACGCCGACGCTCACCGTGAAGGCGTTCCTCGTGACCTACGATTACGGCTTGCGCGGCACGGTCGGCGCGCTGTCGAAATTCGCCGATTCGCTGTGCACGAACTTCGACACGCTGCAGGCGAACGGCCATCCGAAGTGGAAGCAGGTGCATCTCGAACTGCCGCCGCTCACGCATGGCTGGAAGTACTATCCGCCGATGGAGAAGCGCCTGCGCGCGTGCATCGCGCAGCGCACCGCCGCGGCCGAGCAATCGCAGGCGCCGGCGCGCAAGGTCGCGACGCGTGACCCCGATGCGGCCGCGCAGAAGCCGAAGAAGGCGAGCTGCAGCGCGCAGGAAAAGCTGTTGTTGCTGTGCGATCAGTGATGCCGCGAGGCTAGCGCGCGAGCGTCGGCATGAGCGCGGCGAGGCGCTTCATGCCGCGTTCGATCGCCGCGGCGTTCGTCCCGCCATAGCCCAGCAGCACGCCCTGCTGCGCCGGCTCGCCCGCATAGAACGCGCGGATTCCATACACGCCGACCGATACGGCGCGCGCCGCCGCGACCACGTCGTCCTCGCGCATCGAACCGGCGAGCCGCGCGACGAGATGGATGCCCGCCGTCGCGGGCAGCGGCTCGAACCAGGGCGCGAGTTCGCCGCTCAGACGCTCGATCAGAATCGCCCGACGTTGCGCGTACGCCTTGTGCATGCGGCGCAAATGCTTCGCGTATTCGCCGTCGAGCATGAAGGCGCCGAGCGCGGTTTGCGTGAGCATGCAACTGTGCCAGTCGCAAATCTGCTTCGCGTTCCAGAGCGGCTCGGACAGGCTCGCGGGCGGCACGACATAGCCGAGGCGCAGATCGGGGAAGAGCGTCTTCGAAAATGTCCCGACATACGCGACGAGACCCGCGCGATCCAGACTCTTCAGCGATTCCACCGGCCTCCCTTCGAAGCGGAATTCGCCGTCGTAGTCGTCCTCGACGATCACCGCGCCGCGCCGCGCCGCCCATTCGAGCAATTCGATGCGCCGCTCGAGGCTCATCGGCATGCCGAGCGGAAACTGGTGCGACGGCGTCACATAGACGAGGCGGGTGTTGCGCGGCAGCTTTTTCACGACCATGCCCTCGCCATCGACCGGCACGTGCGCGAGGCGCGCGCCGAGCGCCGCGAATAGCGCGCGGGCGGGCGGATAGCCCGGTTCCTCGAGCGCGACGACATCGCCCGGCTGGATCGTGACACGCGCGAGCAGGTCGAGCGCCTGCTGCGCGCCCTGCGTCACGATCACGTCCTGCCAGTTGCACACGACCGCGCGGCTGAACCCGAGATAACGCGCGATGCCGAGCCGCAGTTCCTGCTCGCCGCCCGGATCGCGATAGCCCGCGAAGCCGCCGCCCGCGCGCGCCTGCGAGCGCAAAGCCTGATTGAGGCAGCGTCGCCACGCGTCGTAGGGAAAGAGCGTCTTGTCGGTCACGCCACCCTTGAAATCGCAGTCGAGCGTTTCGTGGGCGGGCGGCATCGGCATGGCCATGCGCTCGGGCATCTTGCGCCAGATGCCGGTGGCACGGGCGCGGGCCGAGACGGGTTCGGCCCGCGCGGACGGCAGCCGCGTGAGACCTTCCGCGACGAAAGTGCCATCGCCCGCGCGCGTGCGCAGATAGCCCTCGGCGATGAGACGCTCGAAGACATCGAGCGTGGTCTTGCGCGAGACGCCGAGTTGCTCGGCGAGATCGCGCGTGGACGGCAGCCGCGCGTTCGCCGCAAGCCGGCCTTCGACGATGCCTGCGCGCAATTGACCGTAGATCTGGCCGGTGAGGTCGCGGCGGCCGTGCAGGGTGATGTGGATGTCCAAGGATAGCGTGCCGGAAGTAGGCTTCGAGTGGTCACCTTAACATGCATGTTCCCACTCATTTCAGGAAGCCGGTTCGCCCTCCCCGAACACAGCCCGGCACAAGGTCACCCCTTCCTCCGTCAACCACGCGCTGCCCGTCCCTTCCTCGCTCATCTGCATCTCGACGAGCCCGCCCTCGGTGAGCCCGGTCAATTGCCGTCGCAAGGCGCTCATCGGCAAGCCGGACTGTTTCGCCAGTTTCGCGAGCGACCACGCGCGCCCGGGAGTCTCAGTCTGCGCGCGCCACAACTGCGCCAGCACGGCGACGAGCGCCGGATCGATGTCATCACTCATGTGCGATCTCCCTTGTCGTGGCCCAACTTGCCGACGAGCTCTCCGAGCCGCTGCAACGCAGCCTCGCTCTGCGCGGTCCACGGATAACTGTAGTTGAGGCGGATGAAGTGGCTGAAGGCATTGCGCGTCGAAAACATATGGCCCGGCCCGACCGTGATGCCGCATTCGAGCGCCGCGCGATACAGCCGCATCGAATCGACGCGTTCGGGCAACTCGACCCACAGCACGTAGCCGCCCTGCGGCGTGGAAGTGCGCGTGCCCGGCGGAAAGAAGCGCTCGACCATCGCGCTCATGATGCGCGCCTGCTGCCGATACAGCCTGCGCACGCGCCGCAGATGCCGGTCGTAGCCGTCCTGGCGCAGATAGTCCGCAATCGCGACCTGCGGCACGGAGGGCGTCGTCAGCGTGTTGAGGAACTTGAGCTTTTCGACCTGCGCGCGATACCGCCCCGGCATCGCCCAGCCGATGCGATACGACGCCGTCAGGCTCTTCGAAAACGACGCGCAATGCAGCACGAGTCCTTTCGTATCGAAATTCTTGAGCGTCGACGGGCGTGCGTCGCCGTAGTAGAGCTCGTGATAGACGTCGTTTTCGATAACTGGAATCTCGTGCCCGGACAGCAGTTCCACCAGTTGCCGCTTCTTCTCATCCGGCATCTGAAACCCGAGCGGATTCTGAAAATTCGGCATCACCATGCACGCGGCCACCTTCTGGCGCGCGATGATCTGCGTCAGCGCTTCGATGTCGATGCCCTCGGCCGGATGCGTCGGTACTTCGATCGCGCGCATGCCGAGACGCTCGATCGCGTGGAGCATCGCGTAGTAAGTCGGAGATTCGACCGCCACTGTGTCGCCCGGCTTCGCGACGGCCTGCAGGCTCAGGTTGATCGCCTCGGTCGCGCCGACCGTGATGACGATCTCGTCCGGATCTACCGGCACGCCGTTTTCGGCGTAACGCCGCGCGATCTGGCGGATCAGTTCTGGATTGCCGGGCGGCAGATCGTCGATGAGATTCCAGCTCGAATGCCTTCGCGCGATCGCGTTCGCGTACTGGTTGATGCGTCGCCACGGAAACAGCCCGGGATCGGGATACGGCGAGCCGAACGGCACCGCGTCGTGCGCGCCGATGCTGCGCAGGGTCGATAGCACGAGCCGGCTCACGTCGACTTCCGACGCCGTCGCGATCACGCGCGTCGGCTCACCGCGCGGCGCGCCCGCCTGCGGTTTCGCGCGCACGAAGTAGCCGGACTGCGGGCGCGTCTCCAGAATGCCGCGGCTTTCCAGAATCGCGTACGCATGCAGCACGGTCTTGATGCTCACGCCGTGCTGCTGGCTCGCCTGCCGCACGGACGCGATCTTCTCGCCCGGCGCGAACACACCGCGGCGCACGGCTTCCTCGATTTCATCGGCGAGCTTCTCGTAGAGCTTCAACGCGCGTCTTCCCCTTCGACCGGATGTGAGTCGAAGTCTATGTCAAAACGTCGCAACTGTACTCCTCCGATTTCATATTTTCTGTGCGCCGTGATCGATTCGGGACACAGTAACCTTGGTGCCATCGCATGCCTCATCGAAACGAACGCCATGAAGAAGCCCGAAGCCCGCATCGAACCGTACACGCACCCCGCCGCCGGCTGGGGCGCGCTGAAGCAGGTCGCCATCAATCTCGTCAAGGAGAAGGTGGCGGGCGGGAACTACCGGACGCTCTTCAAGCAGAATCAGCCCGACGGTTTCGATTGCCCCGGCTGCGCGTGGCCGGATCGCGAGCACGGCTCGACCTTCGAATTCTGCGAAAACGGCGTGAAGGCCGTTGCCGCCGAGGCGACGAGCAAGCGCGTGACGCCCGCGTTTTTCGAAGCGCACACCGTCTCCGCGCTGATGGCGCAAACCGATTACGAACTGGAGCAGCACGGGCGGCTCACCGATCCGCTCGTCTACGATGCGAAACGCGACCGCTACGTGCCGATCGAATGGAACGATGCGTTCGAACTGATCGCCTCGCATCTGAAAAACCTCGACGATCCGGACCGCGCCGCGTTCTACACCTCGGGCCGCGCGAGCAACGAAGCCGCGTTTCTGTATCAATTGTTCGTGCGCATGTACGGCACCAACAACTTCCCCGACTGTTCGAACATGTGCCACGAAGCGACGAGCCGCGGCTTGCCGCACACCGTGGGCATCGGCAAGGGCACGGTCACGCTCGACGACTTCGAGCACGCCGACACGCTCCTGCTCTTCGGTCAGAACCCGGCGACGAATCATCCGCGCATGCTCGGCGAGTTGCGCGACTGCGCGAAGCGCGGCGCGACCATCGTGTCGATCAATCCGCTGAAGGAGCGCGGCCTCGAACGCTTCGCGAGTCCGCAGCACACGCTCGACATGCTGTCGCCGAAGGGCGTGAAGATCAGCTCGGTATTCATCCGCCCGAAAGTGGGCGGCGACTTCGCGCTCATCAAGGGCGTCGCGAAGCGCGTGATCGAACTGGACGACGCCGCGCGCGCGAACGGCGGCGAGCGCGTGCTCGATGTCGATTTCATCGCGCAGCACACGGTCGGCTTCGACGCCTTCGCCGACGACCTGCGCGCCGAAAGCTGGGACGCGATCATCGCGGAATCCGGCGTGGAAATGGACGATCTTCTCAGGCTCGCCGATATCTACGCGCAAGGCCGCGCCGTCATCTCGACCTGGGGCATGGGCCTCACGCAGCACAAGAACTCCGTGCCGACGATCCAGCTTCTCTCGAACCTGATGATGATGCGCGGCAATATCGGCCGGCGCGGCGCGGGGCTATGCCCGGTGCGCGGCCATTCGAACGTGCAGGGCGACCGCACCGTGGGCATCGAGGAAAAGCCAACGCAGGCGTTTCTCGACCGGCTCGGCGCCGCCTACGATTTCGAGCCGCCGCGCGAGCACGGCTACGACGTCGTCGAAACGATTCACGCGATGCTCGAAGGCAAGGTGAAGGTATTCATCGGGCTGGGCGGCAATTTCTCGATCGCCACGCCCGACACGCCGCGCACCTGGGAAGCGATGCGCTCGTGCGATCTCACCGTGCACATCACGACGAAGCTCAACCGCAGCCATCTCGTGCACGGCCGCGACGCGCTCATTCTGCCGACGCTCGGCCGCACCGAGATCGATCTTCAGAACGGCGTGCCGCAAGGCGTGAGCGTCGAGGATTCGATGAGCATGGTGCACATCTCGTACGGCATGAACAAGCCGGCGTCGCAGAATCTGCTTTCCGAAGTGGCGATCGTCGCGCGCATGGCGCATGCGACGCTCGGCTCGTCGAAGGTCGACTGGCGCGCGCATGCAGCCGACTACGCGCTGATTCGCGATGGCATCGAGAAAGTGCTGGACGGCTTCGAGCGCTACAACGAACGTCTGAAACAGCCCGGCGGCTTCCATCTGGGCGTGGCCTCGCGGGATCGCGTCTGGAAGACGCCGAGCGGCAAGGCGCAGTTCATCGTGCACCCGATCGCCTTCGACACGCCGATTCACCGCGCCCGCGCGCTTCACGGTGAGCGCCTCATGACGCTCATGACCACGCGCTCGCACGATCAGTACAACACGACGATCTACGGTCTCGACGACCGGTATCGCGGCGTTTACGGACAGCGGCAGGTGCTGTTTGCGAACCGCGAGGATATCGACATGCTCGGCTTCGAGCCGGGTGAACTCGTGGATATCACGAGCGTGTGGGACGACGGCGTCGAGCGCCGTGTGAACGGCTTTAAACTCGTGGAATACGACATCCCGCGCGGCTGCCTCGGTGCGTATTATCCGGAGACCAACCCGCTCGTGCCGTTGTCATCGGTTGCGGATGGCGCCGGTACGCCGACGTCGAAGTCCATTCCCGTGCTGCTGACGTCTTCCAGTCAGGCCATTGCTGCCTGAGGCCGCTCACGGGAAACGTGCTGCAAAGCGCGTGAAGGCGCGCCTTCTCCCGCTGACGGATGCGGCGTTCGAGCGCGGCTGCGCCGCTGAACCGGCGATCGATGAATGCGCCCAGCACGGCAAGGATCGCGACCCATGCAATCCATCCGGCGGCGAAGCTGTTGAATGTGTCGCTGAACCAGGCGCCGCCGAGCATCGCGGCAGCGAACACCAGCATGACCAGTGCGAATGGCGGGCAATGCTCGTGCTCGATGCGAACGTGACTGACCACGTCTGATTGCCAGGCGCTGAAATAGTGGGCGCCGATGGAGTGATTCATTTGGTCCTCCAAACTGTCGTCGATTTGTGCCTGCACAAACTTACGCAGTCGGAGCGACCAGCAATATAAGATAACTCCGAACAACACGTTTCAGCGTTTCACGGTTGACTTTTGCGAAACGCTGAAACGCACGCCACGCCCTACTTCGCCCCGGCGAACTCCTGAATATCGGCATCGGCTTCGCCCGCGAGCGGCACGACGCCGGACGGTCCCGTCGCATGCGGCTGCAATAGCAGCGCCACCAGTCCGCTCCAGCCCGTCTGATGCGACGCGCCCACGCCGCGCCCGTTGTCGCCGTGAAAATACTCGTGAAAGAGCACGAGATCGCGTGAGCGCGGATCGGCCTGAAGCAGCGGATACGCGGCCATCACGGGGCGTTCGCCGTTCCTGTCGAGCAGAAATAGCGTGGTGACGCGGCGCGCGAGTTCGTCGGCGATCTGCGCGAGCGAGAACTTCTGTCCCGAGCCCGTTGGATACTCGACGCGGAAATCGTCGCCGTAATAGCGATGGAACTCGTGGATCGATTCGATCAGCAGATAATTCACCGGCATCCACACCGGGCCGCGCCAGTTCGAATTGCCGCCGAACACACGCGAATCCGATTCCGCCGGCAGATAGCGGATGCTGAAACTTTCGCTGTTGTGATAGAAGACGAACGGGTTATCGAGATGCACGCGCGAGAGCGCGCGCACGCCGTGATCGGAGAGAAACTCGGTTTCGTCGAGCATGCGCCTGAGCAACGCCTTCATGCGATGCCCGCGCAAGAGCGACAACAGCACGCTGTTGCCCTGCCCGGCCACGTTCCAGCGCGACACGAGCCGCGCGAGATCCGTGCGATGTTCCAGGAACCAGTGCAGGCGCTCGCGCAGCTCCGGCAACGATCGATACACCTTCGGCTCCAGCACGTGCACGGCGAAGAGCGGAATCAGGCCGACGATCGAGCGGATGCGCATCGGCACGTTGGAGCCGTCCGGCAGACGCAGCTTGTCATAGAAAAACTCGTCTTCGCTGTCCCAGAGTCCGGTGTCGCAATTGTCCTCGCAGCTCACCGCCTCCGCGATATACAGGAAGTGCTCGAAGAACTTCACCGCGATATCGACGAACACCTTGTTCGCGTACGCGAGTTCCACCGCGATGCGCATCAGGTCGAGCGCATAGGCGGCCATCCACGCGGTGCCGTCGGCCTGATCGATGTGGCCGCCCGTCGGCAGCGCCGACGAACGATCGAAGATGCCCACGTTGTCCAGCCCGAGAAAGCCGCCCTGAAAGATATTCTTGCCGTCGGCGTCCTTGCGGTTGACCCACCACGAGAAGTTCAGCAACAGCTTGTGGAACACGAGTTCCAGGAAGTCGCGGTCGCCCTTCCCGGTGATCGCGCGATCGATCTCGTAGACGCGCCATGTCGCCCACGCATGCACGGGTGGATTCGCATCGCTGAAAGCCCATTCGTAGGCGGGCAACTGGCCGTTCGGATGCTGATAGCGGTCCTTCACGAGCAGGAGCAACTGGCGCTTCGCGAATTCCGGATCGATCAGCGCGAACGCGGCGGCATGGAACGCGAGATCCCACGACGCGTACCACGGGTATTCCCATTTGTCCGGCATCGACACGATGTCCGCGTTGCACAGATGCCGCCAGTCCACATTGCGCCCTGAGCGCCGCTGCTTGGGCGGCTTCGGCTGAAGCGGATCGCCGTCGAGCCAGCGCGTCACGTCGAACTGATAGTACTGCTTCGACCACAGCATGCCCGCGAGCGCCTGGCGCTGCACGAGCCGCTGATCGGCGTCGACGATGTCGTGTTGCAGCGCGCCGTAGAACTCGTCCGCTTCCGCGATGCGGCGCGTGAAGAGTGCTTCGGCGTCGAGCGGCACGGCATCCGGCGCGGACTCGGGCCGCCAGCGCATATAAACGACGGCCTTGCCGTGCGGCCCCAGTTCCAGACGCGCGTGCGCCGCGGCGCGCGTGCCCTCGTTGCGGCGAATGGCGTTTTCGTCGCCTTGCAGGATGTAATCGTTGAAGCCGTCCTTGAACGGTCCTTCAGCTTCCATGTGAAACAGGCGCCTGACGTTGGTCTCGTTCTCGCAGAAGAGCCATTCGATGTTCGCGGCATCCGGCGACCATGCGGTGACGACCATCGGCTCGTGATTGCCCTGTTGCGCGAGCACGTAGGTTCCCTGACCCGGCGCCGTTTCCACTTTCAGCGACGGCTTCACCGGCGTCGCCTTCCACGACCACGTGTTGCGCGCCCAGATCTGCGGCAGCACGTCGAGCGCGGCGGATACGTTGCAGCGATTCTCGACCGTCACGCGCATCAGGATGTCATCGGCGGTGTGTTTGGCGTATTCGACCTGCACGTCGAAGTAGCGATCGTCGTCGAACACGCCGGTGTCGAGCACTTCGTATTCGGGCATGTCGGCGCCGCGCCGCGCGTTTTCATCGACGAGATCGGCGTAAGGAAACGCTCCGTGCGGATACTTGTAGAGCATGCGCATGTAGGAATGCGTCGGCGTGCCGTCGATGTAGAAGTACAGCTCCTTCACGTCCTCGCCGTGATTGCCCTCTTCGTTGGTCAGACCGAACAGCCGCTCCTTGATGATCGGATCGCAGCCGTTCCAGAGCGCGAGCGAGACACACCAGTTGAGCTTGTCGTCGCCGAAGCCGGCGAGACCGTCCTCGCCCCAGCGATACGCGCGGCTGCGCGCATGATCGTGCGGAAAGTATTCCCATGCGGTGCCGAACTCGCTGTAGTCCTCGCGCACCGTGCCCCACTGGCGCTCGCTCAGATACGGGCCCCAGCGCTGCCAGCGCGAGCAGTCCTGCGAATGGAGCCGCGAGCCCTCGACGGTGTCGAGCTGATTGACGGGGCGCGATTTCGGCATGGACGTCTCCTCGTTTGCGAAGGCAAAACAGCAGGCAAGACTGGTAATTTAGCGCGTTTCAGCCGGCGTCGAGCAGCTTCTCGATGCGCAACAGCTCCGCGAGCGACCACGCCTGAAAAGGCGTGCCGCCGGGCGTGAGCGGCGCGTCGCCATCGGCGACTTCGCTGACGTGATCGAGACCGTAATGGTCCAGATGCGCGTAGAGCGGCGCAAGAAAGCGCTCGCGCGCGCCCGCCGCGCCGTGCACGCGCACCCACGCCTCCACGAACGGACCGATCAGCCATGGCCACACAGTGCCCTGGTGATACGCACCGTCGCGCTCCAGTACGCCGCCCGCGTAGTGCGCCTTGTAGGCCGGATCGGAGGGCGCGAGCGTGCGCAGGCCGAGCGGCGTGAGCAACTGCGTCTCGACCTGCGCGACGACGGCGCGCGCGATATCGCCATCGACGAGCGGAAACGGCAGCCCGCCGACCGCGAAAATCTGGTTCGGACGAATCGAGCGATCGACCTTGCCGGGCTCGTGATCGGCGTCGACGACATCGAAGAGCGTGTGCGTGTCCTGATCGACGAAACGCGCGGCGAACGAAAGCCGCGCTTGATCGCGCAACGCCTGCCACTGCGGATTCCACGCGCTCGCAATCGAGAGCGCGTTGATCCACAGCGCCTGCACCTCGACCGGCTTGCCGATGCGCGGCGTGACGACCCAGTCGCCCGCCTTCGCGTCCATCCATGTGAGCTGCACGCCGGGCGTGCCCGCGCGCAGCAGGCCGTCCGTATCGGCGGCGATATTGAAGCGCGTGCCGCGCGCATAGCCCTGAAGAATCGCATCGGCGGCGCGCTGCAGCCGGCTCGTGGTTGCAGCGTGCGCGTGACCGGTCGCCAGAAAATCCTGCACGGCGACGATGAACCACAGCGATGCATCGACCGAGTTGAATTCCGGCAATCCGCCGCTGTCCGGAAAGCGGTTCGGCACCATGCCTTCGGAAATCGTGTCGGCCCATTCGAGCAGGATGGATTCCGCTTCCTGATCGCGGCCGGATGCGAGCAGAAGCCCGCGCATCGAGATGAAGGTGTCGCGGCCCCAGTCGGTGAACCACGGAAAGCCCGCGATGATCGTGCGTCCGACGTTGCGATTCACGACATACGCGTCCGCGGCGCGCGCGAGCCGCGAGCCGAACGCCGCGCGGCGCGCCGTCTCCCGCGATGCCAGATTCGATGCGTGCGCGAGCGCGCTGTCTTCGAACGGCTTGTCGTGGCCTGCGTGCGCGTGCAGGATCATCACGGCATCGCCGCGCGTGAGGTCGAAGGTGAACACGCCGGGCGTCGCGAGGTCTTCGGTGAAATCGAGTCCGCGCTCGCGTTCGCGCGCATAGCAGAAATTGCGATACCAGTCGGGCGCATGCTCGTAGGCGCCGTTGGACGTCGCGCAGATCGCGGGCAGATCGCCGTAGGGTTGCCATTGCACGCGCTCGCCTTCGAGCGTGGCGTCGAATGAAAACGCCGGATTCTCGTGATGCAGCGCGTGATAATCGCGCCCCGACAGGAGCGGATGCACTTCGAGCTTCGCCGCTTTCGATGCGCCTTCGAGACGCCAGCGCAGCACGGTTTCGCGGCTCTCCTTCGCGACGAACACTTCCGCGACGACCACCGCATCGGCGCCGATCGCATATCGCCATGTCGGCCACGGTTCGGTGTCGAAGGACAGCAGGCTCGCGGATGCGTCCGGATAAAGCACATCGGGCGCGTAGCGTTGCATCGTCAGGGGCCAGCGCCTGCCGTCCGTTTCGAGCCACGCTTCGATGCCGTTGACGAGCACGACGCGCCCGGCGGGTGGCTGCGTCGCGGCGAGCAGCAGCGCCTGATAGCGCCGCGTGCGCATCGTGCCGACGGTGCCGGATGCGAAGCCGCCGTTTGCATCGGCTTCGAGCCATTCGTATTCGATATTGCTTTCGTCGGGGCGGTCGATGCGGGTCATGGCGTCGATGCCTTCTCGCGATATGCCTTGAGCGCCGTGCGGGCCTTTTTCTGGATCGCGTGTTGCATTTGCGGCGTCCAGCCGAAGAGCCAGCCGCTCACGCCGAGCGCCTGACGGCTCCAGCGCCAGAGATCGAAGACATCCGTTTGCTCGACGATGAAGCCGTCGCGGATCGCGAAGCATGACTCGATCCTGTTGACGACTTTGTGGCCTGTTGCCGAGTAGGTATAACGTGCGATGGCTTTCGCGCTCGCCGTCTGGCCGACCGATTCGATGTTGTCGTAGGTGAGCGTGAAGTCGGCGGCGCGGCCGAGGAGCATGCGCCACATGTCGCCGGCTTCCTTGCCGCGCAGCACGCCGAAGGCAGGGTCCTGGAACTGGATGTCGGGGGCGTAGCAGGCGGACATCGATTCAGCATCGCGGTGCTGGAACGCGGTGTAGAAGCGGTCTATCAGGTCGGTGTTGGCGTTGGGCATTTGGCTTTTTTGCGCTTCGCTTTTTTCGTGGAATCCTGATTTCGTGTCGGTCTATTGGCACTGCCCCTATGCGGGGCGGCAGTCACTTTCTTTGCTGCTGCAAAGAAAGTAACCAAAGAAACAGCTTGTCCCAGCCAAAGTGCTTCACGCCGGCCGCGGCACAGGCGATTGGCTGAATGGCCCGGCTGTAGCGAGTGCCCCCACAAAACTCACGCGGCTTGGATCGCGCACGGTCTGACACATCGCGCCGCATGACAGACTGGTTCAGCATAAATGGCTCCAGCCCGCTTCGCGGCCGACGGGTCAATCGGGTCCGCGTGTGCTTCTTCTTCGTT
>LRBF01000099.1 GCA_001580565.1 Caballeronia megalochromosomata | reverse complement strand
GTTCCGCTTAACTGGCTCCGACCCGCTTCGCGGCCGAGGGGTCAATCGGGTCCGCGTATGCTTCTTCTTCGACGGTTTCCGTCGCGTACCCCACGGCAGCGCGTAGCGCTGTGCCGATGCCATTTCGTGCTGAACCAGCGCGCTAAAGGTGCTAGCTTGTCAGACCGTGCGCGATCCAAGCCGCGTGAGTTTTGTGAGGGCACTCGCTACTGCCGGGCCATTCAGCCAATCGCCTGTGCCGCGGCCGGTGTGAAGTGCTTAGGCTGGGACAAGCTGTTTCTTTGCCTACTTTCTTTGCAGCAGCAAAGAAAGTAGGTGCCGCCCCGCACAGGGGCAGTGCCAATAGACCGACACGAAAACGGGATCCAGCGAAAAATAAAGCATACCGAATCAAAAAATCAAACCAACTTCCCCACCGCATCCCGCAACGCCGTCCGCAACCCTTCCTCCACAACGGGATGATAAAACGGCATCCGCAACATCTCATCGACAGTGAGCTTCATCTGCAAGGCCCACGCAAGCAAATGCGCAATATGCTCCGCATCCGGTCCGATCCATTCCGCCCCGACGAAGCGTCGGCTCACGCGATCGACATACACATGCATCAACCCGCGATTCCTGAGCATCACGCGACTGCGGCCCTGATCCTCAAAACTCACTTCCCCCGTCACGAAAGAATCCGTCGTCAGGTCGACAAACCGCGCACCGACCATCGCAATACCCGGATCCGTGAACGCAATCGCGATCGGCGCGCGCCGATCGAACGGCGCCACATGCGGATACCGCGCCGCATTCGTCCCCGCCGCGCGACCTTCATCGGCGGCTTCGTGAAGCAAGGGCAGCACGCCGTTCGCATCGCCCGCGATGAATACCGGATGCGCGCCCGCCTGCAAGGTCAGCGGATCGTAGACGGGCAGGCCGTCGTCATCGAGTACGAGCGACGTGTCGAGCAACGCGAGCCCGCCGACATTCGGCTTGCGTCCAGCCGCCACGAGCACGTAATCGAACGTTTCTTCGACCAACGCCCCATCGCCTGATACATAACGAACGCGCACTTCGTCACCTTCGCGCACAGCAGCTTCCACTCGCGCCTGCGGCTCGAAACGAAACGCCTCGCCGAACACGCGTTCGGCATAGCCGCGCACGTCCGGATCGCTCAAAGGCCCGACGCGCCCACGCGCGCCCAGCACCGACACGCGCACGGCGAGCCGCGCCAGCGCCTGACCGAGCTCCAGCCCGATGACGCCCGCGCCGATCACCGCGATGCGCTTCGGGAGATCGTTCCAAGCGAACACATCGTCGTTGATGATCGCGCGATCGCCGAGTGCGCGATACATCGCGGGCATGACAGGGCTCGAGCCCGTCGCGATCACGACGCTCTTCGCCTGCACCTTCGTATGCTCGCCCACTTGCAGCAGGTTGTCGTCGATGAAGCGCGCATAGCCCGTGAGTTTGTCCGCCTCGGGCATCGCATCGACGCCCGCGACCACGAGGCTCACGAAGCGATCGCGCTCACGCTTCACGCGTGCCATCACCTCGCGCCCGTCGATGCGCACCGCGCCGTCGATATGCACGCCGAATGCATCCGCGTGGGTCGCGTGATACGCGGCGTCGGCTGCTGCGATGAGCAACTTCGAGGGCATACAACCGACGCGCGCACACGTCGTCCCGTGTGCGCCACCTTCGATGAGAAGCGCCGAAGCGCCCGCCGCCTTCGCCGCGCGATACGCGGAAAGCCCTGCGCTGCCCGCACCGATGATGGCGACATCCGTATGGATCGTGTTCATGATGAAGTCCCGAATGGTTGAAGCATCTGGGCACCATCATGGCTCCCGGCAGGGAAAAGGTGAATGCTCGTTCGGATCGATTTCCTGCTCGATCGTCTCAGATGAAATCGCGACGAAGTGATGTATTCATCTAGACGTCTCATCCGCGTCACTTTCTCGTCATGTTCGCTTTCTAGAATCTCCCGAACGTTTCAGCGCGCCGTTTGAGCGCGCCCATCGAGGGAAGCTATGGACGCAATTCGCATCGAGCGTCTCACCAAGACGTTCAGAAATGGCCGCAAGGCGCTCGACTCCGTAGATCTACGCGTGGAGGAGGGCGAAATGGTCGCGCTCATCGGCGCATCGGGATCCGGCAAGTCGACGCTCTTGCGGCACATCGCCGGCTTTACGGCATCCGACCCCGCGCCGTCGCACGTCACGCTGCTCGGCCGGCCGATTCAGCAGAACGGCAAGATCGTGCGTGAAGTGCGTTCGATTCGCCGCGACGTCGCCTTCGTGTTTCAGCAATTCAATCTCGTCGGACGCCTTTCGGTGCTGACCAATGTGCTGATCGGCGCGCTGTCACGCGTGTCGCTGTGGCGTCGTCTCGCGGGCCGTTTTCCGCGCGGCGAGCGCGCGCTGGCGATGGAATCGCTCACCGCGATGGGCATCGGCGAGCATGCTTTCGAGCGCGCAAGCAATCTGTCCGGCGGCCAGCAGCAACGCGCGGCATTGGCCCGTGCGCTCGTGCAGCGCGCGCGCATCGTGCTCGCCGATGAGCCGATCGCGTCGCTCGACCCTGAGTCGGCGCGCCGCGTCATGGAGCTGATGCAGACGCTCAATCGCGAGCACAGGCTGACGGTCGTCGTGTCGCTGCATCAGATCGATGTCGCGATGAAGTATTGCCCGCGCACGGTCGCCCTGCGCGATGGCCGCGTCGTTTTCGACGGCGCGAGCGAACGCCTCACACCTGCCGTGCTGCGCGAGCTGTACGGCTCGTCAGCGGACGAACTGCTCACGCATCACGCCGCGTCACACGCGGACACACAAGCTTCGCGGGCGTTCGCATCCGCTGCGAGCGTCTGAATTTCGAACCCGACATCAACTTTGGACCGCATCATGAAAACTGTCCGTCTCTTTCTGGCTGGCGCCGCGCTCGCGTCCTGTCTTCTGACGCAGACCGCTCTCGCCGAGACGATCAACTTCGGCATCATCTCGACGGATTCCTCCGCCGCGCTCAAGCAGCGCTGGCAGCCGCTCATCGACGATCTGAACAAGCAGACCGGCCTCGACGTGAAGGCTTATTTCGCGACCGACTATGCGGGCATCATTGAGGCGATGCGCTTCAACAAGGTGCAGATGGGCTTCTTCGGCAATGCCTCGGCGATCGAAGCGGTCGATCGCTCGAATGGCGAAGTCTTCGCGAAAGTGAAGTACAAGAACGGCGAAGCGGGCTACTACTCGCTGCTCATCACGAACGTGAACAGCAAGTGGAAATCGCTCGATCAGGTGCTCAAGAACACGAAGGACATCAATCTCGGCTTCGGCGATCCGAATTCCACCTCGGGCACGCTCGTGCCTTCGTATTATCTGTTCGCGAAGAACGGCATCAATGCGAAGCGTGCGTTCAAGAGCGTGCTGCCGTCGAGCCATGAGTCGAACATGCTGGCGGTCGTGAACGACAAGATCGATGTCGCGACCAACAACACCGACATGCTCGACACCATCAGGACGCAGCATCCGGAGCTGTATCCGAAGGTGCGCGTGCTGTGGAAGTCGCCGCTGATTCCGTCGGACCCGCTCGTGTGGCGTCGCGATCTGCCGCAGGCGACGAAGGACAAACTGCGCAACTTCTTCGATCACTATGCCGAAAAGGACCCGCGCGAGCAGGCGGTGATGGCGTCGATCTCGGGCTATTCGGGCTTCGCGGATTCATCGGACACGCAGCTCGTGCCGATTCGCCAGATGGCGCTGTTCCAGAAGAAAGAGCAGGTGCAGAACGATGCGCATCTCGACGACGCCGACAAGAAGGCGCAAATCGCGGCGCTCGATCAGAAGATCGCCGCGCTCGACAACTCGGCGGCGAAGTAAATGAAGCCGCTCGACGTCACCACGTTCGAGGCCGGCATCGTCCGGCCCATGCAGGCGAGTGCGGGAAAGCGGAGCTGGACGTCGATGCTCGGCTGGATCGTCGTGATCGCCGTGCTCGGGCTGTCATGGAAGAGCGCGGACATGCGCCCGCTCGATCTGCTCGGCGCATCGGGCAACATGAGCCAGTTTGCGCGCGACTTCTTTCCGCCCGACTTCACCGAATGGCGCACGTATGTGCATGAAATGATCGTGACGCTCGCGGTCGCGGTGTGGGGCACGGCGCTCGCGCTGATCTGCGCGGTGCCGTGCGGCTTGCTCTCGGCGCAGAACATCGCGCCGATGTGGATCTCGCAACCGGTGTGCCGTCTGATGGACGCGTGCCGCGCGATCAACGAGATGGTCTTCGCGATGCTGTTCATCGTCGCGGTCGGGCTCGGGCCGTTCGCGGGCGTGCTCGCGTTGTGGGTGCATACGACGGGCGTGCTCGCGAAGCTTTTCGCCGAAGCGGTCGAGGCCGTCGATTCGAGGCCCGCAGAAGGCGTGCGCGCGACCGGCGCGAGCAGTCTCGATGAAATCGTCTATGGCGTGCTGCCGCAGGTGTTGCCGTTGTGGATCTCGTTCGCGCTGTATCGCTTCGAGTCGAATGTGCGCTCCGCGATGGTCGTCGGTATGGTTGGCGCCGGTGGGATCGGCGTCGTGCTGTATGAGGCGATCCGCTCGTTCAACTATGCGCAGACGGCGGCGGTGATGTTGATCGTCATTGTGATCGTGTCGATGATCGATCTTGTCTCTGCCTGGGTGCGGGAGCGCGTGATTTGAACCACTTTGCTTTTTTCGTGGAATCCTGATTTCGTGTCGGTCTATTGGCACTGCCCCTGTGCGGGGCGGCAGTCACTTTCTTTGCTGCTGCAAAGAAAGTAACCAAAGAAACAGCTTGTCCCAGCCTAAGCACTTCACACCGGCCGCGGCACAGGCGATTGGCTGAATGGCCCGGCTATAGCGAGTGCCCTCACAAAACTCACGCGGCTTGGATCGCGCACGGTCTGACACATCGCACCGCATGACAAACGGGTTCAGCATAAATGGCTCCAGCCCGCTTCGCGGCCGACGGGTCAATCGGGTCCGCGTGTGCTTCTTCTTCGTT
>LRBF01000098.1 GCA_001580565.1 Caballeronia megalochromosomata | reverse complement strand
GGCGAGGACCGTTGACGACTACGACGCGCTGCTTCCTTGGAAGATGCCCGCAGATCTCCGCTGACCCGCATTGCTGACATACATCACGCGCTCTCCGCCTTACTCCGAGGGGCGTCGTTCGTGGATCGCGTACGTTTCACCCGAACAGGCCGTGTAAGAACCATCGGGGATCTTCTTCGGCGCGGCTGCCGACGCGCTCACGGTAGATCCAGTAGCAGGTGTGGTCGTCGGCTTCCGCGACAAAGTAGTCGCGCGTGACGAGCTCACCGGCCCACCATCCCGCTTCGACGCGCTCACCGGGCGAGACGGTGCGGAGCGGACTGCCGTAGAACGGCCGGTGCTGGCGCGTCATCAGTTGGATGGGCGTCTCAAGCAGCCATGAAGGGCGCGGCTGATCGCCGGGCAGCGGACAGCCTTTGACATCGCTCGACACCGGCACCCAGTTCGATACGATCTCGGGTCGATGGTCGGCCACGGGCGCCGCGCGCAAGACGTTCTCATGGCCAAGCCGCGCGACGAGCAGTTCCATCAACCGATTATGGTCGGCCGCGCTCCCGCCTGGCTCAGGAAATAGCGTGTCCGACGGCGGCTCGGCCGCTTCGACGTCATTCACTTCGAGGCGCACGGCGATGACCGCGGCCGCAAGCTCGACGCGCCCCAACCGTTCCTTGAGCAAGCGCGTCAGATGTTCCTCGTGCCAAGTGGGTTCAGCGAGCGCCACCTCAATCGTCGTTGGCGGTAACGCCGCGCGCCCGCGCTCATGTTCGAGTTCGATTGAAAATCGCGTGAGCGCCAGTTGCTTGCTGGCGAGCCAACCCGTCAACTGCACGATGAGCCGGCGCGCTACGAAGAGCACGGCTTCCGCATGCTCGACGCGATCGGGCAACTCGATCCGTGCGTTGAACGACGGCGGCGTCTGGACCCATTCATAGAGTTCGGGCGCTTCGCCGACGGCGCGATCGAGCGTATCCAGCAGCGCGGTACCGCAGCGCTTCTTGAGACCGGCGCGCGGCAAGCGCCGCAGGTCCGCCACGCTCGTGCATCCGAGACCGTCGAACCAGTCGGCATAGCGTCGAGCTTCCAACACCAGCAAGGCGGGCAAGCGCGGCAATTGACGCATCAGCGATCGAATAGAAAGACGGCGGCCGCCGCGATAGCGGGCCATGAGCCATGCGCTCTGGCCGGTGGGCGCGACGCTCATCCGGACCGTGAAGCCGAAGGCGGAGAGCGAGGCGCGGATCGCGCGTCTGAGCGCGCGCACCCCGCCGAAGAGGCGCAAGCTCGCGGAGACGTCGACCAGCACCGTCTGCTCCTCAGCGATCGACACTTGCGGACTGAACTGCATGAGAGCAGTGGCCACGTCCGCGACGGCCTGCTGCTCCTTCAACTCGTCTTTGTCGTGAATGCGCGCATCGGGCGCGAGTGTGAGAACGCCGCCTTTGCGCATGCCTACGCGAACGCCAGCGTCGTGCGCTGCCTGATCGAGCGCGACGACACGCTCGTGATCGAGCACCACCAGGCCGGAAGTCGTATCACTCGTGGACGACCAGCTCGGCTGGAAGACTTCTCGGCTGAGGTGCGGCAGATACACGCCGATCCACACTTGCATGGCGATTCAACAGGATAGGCGAATGGGTCAGTCCAACGACAAGCGGTTCGTCACGCGCTGGACCGCGGCGCTTCACGAACTCCAATGAAACGCTGTCGCGCGCAGGGCGCACAGCAATGCGAAGCGGGGCAGGCGACGTATCGCTCGCAGCGGCGAGCGGCCGGACCATGAAGAACAACGACTCGCTCGTCTGTGCGGCAAGGTGCAGGCGGCGTAGCGCTTCCGGTCGCACATGCGTTTGCCAGAAGATCAGTGCGCCGAACGTCCCCGCACGAAGGATCTGCTCGCCCGCCCAAAGCGCATCGGCGGTCTTCTGAGCGCGCACGACGTTTATCGACGTCTCAGGCAGACCCCAGTACGCCGCTGCTTCCGGCTGAAAGCGGTGCGGCGGCTGCAGGAAAGCAATGCGCCGTTGGGCGACAGCCCTCAGCGCTGGCAGCAGCAATCGCATTTCGCCAACGCCCGGCTGCTGCACCAGCAGGTCGGTCAGCGCGCCCTTGGGCCAGCCGCCCCCCGGCAGTTCTGCGGCAAGCGTCTCAGATCCACACGGCACGACGTTCACGCGAGCAGAGGCCAGCTGCGAACCCCGCCACAAACTTGGATGAATGTCCTCGAGGGCTAACGCTCCCATGTCGAACCCCGTACTGTATGTTTGTACAGTAGTCTACACGATGCAGATAGCGAATGGTCCCGACCTTCAGAGCGGCAGGCTGGGCTTCGAGCGAACTGGCAGAGGTAACTCTGTAGTTTTCTTGCATCAGTCGGGTAACTCCCTACCGGGTAGACATTACCGATCTTCCTCGTCGTTCGCAGGGAGCAGTCGCGGGAAGGAGCGTGCAAGTCGCATGCCTATGCGCAATAAAGCCAAGGTTTGAGCGAGGGGCTCAGTAGTTCGGCTTTACTAATGGATTGAAAAGCGGAAGAAATTCCTTTCTTCGCCAACGATTGCGCGAGTCAGTTCCGGTGTAGCAAACGATTTCGACGTGTAACTAAATGTTGCAAATCGCCGTATCTAGTCAGACAATTCGCTCACGCCCTGACGAACGGCGCAATGAGCAAGTCGAATCACTATCCAGTCCGCCGCCATGATCCACGCTTCTTCTGACCTCGGTTCTATCCGCGAATTGAACCTGTCGTACTTGATGCTCGCGCAACGCGTCCTCGCATCGGATCGCGAGGCGGCACAGTCGCATCTGGGGCTCTCGACGGAAATGGCGGATACGCTGCTCACGCTCTCCCCGGCGCAAACTGAAAAACTCGCGTCGTCGTCGCAAGTGTTGTGCTTCTTTCGCATGAGCGCCGATGCGATGCTCACGGGCCTCGCCGGTCGCAGCAGCGAAGCGGCGGTTTCCGCCGTTGCAAATGACGCTCTTCTGGCGGCCTAATCATGACCACGCCCACGCCTTCGAAGAGCATGGCTGACGAAGCTGCTCAGGTCATGCGCGCGATCGCGCTGATCAAGCTCGGCGCTCGCATGCAAGTGCTGGAGTCGGAAATTCCGACGATCTCGCGCGAACGGCTCATTCGCCTGTATCGAGAAGTGAAGGGCGCATCGCCGCCCAAGGGCATGCTGCCGTTCTCGGAGGACTGGTATCTGACGTGGGCACCGAACATCCATACGTCGATGTTCGCGAACGTCTACGCCTTTCTCGAAGCGAACAGCAAGGGCTTGGACCGCGTGGATCTGCTGACTCGCGCGTACTCGCTCTATGCCGAGCACTTCGACATGATCGGCGAGCCGTTGCAAATGGACCTGACGCGCGCCTGGACCTTCATCCGTTTCAAGGACGCCGGCATCCTGCGTCTCGCCGGCTGCACGCGTTGCCGCGGCAAGTTCGTTGCGCACGCCCATGAGCCGTCGCATTCGATGGTGTGCGGCATTTGCCAGCCGCCGTCGCGAGCAGGCAAGACGAAGGCGGCCGCGAAAGCCGCGCTCGAGCGCGACGCCGCCTTGCAGGCAAAGGCGGCCTGAGCGTTTATCCGCGAGCGGCCTTCGGCACGTTGAAAAGCCGAAGCAGTTCGTCGCGAACATCCGAGATGTCGATCACGTGCTGCGCGCGCGTGAGCGCGACATACAGCAGCCGCATCTCGTCCTCGTCCAACGTCAGCCGCCCATCGACCATCTTGAAGCGGAAGTCGTTGACGATCCGCACCCGCTTCCATTCCAGTCCCTTCGCCCGATGGATGGTCGAGATGACATAGTCAGCTTGGCCTTCGGGTGTCTGACGTCGAGCGAGCGCACGCAAGTAGTCGGTACCGCGATCGTCGACGATCTCCACGACCGGCAGCAAGTCGCGTCCGACCGCGCTACGCGCGAAGGCCTGCGCCTCTCTCCAGTTTTCGAAGAGCGACAGAGCGGTTGGCCGGAAAGCTCGTCTCCCGTTGAGCAACTGATCGGCCCCGTCAGCAAAGGCGATGATCTCGCTCGGGTTCATGCGAAGCGCCGGTCGATGCCCCATCTCAATGCCCGCCGCGAACTGCCAGATTGCCGTTGCATTCTTTCGGCAAAGCACCGCGTCCACGGGCGGCTGAACTGCCGGATCTTCGACCATGATCGAGCCGATGCTTGGCTGGCCTCGGATCGGTGTGCTCTCTCCAAGTAGCGCGAGCACGCAGCTCGCGAGTCCCGCGAAAGTCGGCCCGAAACGGAAAGATTCGGTCAGCGGCCGCTCCGGCGCATTGATCTGCGCCATCGCGTTGACCGCACCGCGCCATTCATAGATTTGCTGATACGGGTCGCCTACGTAGATCTTCTGCGCGTGTCGTTGCCGGGAGAGGACGGACAACATGATGCCGTCGCTGTCCTGGGCCTCATCGAACAAGATGAAGTCGGCGTTGATACGCGGATTCGATTGCGCCCACACCTTCAGATAAACGTCTGGCTGTATCGCCTTCAGGCCGCGAGGGTTGACGCTTTCCGCCCATAACCGCCCAATGCTGGGCGCAAGCTGCTCACGCAGCCAGTCGGCCGCATCGTCGCGGATCTTTTCGTCGACCGGTATGTGGAAGGGCTGCGGCGTATCGTCGGCCGACCGGCAGAAGCGGCCGAGACCGTCTGCGATCATCCGGCCGCCCTCGAACGGCGCGACCTCCGCATTCTTTCCTGAGATCGTCGGTACTTCGATAGGACCGAACCCATAACGGGCGGCCAGTTCGTGCGGTGGCTCTGACGGCAGATTAATGCGGGCGGTCAGCCACGTGGGGGCGCTAGCGTAGGCCAGCGAATGGACCGTGCGGGCTGAGACGTTGGCCGGAAAGCCCCGGCGCGCCGAATCCGCGATCTCCTTGTTGAACGCCAAATAGCTACCGCGCTGGCCAGTGAGTTGCTGAGCGACGAGCTGAAGCGTCGAAGTCTTGCCTGCGCCCGCATACGCTTTGACCTTCAGGTCGCCGCCGCCTTTTGCGGCTTCGACGACGGCTTCCTGTTCCGCCGTGGGTTTGTAAGCCTTGGCCACCGATCGCTCTTCCAACGAAAAGAAGCAGTGTGCCGCAAGTTCGACCGACGGGCGCTGGCGCGGCCGCCGCTCTCGCTACTGCTACTTGCGTCCGTCGGCGATGAAGCGAGGCGGAAAGATGATGCAGCCGTGTTCGTCGCGCTCGACGGGCAGGTCCGAACTGTCCAGCATCTTCTCAACGTCCTCGACCGTCGGCAACGGCGGCCAAGGCCACGCTCGAGTCGCCCACGTTGGAATCTCGGGCCGCCGACTGAAGCCAAACTCCTCTGGCTCGTCCCAGATAGCGACAGATGTCTCGTTGAGGATTTGCTCCATGTACGCGACGTGCTCAAGGCGCATCGACCACCAAGTGCCGCGAATGCGGTCTTCGCCGGCGATGACCGTGCGCGACTCGAGATCGAGCACGAACCGGTGCTTCATGTACGGGTCGCTGGCCCATAACGAATCCCACTCGCCGACCGCATATCGTTGCTTCACTCCTGCCAATAGTGTCCCCATTGGTGGCGTTCGCGCGCCTCGATGGCCACCGCCATGATCTCGCCCAGACCAAAAGCTGCATTGTCACGTTTTACCGCGATGAACCGGTCGACAAGCGAAGGCGCAACCCGGAGCATGCACAACGCCTTCAGTTCGACATAGTCGAACAGGCTAGTCATTATTGGCCGATTCGCGACTAGGGCGCTAATCTCGTGGCATAGCATCGCTTCCCGACGATCTCGCAAGCCGCGTTTAGCCATCACGTCGGCAAACACTGCTCGTTGCGCGAGATTGCGGTCCTCAGCAGTAGCGAATTCTTTTGAATCGATCTCAAGTAGTGCGAGGTTGATCTCGTCACCGGCAGCAATGAATTCGGAGAGCACTGGTTCTTCTTGGTACATGGCGATGAACGTCGTCTTACGGTAGACCCTATTAGCGGCCGCAAACGAACATTCTTAAGAGATTGCCTAACAGCAGGCGACTCTAATCAGCCGCGCAAGAGTTCGTCGAGCCATGCTGCAGCAGGTCGGCGCGCATCAATTCCACGATCAGGGCGATGCTGCTCGTTCGACCCGCGCGTACGCGACAAAGGTCCTGCATCGACAACGCGGCCGACAACCAAATAGGACTCTCGCTCGAGTCTTAGTTTATAGAGCTGACCCTGGGCTCATCCGCGCCGGCGCTTAAGAACTTGCAACGGCCACGCGTCGACGGGGCGCGCACTTGCCAAATCCACAAAAACGGGCAGGCTGCCGCCGACGATATCACGTGACTCTACGGCGACAACGGGGGGCTTCCATGGTTCGCCAACTGGTCGGGTGCTCGGCAGGTCAGCCGCGTTGAAGTCGAGCGAGTATTCGGTGAATCGCCGGTCCGTTTCCACCACGACGCGCGTGCGGTCCACGCGAATTCCCCGAAGCTCCCGGCCGACAATGCGCCCGATGACGACGTCGAGCTCTTGCTCCCGAGCGAGGCGAACGGTTCCTGCGTGGTGCTCACGATGCAGGTGGATCACAACAGCCGCTGTGGGCTTTTCTTCAAGTAGCACCAAGCGGTAAGTCGCGACGCGAGGCTCCCGTTTCTCATTCGCGTAGACGATGTCTCTGAATTGACCTAGATACGCCATGCTCTCTCCGTTAGCTGCCGCGACACCATCGTCACGACTCACTACCCAGCCTACGGAACGGGCAGTGAAGTCAAGGCAAGGCGGCAAACCGATCGAGGGTGCGACGTGGCGTTCATAATGGTGTCGATACAGCCATCCCTGTGCGAACGGGAACTGCGAAAAATGGACAGCAAACCACACAAGCCAACCAAGCGTGATCCAGAGGGGACCCGCCGCCGCATTCTCGAAGCGGCAACGGGTCAATTCGCTAAGTTCGGACTCGCCGGTGCGAGGACCGACGCAATTGCCGAGGTCGCGGGCTCCAATGAACGGATGCTCTACTACTACTTCGGCAGTAAGGAGCTACTCTATGTCGCCGTATTGGAGTCCATGTACGCGGACTACGCGAAGAAAGAGAGCGAGCTCGATCTAAGCGGCCTGCAACCTCGCGAGGCGATGGCAACGCTCGCCAGGTCCATCTGGGCGCACTTTTGGGACAACCCTGAATGGCTTGGCTTGATCAACAACGAGAACCTGCATCAGGGCCGGTACCTCAAGACTTCGCAGAAGCTCAGTGAAACGATCTCGCCAGTGGTTGACTTGGTCAGGTCGGTTCTTGAACGCGGAGCCGATGCGGGACAGTTTCGCAGCGGCATCGATCCGCTCGATTTTTACGTCACCCTAGTTGGGATGGGCTACTACATCGCTTCGAACCGCTTCACTATTAACGCGTTCACCGGTCGCGATTATGCGCACTGGTCTGATCGGCAGAAAATCTGCGAAATGCATCTGGAGATGCTGGACGCCTATCTGCGTTCAGCAACGTAGCCGCGCAGACGCCAATGTGTTGAGTCGGCACCGGCTGTTGCCGACCCACTGCGGTCCTTCCAGTCGTACTCCTTGAACGACGGATGGGTGGTCCGTTGCGGACATAAAAACATGCTACGTTCGAGCTTACTCACACGCGATGGCAGCGTTGGGTGCAGTTTGACCGCCAGCAGTTGTACGCGAACGCCAATGTTTCAAAGGGCGCGCAACATCACGCAGCGGCCGATATCTGCCCTCCGGTCAGAAGCAATGTACAGCGGCGCATCGCCTATCGCTTCAGAGGCCAAAGAGATTTTGCTGAATCTGACGCAGATGTCCGGTCAGCATCCTGTCTCTTATACACATATCCGATCCCACGAGACCTAGGCTGCTCGCGTTTT
>LRBF01000097.1 GCA_001580565.1 Caballeronia megalochromosomata | reverse complement strand
GGCGACGGAAGTGATCGCCGTATCGGCGGGCGTCGCGCAATGTGAGGAAACGCTGCAAACCGCGCTTGCGA
This sequence comes from Caballeronia megalochromosomata, assembly GCA_001580565.1. Classification (GTDB taxonomy): domain Bacteria; phylum Pseudomonadota; class Gammaproteobacteria; order Burkholderiales; family Burkholderiaceae; genus Caballeronia; species Caballeronia megalochromosomata. The sequence continues at coordinate 20,727 of LRBF01000097.1, read as the reverse complement.
TCGGCGCGGACCGCGCAGTGCTCATCGAATCAAACGAGGACTTGCAGCCGCTCGCCGTGGCGAAGCTGCTCAAGGCGCTGCTCGACAGGGAGCAGCCGTCGCTCGTGATTCTGGGCAAGCAGGCGATCGACGACGACTCGAATCAGACCGGCCAGATGCTTGCCGCGCTCGCGCGTTTGCCGCAGGCGACGTTCGCGTCGAAGATCTCGATCGCGAACGGCAAGGCAACGGTATCGCGCGAAGTGGACGGCGGCGCAGAAACGCTGTCGCTCACGCTGCCCGCCGTGGTGACGACCGACCTGCGCCTCAACGAGCCGCGCTATGTCACGCTGCCCAACATCATGAAGGCGAAGAGGAAGCCGCTGGAAATCGTGACGCCCGAAGCCCTCGGTGTCGATGTCGCGCCGCGGCTCGAGACGCTGAAGGTCAGCGAGCCGCCGAAGCGCTCTGCCGGCGTGAAGGTGGCGGACGCGAAGGCGCTGGTCGCGAAGCTCACGGCCGAAGCCAAGGTGCTTTGAAACTCAGGACACGCGGAGAACGAACATGACCATTCTTGTTATTGCCGAGCACGACAACCAGACGCTTAAGGCGGCGACGCTGCACACGATCGGCGCGGCCGCGATCATCGCGACCTTCACCAATCAGCCGATTCACGTGCTCGTCGCGGGACACGGCGCCAGAACCGTTGCGGAAGCGGCGGCGAAAGTTGCCGGAGTTGCGAAAGTGCTGCTGGCCGACGCGCCCCAGCTCGCGGATGGACTTGCTGAGAACATCGAGGCGACGCTGATCGAAGTCGCGAAGGACTATTCGCACATCCTCGCGCCGGCGACCGCTCATGGGAAGAACATCGCGCCGCGCATTGCGGCCCGGCTCGATGTCGCGCAGGTCAGCGACATCGTTTCGGTCGTCGATGCCGATACATTCGAGCGCCCGATCTACGCCGGCAACGCCATCGCGATGGTCAGATCGCGCGATCCGGTCAAAGTGATCACGGCGCGTGCGACGGCGTTCGATCCGGTCGCGACGGAAGGCGGCAGCGCATCGATCGAACCGATTTTCGCCGCCGATGCAGGTGTCTCAAAGTTCGTGAACCGCGAAGTGACGAAGCTCGATCGTCCCGAACTGATGTCGGCGAAGGTAATCGTGTCGGGCGGTCGTGGCCTCGGCAGCGGCGACAACTACAGGGCCCTGCTCGAACCGCTCGCCGACAGGCTGGGCGCGGCGCTGGGTGCATCGCGCGCGGCGGTCGACGCCGGCTATGCACCGAACGATTATCAGGTCGGCCAGACGGGCAAGATCGTCGCGCCGCAGCTTTACATCGCCGTGGGGATCTCGGGTGCGATCCAGCATCTCGCCGGCATGAAGGACTCGAAGATCATCGTCGCGATCAACAGGGACGAGGAAGCGCCTATCTTCAGCGTCGCCGATTACGGTCTTGTCGGCGACCTCTTCGATTGCGTGCCCTCGCTGTTCGGAGAACTGGACGCACTACGATGAACGCGCGGCTGCCAGTCGCCACTCAATACGGCACAACCCCGGCCGACATGGTTCGCCTGCAGGCTCGCGCGAGCGCGAACGCCGAAGACGCGAATGTCTGGCGATGGTTCTCACTGCTGTTGCAGGAGTCGCGGATTCGCTGGGTGCGCACGCATGAAGGATGGATCGTCTCCATCGACCATCGGCATGTAGCGACTGAGGCGACCTTCGACGAATCGATGCGCGCGGCGAAGGCGCGTCTCGACGGTCACGCCGGGCGCGGTTGAGCAAAGCTGTTTTGATTCCAAGCCTAGTTCGCCCAACTCCCACTTTTTTAACGATCGTTAGCAGAGGTCAGATGATGAGCCTTCAAACCATCAAACCAGCAGCAAGAGACGTCGTCAAAGGATTTTTCTCTTCAATCCGATAAACAAGTTTTCGCCGCGCTGCGCGCTGCCGGGGTCGCCTTGATTCCAGTGCAAGTTCCAGGTAAGCGCTCTTTAGATCTGGCGGGCCTTTGCCTTCGGGACCCAAAAACTTTCTCATTGAAATCAGTTGCTTGCTGTCTACCCTCGCAAATCATATCGAAGGCCATACATCTGCATCGGCATCCGGCGAAGGAGGGCGGCGGCGTCAGGGCTGCAGGTGACGCTGGCGTACCTCGCTTCAGATATGCCTGGACGAGCCAGCATATCGACGCGGATGGGTCGTTCCGGCCAATTCCGGCCCCTCGACAGTAGTCCCCAGATCGTTGACAATCCAACGTCGCTCTTGGCTCAATGAGGTTGGTCATCACGGGACCGTACATTTCAGGCACCCCTGAAAACCACGTTGCAGAGGGTCGCGTTCTGGCTAGGTCGAAGCATGTTCTCTGGATTTGTCGCTTACGTGATATTAAAGAACATTTTCCGTTGGTAGCAGTTGGTCGGCGGCTCGATGTTTCTGCTGTGTGAGTGAATTAATGCAACGAGCGCCTCTGGATGGCGTCAGCGCCGGCCGCATCGATTTGAAACAAACGCCATCGGTCATTTGGGGGTTTTCATTTAGGCGCGCGCTTCAGCATTCGCGTCCGCTCCTGATCTACCTTTTTCACGAGCAGGGTAATCAGCGCGTTCGACACCTTGGCGTCGAGTTGCTTCGATTCGATCATGTTCGCCGTCAGCTTGAGCAGCTTCAGCATCTCACCATAATATGTGAGGAGGTTTGCGCGCGTTGCGTCGTCGGTTGAATCAGGCGGAACCTTCGCCGCTTCCGTCGAATCGTAAAGTTGTTGCCATTCAGGCAACAGCTTGCCGCGAATCTGCGTGGCGGCGATCATGCGGCCTTCGGCCGTCGCGGGCAGACGCGAGAGCGCGTTCACATCGGCGATGGCGTGCTTTTCCAGATCGATCGACTGCACAATGACCTTTGAGAACGCCATGGCTTCTTGGCGCTCCGGACGCTGCGCAAGATCTCCGAGCGCCCACATCATACCGGCGGTCAGGCCGCTTCCGATCGCAGCCGCCATGCCAAGCGCCAGCATGCGCTGATCGCGTGTTTCGGTCGAGCCGTCCGGCGGCGGCGCTAGCAGCAGCCCGAGGACGAAGCCTCCGAATAGGCCGCCGAGGTGGGCGCCATTATCGATGCCGTGATGTCTGAAACCGCTGGGCAGCGTATAGGCGATGAACACCAGGACGACATGCAGATGCCGCAAATAGAATGCACGCGGCACGACTCCGCCATGGCGGACGAGATACGCGATAGTCGCGCCAAGCACCCCGTAAATCGCACCCGACGCGCCCAGACTATTGATTCCCGGATGCCACAGCAAACTAACTAAACTGCCGGTCAGTCCGGCAAATGCGTAGAGCGCGGCAAAGCGCGCTGTGCCAAAAAGGCGCTCGGCCACGCGGCCAAAGCGCGCGAGCACGATCATGTTGAAGAACAGATGCAGAAAGCTGCCGTGGATGAACACTGACGTCAGCAGACGCCACCACTGCCCTTCCTGCGTGTAAGGTCCGAAGTTGCTGCCCCAGTCAATCGAAAGCCCGGAAGAGATGCGCCCGGCGCTACGCATGACCATCATGAAGTAGATGATCGTCGCGAGCGCCACAATGGTCCAGGTTGCCCATGCATACGGCGTGCGCACATTGATGCGTTCGAGAAAGCGCAGACGCTCGTGATTCTCGGTTGCGTATGTACGCGTCATTTGCGTGGGGAGTGCATCGACCAGCAGCCTTGCATGTTCCGGCCGGTGCGCACGCAGCACGATGGTTTCGAGCTCGCCCGGACCGTTGACAAGATCAAACTGCACGATTTTTCCAACGAGCCGCACGTTGTAGATGTCTTCGCGCAGCAGGGTAAGGTCTTTCCGCAACGGCGAGCGTAGCAGTCGCGACACGGAGGTCTGAATGGTGACCGCGTGATCGTCCACATGCACCGTGCCTTTGTTTTCGAACGATCGCGCGCGGACTTCTCCCCAACGCTTGCGCAGACGCGAACCCATCGAGACAGGAAGATTCAGCTCGACCGGTACGTGGTCGGTAAATTCCGCTCGCGGCACCTGCGGATCCGCGAATCCCCAACGAGGCTCGACGTGGCTCATGGCTCGACTCTTGATATGCGCTGCGGGACCGGCGCAGCATTTTTTGTCAATTACGTATTATCGGCACGAAAGCTTGGAGACTTGAGGGGGGCGCCGACGAGCTTGTTAAAGTTGCACGCCCGCTCTTCTTCCGTCGGGCACAACCGGTCAACTGACGCCGCAGCCTGTTTGTCCCAGGCCCGGCCCTCGAGCGAGTCCTATGCGGTAATTCGGCGCCGGGTTCCCGCGCAATGAGCGACTACTAAAACATTAGGTGCAGAACCAATACATTGATTGCGATACCTGCACCGACGAAATAGAAGCCCTCGGTAGCAGCAATTCCGGCACTTGGTTCAACGCGCATAAGGGACCTGAATGCGGCAACTACAACGCCTGCGCAGGCGCCAAACATACAGGTCAAGTAACCAACCCAACCTAGAGTAAATGTGCTCCAGACATGGACGAGCGCGGTGAATGTACCGTACGCGAGTGCGACGCCACCGAGTAACTCGATGGGCGGTTTGAACAGTAACGCGGTGCCCAGCGCGAGCACCTGAGGCATCCACCAAAGGGCTAGATTTGGCCAGAAATTGGTTCCACTCGGCGTGCAATACGCGTCGATGACAAACATGTAAGTCAGCGCAATCCCAACGAATCCGACTCCCAAAGCACGTCGCATAATCTTCTCTGGTTAGGGTGGGACAAAAAGTGTTGCGCAGGGTAACTCGCGTTGGAAGCCACTCGCATCCGTTGAGCGGCAGGTCTCAGGAATTCTGAAGGGCGCTTCAGGGTCGACTGCTGCAATCCGGGGAGAGTTGCGCCGGGTGCTCAGCATTCCCGTCTCCATTTTTTGGAACTGGCCAATCGGAGACGTTCGGCGTTGCTACTGCGACTGCCAACAATCGACTCCCCGCCGATTGCTAACAATCAAATCTCGGAAATGTAAGCTTCGCCTCCGGACCCTCAAGCTCTGGTTAATCCGAGCCGTTAGCCATAGAAGACAAATTCCGTTCGTGGACCCACATGCAAGAAGACCAAGATCACATTTCCATAGTTTCTGCGCCTAAAACGGTGAGAGCTGCACTCATCATGCTTTCGCTTTTATGGCTCCTTGGTCTACTTGGGTTCCTGATCGCCTTTTGGGCAATCGTTGCAGACAACGGATCTGTTTCAATTCACCGTAGAATAGTCGCCTTCGTCTTGCTCGGATTATCCTCCCTTGCTTTCGGTTTTCGATTAATAGCCGCAGTTTCGCGGGGGGACAAGTATTCGAGGTACGTTGTGTTGGCGCTTCTAGCGCTTTGGACATTTCTGATAATTGCGTCTTATCCCTTGCGCTTTGATGAGCGTGTGAGCGTCTTTCCCGGCTTTTATTTTTATTTTTCAGCCGCTACCGCGCTCCTTTTCATGAAAAGGAGTGCCGCGTGGTTTAGGTAACCCCTCAAGGCAGGCGCTGGACGTTATCACATTACGGCTTGCACTTTGACCGAAGGTCTCAAGGATCCTGCATCCATGTTTGATGTTTCAGTGGAATAAGGTGCCAGCGGTCAAACCTTGCTCTAACGAGCCAGTTTCACGGCTTCAACCTTCAAACTTCGAATGCCAAATGCGACAAGGCAAGAAAGAGCTTCACCATCTACAGCATGCCACATAGCGCGCGGCGGACGGCGACACGTGTCGCACCCACATCTGAACTCAACCGAGGAACAAACCCAAACGAGAGCAGTCACTCGACAGCGGGGCCAACGTTGCCGACAACCGAGGCCCAGTCGAAGGTTCGGGCGAGACGAAAAGCGACGTTGCTCAAGCGCTGGATTTCGGCAACGTAACGCGAAGGAAGGCCCAGCACACTACACCGCCAACCGCCCCTACGACAATCTCAATGAATATGAGAAAGGTAGGCGCCGACCAATGCAAGGTTTCGCCACTTCTGTACACATATGGTCGCGCCCACGCCCATACAGATAGCGAACTTCCTAGCGAGGCGTAGTAGATCCAACTTCGAAGGTGAAATTTATGCGCAATAAAAATTCCGAACGCGTAGAGGGGTAATAGGGGGAGCCCGAAGAAGATGAAACAAGCGATAACCGCGCCCAACTCTACCTGTATGAAACCTAGCGCATCACGAACGACTTCTGTATGGGGAAATGCACGAACCATGTTGCCGCCTTTCGCAGCAGCACCCATCAAAAGGATGGGAAAAAACGCTGCCGCACCCGACGCCATTGCAATCGGGTAAGCAACAATTGCTCGCCAGAGCAATATGAAGTGATCTCGGTTGTCCGTCATTGGATCCGCAGCCAGCCATTTTCATGGATCGTTTGTCATCGGTTCGTCTTATCGGCACAAACATGCAATTTCTTGAGATCGTCGGCGCCATGGGTGTGAAATTGATGCCTCTCGACCCAGGACGGTCGCGTGCGTGCATATGACGGTCGAACACGTGATTTGCTCACATCCGGCCAGCGGGAGTGAGCGTCTAAACTTTAATTCAATCGAAAACTCAGCGTGGGCCGGTCCGGTGCCGGTGCCAACCGACCGCGCTTTGAACGGCTGTTCTCGGCAACGTCGAATGTCCCTTGTGGGTCGATTTCGCCCCTTGGGCGCTGTGAGTAAGCGGCACTGTGTTCGGCTGCGATCGTGGAGCGCGGGTTACTGGATGGAGCTCGCAAGTTGTGAGCGGAGCTGGAGAGCGTCCTCTTCGAGCGTGTGCGGAATGCTGAGCTGAGCTGAGCCTCGAGCGGGCCGGCGATGCTGTAGCCTCCATTTCCGGCGGCGTCGACGACGATCAGAGCGACGCAGGCGGCTCCCGTTGCGTCTATGACTTGTGCGGCGAGTTCGCTGAATTGTCCGGGTGAGCCCGGTGCATGCGCCATCACTTTGAGAACCCGGTTGCTCATGTTTTGAATCCCGAAAGATATAGGCAATTTGGTCCGCCGCGAAGATTTCGGCCTCGCGACGCGGTCGATCCGCGACACGACAGAGGATGTCCGCCCTACGGGACGGGCATGTACACCCACCGAAAAATAAGGCACAGAGCGCGGTCCCTTGTGCTTGCAGGTGTCGCGGTCTAGCCCACAACGCCCAGACGGAGTGTTGGGTCTGAACCACCGACCTCAGCGCGTACGTCTGTCCAAGAATCGTGACTGAAAACTACTAAAAATCCAATATATTCAACGGGTTGCGATATTGTGTGCCGCGGCGGCGCCGGATTGGCGCGCACTTTGCTTTAATTCGCATCGAGGAATGGCGGCGCCCTCGAACGAAGCTCTGAACATTCCTCACTGGCTAATTCACCCCCTTGGAGAAGCGAAATGAGCACGCTGGTTATCAAAGACCTCCCCGTAGTCGTTGAGATGGATCGTACTGAAATGACCGCCATCAGCGGCGGCCGGCTGCCGCAGCAGATTGTGAACATCATCCAGGCTGTTGGCGACTATGCAAATGACTCTCCTACCCAGCACAGTTTCACGGGCAGCGGGGCTTCCGTGACGTACTAAGATAAGCAGCACGTCGAGTTCAGAGCTAAGGGCCGCGCCGGACAAGGGACCTCTTGAATTCAAGCGGCTTCTTGTCCACGATGCAAAGCCGATTTCGTTGCCAAATCGTCTTGCGGGCCGGGAGAGTTTCACTAAGCTGCAGTTAGATCTGCCGGAAATAACGGGGGAGTCCTCGTGCTGACCTGGGTTCCGTCCACCGGTGCCGGTAAATAACCGATCCGACAGGGATAAACATCAGACCCAGGCCGGGCACACTCAACTGTTCCGCCGCTCACTCGGCCGGAGAAACGTTGTGCATGCTTCCGTTCACAACAGATAGCTCTAGGCCTGGAGCACGCTCGTCGCGTCGCGGCTGCAGCGAGCGTCGTCGATGACCTGCATGAGCGCCTCGAACGAGAACGGCTTCTGCAGACAGACATCGAAGAGCTGAGCAGTTTCTCTCTGAGTGTCTGCGTCTCCCGTCATTGAGACGAGAAAAACCCCGGAGAGAATCGGCGTTTCCCTCAGCGAACGCGCGACAACGCTGCCCGTGATGTCGGGGAGGTTCTCGTCAAGGAAAGTGATTTCAAAAGCGCCGGTGCGAAGGAGCGTGAGCGCAGTCTGGCCATCGTAGCCCACGGCGGCACAGTGGCCATAGCAATCCAATAAGAAGGCAAGACTGTCCGCGACAGACTCATCGTCGTCTATAACGAGCACATTCATTCAATATTTCCAATTACAAGAAGTTCGTGGCGCTGCCAAGAATTCCTCTTATGTAATGGATTATTGAATGGCGTTGCCTCCTGCGATTTGCATTGATGCAAGGTCGCCATGGCAACTATAGCGGACGACGAAAGCTATTTGTATGCGTCAAGGCGTCGCCAACACGGGTTTAATTCGTGCAACCCAGTCGGGCGGCCAACTAGCCGAGTAGCGTGCGGCGCTCCCGAAACAACTCAGCATGCGCCCTTGATCTTGGGGAGATTCAGCGGGCTGGTGTACTCCCGCAAGCAGCCTTTGATCTTCCGACGGCCTAGGCGGCCCATGTGGGTCGTCAGAACTCGTTCGCCGGTCCAGATACCGACGTTCCACGGCGCCGCGTCGCCAATGACAGCAACACGGCGAGCTGCAGCCGCACGGTGGATGAACGGCGAGCGTCGACTTTGGCCGAGTTTCCGTCAAGACCGAACTGAGAGCCGCTCGCCGACGCATCAAGAAGCTCCCTCGGTTGAAGCAGCAAGAGTTTTTTTGAGCAATACGGTCCGTGGGACGGGAAGGCAGTTCATGGCCACGCCCTGCGGGATGGTCGACGTGCGCGCTTCGTTTAAAAATTGTTTCGTCACGGAAAACGGCCTTTTCAAGTTTGGGCATCGCGCCGTGTCACGGTGCGCAGAAACGCTCCATGAACGCGATGCTTCTCGGACGGCCTTCGGTTGAGAAGTCCTTCGACGATCACCAGAAATACGTGGCCTTCATGCCGAACGTACGCGGGGCCGCGAACGCGTAGCGATACGAGTCGTCGAACGTGTATTCCTCGGCGGCCGTGAAGACGCGTTGGTTGGTCACGTTGCGCACATACGCCATCAGCTCGACGTTCTTACGGTTCGGTATCCAGGTTGCCGAGAGATCCGCGGTCAGATACGGCTTTTGATAATCGTCGCCGTAGTTGTAGATCGTGAAGTGCTGGCCCGTCTGAAGCTTGGCGTTCATGCGGCCGATGATCTTTCCCGCGTCCGTGGTCCACGCATGTTCGAGCCCGAACCCGATCGTGAAGGCCGGGCTTTGGGGCGGCGCGTTGCCCGCCAGTTGAACGTTCTGGCCGCTGCCGTCATCGACGGCGAAGTCGGTGAAGCGCGCATGCAGCCACGCCACCGACAACGTCACGAGCCCGACCGGATCGATCAGCGCGCGGATATCCGCATCCGCGCCGTAAATGCGCGTGCGTCCGGCATTGACGATCTTCGTGCCCACGCGCCCGTCCGCGAATGGCACGAGCTGCGCGATCTGCTGGCCTGAGTAGTCGTAGTCGAACACGCTCGCGTTGATCTGCACGCGCTGCGCGTTCCACAGCGACTTCGTGCCGATCTCGATGCCTCGCAACGTCTCCGGCGCATACGATCCCGACGATGAGAAGCCGCCCGACTTGTAGCCAGTGTCGTAGCGCACGTAGTTCATCACCGCCGACGTCGGCGCGTACTCGGCCGCGACGTGGACGGTTGGCTTCGACCACGAGCCCGACTCGTTCTGCGGCACGTGGGTATAGTCGAATGGCGGCTCGTTCGAGTTCGCGAAGAAGTATTCGCCGTTGCGGCTCTTTACATCATGCGTGACGCGCATGCCGGCGGTCAGTCTGATCTTATCCGTCACCCAGTACGACGACTGGCCATACGCCGCCGTCGATGTCGTGCGAATGCCGTAGGCGAACGCGAGCGTGGGCAGATAGGCGCCGCCATCGAACGGCGACTCGTTCGCGCTGTACAGCGACGAAGACTCGTGGAAGTACGACACGCCCGCCTGCCACGACCATCTTCCATCGCCCAGCGAGCTCACGCGCACTTCGTGCGTCTGCGTCTTCGGAAACTCGTTCTGGCGATATGAAACCGGATCGGCGACGCTCGGGCTGCTGTCGGCGGCATGACGCCAGGTGAGGTTGTCGTAGCTGCCCGTGTAGCTCAACTCGACGCCCGGGAAGTCGTACGCGATGCTCCAGCGCGCGACCGTGTCTTCGATGCTCTGCGATTGCGCGGTCGCATAGGTGAAGGTGCGCGGATCGGCGGGGAAGGGCGGCTTGTCGTGCGAGAGATTGCCGTTCGCGTCGTAGATATAAGGAATGTCGAGCGAAACCGGCCCGACGCCCTTCAACGTCGTCTGCTGCGCGGTGAACAGCATGCGCAGATGCGAAGTCGGTTCGAGCGCGACGGACACACGCCCCGAGCGCGTGTCCTCGTCGTCGCCGTCGTCCTGCGGCGCGTTGTTCACGTAGCCGTCATGCCGGCGCGAGATCGCCGCCACACGAAACTGGAGCACGTCGTTCACGGGGACGTTCACCATCGCATCGAAATTGCGCGCGGCGTAGTTGCCGAGATCGATCGACGCGCGGCCTTCGAGTATCTTCGAAGGCTTCGCCGTCACGATATCGACGATGCCGCCCACCGCGTTGCGCCCGTACAGCGTGCCTTGCGGGCCGCGCAGCACGGAGATGTGATCGAGATCGTAGAGCGTGCCGCTTAGCGCATACGGCCGATTGTTCGAGCTCCCGTCCGTCACGACGACCACCGACGGATCGCCGATCTCGGTCGTGTCGCGGCTCGAGATGCCGCGAATCGTGAGCACCGGCACGACGGTCTGCACCTGCGCATAGTTGAGGTCGGGCGCGATCGTGGCGAGGGACTTGATATCGCTCACGCCGGTGCTTTCGATGAAGGCGTCGCCATAGACGCTCATGGCGATCGGAGTGCGCTGCTCGGGGGCGAGCTGCCTTTCGGCCTTGACGATGATCGGCGTAAGTTGCTGCGCGGCGGGATCGTTTTCAGCGGCCCACGCGCTGGAGGGTGGAAGGACGCAAGCCCCGAACGCACCAACGAAAACGAGACGGACACGACGCGTCGTCGTCGAAGCACGACGGCAGGAAACGACCTCGAAAAGCGGGAAGGGCATGACAATCACAGACTGGGTGCAGCACAACACCTGCGATTGCGACGGAGGCTGTCGGATACTGCCGGCCGTTCCCGCTCTCCGATGGGAATACGACCTGGTGGAAAAAGTTACTGCGCCATGGCGCGGGAAAGCGACGAATTATAACGTTCGTTGCCGTTGTTCGTGATTCGGGGCTGCCGCGAGGTTCAGCGCGCCTTGGCCTCTTCGAGACACGCCGCAAGCTTTTCGAAGTAGTCGAGCGCCTTGCGCGTGGGCACCACGGTCTTGATGCGCAGATCGTCGCTGCTCTCGTCGACGGACACGAGACCCTGCTTCCTCAGATTGGTCAGCTTGCGATGCACGGTGGCCGGCGCGCCCGCGACCGAAAGGGCCATCGTCTCCGTGACCGTCAGCGTATGGCCCGCATGCCAGGACGCCGTGAGCGCCTCCAGGAGGCGTTCCTCGGCGGCATCGAGCTTCGGCACCGAGGGCAAAGCCTGGACAGCCTGAGCCAGATTCAGGAAGCGAAAATAAGCGTCGAAGACGCGTTTTTTGGCCATGAAGAAGCGATTGAATGAGGACGGCGTTCATCATAGCATCGGCGAAAATCGAAGTATGAGGGCAGCCCAAGTATTTATCAGCGTGATAAGTAAGTGCTAAGATAGTTCAGACAGCGAGGGCCTGGCGAAGATATCGATCTTTCTCTTGCCCGAGCCGCTATCGAGGGCACGAGCGTGATTCAACGACGCGATTTCACTTACATCACACCGACTTTCATCGAGCAGGAAATCGATCATCTGGCGAGGATGATCCGTTCACGCCACTGGCATCGAAGCGCCGCGTGGCCGGTGTCGTACTGGCGCGAGCGCATCGAGGAGCTGCAACACGCCCCGGCCGTCGCGCCGCTCCAGCAGGAGGGGCTGCGCTCGCTGCTCGTCGAGCTGGAGCGAATCGCCGCGCAGCTCGATCCCGCTGCGAGCTACGGCGAGCTTCCGCAAGCCGACGCGCACGCGGCCAGCGTGGCTTTTGGCAAGGCGCGGCGATAACGTTTGCTGCGCGCCAGTCCGTGAAGCCAGATGAGCGCTGCGGTAAGATACGTCCGCCGCTTACTGGCTCGTCACGCCAATGTCTTCGTTTCTGCTTCGTTTATGTTCCGTCGTCGGAACGGCGCTCTTTTTCGTCGCTTCGCTCTGGGTCAATCAGGAAATCTTCGTTCACTCCGAGTTCGTGCGCGGGGTGAACTGGGTCTATCTTCCGGCCGGCATCCGGCTGCTCAGCACGCTTCTACTCGGCGCGGACGGCGCGCTCGGACTGCTGCTCGCGAGCTGGGTCGTCGACTTCTTTTATTTCTTTCCCAATGACCCGGTGCGGTCGTTCGTCGGCGGCATCATCGCGACGGCCGCGCCTTATGCGGTCTATCGGCTGGCGCGCGAGACCTACGGGCTGAACGCATCGCTGTCGAATCTGACGGCGGGCAGGCTCATGATCCTCACCGTCGCGTACGCACTCGCCGGTTCGTTGCTACACAACATCTGGTTCTATCTTCAAGGCGACACGCAGAACATCACGTCGAGATTCCTTGCGATGTTCGTCGGCGACCTGGCGGGAACCGTCATCGTCATCTACACGCTCAAGGCGCTGCTGCATTTTCTGCCGGTGCCGCGCGGCCCTGAAGCAGGCAGCCGGCCGGACCATTGACGGACCCCGTTGTCCCCGGGGCGCCGCTCGTCTCTCAGGTTCGGGGTCGTCTTGCCCGTGATGTTCGTCATTCTACCATTTGCTTATCAATTTGATAAGATAGAGCAAAGAGAGCGATACGCCGGGAGGCCACCCGGCGAAATAACGAAATCACGATGATTGCTGAACCTACCCTGAGCGCTGCAAGCGCCTCGACAATGAACGCGTGGGAGACCGACGACCGCTATGCGCAGCGGCATACGCTGCAGATCGCGCTATGCCTGCGGACCTTGCTTGCGTGCGGCGATTTCCTGACAGTCGAGTTTGGCGACACGCAGTTCGTCACGCAACTGCTCGAGGTCGATTCGGGCCGCGCGCATTTTCTCTTCGATTTCGGCAGCACGGCGAGAGACAATCGCGCGCTCGTCGACGCGGACGAGCTCACGTTCCGCAGCCAGCCTTTGGGCATCCGCACGCGTTTCGTGACAGGCGGCGCTGTGGTGGTGACGTTCGAAGGGCGTCCGGCCTTCGAAGCGCCTTTTCCAGCACTGCTTCATTACGTACAACGCCGCGATTTCCATCGCGTCGATACGCCCATGTTCGATCCGTTCGTCGCGAGCGGGCTCGACGGAGCGGGCGCCGCTTTCCGACTCGAACTGCAGGACCTTTCGCTCGGCGGCGTGGCGCTGCGTGTGCGGGACGCACGCTTCGAATCGCTCGCGGCGGGAACCGTGTGGAACGACGTGAAGCTTCAGGTGGGCGGACTCGGCGCGGTGCCGGTTGATCTGGAGGTCGTTGCGCCCCGGCAGATAGTCACCCCGACGGGCGAGCATCGAACCGTTTTGGGCTGCCGGTTTATCGACCTGAAGGCAAATGCGGAGCGTGTGCTGCAGCGTGCGATCACGCTGCTGGAGACGCGCCGCAAGGAGCGCGCGGCGCGCGATTGATGCGGACACGCGCCGGGCTTCCGTCTCAATCGGATCATTTCATTATCAGCGTCGCGAAACAACGCAATTCGCGGTGGATCAACTCGCTGCTTGTCTTTTCGAGGTGAGGTCGAGTGGAGCGGCGACAGTGGAGATGCCGTCACGAAGACCGGCCACGTCTCGCGGCTAACATCGGAGGATCTCGGGCCAAACCTAGTACGATCGATCGTGCCGGAAGCTTTTCCCTTGCCTTTATCAAAATGATAAATATATTTGCCAAGAGTCATACTCCGGCGAGCCAGTCGCTGCTATTCTCGTCGAGCACAAATTCTTTTGGTAAGGGACGAGCATGGTAACGGGTACTGTGAAGTGGTTCAACGACGCAAAGGGTTATGGATTTATCACGCCGGATGACGGAGGCGACGATCTGTTCGCGCACTTCTCCGAGATCCGGACAGAAGGTTTCAAGTCACTGGCCGAAAACCAAAAGGTGAGCTTCGAGATAAAACAAGGGCCGAAAGGCAAGCAGGCGGCTAACATCCAGCCGCAGTGAGCTAACGCCCGTACAATGGCCGGCGCCAGCACGGCTTTTCGAGCGGCACGAAGGGAAGTTGTTCGGGGTCCCGTCGCAAGGATGAACCTGAGAGATCTATAACAATATGACACCAGCATTAGGCGCACTGCCCAGCTTCACACCTAGAAGCCTCGACTCTGAAATCGAGCATCTTGAGCGTGTTCTCGCCGGAGACGCGGCAAACTCCCTATTCGGTCGGACTTATTGGCGCAATCGCGTCGTCAAGGCGCGCGCGACGCAAGGACTAGTTCCCTCACAACGTTCACGACTCGAGCGGCTGTTGTCCCGCTTGACTGATAACGCAACTCGCGTGGCTAGTACGCCTCACCGCCCGTGAATATGCTGAAGCCGGCGAGCACTTCATGCCGCTGTCGGCTTCAGATCCGCGACGACGGTTGCAGCAGGGCCTTGCACCATCCTTGGCCAATCATACAGTTGTTAGCCGACAAATACAGTCTAGGAAATTAGGTTACCTTGGAGTTTTAGCCCTTGCGACGTTGCGGTCGGTCAAGTTCAAAAGCAACTGATGGGTGCCGAGGATCCCCTGTTCCAAGCGAGGGTGGTTTGGCGTTCGAGCGGCGACGGTAGAAATAGTCGGTATCAGTCGGTCAACAGTCGTCCTGAACCGATCAGCGAGCGTCGGCGAAGGCCGAAGCTCGTACGTCGGTCATCCGACAGGGCTCGGCCAGTTGCTGCCGCTCGCCAGGGCCTCAACCTCGTCACTCGTCCGGCTGCTCTGCATCACACTGCGAACCTTCAGGCTCGACTCGGAGCATTTGGTGACGCCTCTTAGTGTCCGATCCGGTGATGCAGTCTGTGATTCCAAGGCAGTAGAAAATCTCTTCCCAAGCAACAAAAAAGATGATTCGACAGACGATGTGCCGTTGCAATACGCTACGAGTCTTTTGAAGACGCCAACAAAAGGCGGATCGTGGACATCGAAAAACGTCTGGCCGAGCTAGGCATTGCGCTACCCGTTGCACCTCTTCCGACCGCCAACTATGTTCCGTTTGTGCAAACCGGGAATCTGCTGTTTCTTGCGGGAGCACTTCCGTTGGTGAATAATCAGCTGGAAGCCACCGGCTTGCTGGGTCGCGAGGTCGACGTTGCTCGTGACAAGGAGCTCGCGAAAACCTGCGCAATCAACATGCTTGCGCAGGTGAAGGCAGCGACAGGCGATCTCAACCGTATTTCGCGGGTCGTCAGGCTTTCAGCGTTCGTTGCCTGCGTGCCTGGCTTCGTCGACCAACCCGCGGTGATCAACGGCGCGTCCGACTTCCTGGTCGAAGTTCTGGGCGACAAAGGTCGACATGCACGAGCCGCAATGGGCGTCACCGTGCTTCCGCTCAATTCGCCGCTCGAAATCGAGGCAATATTCGAACTGCATGCAGAGAATTCTTGATCAGATCTGGGCTCTGTTGACCGAAGGCGCCCATGCTGGGGCAGAGCGCTCGCCATTCACCATGGTGCAAATTGCAACGTTGGGGCTGGATGGCGCACCGAGGGTTCGCACCGTTGTGCTTCGTCAGGTCAATCGCGATCAACGCACGGTGACGTTTCACACGGACGTCCGGTCCGAAAAAGTGGCCGAACTGAAGAAAGACCCGCGCATCGCGATGGTTGCTTGTGACCTCGATGCGGGTCTGCAGATTCGCCTTGAAGGCATCGCCAGAATCGTCGATCGTGGTGAGCGGAGAGACGCGGTCTGGAATGCGAGCAGGCCGCGTACGTTGATACTCTATCGTGCGCCGCTTCCTCCTGGTACGTCGATCGAAGCGCCAAGCGACGCACACGTCCCGCCTGAATCCGACGATGTCGAGCGAAACGCCGGCATCGAGAACTTCTGCCTGGTCGACATCGAAGTGTCGAAGATCGATTACCTTGATTTATCTCCAAGCGGACATGTTCGCGTCAGGTTCATCCGCGATGCGGATTCCTGGCGGGGTGTTTGGATTGCACCATGAGTTGCCTATCCCTTTCACCCTGCGCGAACAGCCAATCCCGCATCGCCCGCTTTGCATCCGAATCCGGCGATTCTTCCGGATACACGACGTAGTAGCCGAGCGAGAGGGAAAACGAAAAATCAAAAATCCGGCGCAGCCGGCCCGCTGCTATGTCTCGTTCCACCAAGGGTTCGTTGGCCAATGCGATCCCCTGACCGGCCGCGGCCGCGTCAATGGCAAGTGACGACTGATTGAAGCGCGTTCCCTTGGAGGAATCGACTCGACTTCCATTTTTCAGTGCAGCGAGATATTCCGGCCACAAGTCATGCGCGTCGTGAAGCAAGACATGCTTGGCGAGATCGGAGGGGTTGGTCAATGGCTTCGGGCCGTCGACTAGAGACGGGCTGGCGACCGCAAAAATATCGACGGGGAACAACAGCTCGCCAACGAGCCCCTTCCCGAAAGGCGGCTTGCCAAGACGAATGGCAATGTCGATACCATCGCCCTTGAACGTGCACAACTTTTCGTCAGCGATGATTCGAACCTCGATCGCCGGGAAGGATTGACTGAATTCGGACAGCCGCGGGATCAGCCATTTCGAGGCGAAAGAGGGCGTCGTGCTGATCGTGAGCACCGACGGGCGTCGATTGAGTGCCTCAGTGGCGTCCAGGATGATGTTCAGCGCGCGTTGAACCGCCGAAAAGTACGCCAGTCCCTCCGTTGTGAGCGCAAGGCCCCGCGGCAGTCGCTCGAATAGCCGAAGCGACAGGACATCCTCGAGGTGGCGAACCTGCTGAGCTACGGCACCTTGCGTGACCCCAATCTCCTCCGCGGCCAACCGGAAATTGAGGTTGCGCGCTGCCGCCTCGAACGCGCGCAATGAGTTGAGTGGGGGCAGGTAGCGGGTTTTTCGCGGGTCAACCATGTAGAAAATCTACTGTCATTTAAGAGAATTCATCGTTCGACATGCCCATTGTATCGCCCTATATTGCGTCCATGCACACCGAATGGTGGGCGCATTCGGTTATCGATCCATCTATCAGGAGAGAATCATGGCTGTAGAAAAAGTGGCGATCGTGACGGCGGCAGGCAAAGGCATGGGCGCAGCGATCGCGAAGGAGCTCGCGGCAACGGGCCATCGGGTAGCACTGATGTCGCCGTCCGGCAGTGCTGTCGAGTTAGCCAAGGATCTCGGTGGATTCGGTATTTCGGGATCAGTGACCGAGGACGCTGATATTGACCGGCTGGTTCGCGAAACGCTCGGAAGGTATGGCCGTATCGATGCGGTCGTCAATAACACGGGTCATCCGTCCAAAGGCGACTTGCTGTCGATTTCAGACGAGCAGTGGCACTCAGGGCTCGACCTGATCGTCTTGAACGTCGCACGCGTGTTGCGGCGCGTAACGCCAGTCTTCCAGAAGCAAGGTGGCGGCGCCGTCGTGAATATTTCCAGCTTTGCGGCAGACGCGCCGGAGCAGGCGATGCCGGTGTCCTCCGCACTTCGCGCGGCGCTCAGCGCCTTCACGCGCTTGTATGCCGATCGTTATGCGAAGGAAAACATTCGTATCAATGCAGTGCTGCCCGGTTTTATCGACAGTTGGCCGGAGACGCCCGAGATCGTTGCCCGTATCCCCGCTGGCCGTTTTGGCAAGACCGTGGAAATTGCGAAGACCGTCGCGTTCCTACTTTCGGACGGCGCCGGTTACATCACCGGCCAGAACATCCGAGTGGATGGCGGTATCGTGCGCGCGCTGTAATTGAGGATCCTTACGAACATGAAATCTCTGTCCAGTATCGAAACGAAGCCGTTGCGCAAGCACTACGACGTGGTCATCGTCGGCGGCGCCAGCATGGGATCCGCCGTAGCGTGGTATCTGTCGAACAGCAAGGATTTCAACGGATCCGTCCTTGTCGTCGAGCGAGACCCGTCATACCAGTGGACATCGACCGCAGCCAGCAACAACTGCATGCGCCAGCAATTTGCGACTGAGATCAACGTTCATATCGCTCAGTACGCAGCCGACTTCGTCAAGGGCTTCCGCAACAGCTTGGGTGGCGACCCGGCGGTGCCGGACATCCCGATTCAAAACTTCGGCTATCTCTATCTGGCCGGCAGCGAAGACTTTGCGAAAGTTCTCCGGCGGGATCAGAAACTGCAGGCGTCGGCTGGCGCAGGCACCCGTATGGTCACGCCAGAAGAAATCCGGGCAGCGTACCCATTCTTCAAGCTCGACGACATCGTTGCGGGGAGCCTTAACGTTGTCGATGAGGGGTATTTCGACGCGCCGATGATGGTGAACTGGTGGCGCAACAAGGCTCGGGAAAATGGTGTCGAGTACATCAGCAACGAGGTCACCTCGATGAACCGGTCGGCACGCGAGGTCGAGACGGTGCGGTTGCGTTCGGGCGAATTGATCGGCGCCGGTACGGTGGTCAATGCGGCCGGTCCGCGCGCGAGCCTGGTGGCGCAGATGGCGGGTCTCGACGTCCCGATCGAACCGCGCCGTCGATACACTTATATCTTCTCGGCCGAGAAGCCGCTGCATCGCGACCTGCCGTTGACTATCGATCCGAGCGGAGTTCATTTCCGCACCGAGGGGCGCAACTATCTAATCGGATGCCCCCCGCTCGACGAAGCCGATCCGGCCGTCGGCTACGACGACTTCTCCTACGAGTCGGGTATCTGGGAGAAGAAGCTACATCCCGTTCTCGTCAACCGCATTCCGCAGTTCGCTGACGTCAAAATTGTCGACTCATGGGTGGGTCACTATGAGTTCAACACATTCGACCGAAACGCGATCGTGGGCCCGCACTCCCAGGTGAAGAACTTTCTGTTCGTCAATGGCTTCTCGGGCCACGGCAGCCAGCAAGCACCGGCGATGGGGCGCGGCGTGTCGGAACTGATCACCTATGGCGGATATCGCACCCTGGATCTTTCGCCATTCTCCTTTGACCGGCTGGAACGCAACGAACCATTGATGGAGCGGGCGGTTATCTAGCACGTCCGGCAAAGCTGTGAGCGTGCTGCCTCGGAGGTAACTCGGCTCCTGGCAGCGCGCTCCGCTGTCGACGGCACTGCAGTCCGTCTGACTCGAATCGTGTGCAACTTCCAGAGTGACCGGATTTTCCTCGCAATTTTCAACCGAGTCGAAGGCTCGGCTAAGCGAGCGGTACACGCTCTTTACTCACAGCCATCATGCTTCGCGCTTATTCCACGCTTATCGCACTCGGCCTCATCTGGGGAACGAACTTCATTTACATGAAGTGGGCAACGGCCCTGATCTCCCCGATGCAGACGGTGTTCCTGCGTGTTTTCTTGGGTTTTCTCCCGCTCGCCCTCATGGCTTGGCGGGCCAAGGTAGTAGATGAGGAATGTCCCACCCGTTTCCAACATGCCCAGTCCAACGATTGCTCCGAGCATGGTATGAAGATCCGCGGTTATCGCGGTGATGCCGCTAAAGTCGGTCAAGACGAGCAACGTCAGTACCGCGAGCCCCGTCTGCCATGTCGCTAGAGCCAAAGGCGGCAGGTTCAGCGGCGAAAGGTAGCGTCGGGCATAGACGAAAGTCGAGTAGCCAGAAAACACGCCCTGAAACGGTGTCGTTGCAAAGTTCGTCGACCCAGTGGACCTCGGCCATTGGAACAAGCGTCTGGCGAACCCAGCGAGCCCCGGCAACCGGCCGCTGTACTTTCCGAAGCGGTCGCTGAAACGACTCGGACTTGATTGGCGGGTTGGGGTCGGTTTCGGGCGACCGCGTCGGGCAGTGACCGGCCAATGCGCGTTGTTCGACTCTCCGCCAGTCTGGTTTTGGCTGCGTCTCTAAGCGGTCACTCACGGATCGGCGCCGGCCAGACCAAAGCAGATGGCCCTCCGCGATTTCCGGGGGCGAGATCACCGCAAGCGGATCTGACAAATTCACTCACTCGGCACTGAGAAAACGCCGCCGACGCGACAGGCGTCGCTTATCGTGGCTATGCGACAGACCATCTGCGCATAGCGAAGGGATTGAGGGGGCGAGTGCAGCACGGCGAGTTCGCTGGCTCCCCGTCCCGACTCTGCTACAAGCATTCCTGCGCTTGCTCAGGTAACGCGCACGAACTCTCCTTCGGCGAAGAACCACGCCGACATCGTCCGTGCTAGTTCGAGCACGACCTCCGCGTCGGTCCGGCCGGAAGATGCGCGCACGTGGAACGAATGATCTGCGTCGTCCACCACATGCAGCGTGGCGCGTGGCCCCAGCGTTTCGACGACCGACCTCAGCAGGTGAAGCTCGGCCAGCTTGTCGCGCGTGCCCTGCAGGAAGAGAATCGGCACCGTGACGTCCGCTAGGTGCCGTGCCCGCTCCACGCCGGGCGCGCCCGCCGGGTGCAGCGGGAACGCGACGAAAGCAAGGCCACGCACGCCGTCGAGCTCGGAGATGGCTTGGGCCTGGGACGTCATGCGGCCGCCGAA
>LRBF01000096.1 GCA_001580565.1 Caballeronia megalochromosomata | reverse complement strand
GAAAGTGACTGCCGCCCCGCACAGGGGCAGTGCTAATAGACCGACACGAAAACGGGATCCAGCGAAAAAGCCCTCATCAGGCTACATTGCCAAGTCCAATATCACCGATTCGCGCTTACCCGCCAGTCGCCGCCCAGCGCGACCATCAACCCCACCGAAGCAACAGCCCGACGCGCATCGATCTGCTCAGCGGTGCGTTCGTTGGTGAGCGCAATGGTCTGTGCCGTGACGACATCCAGATAGCTCACCGCGCCAGCATCGAAACGATTCTTCACGAGCTTCAGGGAGAGCGCCGCCGCGTCCGACGCGAGGCGCTGACTGCGTGCTTCGTCGGCAAGTGCGCCCAGGGCGGTGAGGTTGTCCTCGACTTGCTGGAAGGAAGTCAGCACGGTTTGCCGATAATCCGCGACGCAGCCATCATAGCGGGCATGTGCGCTATCCAGCGAAGCCTGCCGGCGCCCGCCATCGAACAGGGTACCCGCGAGTTGCGGACCGAGTGACCAGAAGAGACTCGGCGCAGTGAGCCAAGGCGCAAAGAAGCTCGACTCCAGACCCGCGCTCGCGCTCAGGATCAAATCGGGAAAGAAGGCCGCACGCGCTTCGCCGATCTGCGCATTGGCGGCAAAAACGCGGCGCTCGGCCGCGGCGATATCCGGCCTCCGTTCGAGCAATTGCGATGGCAGCGCACGCGGAATGTCCGGCAACAGGAAGGTCTGCTTGCGCGCCGGAATCGAGAAGGTCGAAGCCGGTTCGCCGATGAGCGTCGCAATCGCATGTTCGAGCATCGCGCGTTGAGATGCGGCCTCGGTCGACTGCGTGCGCGTGCTTTCAAGTTGCGCCTGCGCCTGCGCGACAGCCGATGCATCGATCGCGCCGCTTGCAAGCTGCCGCTTCAGCAGTTGCAGGGCGGCGTCATAGGCGGTGACGGAATCGTCCAGAAGCTGCTTCTGGGTATCGAGCGAGCGGAGGTTGAAGTAGTCCACCGCGAGCTGACTCGACAGCGACAGGCGCAGGGCTTCGACATCGGCGGCGCTGGCCTCGGCGCTGGCTTGCGCGTCGAGCGTCGCAGCGTGGATGCGGCCGAAGAGATCCGGTTCCCACGACGCGGATACGCCTGCCGAATAGTCGGAAATGGTCTGTCCCGCCAGCGATTTGCCGAGCAGATTCTGCGAGGTGCGGTAGCGGCTCTGCGCCACGCCGGCGCTCACCGTCGGGAAGAAGCCCGCGCGCTGATAGTCGACCATGGCGCGCGCTTCCTGCAACGACGAGACGGCTTTCTTCAGCGACTGATTCGAGACGTTCACGCGCGCTTCGAGATCATCGAGCTGCGGGTCCTTGTACGCCATCCACCAGGGACCGCGCGGTGTCGAATCGGCAGGCGCGGCAACGGACCATTGCGGTGAGCCCGCGAAATGCGCCGGAACCGCGACCTCTGGTTTCTGATACGGCGGCACGGTCGAGCAAGCGGCGAGCGCCGCGCAGACGAGCGCAGCGGCGCAACGGCGCAGCGCGAAAGGGACACGCTTCATTCTGTCCTCCTTCACGATGCGCTCGCGGACTTGGCAATCTTCACCGCTTCGCCGCTCGTGATCGCGTCGCCGGGGTTGTCTATCACCTTGTCGGACGACTGCAGGCCAGTCATGATCTCCACATGCGTGCCGAAATCGCGACCGAGCGTCACGGTGCTGAGGCCGATCCTGTTCGATGCATCGACGGTGGCCACCGTCACGCCGTTCGGCCGGAAGAGCAGGGCGCTCACGGGAAGATCCAGTTTCGGTGTCTGACTGACGAGTTCCAGATGCGCCTGCGCGTAAGCGCCCGGCAACAGCGCGCCATCGCCGTTCACCACGTCCAGCTCGACGCGCAAGGTGCGCGTCACCGGATCCATGGCGCCGGCATTGCGCGCGACCGTCGCGGGGAAGCGTCGTCCGGGATACTGCTGCGCGGTGAGATATGCCTGGGTCGTCGAGGTCACAAAGGGCGCATCGCCCTGCGGAACATCGATGAATACGCGCAAGGTATCGCTCTGCACCACATGGAAGAGTTCACCCGTGGTGCCGCCGAGACCGGGTGTGCCGCCCGCCGTGACGAGCGCGCCGACATCGACACGGCGCGCGCTCAGCACGCCGTCGAAAGGCGCGAGCACTTTTTCGTACGACACGAGCTCCATGAGGCGGCGCACGTTGGCCTGCGCGGATGACAACATGGCCTGCTTCGCGAGCATGTCGCCGGTCTTCGTATCGGCATCCTGTTGCGACACCGACTGCGTCTTCAGCATGTCCTGCCAGCGTGCGGCCGTGTCCCTCGCATAGACATAGTTCGCTCGCGCGGTGGCTTCGTCGGCGCGTGCCTGCTGCAATTGCGCATCGACTTCAGGTGTCTGGATCACCGCGAGCAATTGCCCTTGCTTCACGTGCGCGCCGATGTCGGCATACCAGTGCTGAACATATCCGCTGGTGCGCGCATAAACCGACGCGTCCGAGAACGCCGACACGGCGCCCGGCAACAGCAGTTCCTGCGTGGCCGGCGCCTGACGCGGCGCGATGACCGATACGTTCATCACGCTCTGGACGTCGGCCTGCGCGGCCAGCGCGCTTTGTGCGTGGAGACGCGGCATGATGCCGGCGCCGAGCAGCGCGGCTGCGACCCCGAGAAGAAGTAGCGCAGGGAGAAAGCGCCGTCTGGTCGTGTGATTGTCTTGCTGATTCATGATGTTCGTTATCTGGCGTCGATGGAAGGATGCGCCCCGCGCAGCCTGCCGACGCGCGAGCCATGCATGCACGACGCCGAACACCACGGGGACGAAGAGCAGCGTGGACACCGTGCCGAGCATCAGGCCGCCTATCACCGCGCGTCCGAGCGGTGCGTTCTGTTCGCCGCCATCGCCCAGTCCAAGCGCCATCGGCAGCATGCCGATCAGCATGGCGAGCGCGGTCATCAGCACCGGGCGAAAGCGTGAGAAACCCGCTTCGATCGCGGCCTGCACGGGCGGCATGCCATCGCGCAACAGTTCGCGCGCGGCGTTGACCACGAGGATGCTGTTTGCCGTCGCGATGCCGATGCAGAGAATCGTCCCGGTGAGCGCCGGCACGCTCAGCGTCGTGCCGGTCGCGAAGAGCATCCACGCGATACCCGCAAGCGATGCAGGCAGACCGCCGATGATGATCAGCGGATCGAGCCACGACTGAAAATTCACCACCATCAGCAGATAGACGAGCGCGATCGCGAAGATCAGTCCGAAGCCGAGCCCGTTGAACGATTGCGTCATCGACTGGACCTGCCCGCGCATGACGATGGTCGAACCGCCCGGCAGATGCGCGCGGCTCTGCCCGATCAGGCGCGACACGTCCGCCGCGACCCCACCCAGATCGCGACCCTGCACCGACGCGTAGATATCGATGACGGGCTGCACGTTGTAATGCGACACCACCGCCTGCTGCGAGCCGCGCTGCATGCTGCCGAGCGACGCCAGGATGCTCTGCGGCGCGCTCGACGCCGCGTGCTGGCTGAGCGGCAGATTGGCGAGCGTCTGCAACGAGTGGATGTCGTACTGAGGCACCTGCGCCATCAGCGGATAACTCACGCCGTTCTTCGGATCGAGCCAGAAATTCGGCGTGGTCTGCGAGCTGCCCGAGAGCGAGATCAGCATGTCCTGCGCGATCTGCTTCTGCGTGAGGCCGGCCAGCATGGCCTTGGTGCGATCGACGCGGACGTTGATCGCCGGGGCATCGGCGGGTTGCTGGATGCGTGCATCGACGAGTCCGTGGACGCCGCGCATCCGCGCGAGCAGATCGTTCGCCACCGCGCGGTTGGCATCGAGGTTCCTGCCGACGATCTGAATGTCGATCGGCGCGGGCTGCCCGAAGTTGAGAATCTGGCTGGTGATGTCGGCGGGCAGGAACGAGAACGTGGTGCCGGGGAACGAGGCCGCCAGCACGCCACGCAGTTTCGCGACGTAGGACGCGGTTGGCGCATGTCCGGGCTTGAGGGCGATCATGATGTCCGCGTCTTCCGTGCCGATGGGCGCCGACGACGAGTACGTGAGGTTGATGCCGCTCACCGGCAAGCCGATGTTGTCGAGGAGCGATGCCTCTTCGGACTTCGGTATCACGGTGCGGATCTTTGCCTCGACTTCATCGGTGAGGCGCGCCGTTTCTTCGATACGCGTTCCCGTGGGCGCGCGCATATGCAGCCGAATCTCGCCGGTATCGATGGTCGGGAAGAAGTCGCGTCCCGCGAACGGAACCAGCGCCATCGAACCCGCGCAGAAGAGCGCGAAGATCAGGACGACCGTGCGCGGCCGAGCGGTGTTGCGTGTCAACGCGGCCCGGTAACGCATGCGCAAAGCCTCGAAGCGATGTTCGAAGCTCGCCTGCCAGCGCGAGAGAAACGCGAGCCGCCCCGCCGGCGCCTGCTTCGCGCGGGCCTTGAGCAGATACATCGCGAGCGTCGGAATCAGCGTGCGTGAGAAGAAGTACGACGCACACATCGCGAAGACGACTGCCTCGGCCATCGGCACGAAGAGATAACGCGCGACGCCCGAGAGCAGGAACATCGGCGCGAACACGATGCAGATGGACAGTGTGGATACGAAAGTCGGTACGGCGATTTCACCGGAGCCGTTGAGAATGGCATCCGCGAGCGGCGCGCCGTTCTCCAGATGATGCGTGATGTTTTCGATCGCGACAGTCGCATCGTCCACCAGAATGCCCACGGCGAGCGCGAGGCCGCCGAGCGTCATGATGTTGATGGTTTCGCCGAGCGCCGACAGCGCCAGCAGCGAAGTGATGACCGACAGCGGAATCGTCACCGCGATGATGAGCGTCGCGCGCCAGCTACCGAGAAAGAGCAGGATCATCATCGCGGTCAGGCACGCGGCGATCAGCGCCTCGCGTACCACGCCGAGGATCGCGGACTTGACGAACACCGACTGATCCGCGAGCGGCACGATATGCAGCGCCTTGGGCAAGCCGGCTGAGATCGTGGGCAGCATCGACTTGATCTGCTGGATGATGGTCAGCGTCGACGTGCTGCCGGTCTTCTCGACCGTCAACAGCGCGGCGCGCTTGCCGTCGCTGCGCACGATGTTGGTCTGCGGCGCATAGCCGTCGCGCACCTGCGCCACGTCGCGCAGATAGACCATGCTGCCGTTGACCGCCTCGATGGGCAGGTCGTTGAGCGCGGCGACGCTCTCTGTGCTGCCGTTCATCTGGACGTTGTACTCGCGCGTGCCGATCTTCGCGGTGCCACCCGGCAGGATCAGGTTCTGCACGTTCACCGCGTTGACGATATCGCTCGGCGAGAGGTTTCTTGCCTGGAGCTTGCGCGGATCGATATCGATCATGATCTGGCGAATCTTGCCGCCGTAGGGCAGCGGCACGGCCGCGCCCTGCACGGTGGCGAGCTGCGTGCGTACGAAGCTGTTGCCCAGGTCGTACAGCGATTGTTCCGGCAGCGTCGCGCTCGTCAGACCCAGTTGCAGGATGGGCACGGTGGACGCGTTATACGTGATGATGTTGGGCGGCAGCGTGCCGGGCGGCAGGACCCGCAGGATCGACGCCGAGCTGGACGTCGCCTGCGCCACCGCACGGTTGATGTCCGCGCCGGGATGAAAAAAGATCTTGATGATCGACACGCCATTGAGCGACTGCGACTCCACGTGCTCGATATTCTCGATATCCGAAGTCAGCGCGCGCTCATAGTTGGTCGTGATGCGCCGGGCCATGTCTTCGGCTGAAAAGCCGTTATAGGACCAGACGATGCTGACCACCGGGATGTTGATGTTGGGGAAAATATCGGTCGGCGTGCGCAGGATCGCAAGCGGTCCGACCATGAACAGGAGCAGCGCCAGCACGACGAAGGTATAGGGCCGACGAAGGGCCAGTCGAACGATCCACACGAGAGGTATCCACGATTGTGACCCGACGCCAGAACGCGCGGGTTCTTGTGACTGCACAACGGGATGGAGTGTGGGGCTGGACGCCTTACCTGATACTGTCCTTCAAATGACAAGCTTGTAATCTGCACCGGCGCATCGCGCAATGCCGATCAATGCAATCGCTTACGACGACACTTTCCCGAGCGCGGTCCACAAAACCGCAGTCGCCTTCCGAAAAGCCTCGAGATCCGGCGCATTACGGCCCGACCGGCGCAGGAACACGATCAAGCCCTGCCAATGCGAGTAAATCAATGCGCCGCGAATGCGGCACTCTTGCGCGGCGAGATCAGGATTGATCTGTGCGACCAGCGTGCTGAAGAGTGACTGATATCGCTCGCTCACGCCTTCCATCAATTCGCGCATATCAGGGTGATGTTCCGCGAGACACCAGCATTCCAGCGCAAAAGGACTGAGAACGTTGTCTGTTCGAGTCAGCGTGTTGAACGTCTCGTCGAGCACGGAATGAAAACGCGCTTCCGGCGTCATTCGATTGTCTTCCGCCAGTTCATGGAAGCGGTTGAGGTAACGCTGCGCGAGTGCCTCGATGGTGGCTCTGAGAAGCAAGTCGCGGCTGCCGAAATAGTGCTGAAGCGTCGCGAGGCGAATGTTCGCCGCCGCCGCGACGCCACGCTGCGTGAAGCCGCCGTTTCCCTGCGATGCAAATACGCTGATCGCGGCTTCCAGAATCTCGGGCACGCGCGTTTCGCGACGTCCGCGCAGCGCGGTTTTTTTCTCTACGCCGGTTATGCCCGACAGCGCAATCGTCAGATTATCCATGGATTGTTCCGCTCCGTTCAGCGAAGTCAGCGGGATGCTTCAGAGGTTCAGTCGACCTGGAACATTTAGTCTTCTGACCAATTGCGTCCATCTTATACCTGAATCGGGCTCATATTCCATGGAGTTAATGGTAACGCCTAGCAATCTGTTTCTTGTTAATTGGTCAAGCGACCACTATTATTTGGTCATTGGACCAATTGATACGCGGTTCGGGAGTGCGAAAATGAACGATAGTTCGATGACATTGCGTGGGCTGGTCGAGAAGTGGCTGGCGCCGTATCTTGCGGCTCCCGCGCGCGTCGTGCGTCTCGCTCGCAACGAAGCCGGCTTCCACCGCTGCATCCGGGTGGACATCAGCCGCCCGTCACGCGATTTGTCGATGCACTTCTTCAGGCACGCCGACGGCTCCTGGCAGGTGTATCCGCCGCAGAAGACGCGTCCTTGCCTGAACGCGTGGTGAGAAGAAGCGACAACGGCACATATAGCCTCTCCCTCGCTATATTTTTCGTCTCAATGGATCAGAAAAACGTATTGGTCGCGGCATGCGTCGACGCATAAGCTACCGACAGACAAACGAGTCCAGACAGACCGCAGTGCGCGCGCTACGTCGATTGCACCGCGCGTAACCCCGAGTGACCCAAACCAGTCTTCACGGACCACGAACGCTGTTTCGCGGTCCGGAGGAATCGTCGTCTCTGCGTTTCGTTAGCGGCAGACGACGATGCATGATCGGGCGCCGCATATCCACGTCTGCCGGACCTTTGCGCCACGCCGCCACCGAGAAGCGGCACCACACGGTCATGACCTCGCAAGCATCGGAAACCTGCGCGACGGCCGGCCGTGCCTGATCAATCCATTGGTGAGGAGACGATGCAAAACCATCCACGCGCGCAAAGCGCCGAACGTTCCAGCGAGCATGCCGCCCTTGAGCGGAAGATCTTCCTGAAGGTGACCTTGCGGATCATACCGATCCTCATCCTGTGTTTCTTCGTCAACTATATCGATCGCGCCAATCTCGGCGTCCTGTTCTCTCCGATCTCCAAGGAACTGCATCTCAGCGCATCCGCATTCGGCTTCGCGGCAGGTATTTTCTTTCTCGGTTATCTCGTGTTCGAGGTGCCGTCGAACATGGCCATCGTGCGATTCGGCGCGCGACGCTGGATCGCGCGAATCATGATCAGCTGGGGCATCGTCACCTGCCTGCTCGCGACGACGCACAGCGTTCCCATGCTCTACACGCTGCGCTTCCTGCTGGGTGTCGCCGAGGCGGGCTTCTTTCCCGGCGTGCTCTTTTATCTGACGTTCTGGTATCCACGACACCTGCTTGGCCAGGCGTATCTGACGCTGGAACTGAGCGTTCCGATATCGCTCGCGCTCGGCTCCGTGGTCACCGCGGGGCTTCTTCTGATGGACGGCGTGGCCGGCATCGCCGGATGGCGCTGGGCTTTCGCGCTCGAAGGCATTCCCGCGATCCTGATGGGCATGCTCGTGCTCTTCATTCTTCCCGACGGGCCGAACCACGCGAAATGGCTGACGCGGGAAGAACGCGACCATCTGCTCGCGAAAAGCGTGTCGTCTCAGGGTCATGCGAAAGCGAGCGTGCGCGAGCTCAAGGCTGTCGTCTGTGATCCGTTGACCTGGCTGTATATCGGTCTGGAGTTCTGCATCATCATCGGCTTCTGGGCGGTCACGTATTTTCTGCCGAAGATCGTGCAGGAGCGCTTTCACGTCGGTCCCGTCGATGCGGGCATGATCGCGTCGATTCCCTGGCTGGCGGCGGTGGTCGGCATTGCGCTGGCGGCGTGGACATCGCGCAGGACCGGCGACCGGAAATGGCACTTGCTGATCGTCCTGCTGCTCTCGGCCGCCGGGCTGTGCATCACGGCGAGAGTCGAGTCTCCGATCATCGGCCTGATCGGTCTTTGCATCAGCGCCGCGGGCGTGCAGGCAGCGGTGCCATTGTTCTGGACCATCCCCGCGATGTCGTTCAGCGGCGCGCGCGCGGCGATCGCGATTGCCTTCATCAACTCGGTCGCGAGCACGGCGGGTCTCGTCGGACCGTGGATTCTCGGCATATCGCATGACTTGACCGGAAGCAGCCGGTCGGGTCTGTATGTGATGTCCGCTTTCTTCCTCGTCTCGGCCTTTCTCGCTTTCCATGTCAGTCAGTCGCGCACGAAAGCCGATGCGGGACGCAACGCGCCCGACATGCCGGCAACGGGCAGCGTGAGCGTCGAATGACGGCTTCATCCCAAGGAGAAGGATCAGTGCAAAACGATGCAGATGTGATCGCTCGCGACCACGCGGAACGCGAATTTCCGTTTCCGCGGCCAGCCGGCCCGCTCGGTCCGCCGCTGGAATATGCGCGCTTGCGTGCGGTTCAACCGCTCAGCAGCGTCAAGCTTTGGGACGGTTCCCGCGCCTGGATCGCGACGCGCTGGGAGGACGTCCGCGCGATTCTCGGCAGTCCGCATTTCAGCGTCGATCCGTTTCGTCCGGGCTATCCCTCCGTTTCGCCCGCGCGAGCCGTGCAGGCGCGCTCGCGTCAGGCGTTCATCAACATGGACGATCCGGATCATGCCCGCTTCCGGCGCATGCTGACGAAAGACTTCATGCAGAAGCGCATGAGCGATTTGCGGCCGATGGTCCGCACGCTCATCGACGGCCTCATCGACAAGATGATCGAACACGGACCGCCCCTCGATTTCGTCGAATATTTTTCGCAGCCGCTTCCGTCGATGGTCATCTCCGCGCTGCTCGGCGTGCCGTACGAGGATCATACGAAGCTCGGCACATGGAGCAACACGCGCAACGATCACACCGCGTCGCCGGAGGTCGTGCAGGAGGCGGTGCGCAAGATGGAGGCGCATCTCGGCCTGATCATCGAGCGCAAGGAGGCCGATCCCGGCGACGGACGCGACATGCTGAGCCGCCTCGTCATCGAGCAGATCCGGCCAGGCCATGTGACGCGCGAAGAAGTGGTGCGCATCGCGTCGCTGCTGTATTCGGCGGGGCACGGCACGACCGGCAGCCAGATCGGTCTCGGCACGCTGTCGCTGCTGATGAACCCGGATCAGCGCGCCGAACTCGATGCCGATCCCTCTCTGCTCGCGAGCGCCGTCGAAGAGATGCTGCGCTTTCACACGATCGCGCATTTCAATTCCGCGCGCGTGGCGACGGCGGACGTGATGATCGGCGATCAGCTGATTCGCGCGGGCGAAGGCGTGTATCCGCTGATCTTCGCGGCCAATCGCGATCCCGCCGTATTTCCGAACCCCGATACGTTCGATATTCATCGCAACCCGCAGGAGCACGTGGCATTCGCCTACGGCATCCATCAATGTCTCGGGCAGCCGCTCGCACGTCTGGAGTTGCAAACGGTCTTCAGCATGCTGTTCAAGCGTCTGCCGGGATTACGGCTCGCCGTGCCTGTCGAGGCGCTCACGTTCAACAGCACGTCTCAGGTCTATCGGGTCGAAGCGTTGCCCGTGACATGGTGAGGCGCTGATATGCCGCGCTTCTCCGGCAAGGTCGCGCTGATCACAGGCGGAGCCTCGGGCATTGGCCGGGCGACGGCGGAACTGCTCGCGCGCGAGGGCGCGCGAGTCGTCATCGCGGACCGGTGCCGCGAGGAGGGCGACGCGCTCGCCGCGCGGCTGCGTCACGATCATGGCGATGCACTGTTCATCGAAAGCGATGTCGCGTGTCCCGCATCCGTCGAATCATTAGTCGTTCGAACCATGCACGAATATGGCCGAATCGATTGCGCGATCAATAACGCGGGCCTCTCCGAAACGCCCATCGACATGATCGATGCGCCGGACGAACAATGGGAGCGCCTGATGTCCGTCAACCTGCGCGGCGTATGGCTTTCGATGCAGCACGAAATCCGGGCGATGCTGGCTACCGGCGGTGCGATCGTCAACGTTTCGTCGCGCACGGGGCTCGTGGGCAAGCCACGGCTCGCCATCTATACGGCCGGCAAGCATGGCGTGCTTGGACTGACGCGCTCGGCCGCCGTCGACTACGCGCGGCATGGCATCCGCATCAACGCCGTGTGTCCGGGACTCGTGCGAACACCGTTCGTCGAAACGAAATACGGCGATCGGCTCCCGGCGCTCGCGCATTCGATGAACCCGCTGGGACGTATCGGCGAGCCCGAAGAGATCGCCGAATGCATCGCGTGGCTGTGTTCCGATGCGGCCAGCTTCGTCGTCGGCGTGGCGTTGCCGGTGGACGGCGGCGCGGTGGCCTGATCACCGCGCCAGTCGTTCATCATGCATCCACACGCTGCGCACGCATTGCACGGGACAATGCATCGAGGCTCGCGCTGAGCCGTTCGACGGGCAACGCGTCGAGCGACATCACGGCGTCGGCCAGCTCCCGCGCCGCATGTCGAAGTTCGTGCGGACCTTCACCCGCGTCATCGAGACCGACCATCACGCCGAACTTGCTGCGGATCTGCGCGTCGGAAAACCGCGTCACGGGAGTCCACGGGTCGCCGGTCGCATTGTCGGCTGTGGCGCTGAAAACCGCGCCGCGCGCATGAATGTCGACACCGCCCGGCACGCCGCGCCATTGCCCGCCCGTCATCCATTCGGCGATGTTCGATGACGAAGGCTCCGGCATCACCGTCACGCGCTCGCGGAAGGCGGCGATGCGCGCATCGTTCATCGTCGCGGCTTCATACCAGCGCGGTCCTGGTGGAATCGCGTGGGCGAGGGCGGCGAGCGCGTGCGCGTGACTGAACTCGGCGCTCAGCAGATCGCGCGGCTGCTGCTCGCGAAAGATCGGCGTGAGCGCGAACGGATTGGCTCGCACGACGACACGCGTGATCTCCTCCGGACGCAGCGCATGCCGGTCGAGCAACTGCGTGAACGCGGTCAGCGGATGGTGAATCCAGCGGCAGCAGGGCCAGGGCTTGTATGTCGTGTTGAGAATCTGCCAGTCTTCGCCGAGACCGGCGAGCAGCGCGTGATCGTCGTGGCCCGGCGAGCCGTAGAACTTCCAGAAGGCGTTTTCGCCGTCGAGTATGTCAGTGAAGCCCGTACTGCCGAGCCGCGCGAGCAGGGCGGCCGATACGCCGATCTCCGCGCACCAGCCGGCGTCGGCGTATTTGTACATCGGCTGTTCGACGGATTCCGCCCACTTGCGCAACGTCGGCTGGGGCGAATTGCTGCCGCCGATGCCGAACGCGTGATTGGCCTGCCTTGCGTCGAGACGCGCGATGTGCGCCGACGCGCCGATGGCCGCCCACGCGATCGTCGCCGCGGGTCCGCCGAGCTCGTTCCAGCCGATCACCTTGCCGTTCTCGATCTGCATCGGCGCGCCCATCCAGCTGCCGATGCGCGCGCCGACGTCGAAGCCCACGGCAATCGCGCAAAGCAGATCGCGGCCGCTGCGTTTGTCCAGCTCCGCCAGCGCCAGCGCGGAGAACACGGTGGCATTGCCGAAGTGCGTCGATGTCGGGAAGGTGTCGTCGGCGTCGAGTACGTTGGCGAGGCGCGCGTTGGCATAGGCGGCGGCCGTCGCCGAGCTGCGCCGTTCCGAGCCGACGACGCTCGCGTGCGGCGCACCGCCGAGCGTGCTGACATAGTCGAGCGCGATCCGGCCGCTCGGCGTATCGACGGCGCCGAGCGCGCAGCCGATCGTATCGAGCAGCAGGCGCTTCGCTTCGTGCACGACGGGATGGGGAAGGTCGTCGAATCGCGTCTGTACGGTGAAATCGGCCAGCGTCTGTGTGAGTGAGGTCATATCGAATCGTCCTGAATGGGCGGGCATCAGAGCGCGTCCCGCAGTTGCGGGAGCGCCTCGAACAGATCGCCGACGAGGCCGTAATCCGCCACCTGGAAAATCGGCGCGTCCGGGTCTTTGTTGATGGCGACGATCACCTTGGAATCCTTCATGCCGGCGAGATGCTGAATCGCCCCCGAGATGCCGACGGCGACATACAGTTGCGGCGCGACGATCTTGCCCGTCTGTCCGACCTGCAGGTCGTTCGGGGCAAATCCCGCATCGACGGCCGCGCGCGACGCGCCCACGGCGGCGCCGAGCCTGTCGGCGAGCGGATAGAGCAACGCGAACCGCTCGCCGCTCTGCATGCCGCGCCCGCCGCTCACGACGATGTTCGCCGCGGCCAGGTCGGGGCGGTCCGAGCGTGCCAGTTTTTCATCGACGAAAGCCGATGTGCCGCTGACCGCCACGGTCTCGACTGTCACGATGTCCGCGTTGCCGCTGTCTGAGTCCACCGGCGCGAAAGCCGTCGTGCGCACGGTCGCGCAGATCACTGGCGCGCACGACTGCACGGTCGCGATCGCGTTGCCTGCGTGAACCGGGCGCCTGAAGGTATCGGCGGCGAGGATTGCGATGATGTCGGAGACCGGGTCCGTGTCGAGCAGCGCGGCGACGCGTGGCAGCACGTTCTTGCCGTGCGAGGTCGCCGCGCAGAGAACATGGCTGTAGCGCGCCGCCAGCGATACGACGAGCGGCGCGAGGTTCTCCGGCAACTGAGGCGCGTGCGCCGTGTGATCGGCGACGAGCACCTGCTTCACATGCGCGATGCGTGCCGCCTGCCGCGCCACGTCCTGCACCTCGTGACCGGCGACAAGCAACGCGATGTCGCCGCCGATCGCATGAGCGGCGGCGACCGCGTTCAGGGTGGCCGCGCCCAGTGTGTTGTTCGAATGTTCCGCGATGACGAGAATGGCCATCAGATCACCTTTGCTTCCGACTTGAGCTTGTCGACGAGTTGCGTGACGGACTCGACCTTGATGCCGCTCTTGCGGCTCGCGGGCGGCTCGACGCGCAGCGTGCGCAGCGTCGAACCTGCGGGCATACCGAGCGTGTCCGCCGGGAGGGTTTCGAGCGGCTTCTTCTTCGCCTTCATGATGTTCGGGAGCGTCGTGTAGCGCGGCTCGTTGAGGCGTAAATCCGTCGTGACGACGGCTGGCAGCGTCAGCGACACGGTCTGCAGACCACCATCGACCTCGCGTGTCACCGCGATGCGTGGCCCGTCGACATCGACGGCGGAGGCGAACGTGCCTTGCGGCCAGTCCAGCAACGCTGCGAGCATCTGGCCGGTCTGGTTGTTGTCGCTGTCGATCGCCTGCTTGCCGAGCAGCACGAGCTGCGGGCCTTCCTTTTCGACGACGGCCTTCAGCAGCTTCGCGACGGCGAGCGCGCCGGGCGTCTGCCGGGTCTCGACCAGAATCGCGCGATCCGCGCCGATCGCGAGCGCCGTGCGCAACTGCTCCTGCGCGGCGGCGGGTCCGATCGACACGGCGACGACTTCCGTCGCGATGCCTTTTTCCTTCAGACGCACCGCTTCCTCGACGGCGATTTCACAGAACGGGTTGATCGACATCTTCACGTTGTCGAGCTCGACGCCGCTGTGATCCGCTTTCACGCGCACCTTCACGTTGTGATCCACGACGCGTTTGACCGTAACCAGAACCTTCATGCTGACGACCTCATTGCCTGACTCCAATGGAAAAGAACGGATGCGCACTGCTAGTGCGTCAATTGCGGGCCGGCGACATCCACGTAGCCTTCCTCGCGCGTTTCGGCGTTGAAGCGCTCGAGTTCAGCATGCGCAGCGGCTTCGCCCTGCAACAGCGAGCGGCTTGCAAACAGCAGCGCGCCGATCGACACGGGCAGCACGCCGATCGCGCTGAGAATCGCAAGCCGGAGATCGCCGGACGCATCGCTGACGAGGCCGACGAAATACGGCCCGAGGCCCAGACCGAAGATGTTCGGCCCGAGCGAAAACGCGGCGAACGCCGTGCCGCGCAGGCGCGGGATGACGAGATCCTGGGTGGTCGCCTGAAGCGGGCCGAACCACATCGGCACGAAGAACGTCGCGACGGCATACGCGCAATAGAACACGGTGACGCTCTGCGTGAGGTACTGCACCACGCTCGCCGCGCTGAATGCGGTAGCGGTCACGCAGACGAAGTACAGGCGGCCGAACGGGTGCTTGCGCTTCGCCCAATCGCATAGATAACCGCTCACGCTGATGCCGCCGCCGCCCGCAATGATCGCGATGATGCCGAGATGCAGGCCGGCGTGCGCGGTCAGGCCGAGCGTGCGGCTCGCGTAGACGAACACGAAGGCATTGACGGCATTCATCGCGAACGCGAGAAACGCGCCGGCCACGGTGACGGCCGCGAAGGTGCGCGAGCCCGTGATGAGACGGTGCGCGTAGGCATCGCCGAGGCGCGTGGCCTGATACCAGTTCGAGCACACATAGAACGCGACGGCGATGGCGATCCACTGCACGAGATTGCTGGTGACGTCGAAGCCGCCGACCGTCGCGATCACGGCCTTGTGCCCGGCCGAGAGAACCCGGTTCGTGCCCCACGTGGCCACGATCACGAGCGCGACCGAAAGCATCAGACAGACGAAATTACGTCGATATTCACGGCGCGGCGCGCCGAGCGCCTGCAGGCGAAACCAGCTCCACGGAGGGGTCATTGCGCCGAGATCGCGCAACGCGCTCGCGAACGGATGCGGGTCTTTTCTCGCGGGCACGGTGTCGAGCCGGCCGCGCACGGGCTCGCGCACCGTCAGCATGACGATCAGCGCGAACAGCATGCCCGGCACGCCGACACCGATGAACGAAGCCTGCCATCCCGTCAGCCCCAGCGGTGCGCTGCCGTTCGGGAAGCTGCGCTCCCACGCCGACACGATCGAGCCGCCGATCGCGAGCGACGCGCCCGCGCCCACGTAGACGCCGACGGAATACAGCGCGAGCACCGTGCCGCGCCGGGCGCGCTCGAAATAGTCGCCGAGCAGCGACACCGCTGCAGGCGTGGCGCTCGCCTCGCCGATGCCGACGCCGATGCGCGCCGTGCCGAGCTGCACGAAATTGCGCGAGAGCCCGGAGAGCGCCGTCATCAGCGACCAGAACGACAAGCCGAGCGCGAGCGTGCGCACGCGGCTCCAGCCATCGGCGAGACGGGCGAGGGGAATGCCGAACACGCAGTAGAAGAGCGCGAACGACGTGCCGTAGAGCAGGCCGAGTTGCGCGTCGGACACGCCCAGATCCTTCTTCAGATAGGGCGCGAGGATGGTCACGATCTGCCGGTCGACGTAACTGAACGCGTAGATCAGCGTCAGGATGAACAACACATACCAGCGATACCAGGGGCGTTCACGGGTCGTCATGGCGAGCCTTTTGAATACGGCGCCGCGGCGCACAGGCGCGCAGCGAGGATGCGAATCGACGGCCATGCGCTCGGGCTTGCTGGCAGGCCGGACTGTTTGAAGCGCGTCGCGCAGGGCGACTAACCGGAACGGCTGGCGGGCATGGCGTCGTGTCTCCTGATCTTGTCTTTTGTCGGCTGCCGGAGCGTTTCTGCTTCTCGGCTGCGTCACAGGATAGCCACGCCTGCCGCCCCGAAACCAATACGTTTTTCCGATCTTTCGAGAGGAAGAACCTTGCGTGCGTATCAGAGCGAAATCCTCTGAATTCCTCTGCAAACAGTATTGGTCGAGGCACGGGGGTGCTTGCTAGAGTGGCTTCACATCGAGGTGCCGCTGTCGGAAAGCATGGCGGTGCGACTTAGGTTCTAACGACACGTGGAGCATGATGGAGCATTCAGCTATGGCGCAAATCGAAGCGAACGGGCGCGTACCGGTCGTCATTGTCGGAGCGGGGCCGATCGGTCTTTCCCTCGCGGGCGATCTCGGCTGGCGCGGCATTCCCTGCGTGCTGATCGAGCGCGGCGACGGCACCGTGTTTCAGCCCAAGATGGACATGGTCGGCATTCGCACGATGGAGTTCTGCCGCCGCTGGGGCATCGTCGACGATGTGGAGAACGCGGGTTACAACCGCGACTATCCGCAGGACTACGCATGGGTGTCGCAGCTCGCGGGCGGCTATGAATTCGGCCGCGAACCGTTTCCGAGCGTGCGCGACGAGGCGCGGCCCGAGCAGAGCCCGCAAAAGCGCGAGCGTTGTCCGCAGAACTTCTTCGATCCCGTACTGACGCGCTTTGCAAAGGCGACAGGCAACGCGCAGATCCGCTACTGCACGGAATACGTTTCGCACGAAGAGCGTGACGACGGCGTCACGGTGACCGTGCGCGATCTCGCCTCGGGCAAGGAAGAAACGATCGAGTGCCAGTATCTCGTCGGTTGCGACGGCGGCGCGAGCCGCGTGAAGGAGAACCTCGGCATCCGCATGACGGGCACGCCTGCGCTGACGTATACGACCAACGCGATCATCGAGTGCAAGGGGCTCGAAGCGCTGCACGACAAGAAGCCGGGCTATCGCTACATCCTCATCGGCCCGGAAGGGACCTGGGGCACGGTGGTCGCGATCAACGGACGCCACTGGTGGCGCTTTTCGATCGTCGGCGATGGCGAGATGCGCACACTCTCGGACGATGACGTGGCTGCGGCATTCCGGCGTGCGGTGGGGCGTGACGATGTCGAGTTCGGGATCATCTCGGTCATGCCGTGGATTCGCCGTCAGCTCGTCGCCGACGACTACGGCACGGCGCGCGTGAAGATCGCGGGCGACGCCGCGCATCTCACATCGCCGACGGGCGGCTTCGGCATGAACATGGGCATTCAGGATGCCGTGGACCTCGGCTGGAAGCTGCAGGCGATGGTCGAGGGCTGGGGTGGCGCGCATTTGCTCGACACCTATGAGTTCGAGCGCCGTCCGGTGGCGATCCGCAACGTGAACGAGGCGACCAGCAATCTCAAGCTCATGCTCACGCCGCGCAAGAACCTGAGCCCCGCCGTGTTCGAGCCGGGCGAAGCGGGCGACGAGGCGCGCCGTGTGTTCGGCGACGCCTACACGACGATGATGAAGCGCGAGTGGTACACGATCGGCATTCATCTGGGCTTTCGCTACGAAGGCTCGTCGATTGTCGTGCCCGATGGCACGCCCGAGCCCGAGGACACGGTCAGCACCTATGTGCAGACTTCGCGTCCCGGCCATCGCGCGCCGCATGTGTGGCTCGCGGCCGGCCGCTCCACGCTCGACCTGTTCGGCCGGGAATTCGTGCTGCTGCGCTTCGATGCATCGCTGGATGTGGACCCGCTGCGAGACGCCGCACGATCCGCAGGCGTGCCTTTCACGGTCGTCGATATCGGCAATGACGCGGCGCGCGCCGCGTACGAGCGCGCCCTCGTGCTCGTGCGTCCCGATGGCCACGTGGCCTGGCGCGCCGACGCGGCGCCCGAAGACGCGCACGCGTTGATCAACGTGATTCGCGGCGTGTATCCCGTGAAGCCCGAGGCGGTCGTCAGCGAAGAGGTGCTCACGCGATGAAACTCGTTACCTTCGATCAGGGCCGTATCGGCATCGTGGACGGCGAGCGTGTCATCGACGTCACCGATCTCGCGGGCGCGCAGCCGGGCGCATGGCCGCCCGTCGGCATGGTGCGCCTGATCGCCGACTGGAAGCAACGCGGCGACGCGTTGCGCGACGCACTCGCGAAACGCGATGGCAAGCCGCTCGCGGACGTTCGGCTCGAAGCGCCGGTGCAGTGGCCGAACAAGATCATCGCGTTTCCGGCGAACTATCACGCGCATATCGACGAAATGAAGCACGGCACGAGCAGCGGCGTGATCTCGACGTTCAAGGCGAGCGGCCAGGGCTTTTTCCTGAAGGCCGGTTCGAGCCTGAGCGGTCCGGCGGACGACATCGTCCTGCCGCCGCTCGCGGGCCGCGAGATTCACCATGAATGCGAGCTCGGCATCGTCATCGGCAAGCGGGGACGCGGCGCCACACGCGCCGAAGCGCGCGACTACGTGTTCGGCTTCACCTGCCTGCTCGACATGGTCGTGCGGGGCAAGGAGGAGCGCGTGATGCGCAAGTCGTTCGACACGTTCTGCCCGACCGGGCCGTGGATCATCACCGCTGACGAAATCGCCGATTTCGACAGCATCACGATGCGGCTCCTGGTCAACGGCGAGGAGCGCCAGCGGGCTTCGACACGCGACCTGATCGTCGACATTCCCGAGATGATCGCGATGTCCTCGGCGGTGATGACGCTCGAACCGGGCGACATCATCGCGAGCGGCACGCCGGCGGGCGTCGGCCCGGTCGTGGACGGCGACGTGCTCGACATCGTGATCGACGGCATCGGCTCCATGACGCTGCGCGCGCGTCAGGGCGAGCTCGGCGCGCATTCCGTATGGGACGAGGCGAAGGCCGGTCTCGCGGTGTGACGAACACATGAACGGAGGACAGTAATGTCACACACGCTCACGCAGCCGCCGCGCGCGCCCGATGGCTATTTCGATGACTTGCAGGCCCGCGCGTTCTCGCCGGGCTGGGCCAAGAAAGCGCCGCAGATGTGGCCCGCGCCGCGCCCGCGCTTCGTGCCCGCCGTATGGCGCCATGCGGATGCGCGCGCCGCGCTCGACGCCGCCTGCGCATTCG
This sequence comes from Caballeronia megalochromosomata, assembly GCA_001580565.1. Classification (GTDB taxonomy): domain Bacteria; phylum Pseudomonadota; class Gammaproteobacteria; order Burkholderiales; family Burkholderiaceae; genus Caballeronia; species Caballeronia megalochromosomata. The sequence continues at coordinate 70,823 of LRBF01000096.1, read as the reverse complement.
TCTCGCCCGAGCAGGCGGAGCGGCGCAATCTGATCATGGTCGATCCGATCGCCGACAACATCTATCCGACCTGCCGGAATCTGGTGGCGGCCTATCAGCTCGTGCTGCCGGGCGAGACTGCGCGCTCGCACCGCCATTCGCCGAACGCGCTGCGGCTGATTCTCGACGCAGGGGAGCGCACGTTCACGATCGTCAACGGCGTGCAGATCGACGTTGCGCCCGGTGACGTGGTGCTCACGCCCTCGTGGCACTGGCATGGTCACAGTAACTTCGGTGACGAGCCCGCCTTCTGGATCGACTTCCTCGACGTGCCGCTCGTGCAGAACCTCGAATGCATGTTCTTCGAGGATCATCCGCAACGCAACGAGCCCGTGACGGCGCACGCACCGGATTCGCCGATGCGGCACAAGCGCGCCGACCTGGAGCGCGGCGCGCGCGAACACGGCACGTTCGCGCTCGACACGACGTGCCTGAACACGATCGGCGTGCACGCGATCGGCCTTGCGCACGGCGCGCGACGGGACGAGCGGCCGCGCATCGACAACAACCTGTACACGGTGATGAGCGGTCATGTACGGGTGAGCGTCGAACCGCTCGGCGCGGTCGAGCTCACGCGGGGCGACGTGATCGCCATTCCCTGCTGGCACGCGTTCACGCTCGAAAGCCTGTCGGAACACGCGCAACTGATACGCGTCACCGACGAGCCCGCGATGCGCGCGCTCGGCTTTCGCGACGTGACCCAGCCCTGACGCGGCGCACATGAGGAGAACAACGTGAAGTTCAGCGAAGAACAGGAGATGCTGCGCGACATGGTCCGCAGGGTCGCCGACGAACAGGTGCGGCCGCTCGTCGCCGAAATGGAGGAGACGCGCGATTTCCCGGAAACGCTCGTCGAGGTCTTCGGCGATCTCGGCCTGTTGCAGATGTGGGTGCCGGAAGAATACGACGGCCCGGGCGGCGATCTGACCTCGGTGTGCATCGCCAAGGAGGAGATCGGCAAGGTATCGCTCGCGGCGTCGACGTTGTGCGCGAACAATTCGATCGGGCTCATTCTGCCGCTGCTGCACTTCGGCACCGACGCGCAGAGACAGCGTTATCTGCCGCAAGCCGCGAAGGGCCGCACCATCTCGTGCGTGGCGATCACGGAGCCGGAGGCCGGGTCGGATGTCTCCGCGATCCGCACAGTGGCGCGCCGCGACGGCGCCTCGTACGTAATCGACGGGCAGAAGAGCTGGATCACCTGGGCCGCGCAGGCGCACACGATGCTCGTCTTCGCGCGCACCTCGGAAGGGCGCGGACATGAAGGCATCAGCGTGTTTCTCGTCGACACGAAAACGCCGGGGCTCAAGATCGGCCGCAAGGAAACGAAGATGGGGCGGCACGGCTCGCCGAGCTATCAGATGTTCTTCGAGAACATGCGCGTCGATGCCGACTGCCTGCTCGGCGAGGAAGGCAACGGTTTCAAGGCCTGCATGAAGATTCTCGACCTCAACCGGCCATCGGTCGCGGCGTCGTCGCTCGGGCTCGCCCAGGCCGCGCTCGACGAATCCGTGCGCTACGCGAAGGACCGCCGCCAGTTCGGCAGGCGCATCGGCGATTTTCAGGCGATCCAGTTCAAGCTCGCCGACATGGCGATGAAGATCGAGGCCGCGCGCACGCTGCTCTACACGAGCACGCAGGAAATCGACGCCGGCGACACGAGCCGCCTCACGCTGCTTTCGTCGATGGCGAAGTGCTTCGTCACCGATGTCGCCATGGAAGTCGCGCTGGAAGCCGTTCAGGTGCACGGCTCATACGGCTACTCGACCGAATATCCCGTCGAGCGCTTCATGCGCGACGCGAAGCTGAACCAGATTCTCGAAGGCACCAACGAGATTCACCGGCTGATCATCGCGCGGCAACTGCTCGGCAAGTGATGCGGACCACTCCATTGACCTCGAAGGACTCTGACATGACCAATTTTCATCCCGCGCTGGGAGAGGCGGCACGCGCCTTTCTGTCGCGCGAGCATCAGTTGCTGATCGACGGCCGCATGATCGCATCCGATGGCGGCAAGCGCACCGAGATCCTCGACCCCGCGACGGGTGATGTGATCGCCACGGTCGCGGAAGGCACGGCCAGCGACGTCGATCGCGCTGTCGCGGCGGCGCGCGGCGCGCTGGAAGGCGCGTGGCGCAAGGTCACGCCCTCGGCGCGCACGCGCATGATGCTTCGCTTCGCCGATTTGATCGAAGCCAACGCCGACGAGCTCGCGCAGCTCGAATGCATCAACAGCGGCAAGCCGCTGCCGTTCTGCCGTAACGGCGACGTGCCCGGTATCGTCGAGATGCTGCGCTACATGGCGGGCTGGACGACGAAGATGGGCGGCGAGACGCCCAACGTTTCGCTCCCCGGAGAATGGCACGCCTACACGCTGCGCGAGCCTGTGGGTGTGGTCGGGCAGATCATCCCGTGGAATTTTCCGCTCAACATGGCGATGTGGAAGATCGCGCCCGCGCTCGCGGCGGGTTGCGTGATCGTGATGAAGCCTTCGGAGCAGACCCCGCTCACGGCGCTGCGGCTCGGCGAGCTTGCGCTGGAAGCGGGGATTCCGCCGGGTGTGCTGAACATCGTGACGGGCTTCGGCAATCCGGTGGGCTCGGCGATCGCCGCGCACCCGGGTGTCGACAAGGTCGCGTTCACGGGTTCCGGCGAGACGGGACGGCGCATTCTCCAGGCGGCAACCGGCAACCTGAAGCGGGTCTCGCTGGAACTGGGCGGCAAGTCGCCGGTGATCGTGTTCCCCGACGCGAACCTCGAAGCGGCCGCGGCGGGCGTGTGTTCATCGATCTTCTTTCACGCCGGGCAGATCTGCGCCGCGGGCTCGCGACTGTACGTTCACGAGCGCGCGTTCGAACCGATGCTCGACCTGATCGCGAAGCGCGCCAACGGCATGAAGATGGGCCACGGCCTCGATGCGGGCACGGACATGGGCCCGGTGATCTCGCGACGCCAGCTCGACCGCGTGGCGGGCTACATCCATAGCGGGCAGGAAGAAGGCGCGACGTTGTACGCGGGCGGCGGCGCGTCGGGCGAGCGCGGCTTCTTCGTGCAGCCCACCGTGCTGACGGGCGTGAAGCCCGGCATGAAGGTGCACGACGAAGAAATCTTCGGGCCGGTGCTGTGCGCGATGTCCTTCGACGACGACGACGACCTCGACCGCATCGCGGCCACCGCGAACGCATCGACTTATGGGCTCGCGGCGAGCATCTGGACGAAGGACATCGGCCGTGCGCACAAGATGGCGCGCCGCATGCAGGCGGGCATCGTCAACGTGAATGCGCTGTCGTCGCCCGACGCGACCTTGCCGTACGGCGGCTACAAGCAATCGGGCTGGGGCCGCGAGCGCGGTTTCGAGGCCATCGAGTTGTACACCGAGGTCAAGGCGGTCGCGATCAACCTGAATAACTAGGAACGGGAGAAGACACATGACAGGCAGCATCGACTACGTGGCGAAAGAGGGCCGGGCCTATATCACGATCAATCGCCCGGAAAAGAAGAACGCGATGACGAGCGCCATGCTCGATCAGCTGATGGACGGCTACGACCGCGCCGAAGCCGACGACGATGTGCGCGTGGTGGTGCTTCGCAGTGCGGGCGACGACTTCAGCACCGGGCACGATCTCGCGGAAGTCGGCACCGAATACGGCGCAACGACGCTGGACGACAAGGGCCGTCCGCGCAAGCCGAGCCAGCGCGCGCGGCTCTTGCACGACAAGCGCTATATCGAACGCTTCGAGCGCATCTTCAAGTTTCTGAAGCCGACGCTCACGCTGGTGAAGGGCTATTGCCTCGGCGCGGGACTGTATCTCGCGGAGGGCTCCGATCTCGTGATCGCGGCCGACACGGCGAAGATGGGGCATCCGGAACAAAAACTTGGGCTTTCGGGCGCAGCCTACTTCGCCGCTTGGGAAATGATGGCAATGGGTCCGCGCAAGGCGCGCGAGCTGTTGCTGATGGCGGACGTGTGGGACGCGCAGACGTGTCTCGCCAACGGCCTCGTCAACAAGGTCGTGCCGCTCGCATCGCTCGAAGACGCGGGTGAGGAATGGGCGGAGCGCATCGTGCGATTGCCGCGCGACGGCATCGTGATCGGCAAGGCGGCGACCAATCTCGCGATGGATTCGCTCGGTATCGCGAGCCAGTTCGCTTACGGTCACGTGCTGCACGCGCTCGCAACCAACGTACGTTACGAATCCGACGAATACAACTTCATGAAGCAGCGCCGCGACAAGGGCGTGCGCGCTTCGAACCACGAGCGCGAAGCGTTCTACACCGAGAAGGAAAAGGCATGAAAACGGCGCTGCAGGGCCTCAAGGTGCTCGACTTCACGCAGATGATGACCGGCCCGTTCGCGACGATGATGCTGGGCGACTGCGGCGCCGACGTGATCAAGGTCGAGCAGCCGGAGGGCGACCCGTTCCGCCGTTCGGGCGAGACCACGCTCAACGGCGACGGCGCATTCTTTCTCGGCGTGAACCGCAACAAGCGCGGCATCGTGCTCGATCTGAAGACCGAGGAAGGCCAGGCCGCCGCGCGCGCGCTCGCCGCCGAGGCCGACGTGCTGGTCGAAAACTTCCGTCCCGGCTTCACGGAACGTGTCGGCATCGGCTATGAAGCGCTGCGCGAACTGAATCCGCGTCTCGTCTATTGCTCGATCTCGGGCTTCGACCGCAACGGGCGCGACCGCAACCGTCCCGCGCTCGACATGATCATCCAGGCGATTTCGGGCGTGATGCAAGTCACGGGCACGGAAGAATCCGGGCCGCTCAAGACCGGTTTTCCATTCTCGGATCTCGTCACCGCGCTGCTCGCCGCGATCGGCATGCTCACCGCGTTGCAGGCACGCGAGCGCACGGGCGAAGGCCAGCGTGTCGATCTGTCGATGCTCGACGCGAGCATCTTCAGCCAGGTGCCGCGCGACGTGTATTTCGATCTGACTGCGAAGACGCCATCGCGCATGGGCAACCAGCACTGGGACATCGTGCCGAACAACACGTACGCGACGTCCGACGGCCGCGACATCATGATCATCACGATCAACGACAAGTTCTGGCAGGTGCTGTGCGATGCGCTCGATGCGCCCGAACTGAAGACCGATTCACGCTTTGCGACGAAGGCGGCGCGCCTCGCCAACCGCGAACTCGTCAACGAACGGCTCGCCGCGATCTTCGCCACACGCAATCTCGACGCGTGGGAGGAGCGGCTCTCGGCGGCGGGCGCGATCTACGGCGCGGTGCGCACCTGGCCCGAAGTGTTCAGCGATCCGCACGTCGTCGACAAGCTGCTGAAGACGTTGCCGCATCCGAAGGGCGGCGAATTCAGGATCATCAACAACCCGCTGAATTTCTCCGGCACGCCGACGCACATCGACCGCTCGCCGCCGATGCTCGGCGAACACAACGGCGAAGTGCTCGGGCGCTCCGGCGGCGCATGGCCTGCCGTGGGCGCGTGAGCGCAGGTGACGAACAGCAAGGAGGACATCGTGGAGCGGACCTGCATCATCGTCGGCGCGAGCCATGCGGCGGCGCAACTCGCGCCGAGTCTGCGGCAGGAGGGCTGGGAAGGACGCATCGTCGTGATCGGCGACGAACCGCATCTGCCCTATCACCGGCCGCCGTTGTCGAAGGCGTATCTGCTCGGCGAGAAGGACAGCAACGATCTGCTGATCCGCGCGGCCGATGCCTATGGAAAGTTCGGCATCGAATTTCGTCTCGGCGAGCGGGTCGTGTCCATCGATTGCGAGCGCAAGTCGGTGACGTTGCAGGACGGTGGCGCGCTCGCCTACGACAAGCTCGCGCTGTGTACCGGCACACGCGTGCGCACCGTGGCTCTGCCGGGCGCGCAACTGGAAGGCGTGCATTATTTGCGCGGCATCGCGGACATCGATCGCATTCGCCGGCATGTACGGCCCGGCGCGCATGCCGCGATCGTCGGCGGCGGCTATATCGGGCTGGAGACGGCGGCCGTGCTCAATCGGCTCGGCATGCGCGTGACCGTGCTCGAAATGGCGCCGCGCGTGCTCGCGCGCGTGACCGCGCCGGACGTGTCCGCGTTCTTCGAGCGCGTGCATCGGGAAGAGGGTGTCGATATCTGCACCGGCGTGACGGTCGATCGCTTCGAGGGCGAAGCCCACGTCGAGCGGATCGTGCTGCGCGACGGCACCGTGCTGCCCGCGAGTCTCGTGGTGGTCGGCGTGGGCGTGGTACCGAACGTCGAGCTCGCGCAGGCGGCCGGACTCGATATCGATAACGGCATCGTGGTCGATGCGTGCGCGCGGACCTCGGACCCGGACATCGTCGCGGCCGGCGATTGCTCGATGCATCCGTCGCCGTATTACGGCCGCATCCGGCTCGAATCGGTGCCCAATGCGACGGAGCAGGCGAAGGCCGCCGCCGCGGCACTGTGCGGCAAGGACAAGCCGTATCGCGCGCTGCCGTGGTTCTGGTCCGACCAATACGACATCAAGCTGCAGATCGCGGGTCTCAACGCGGGGTATGACCAGGTCGTCGTGCGCGGATCACGCGACGCGGGCCGCAGCTTCAGCGCGTTCTATCTGAAGGCCGGGCGGCTCGTCGCCGCAGACTGCATCAACCGCGCGCAGGAATTCATGCAGAGCAAGCGCCTGATCGCAGAAGGCATCGCCGTCGATGCGGCGCGCCTGTCCGACGAGACGTTTTCATTGAAGTCGCTCTTCGAAGCGGCGCAGCAACAGTCCGATTGATTCAGCCAGAGAGAGGTGTGCAATGCCAGTCGTCAAATATGTGCAGGTGAGCGGCGAAACCACGGAAGTCGATGTGCCGCTCGGCAGTTCGGTGATGCAGGGCGCCGTCGACAACATGATCGCGGGGATCGTCGCGGAATGCGGCGGCGCGTGCAGTTGCGCGACCTGCGAGGTCCATGTGGATGAGACCTGGATGCGCGTGGTCGGCGAAGCCTGCGACATCGAGCGCGAAATGCTCGAAGGCCTCGGCGAGCCGCGTAGCAACAGCCGCCTGAGCTGCCAGATCGAGATCACGCCCGAGCTGGATGGCCTCGTCGTCGCGATTCCGGGCTGACGGGAGGGCGCATGGCGGTCACGGTGAGCGATCTGCTGTCGATACTGCGCGTGCGCGAGGGGCATCGTCATGTGTTCTCGGGCGAGTCGCTCGTCGACGGCGTGCGTCGCATCTACGGCGGGCAACTGCTCGCCCAGTCGATCATGGCGATGGGGCGCACCGTGCGCGAGGCACATGGCCTGCATTCGATGCAGGGCTACTTCGTGCATCCCGGCGACGTGACAAAGCCGATCCGCTTCGACGTGCAGCCCGTGCGCGATGGCCGCAGCTTCAGCACACGGCGTGTGGTCGTCACGCAGGAGGAGCGCGTGGTGTTCATGGGCGCGGCGTCGTTTCAGGCAGCCGAAGGCTCTCACGAACGATTGCCGCTGATGCCAAACGTGCCGTCTCCGGAACGCATGCCCGCCGAAGCCGATTTCTTCGCGCGCGAAGCCCACTTGCTGGAGCGGCGCCGCTCGCACGTCTCGACGATCATGCAGCTCTTCGAGCGCCGCAGCGACATGTGGCGGCCCTGGCTCGATCCGGGCGTCACGGCACCCGTCAACGGTCTCTGGTGCAGATTGCGCGAGCCGTGCGGCGACGATCCGCTGCTGTGTCACGCCGTGCTGGCGTATGCGAGCGACCTCGATCTGATGACCACGGCGATGCGTCCGCGCGGCCACGGCACGATGGACCGCCGCACGCGCTCCGCGAGCCTCGATCACGCGATGTGGTTCCATGCTCCCGTGCGTCCCGACGCGTGGTTCTACTACGACATGACCGGGCCGTGCGCATCGAACAATCGCGGGCTCGGGGCGGGTGCGCTGTATCAGAATGGACGGCGCGTCGGCACCGCGATGCAGGAGGGGCTGATGCGGGTCATCGAGGGTGAATCAGGGTGAGCGACACGATGGGTCAGTGGGACGACAAGTTCGAGCGCGCCGGGCGCAGATGGTCCGAGTGGACGATGAAGGACTACGCGCAGACGGATCGCGTGATCGGGCACATCATCGAGGACAAGGCGCGGCGTCATCCGCATCATGAGGTGTTCCGGTTTCGCGAGCGGGTGATCACCTTCGAGGAACTGAACGCGTCGTCGAACCGGGCGGCAAACGGCTTTCGCGCGCTCGGCATCGGTTCCGGCGACAAGGTCGCGCTGATGCTGTCGAACAGCGTCGAGTTCCTGTTCGCGTGGTTCGGGCTGAACAGGATCGGCGCGGTATGCGTGCCGATCAACATCGCGCTGAAAGGCGAAGGCCTCGCGTATCAGATCGATCATGCCGATTGTGTCGCGCTCGTCGTCGAGCCGGGTTACGCCGACGCACTCGGTGCGATTGCGGACCGGTTGCCGAAGCTGCGTCACACGATCGTCGTGGATGCGCGCGCGTTGCCGCATCTCGCGGGCTGGCCCGGACGCGAAGCCTTGCACTTCGACGAACTGATGTCTCATCCGCAAACCGCGCCCGGCGTGTCCGTGGACTTCAGGCAGTTGTCGACCATCTCGTACACGTCGGGCACGACGGGACGCTCGAAGGGCGTGCTGATCAGCCATCACTACTGGTACGAAATCTGGTCGCAGGCCGTGAAGTACGCGCGCTACACGGACGAGGACGTGCTCTACACCGGCCTGCCGTTCTTTCACACGAGCGCGCACGGAACGACCGGCCCCGCGATCCTCGCGGATGCGCAGGCCGTGTTCGTCGAGCGTTTTTCGGCGAGCCGCATGCTGGACGACTGCCGCCGCTGGAACTGCACGTCGGCGAAATTCATCGGCGGCATGCTGTCGATCCTGATGAAGCAGGCGCCTTCGCCCCTCGACGCCGACAATCCGCTGCGCCTGATGGTGGGCGCCGCGGCGCCGCCGCATCTGTGGCATGCGTTCGAGGCGCGCTTCAATACGCGGCTGCTCGAACTGTACGGCATGACCGAATGCAGCAGCTGTCTCGTGAATCCCTACGACGAGCGTCGCGCAGGCGCGTGCGGCAAGGCGATCACGGGCTACGACGTGCGCGTCGTCGACGATCTCGACAACGAAGTCGCGCAAGGACAGACGGGCGAGCTGGTCGTGCGCCCACAACGCCCGCATCTTGGCACGAGCGGATATTACAAGGATTCCGAAGCAACGCTCGACCTGTTCCGCAATCTGTGGATGCACACGGGCGATCTTGCGCGACAGGATGAAGACGGCTATTTCCACTTCGTCGATAGAAAGAAGCAGGCGCTGCGGCGGCGTGGCGAAAACATTTCATCGTTCGAAGTCGAGGCCGTGATCGGCGCGCACCCGGCCGTGCTCGAATCGTGCGTGGTGGGCGTGCCATCGGAACTCGGTGAAGACGACGTCAAGGCCGTCGTCGTGCTGAAACGCGGCGAGCAGTTGTCGGAATGCGAGCTGATCCGCTGGTGCGAGCCGCGTCTCGCGTACTTCGCGATTCCACGTTACGTCGCGTTTCGCGACAGCCTGCCGAAGACGCCGAGCGAGCGCGTCGAGAAGTATCGCCTGCGCGCCGAAGGCATCACCGCCGACTGCTGGGACCGCGAGCGCGCGGGCGTCGTCATCGATAGGAATTCGGTCTCACGATCCAGCAAAACAGTATTGGACCTGCAACGCCCGCTGCGCGAATCTTGAGCCTGAGCCGCTCGATGAAGAGCGCGCAGGAAGATGATCCGGTTCAAGAACATATCGTGAGAAGAGGTGACACATGACATCGAACGTTGCAGTCGTGACGGGCTCGAACGGCCTGACGGGACAAGCCATTTGCAAGAACCTGAGCGAGCGCGGCTACACCGTCGTCGGCCTCGACGTCGCCGAGTCGGGCAAGGGCGACTATGCCTACCGCAAATGCGACGTCACCGACATCGAACAGATCCGCACGGCCGTCGAGGCGATCGACGCGCAGTACGGCACCATCCGCGTGCTCATCAATAACGCGGGCGTGTGGCACGGCAAGACTTTCTTCGACATCTCGCCGACCGACTACGACTTCACCTACGGGGTCAACGCGCGCGCACCCTTCTTCTTGAGCCAGGAAGTCGCGAAGCGTCTCGTCAAGGCGGGCGGGGGCGGTGTGATCGTCAACCTCGCGTCGATCGTGGCGACGGCGGGCAGCGGCGTGACCGACTACGGCGGTTCGAAGGCGGCCGTCATCAACCTGACGAAGAGTCTCGCCAAGCCGCTCGGGCCGCACGGCATCCGCGTCGCGGCGGTGTCGCCGGGCACGATCAACACGGCGATGGGCGAAAAGGTGCCGAAGGAGATTCGCGACAGGCTCATCGCCGGCTCGGGTCTGCAGCGCGCCGCGGAGCCCGAAGAGATCGCATCGGCCATCGGCTTTCTCGTCAGCGACGATGCGCGCTACGTGACGGGCGCGACGCTCGACGTCAACGGCGGTCTGTGAGCGGTTACCCGACATGAGCTCAATCATTCAATGGATGTGACGGGAGGCACGATGTCTGGATGTCCTTTCAGCAAGCCGGCATTCCCGATGCCACGGCAATGCCCGTTCGTCCCGCCCGCGGAGTACCGGGACTTTCAGCGACAGCCGGGCCCCGCGAAGGTGCGCATGTGGGATGGCAGGGATGCATGGCTTTTCACGCGTTACGACGACGTGCGCGCCGTGCTCGGCGATAACCGCTTCAGCGGCGATCCGCACGTGAGCGGCTTTCCGAGTCTCTCGCCTGCGCGCAACGCGGTGCTCGATCTGGAGCCGGCGTTCATTCGCATGGACCCGCCTCAGCATGGCCACTTTCGCCGCATGCTGACCAAGGAGTTCATGATCAAGCGCGTGAGCGAGATGCGCCCGCGCATCGAGTCGATCTTCAGCCGGCTCGTGGACGAACTCCTTGAAAAAGGGCCGCCCGCGAATCTCGTCGAAGATCTCTTTCTGCCGCTGACGTCGGAAGTGATCGCGGGTCTGCTCGACGTGCCCGCGTGCGATCACGGCTTCTTCCAGGAGCAGAGCCGCCTGAAGGTGCTGCTCGATGTCGATCCTTCGATCCCGAAGGCGGCGTCGGATCGCATCCTGTCGTATCTCGACCGCCTCATCACGGAGCGCGCGAAAGATGCGGAGAACCGCACGGACCTGCTGAGCCGGCTGATCGTCGAGCAGGTGCGGCCGGGGCATCTGACGCATCGCGAGTTGGTCATCATGGCCGAACTGCTGCTGATGGCCGGCCATGAAACAACAGCGAACCAGATGGCGCTCGGCGTCTTCAGCTTCCTCACCAACCCGGACCAGTTGCGCTTGTTGCGCGAGAACCCTTCGCTGCTGCGCAATGCGGTCGAGGAAATGCTGCGCTTTCACACCATCGTTCACTACAACGCATTCCGGGTCGCGACGGAAGACGTCGAAGTGGCGGGACAGATGATCCGCAAGGGCGAGGGCGTGATCGCGCTGATTTCCGGCGCGAATCACGACGCCACGGCGTTCGAGCAGCCCGATCGGTTCGACATCACACGCAAGGCCGATCATCACGTCGCGTTCAGCTATGGCATTCATCAGTGTCTCGGGCAGCCGCTCGCGCGCGTCGAGTTGCAGGTCGTGTTCGCGTCGCTGTTCGAGCGCATGCCGGGCCTGCGCTTCGCCGTGCCGCTCGAAGAGATCAAGGGCAAAGGCGATCATTTCGTGCAGGGTCTCGAAGCCTTGCCCGTCACCTGGTAATCAAACGCCGCGCGCTCGTTCGCGCGATGAAGGAGAGTAGGGCATGGCAAACGGAAACTTCAAACTGCGCGTCGCCGTCGATCAGGATGTGTGCGTCGGCGCGGGACTGTGCGTGCTGTCGAGCGCCGAGGTGTTCGATCAGCGCGACGAGGATGGCGTAGTGAAGCTCTTGCAGACGGAGCCGGACGAAGCGCTGTACGAAAAGGTGCTGGGCGCGGCGCGCAAATGCCCGTCGAAGGCGATCAAGGTCGAGAAGCTCCCTTCCGATGCGGCCGCGCAGGAGAGCGGGCAGTGAACGCGCGGCCTGAATCGGTCGTGATCGTCGGGGCGGGGCAGGCCGGTTTGCAGGCCGCGGCCTCGCTGCGCGAAGAAGGCTACGAAGGCGTGATCCGGCTCATCGGTGACGAAGCGGGCTTGCCGTATCAAAGGCCGCCGCTGTCGAAAAGTTTCCTGACGGACGATGTCGCGGCAGACGAACTGAGTCTCGAAGAAGCGCACTGGTTCGACGACGCGCGCATCGAACGGCTCGCGGGCGAGCGCGTCAGTGCGATCGATCGTGGGCGCAGGCATCTGTCGCTGGCGTCGGGACGCAGCGTTCCCTACGATCATCTCGTGCTCGCGACCGGGTCGCGCAATCGCGCGCTGCCGTTCCTGACGCAGCCGACGCAGGGCGTCGTGTCGCTGCGTTCCGTATCCGATGCGCAACGGCTCAAGGCGGCGCTCGACGAAGCACGCCGCGTGGTCGTGATCGGCGGCGGGTTTCTCGGTCTCGAAGTCGCCAGCATCGCGGCCGCGCGCGGATGCAGCGTGCATGTCGTCGAATCCCTCGATCGCGTGATGAAGCGCGCCATCTCGGTGGACATGTCGGCGGCGTGCACGGCGCAACATCAGGCGGCCGGCGTGCGCTTTTCCTTCGACGCGCGCGTGGCGAGCATCGTCGGCCATGGCGAGCGCGTGAGCGCGGTCGAACTCGCCGACGGCACGCGGCTCGACGCCGATCTCGTGCTCGTGGCCGCTGGTGTCGTGCCGAACAGCGAGCTTGCCTCCGCGTGCGGCCTGTCCGCGTTCAATGGCGTCATCGTGGACGAACGGCTGCGCACGTCGGACCCGGCGATCTCCGCCATCGGCGATTGCGCGGCGTTTCCCTACGCCTTCGACGGCGGCGATCTGCTGCGTCTTGAATCGGTGCAGAACGCGGTCGATCAGGCGCGACATGTCGCGCGTTCGCTGCTCGGCGATGCGACGCCGTACGACCAGACGCCCGTTTTCTGGAGCGATCAGGGCGGCGTGCGACTGCAGATCGCGGGTGTCGCGCGCAGGCTCGACAGCAGCGTGGTGCGCGGCGATCCCGCGTCCGGTGCGTTCTCGGTGTTCCGCTTCAGGCATCACCGGCTGACGGGCGTCGAATCGTGCAACCGGCCAGCCGATCACATGGCCGCGCGACGGCTGCTGCAACGGCGCATCAGCCCGTCGCGCGAGCAGGCCGCCGATCCGTCGTTCAACCTGAAGCTGCTGCTGACGATCGAAGAAGCGGTCTGATACCCGCTGCGAGGAAAGACTTTCATGGCTGCATCGTCCATTCTCGACGGCGTGCGCATTCTCGACATGACGTCGGTGATCTTCGGCCCGTATTGCACGGCGACGCTCGCCGAAATGGGCGCGGACGTCATCAAGATCGAGCCGCTCGCGGGCGACGAGATCAGGCGCGTCGGGCGGCCCGCGAAGACGCGCGGCATGGGACCGGCGCACATGACGCTCAATCGCGGCAAGCGCTCGGTCGTGTGGGATCTGAAGACGCCGCGCGGCAGGGCGTCGCTCATGCGCCTGCTCGCGCGGTGCGACGTGTTCATCCACAATCTGCGCCGCGATGCGATCGAGCGGCTCGGTCTCGGCTACGACGCCATTCGCGCACAGCATCCACGTCTCGTGTACGTGCATTGCACGGGCTTCGGCGAGGACGGCCCGTATGCGGGCAGACCAGCCTATGACGACATCATTCAGGCCGCATCCGGTGCGGCGAGTCTCTTGCCGCGCACCGACGGCAACCCGGCGCCCCGCTATCTTCCGATGGCGATGGCGGACAAGGTCGCCGGCCTGCACGCGATCTATGCCGTGCTCGGCGCCTTGCTGCATCGGGAGCGGACCGGAGGCGGGCAGTCGGTCGAAGTGCCCATGTTCGAGAGCTTCACGCATTTCCTGTTGCAGGAGCATCTCTACGGCCGCACGCTGATTCCGCCGACGGACACCGCAGGCTATCCGCGTCAGCTCGATCCGCTGCGCCAGCCGCTGAAGTGTCTCGATGGTCATATCGCGATTGCGCCGTATACGGACGAACGCTGGGTGCGCTTCTTCGACGTCACGGGTCACGCGGACTTTCTGAAGCGCGCGAAGCTGTGCACGGCGCGCGAACGATTCCACGCGCTCGACCGCATGCATGCGGAAATGGCCCGTATCGTGGCGGACAGGCCGTTGCGTGACTGGCTGACGCTATTGGCCGAATGCGATATCCCCGCATCCGAAGTCAGGGATCTCGACGGCGTGCTCGCAGATCCGCATCTCGCGTCGACGGGATTCTTCGAGCGCAGAACGCATCCGTCGGAAGGCGATTATGTGCAGATGCGTCCGCCGGTGCGTTTTCACGGCGCGCCAGCGGCCGAGGTGCGCGCGGCGCCGCATCTGGGCGAACACAGCGGAGAAATCGATGACTGGCTGCAAGAGCCGCGTTGAACGCGTCAGGCAGCCGCGGCTTCGACGAGACGCGGGGTGGAAGTATCGATGAAGTATTGCGGATGGCGCGCGATCAGTTGCGCCGCGTTGGTACGCGCGGCTTCGCGCCATGCATTGAGCAGCGGCGGGACGCGGTCCTTGTGCCAGGCGAGCGACAGCGAGACGCCCGGTGTGTCGACCGCGAGCGGCCGATAGGCGACGCCGTGCGGCTGCATCAGCTGCATGATGGCGGGCACGACGGCGACGCCCACGCCCGCCGCGACGAGGCACGTGGACGTATGCATGTCGTAGGCCTCCTTGGCGACGTTGGGCTTGAGGTTCGCATCGTCGAAGATGTCGAGAATCTTGTCGCCGTAGCCACGCTCCGTCGCCGTGCCGCGCGCGACGGCGATCAGCGGCCACCTTGCCAGATCATGGAGATCGACGGGACCGGGAACGTCGTACTCGCTTCCCGCCGGCACGGCGACCACGAGCAGCTCGCGATACAGCAGCTCGGTCACGATGTTGTGATCGAAGACATGCCCGCGCACGAGCCCGACTTCGATCAGCCCTTCCTTGAGACCGGCGATCTGCTGCGAGATGGTCATCTCCTGCAGGCTGACGTCCGAGTTCGGCGCGAGCGTGTTGAAGATCCGCAGCGTGTTCGGCAGGAAGCAATAGATGGCCGTGTAGATAGAGCCGACGATAAGATGAGCGCGCGCCCCGCGTCCCGACGCACGCACCGCGGCGATCGCCGCCGTGGCCGTGTTGAGCACGCGCTGCGCATGTTCGACGAGGATTTCGCCCGCCGGCGTCAGCAGCACCTTGCGCTTCTCGCGCGTGAAGAGCGGCGTGCCCAGTTCGTCTTCCAGCGCGATGATCTGCGCGCTCAATGCGGGCTGAGCGATATTCACGCGTTCCGATGCGCGCGTGAAATTCAGCTCGGCAGCGACGGCGAGGAAGTACTGGAGTTGGCGCATGTTCATGTCGGCGTTCCTTCTCTGCTATTCGCGCAGCCGGTGACGACCGGCCCGCGCAGATTCGATGCCGTTGCGCCGAGATATTCGGCGACGAGGCAATCATCGGCGGCCAGACGGATGGGGTCCGTCATGTACAAGGCGAGGGACAGCGCGCGTGTCAGGCGTTGCGCGCGTTTCGGCGAACCGCCATGTCCGTCTGTCGCTCGCATGGTGCTGCGGCGCTCAGTGCACGCCACGCCACGCGAGCGTGCCGGCGTCGACGCTGAAGGTGCTGCCCGTCGAGAACGACGCTTCGTCGGAAGCGAGAAAGCACACCAGCTTCGCGACTTCTTCGGGGCGTCCCAGACGTTTGAGCAGATGCGTGCCCCACAGGCGCGCGCGCGCTTTTTCGCGGTCCTCCGCGTGCTCCACGCTGTGGCTCAGCATGGGCGTGTCGATCGCGCCCGGCGCATAGGCGTTGCAGCGTATGCCGGCCTCGGCGAGATCGAGGGCGATGGCTTTGGTCAGCATCGCGACGCCGCCCTTGCTCGCCGCGTACGCGGGCAAACCCGGATAAGCGACACTGCCCGCGACCGACGCGCCGTTGACGATGGCAGGACTCTTCGTGGATCGCCGCAACCACGGCGCGGCGAATTTGCTCGCGAGCCACATCGCCTTGAGATTGACGTTCATGACCGTGTCCCAGACCGATTCGGGCAGGTCTTCGATCGTCGGCGCGCGGCCCGTCAGGCCGTCGTCGGTGACGCCGGCGTTGTTGACGAGCACGTCGATGCCGCCCGCGAGGCGCGCGGTTTCGTCGATCATGTGGCGAATGGCGGCCGTGTCCGACAGGTCGGTGCGGATGAAGGAGCTCTTCGCGCCCGCCTGCCCGACTTCGTGAGCGGCCGTCGCGCTGCGGTCTTCCTGCACGTCCGCGAGCGTGACCCAGGCCGCGCCCTGACGCGCCGCTTCGATTGCGATGGCGCGGCCCATGCCCTGCGCCGCGCCCGTGACCACGACGACCCGGTCCTTGAGCTTCATTGCGTGTCTCCGTCTTGTTTTTCGCCGATGCATGCACACCGGTCGCTGGGATACAAGTTAAGGCAACGCAATGAGTTAATCTATAAGAGCCCGTCTCTGAAATTTTATCGATCGTCTCAATATGGACATCCTGACCGATATCATCCGACTCATGCGGCCCCAGGCAATCAGCTGGAGAACGGTCGAGGCGGAGGGCCGCTGGGGCATGAGCGTGCCGTGCCGGGATATCCCTGTGTTCTGCCTCGTCGTGACGGGACAATGCTGGTACGTGCCGCGCCACGGCCAGCCGCTCCTGATGCGTCAGGGCGATTACATGCTCATGCGCGCGACGGCCCGCTACTGCCTCGTCAGCGATCTCGACGCAAGCGCCACGCTGCACGCGCTGGAAGAGGGCGTGGCCAGCGACGAGTACGTTCGCTGGGACGAAGGCGCGGGCGGCGCCAAAGTGCATCTCGTCGGCGGATACTTCCAGATCGGTCCGGAACACACGGCGCTGTTCACGGGCATGCTGCCGGACTTTCTGTACATCCGTTCGTCGGACGAAGAGGCGGGGCGGTTGTCGAGGCTCATCGCGCTGATCGGCGAGGAGTCGAGCATCGATCTGCCGGGACGCGATCTCGTCATGAGCCGGCTCGTCGAAATCATGCTGGTCGAAGTGTGGCGGCGTCCGCTGACCCGGATCGATTCGCGCGAGGCCGGCTGGTTCAGCGGCATGGCCGATCCGCACATCCACCTCGCGCTGCAGAAGATGCACGCGGACGTCGCGCGTCACTGGACCGTCGACGGGCTCGCGAAGGACGTCGGCATGTCGCGCGCCGCATTCGCGCGGCGCTTCGCGGAGCGCGTCGGCGTCGCGCCGGCCACGTATCTGTCGAACTGGCGCATCGCGCTCGCCAAGGACGCGTTGCTCAACAGCGAACGTTCGCTCACCGACATCGCGCTGTCCATCGGCTACTACTCGGACAGCGCATTCAGCACGGCATTCAGCCGCACGGTAGGTGTCGCGCCCGCGGCGTTCCGGCGCGCGCGACAAGGCGAGCAGGCCGCCCGCTAACCCGCCGATATTCCGCGCTCGCAGCTATACGCCGATCTGCTTGAATCATCGTTTTTTAGTATTTCCCCTCGTGCCTGTGTGGCCCGTATCGTGTGCTCATCGTATGCGTCTGCCATCGCATCTTCCCCAAGCGATGCATGGAGCGGGCGCAGTTCATCGGCTATGCGAGAGAGCGCACCATGCAGAGGATATGCATTTTCGGAGGCGGGGCGATCGGCGGCTATCTGGCGGCGCATCTCGCGCGCGCCGGGCAGTGCGAAGTGAGCGTCGTCGCGCGTGGCAGGACGCTCGACGCCGTCCGCCGCCACGGTCTGAGCGTGAAGACCGCGAGTGACGCATTCACGGTGCACGTGCGCGCAACCTCGGATACACGCGAACTCGGCGAGCAGGATTATGTGTTCATCACGCTGAAGGCGCATCAGGTCGATGGCGCGCTCGAGCAGATCGCGCCGCTGATCGGCCCGCACACGACGGTGCTGCCGCCGACCACCGGCATTCCGTACTACTTCTTTCATGCGCTGCCCGGACGTTTCGACGGCACGCAGTTGCCCGCCATCGACCGTGACGGACGGCAGTGGCGGGTCATGCCGCCTGAGCAGGTGCTCGGCTGCGTCTACTGGATCGGCGCACACGCGAGCGCGCCGGGCGTGATCGTGCAGGACGGCACGAAAGCGGGCTGTCCGGTCGGCGAGCTCGACGGCAGCGATTCGGAGCGCGCGCGCGCGTTGAGCGAATTGCTGTGCGCGAGCGGCATCGACGCGAAGGTGAACAAGGACATCCGCTCGGCAATCTGGGTCAAGTTCGTCAACAGCCTCTCGTTCAATCCCGTCGCGTTGCTCACGCAGGGCACGCTCGGAGAGATGGCCGAGGCGGGCGGCGTGCTGTCCGTCGTCAGGGCGATGATGTCGGAAGCGGACGCCATTGCCGCGCAACTGGGGCTCTCGATCGGTCCGTCGCCCGACAGGCGCATCGCGCTGACGGTGAGTGCGCTGCATCACAAGATGTCGATGCTGCAGGACCTCGAAGCAGGCCGTCCGCTTGAACTCGACCCGCTCGCCCGCTCGATTCGCGCACTACGCGAACTCACGGACGTGGCCACACCCACCCTCGACATGGTGCTCGCGATGGCGCAGCTTCGCGCCGTCACGGCGACGCACGCCAACACGAAACAGGAGCAACACGCATGACGAACGCATCCACGACGGCCCCGACGCATGACAACGACGCCTTCAGGCGGCCGCTCGCCGGCGTGAAGATCGTCGAAGCGTGCAGCTATATCTCCGGCCCGTTCTGCGCGCAGATGCTCTCCGACCTGGGCGCGGAAGTCATCAAGGTCGAGCCGCCGTCGGGCGATCCGTATCGAAATTTCGGTCATGGATGGAAGGGCGTAGGCACTGTCTGGACCAATGCGAATCGCGGCAAGCGCAGCGTCACGCTCGATCTCAAGTCCGCCGACGATCTCGCCAGATTCAAGCTGCTGCTGCGTGATGCGGATCTCTATATCGAGAACTGGCGTCCGCATGTGTCGGCGTCGCTCGGCCTGAGCTTCGATGCGGTGAGCGAACTGAATCCGCGCATCGTCCAGCTTTCGATCACGGGTTATGGGCCTGACGGTGAACTCGCGGCGGAGCCCGCTTTCGATGCGCTGATCCAGGGCCGAACCGGCCTGCTCAGCTACGAAGCGGCCGGCGGCACGCCGCGCGCAACGAATACGTTCGTCGCGGACAAGGTCGCCGCGATCTTCGCCGCGCAGATGGCGCTGTCCGGACTGATCGCACGGGACCGGGCGAACAAGGCGATCCATCTGGAGACGTCGATGCTCGACATGCTGTCCTACTACAACTTTCCGGACATGTTCCACAACCGCGCGTTCGTCGACGACGCTTCGCCCGAAACGCTTGCGCCGCAACCGGTGCTCGCGACGAGTGACGGCTATCTGGTGGTGTCGCCGGTGTCGGGTAAGCAGTTGAGTCGCACGCTCGACGCACTCGGGTATCCCGAATGGAAGGACGAGCTGAAGAAGATCACCAGCAAGCGCGACATGACCCATACGTTCTTCGAGCGCATCGCGGGGCCGCTCAGAGAGAAGCCGACGGCGCACTGGCTCGCGCGCTTTCGTGAGCTCGACGTACCCGCCGGTCCCGTCAACGCGCCCGACGCTCATCTGAACGACCCGCAGGTGCTGCACAACCGGCTTTACTCGCAACTCGAAACGCCCACCGGCACGGTGCGGGCGATTCGGTATCCGGCGCGCTTCAACGGACACCTTCTCGAGCCTCGCCGGGCCGCGCCCGCGCTCGGCGAAGGCAATGCCGACGTGCTCGGCTCGTGAACCGTCGACACGGAGATTCAAGTGCCCATCATGCTGAGCGGCGTCGAAGGCATCCGTGCCTGTCTGGGCTTCCATCTCGGTCATAGCGACTGGATGGAGGTCGATCAGGTCACGATCGAGCGCTTCGAATCACTGACGGACGAGTTCCCGGCGAGTCACGTCGATGAACCGGATCAGGGCTTCGTGCCGTGCGGCGTCATGCTGGCGCTGCTGCTTCCGATGCTCCAGGAAATCTACGTTCTCGAGGACACGCTGAATGTAGCGTTGCACAGGATCGAGCAGATGCAGTTCATTTCGCCCGCTCCTACGGGCTCGGGTCTGCGTGTCGGCGCGACGGCCAGGGCCGTTCAGCCGGTGGGCGAACACTGGCATCTGACGCTCGAATGCGTGATGGAATGCGATGCTCTGGCGGAACCGGTGTTGCGTGCGAACGTACTGTATCGATTTCGTTCGGCTTCCGTGGCCGGCATGCCGCATCTGTCCTTGTGCAGGCGCGATCTCAGCATCCGGTGAGGAGATCGCAGGGCGAATTGCGGAATCGAAAATCGGTTAGATAAGCAGGATACCGAATTAAAGTTATTAAAAATACTAGACATGGAGACAGAGATGAAATACTGGAGATGGCCGTCGGCGGCAGCGGTGTTGTTCGTGTCAGCGCATGCATCGGCGCAAAGCAGCGTGCTGATTTACGGGATCATCGATTACGGGCTGAACTTCGTCAACAACGCGCAGACCGCCGTGCCGGGCGGCGGGCGCACGGGCAGCCATCAGTACGCGATGAGCAGCAGCATCATGCAGGGCAACCGGCTCGGATTCCGTGGCACTGAAGACATCGGCGGCGGCTATCAGGCGATTTTCGTGCTGGAGAACGGCTTCGATATTGGCACGGGCGCGCTGGGGCAAGGCGGCAACATATTCGGCCGGCAAGCCTATGTCGGTCTTGGGTCGCCGTACGGCACGGTGACGATCGGCCGCCAGTACGACTCGGTCGTCGACTACATCGGGCCGCTCACCGGCGCGGTCGGCAACGGCACCTACGCGCTGCATGGCAACGACATCAACAACTTCGGCAACACGTATCGCGTGAACAACGCCGTGAAGTTCACCAGCAACACGTATAACGGGTTCAAGTTCGGCGGCCTGTACAGCTTCGGCGGTGTGGCGGGTTCGTTCGGCACGAACAGCATTTATTCCGCCGGGGCGTCCTATGCGAACGGTCCCTGGTCGGCCGCCGTGGCGTACCTGCGCGCCCGTGACCCGAATCGCTCGTTCTTCGGCAACAACCCCAACAGTTCCGCTACGGCCAACAACCTCGGCGCGACGAGCGGCGTGCAGACCAATCCGGTGTACGGCGCGTTCGCATCGGCGGCGTACTACCAGGTCATGGGCGCGGCGTTGCAGTACTCGGTGCAGAGCCTCACCCTCGGCTTCGATTATTCGCACATCACCTTCGGCGATCTGAACTCGCCCTCGTCGGGCAATCTCGCCCTGACCAATCCGAAAGGCTATACCGGCAATGCGGCGTTCAACAGCTACAACGTATTCGCGCGCTACGCCATCACACCTTTCCTGTGGCTCAACGGCTCTTATGACTATCTCGTGGGCGGCGCGATCGACGGCAAGGAGAGCGCGAAGTACCACATGTTCAATGCATCGGTCGATTATTTCCTTTCGAAGCGGACCGACGTCTACTTCATGGCGAATTACCAGATCGCGTCCGGCGTGGATTCGACCGGACAGCCCGCGGTGGCGTCTTATCTCACGATCACGCCATCCAATACGCCGCATCAGGTCGTGTTGCGAGTCGGCATGCGGCATCGCTTCTAGACCGAATTCGCGATAGCGCTTCTCAAACAAACAGCGAGGAAGGAATGACTACGTCCGGGACCACTCTCACATGTCCGTTCGCCACGGAGCGCTTTCCGTGGCCGCGAGACGGCGCCGCGCCACTCGTACCGCCGCGTCAGTATGCGCAACTGCGTGAGCAGGCGCCTGTTGTTCAGGTCAGTCTGTGGGACGGCAGTCTCGCGTGGCTCGTGACCGATATGGCGCACTTCCGCGAAGTCATGACGAGCCCGCATTTCAGCGCATCGCCGCTCACGCCCGGCTTTCCGTTCGTCTCGCCGTCGCGCGCCGCGCAGTCGAAGTCCTATCAGACCTTCATCACGATGGACCCGCCCGAGCACGGCCAGTATCGCCGCACCTTGACGAAGGAGTTCATGGCCAAGCGCATGCAGGAGCTGCGCCCGCTGATTCAGCGATCGCTCGATCAGCTTCTCGACGACATGGAGCGCACAGGCGCGCCGGCCGACTTCATCGGCGCTGTCGCGTTGCCGCTTCCTTCGCTGGTCATATCGATCATGCTCGGCGTGCCCTACGGCGATCACGACAAGCTGCAGAAATGGAGCGGCGACCGGATGGATCTTTCGATCGCGCCCGAAGCATTGACGCAGTCGGCGAAGCACATGAATCAGTACATCGACGCACTGCTTCTGGAAAAGGAACGTGATCCCGGCGACGGCAGCGACCTGCTGAGCCGCATGGCGATCGAATGGATCAATCCCGGCAAGGTGTCGCATGCGGATGCCGTGCAGATGGCGACCTTGCTCTATCTCGCCGGCCACGAGACGACCGCGAACCAGATCGGCCTCGGCCTGCTCAGTCTCTTTCAGCATCCCGGGCAGCGCGCGGCGCTGATGGCCGACCCGTCGCTCGTCAAGGGCGCGGTGGAGGAAATGCTGCGCTTCCATTCGATCACGCACATGAACTCGAACCGCGTCGCAACGGAAGATGTCGTGATCGGCGGTCAACTGATTCGCAAGGGCGAGGGCGTGCTGGCGCTGCTGCACGGCGCGAATCACGACCCCGTTGCGTTCCCCGAGCCCGAGCGCTTCGATATCCGCCGCGATACGAAGGATCAGTCGCACGTCGCGTTTTCGTTCGGCATTCACCAGTGTCTCGGCCAGCCGCTTGCGCGTCTCGAACTGCAGGTGCTGTTCGAGACGATCTTCAGGCGCTTTCCGAATCTGCATCTCGCCGTATCCGAAGATGAACTGCGCTACAAGGACAAATCGTTTGTGTATGGGTTGAAGGCGTTGCCTGTTCGCTGGTAACCGGAGGTCGCGATGAACAAGCGTTCGTGGATGAAAAGCTGGTCCGCAAACATCGATGTCCTGATCGCGTTGTGCGCCAGTCTGGCGATGACGGCTTAGCAACACGGAGGAAACATATGGATCGAAAGCTCGTCGGGAAAGTCGCGCTGGTGACGGGCGGTGCATCGGGAATCGGCCGTGCGACGGCGATCGAATTCGCGCGCAGGGGTGCGGCCGTGGTTGTGGCGGACGCCGATTCCACGGGTGGCAAGGATACCGCCGCGTACATCGAGACGCACTGTGATGCGAGAGCGACGTTTGTCGAAGTCGACGTGACCGACGCGGAATCGGTCGAGGCGATGATTCGCTCGACCGTTGAACGTTTCGGCGCGCTCGACATGGCGTTCAACAACGCGGGCGTGCCGGACCGTGCTGCGAGCCTGCACGTATCGACGCAGGAAAACTGGGACCGCGTGATGTCGGTGAATCTGAAGGGCGTGTGGCATTGCATGAAGGCCGAACTCGATCAGATGCTGGCCGCGGGGAAGGGCGCGATTGTGAATAACGCGTCGCGCTCCGGGCTCGTCGGCGTGCCGTCCGACGGCGTGTATGGCGCGGCGAAGCACGGTGTCGTTGGACTCACGAAAGCTGCGGCGATCGAGTTCGCGCCCAGGGGCATTCGTGTCAATGCCGTGTGCCCGGGACTCGTGGAGACGGCGCTCACACGCGCCCGGTTCGGCGAGGAACTGGCTGCACGCGCGAAGCTCGCCAATCCGCTCGGACGCATGGCGCAACCCGAGGAAATCGCGAGCACCGTCGTGTGGTTGTGTTCCGACGCGGCG
Organism: Caballeronia megalochromosomata; assembly: GCA_001580565.1. Lineage (GTDB taxonomy): Bacteria > Pseudomonadota > Gammaproteobacteria > Burkholderiales > Burkholderiaceae > Caballeronia > Caballeronia megalochromosomata. The sequence goes on along the minus strand of LRBF01000096.1, from coordinate 47,063 downwards.
TCGTTCGTGGTCGGCGTTGCGCTGCCCGTCGATGGCGGCGCCACGGCGCGTTGAAACGAACCTGGAGACCCACTCAATGACCATCGAACCGTCCGGCCAGCTTCATCCGCCCGAAAGCGACACGTTTCCATGGCCGCGGGCCGCGGCGTGTCCGCTGCACCCGCCGCCGCGCTACGCGAGCGTTCGCGAGAGCGAACCCATCAAGCGCGTGAAGACCTGGGACGGCAGCATCGTATGGGTCGTCACGAAGATGAAGGACTTCCGCGATGTACTGACGAGCCCGCACTTCAGCGCTTCGCCACACACGCCGGGATATCCATCGGTGTCGCCTGCGCGGGCGGCGCAGTCGCAGTCCTATCAGACGTTCATCACGATGGACTCGCCGGAGCACGGGCAACGTCGCCGTACGCTGACGAAGGAATTCATGATGAAGCGCATCGACGAGTTGCGTCCTTTCGTGCAGCAGACGCTCGATGCCCTGCTCGACCGGATGATCGAAAAAGGCGCGCCCGCCGATTTCATCCACGACGTCGCGTTGCCGCTTCCTTCGGTCGTCATCTCAATCATGCTCGGCGTGCCTTATGAGGATCACGCGCGCTTGCAGTCGCTGAGCAGCAACCGCATGAATCTCGACATCAGCCCGGCGTTGCTTCGGCAGTCGGCGCAGGAGATGGAGCAATATATCGACCGGCTCTTGCGCGAAAAGGAGCAGAGCCCCGGCGATGGTAACGACCTTCTGAGCCGCCTCGCGATCGAATGGATCAATCCCGGCAAGCTATCGCATGCCGATGCCGTGCAGATGGGCGCGCTGCTGTATCTGGCCGGACACGAAACGACAGCGAATCAGATCGGGCTCGGATTGTTGAGCCTGCTGGAGGATCGCGCGCAGGTGGACGCGCTGATTGCCGATCCGTCGCTCGTGCGCGGCGCAGTGGAGGAGATGTTGCGCTTCCATTCGATCACGCATATGAACTCCGCGCGGGTCGCCACTGCCGATGTCATGATCGGTGGTCAACTCATTCGCAAGGGCGAAGGTGTGTTCGCGCCGGTGCAGGCGGCCAACCATGATCCCGATGCGTTTCCCGAACCCGACCGCTTTGACATCCATCGCGAGACGAAGGGCGCCTCGCACGTCGCGTTTTCGTTCGGCGTGCATCAGTGTCTGGGGCAACCGCTTGCGCGCCTCGAACTGCAGGTGATGTTCGAGACGCTCTTCAAGCGGCTGCCGACCCTGCGTCTCGCCGTGCCGCCCGACGCTCTCGAGTTCAAGCGTAACGGCAACGTATTCGGGCTGGTTTCGATGCCGGTCGCGTGGTAGCCCGGGACGGCAGGAGAGACATGAAGACTCCAAACGAACGAGCCATTCTGTGCGCAACGCTCAGCGTGCGCGAGTGCGACAAGGAGAACTTCGTCGCCTGGCACACGCGTGAGCATCTGCCGGAGCGCCTGGCGATTCCCGGATTTGTCCGCGGCCGACGCTTCGTCCGTACAGACGTGGATTCCTGTTTCCTGATTCTTTACGATGTAGGCAGCCTGTCGGTGCTTTCGCATCCCAGCTATCTGGAGCGCCTGAACAATCCGACTGACTGGACTCGTGCGACGCTTCCGACGTTTCGAGACGGTCGGCGCTCGGCTTATCGCGTACTCACAAGAGCGGGAGGGGCGCAGGCGGCGTACGCGATGTTGATCAGTGCCCGGCCCGACAACGCCCAGGCGATGAAGGATGAGATCGGTTTCGAATTGCTCGACAACTGGTGCGGACAGCCTGGAATCGCCAGCATTGCGTTTGCAGAGCCGGATCGCGCCGCTTCGTCGCATGAAACAGAGGAAAGCCGACGAAGCGGAAATCGCTTTGCCGAAGCGATGATTCTGGTTGTAGAGGGAACGTCAGAACAGGTTCTGAGGGACTTTGCTCGAAACGAACTTACGGGTCCGGTTTGCAAGCGCTGGGGTTTGGGCGAGCAGGACGTCGAACGGATATTTCGTCTGCAAGTGAGTGTCGTCAGGGACTGATTTGATATTGCCGCGCGTCCCAAATGAAAGAATCTGTAACTCCTTGAATCCCGGATGTGCTCTGCTCCGTATGCGCAATGAGACCGCGTGACTTAAACGTTCCATGACCCGCCTGCGCCGATAGAGGGAGTAATAGTCTGATGGTTAGAACTTCCGACCGTATCATCGTCCTGGGTCTTTTGGTGATCGGCATGTCGATCATCGGCTTGTTCGCGTTGCTCCAGCATCACAAGCAGCACGCGGTCGAACCAGCCTGGTCGTCTCTGCAACAGGCATCTGTGGTGACGGGCGCCATTGGTTCCTCGACGCCCACGGCGAACGTCGATTCGGAGAACGCCAGTTCGGGTGAAGGGGAAGATATCGACGCAGGTAAGCCGGGCACTGTCGAAACGGCGTCGAGCTTCGTTGGCCCAGACGCTGGCGACGAGCTGGACACGAGTCCGCGAGAGGAGCACTCGCGGACCTCGCGCGCTGAAAAAAGGGCGATGCCGCCGACCACAACTCGCGCCGCACCCACGATCACGCAACAGCCGAGGCGACCTGTTGAGCACATGCGTGCAGCGCCGCAGAGCATTGAGCGCGCGGCAAGCGCACCCGAAATCGAGCCTCATGAAGCGGAAATCGGCCAAGCGGAAAGCCTGAATCGTGACGCAATCCTTCCTGTGCACCCTGCAATGGCGGACCCGACACCGCCTGATGCGACAGCCCAGCCCGCGATGCCAAGCCGCCCGGCTGCGGTCGGCGCTCTCCCGCCCTCGCCAGCGACGCCGCAACCAAAATCCCGGCAGGACGTGCAAGACGAACTCCGCAACGCGCGTCTGAACGGTTCACTCCCTCGATTTGGCAACCCGGACCCCTACGGTCCGGGCGGATCGCCGAGCGCGGCTGACAGATAGCGGGCAGTCGCGCGAAGTACGCGTCACTCAACGCGAGACTTCCTTCACACAGCCGCCTTCTTCCCGCAGGTGCTGGATCAGCCGCGTCACGGCCGCCGATAAAACCCGCCCGCGCAAGGTCAACAGCCCCAGGTTCACCATCGGCACCGGCAATTCGACCGGGAGCATAGCCACCATCGCGTAACGTGCGTAGTACTGCGCCACGTCCTCGGGCACGACGGAGATCATGTCGGAGGTTTCGATCATCGCGGTGGTGGCCAGCAAGTTGGATGTTTCGATGACATCGAGCGTGTCGGTCATGCCGGCGAGCGCCAGAATGTTTTCGACGCGCAAACGCATCGGACTTCCCACCGGATGGAGGATCCACGTCAGATTCACGAGATCCTTGAGCGCCAGTTTGTCGATCCGTGTGGCGGGATGCAGCGGTCTGCCGATCACGCGCATGTGCTCGGGCGTGCCGAACAACTCCACCTCGACTTCAGGATGACTGCTCCGGTCGGGCAGACGGCCGACCACCACATCGAGATCCCCACGGATCAACTGCGGCAGCAGCATGTCGCTCGTGCCGACGTCGACGGAAATCCGCACCCGCGGGTTATTCGCCTTGAACGCCAGCAGGCTGCGCGTGATGAGCGACGGCACCGGCCCGACCACGGTCCCGATGCGCGCGAGCCCCGCCGCGCCCGCCGCCAGTTCCCTGATTTCCGACTCGGCGTGGCCGAATTCATGCACCACGCCTTGCGCGAAACGGATGAGCACTTCACCGAACGCGGTCGGCTCCATGCCGCGTGGCAGACGCGTGAACAACGGCACGCCGATGCGCTCTTCGAGCTGCTGCAGGAGAAGGCTCGCCGCCGGTTGAGTCGTGTGCATCGCCGCCGCGGCCTTGCGGAGGTTGCGGTATTCGGCCAGCGCGTTGATCAGGGCAATCTGGCGACTCGAAATCTTCAGCGGCGAATGTGTCTGCGCGGCGACAGCCGCCGGCTCTGGAGGCTCGTATGACATATCAATTTTGGTATCGATAGATACGGATCGACAATTATTCATATATCGCGGGGGAATGTACAGTCCAGTCCAATCCAATCGTCAATCCAGATCATTCGACCGGGCCAAAACACACCATGAACACCCGAATCACCCAGATCGAAGTCCGCGATATCCGTTTTCCCACGTCGAAGTCTCTCGATGGCTCCGACGCGATGAACGCCGCGCCCGATTACTCGGCCACCTACGTGGTCCTGCACACGGATTCACCCGATGGCCTGGAGGGCCACGGGCTGACCTTCACGATCGGTCGCGGCAACGAGATTTGCGTGAAGGCCGTGGAATCGCTGTCCGTGCTCGTCGCGGGCCTCACGCTCGAAGAGATCACCGCCGACATGGGGGCTTTCTGGAAGCGGCTCGTGGCCGGCGACAGCCAGTTGCGCTGGCTCGGGCCGGAGAAGGGCGTGATTCATCTCGCCACGGCGGCCATCGTCAACGCGGTGTGGGATCTGTGGGCCAAATCGGCGGGCAAGCCGATCTGGAAGCTGCTCGTCGACATGACGCCCGAAGCGCTCGTGCGCTGCCTCGACTTCAGCTACGTCACCGACGTGCTGACGCCGGAGGAAGCGATCGCGCTGCTGCGCAGGCAGGCGCCCGGCCGCGCGCGCCGGGAGGCCGAGATGCTGGAACACGGCTTTCCCGGCTATACGACTGCGCCGGGCTGGCTCGGCTACTCCGAAGAGAAGATGCGCCGGCTTGCCCGTGAAGCCGTTGCGGCCGGCTGGACCCACGTCAAGCAGAAGATCGGCGCCGACATCGAGGAAGACATGCGGCGCGCGAAGATCCTGCGCGAGGAGATCGGCTGGGATCGCGCGCTGATGATGGACGCCAATCAGGTCTGGAGCGTCGATCAGTCGGTCGAGGCCATGCGCCGTCTCGCGGTCTTCGAGCCCCTGTGGATCGAGGAGCCGACGAGCCCGGACGATATCCTCGGCCACGCGCGCATCCGCGAACGGATCGCGCCCATCGGCGTGGCCACCGGCGAGCACTGCCATAACCGCGTAATGTTCAAGCAGATGTTCCAGGCGCGCGCATTCGATTTCTGCCAGGTCGATGCCGCGCGTCTCGGCGGTCTCAATGAAGTGCTGATCGTCCTGCTGATGGCCGCGAAGTTCGGCATTCCGGTATGCCCGCACGGCGGCGGTGTGGGCTTGTGCGAATACACGCAGCATATTTCGCTGTTCGACTACATCGCCGTGGGGGGCTCGCTGGAGAATCGCGTGCTGGAGTATGTCGATCACCTGCACGAACACTTCCTCGATCCCGTGACGATTCGCCGTGGCCGCTACATGCCGCCCAGCCGGCCCGGCTACAGCATCGAGATGAAGCGCGACACGCTCTCGCGCTTTCAGTATCCGGACGGGCCCGTCTGGTCCGATATCGAAGCATCCTAGCGCGCGGCAGAGCGTGCCCCGGTGCTGCTGCACAAAATAAAACGCCGGGCACGACCAACCAGAACATGGACTGGAGACGACATGAACACCCCTATCGCAGGCGCTTCGGACCACGTGGCGGCGATCGCACCGACATCGGTGAGGTGGCGCATATTCGGCGTGATCTTTCTGCTGGTGATGATGAATCTGCTGGACCGCATTTCGCTGTCGATCGCGATGCCGACCATCGGCAAGGAGTTCGCGCTGCAACCCGCGATGCAGGGGCTCATTCTGAGCAGCTTCTTCTGGGCGTACGCCACGCTGCAGATTCCGGGCGGATGGCTGATCGACCGGTTCGGGCCGCGCAGGATCATCACCGGATCGACGCTGCTGTGGGGGCTGTCGCAGACGATCGCGGGCTGCGCCACGGGCGCGGTGTCGCTGCTCGCCACGCGCTTCGCGCTGGGCGCGGCGGAGGCGCCGCTGTTCCCGTCGGGCGCCAAGCTGAACGCGCTGTGGCTTGCGCCCAGTGAGCGCAGCCGGGGCGCGGTGCTGGTCGATACCGGTGGCTTGCTGGGCGCCGCGCTGGGCGGCATGGCTATTTCCTGGCTGATCGTGTCGTTCAACTCGTGGCGCGCGGCGTTCGTCATCGCCGGACTGGTCACGACCGCGATGAGCTGGCTCGCGTGGCGCCAGGTGCGCGACGATCCCGCGCTGCATCCCGCCGTCAACGAAGCCGAACTCACGCATATCCGCGAGGCGGGCGCGGTACGGGTGGAGACGGCGCGAGCACCGATGCGAGCCCGTTCGTGGTTCGGGCTGACGCTCGGACGCGCCAGCTGGGCGATGGTGAACTTCGGGCTCCTGACATGGGGACCGAGTTATCTGTCGCATGCGCGCGGCTTCGACCTGAAGCAACTCGGCATGGCGACGTTTTTCATTTTCATCGCCGGTGCGATCGGCTGTCTCGCGAGCGGCTTCGGCGCCGATGCGCTCATTCAGCGAGGCTGGCGGCGCGCAAGGGTGCTCAAGTCGATACTGATACTCTCGGGTGCGTGCATCTTCGCGGTCTTCATGCTGCTGCCGCGCGTGGCCGACCCGGTGCAGGCGGTGATCCTGCTGGCCGCCGCGGCCTTCGTGGTGAGCTTCGGCAGCCTGTACTGGAGCATGCCCGCCATTCTCGCCACGCGGGAGCGCGTCGGCATCGTGGGCGCCACCATGAATCTCGCTGGCAGCCTCGGCGGCATGCTGATACCCATCGTCGTCGGCCTGATTCTCCAGTATGTCGGAACCTATGACACTGTCCTGCACTTCCTTGCCGGATGCGGCGTCGTGTATATGCTCTGCACGCTACTGATCGACCTGAAGCACGCGAACGGATAAATGCCGGCGGCGCGCTGGCATGCGGACCACTTTCCTTGATCCCTGGACAAGCCATGAATTCATCCACTACACGTGTGCGTCTCGCGGTGTTGCTCGGAGACCCGGCGGGCATCGGTCCCGAGCTGATCGCGAAGCTGTTGTCGAACGAGGCGAACCGGCATCGCGCCGACCTGTTCCTTATCGGCGACAGAAACGAGGTCGACGAAGGCATGCGCATTGCGGGTGCGCGTTTTCCGTACGTCGAGGCTGAGCGCTTCGAGGCGGCGCGTTTCGAGCCGGGCGTGCCGGTGCTGATGCACTTTCGCGGGGGCGCGAAAGCGCCGTTTGCGCGCGCGCAGGCGAGCGAGAACGGCGGCGTCTACAGCCTCGATGCCTTCCGTGAGGCACTGAAGCTCACGGCCGGAAACGATACCCAGGGCATGCTGTTCGCGCCCGTGAACAAGACGTCGATGCACATGGCGGGCATGGAGACCGGCGACGAGATGGAATGGTTCGCGAGGCAACTCGACTACCGCGGACCGTGCAGCGAGTTCAACGTCATCGAGGAACTCTGGACTTCGCGCGTGACGTCCCATGTGGCCTTGAGACGCGTGGGCGATCTCATCACCGAAGAGAAGATCATCGCGGCCATCAGGCTGATCACGGACGGCCTGCGCCGCGCGGGCATCGCGCGGCCGCGCATCGGCGTATGCGGCCTGAATCCGCACAATGGCGACGATGGTTCATTCGGACGCGAAGAGCTCGACGTCATCGGGCCCGCCGTGCTTCGCGCGCAAAGCCTGGGGCTGCCGGCCGAAGGCCCGCTGCCCGCGGATACGATCTTCGTGCGCGCGCTCAGGCGCGGCGAGTTCGACGGCGTGGTGACGATGTACCACGATCAAGGCCAGATCGCGATGAAGCTGATGGGCTTCGAGCGCGGCGTCACGGTGCATGGCGGCTTGCCGATTCCTGTGACCACGCCCGCGCACGGCACGGCGTTCGATATCTACGGGCAGGGCAAGGCGCATGCCGGCGCGACGCAGAATGCGTTCGACATCGTATGCCGGATGGCGGAAAACCGGCTCGCCGATGCCGGTGCCGTCCAGGCCCACGCAGGTCACCCGTCAACCTGACATCCTCATGCGGGAAGCACTTCAAAACCCGCTCTGCCGGATCAGCGCGCCAAGCACATGCGTGCCGCCCTCGATCAGCAGACTTCGGCGCGCGCCGTCGATCTGCAACTGACCGCGCGTTTCCCACAGGTTGACGGGCGGCGCATCGAGCGCGACGAGCACATGGAACAGCGCCGGATTGGGAATCAGCGCGCCACGCTCCGACGACACGGCGAGCGGCCCCTTGTAGCGTGACGCGAGCATCGGGTGATCGAGCTGGCGTACGCGCGTGGTGTCGATGGCGAGCACGCGCCCCGCGATCGGCGCGACCTGTCCGACGGGATAGAAGCGCGCCCGGTCGCCGATGGCGATGCGCTGAACCTCGTCCTGTCTGACGAATGCGTCGACCTGCCAGCTATGCGGATCGATCAGTACGCCCACCGGCACCTTCGGATTGATCCATTGCCCGGCGCGCCATTGCGGATCGACGTCGGTCCAAAGACCGGCGAACGGCGCGCGCAGGCTCAACCGTGCGATCTCCGAGTGCGCCGCGGCGGTCTCCTCGTACTGCACGCGCAGGCGCTCGCGCACCGAGGTCTGCTGGTCGAGTCCGTTCGAATCGGCGATGAGACCCGCGAGCCGCCCTTCATAACCGCGAATGCCGGCTTCGCTGCGGCGCATGCGCGCGGCGATGTCGGGTTCGTCCATCTCCATGAGCGCCGCGTCGGGACCGACCGGGCCGGAAGGCAGAATCGTCCGGATGCGCGCGGGAAACGGCACGAACACGCGCAGCACGTGCTCCGCGCGCGCGACGCCGTCCGCGTGGATCTGCGTGCGCCACGGCACCGCGAGCAACCCGAGCGCGCCGGCGACCAGCACGCCGAATACGAGCCGGCGCCCATGCGCCACGCGCCGGCGATTCGCCCACCAGTAGCCGAGTTCCCGCCACACCGGCAGCACGATGAACCAGCTTACTTCCACGACGAACAGCACGATGCCGAGCAGCTTGAAGAAGAACAGATACACCGTGACCGCGATGCCGAGAAACAGCACGAGCCGGTAGAGCCAGGTCACGAACTCGAACGCGACGAGCAGGCGCCGCTGCGTGCGCTCGAACGGCTCGGGCCACGGATCGTCGAGGCCGAGAATCGCGCGCCGCAGGCTCACGCGTGCGAGTGCCGACGCCCGGAAATGGAGGTTCGGAAAGTCGAGCAGATCCGACAGAATGAAGTACCCGTCGAAGCGCATGAACGGACTCGCGTTGAGCGCGAGTGAGAGCACCCAGCTCGTCGTCGCGAGATAGAGGAACGCGTTGCGCAGCGGCCCCGGATCGCTCAGCGCCCAGCCGAGCGTCGAGAGGCCCGCGAGCGAGAGTTCGCACAGAATGCCTGCTGATGCGATCGCGAGCCGCTGGCGCGCGCGCTTGAGCTTCCAGCTTTCGCCGGTGTCGGTGTAGAGCATCGGCCACAGCACGACGAACGCCACGCCCATGTGCGCGACCTTCAGCCCGAGCCGCGTGGCGACGATCGCATGCGCCATCTCATGCAGCGTCTTCCCGACGATGAGCGCGAGCGCGAAGCTCAACATGCCTTCGACGGAGAAGGACTCGACCACGGCCTTCGTGAACACGTCCCACTGCTGGAGCACGAGCACGATCCCGGCGACGCTCGCGATCACGACGATGATCGGCGTAGCCGGCGTGAAGAGCCAGTCGAGGCGCTTCGCGAGCCACGCGAGAAAGCGCTGCGGGCGCACGAGCGGAATGCGGAAGAACAGATAGTGATGCAGCCACCAGCGCCATGTGAACCATTGCGTCCGCTGGGCGTTGCGCAGGCGCGCGAGCGTTTCGGGAGTCGGCTTCAGCAGTCCGTGCCGTTCGAGAAACGCGCGAAATGCGATGACCTGGTCGATCACCGGCCTGAGCGCGGTCTCCCGCTCGATCTCGCTGCAGATCTGCGCGGGCGGCTTGTTCCAGCGCAGCAGACATTCGAACTCCAGCCAGCCGATGCGATAAAACCGGTTGACGACGATATCCTGAATCACCCACGCGGGTTCGCCGTTTCGTCCCGGCGACGCCTCCGAAAGGCGCAGGTCGTCGCGCAGCGCGGGCGAGGGCGCGTCGGGATCGATGTTCATCACAGCCCGGACCAGGCGCGCAGCGCGGCGAGCGGCCGGCGCAGCAGGTAGTACGCGAGGCTCACCGGCCGGCCATACAGCTTCGCGGTGCCGTGCAGGCCGAGCCGCGCATGCTCACGTTCGTTTGCGTCGTCATCGACGCTCGCGAGCAGCCGGTACGCGACGATGTCATCCTCGGTCGTCTTCGCTTCGTAGCTCGTCTCGACGATGCGGCCGTGCAGCGGCGCGAGCGGCCACGCGGTCAGATAGAGCGTGACCTCGTCGCCGGAATCGAGCGCGATGGCGTCCGCGACGGCGAGATGGATGAGGATCGCGGGCTTGCCCGGATCGGCGAGTTGCAGGATGCGCTCGCCGGTCACGACCGGCTTGCCGATCCAGTCGTTCGGATCGCCGAACACGGCCACGCCGTTTTCCGGCGCGAAGACACGCGTGCGCTGCAACTGCGCCGTCACCGCGGCGAGTTCCGCGCGGCGCTGTTCCGCGACGCCGTTCAGCACGGTCAGCTCGTTCTTGCTCTGCGCGTTGTCGAAGGCGCGCTGGCTCGCGGCGGTGAGCTCGGCATCCGCGACGGCGACCTGCCTTTGCAGCACGTCGACACGGCTTTTCAGCGACGTTTCGTCGAGCGAGAACAGCAGCGCGCCCGCGTCCACGCGCTGATTGGGCCGCACGGCGAGCGAAGCGATGACGCCATCGATCGGCGAGCTGATGATGCGCGCGTTGCCCGAGACGATTTCGGCGGGCGCGAGCACGGTCTGCCGCACCGGAACGAAAAGCAGCAGCGCGGCGGCCGCGCACGCGGCGAGCACGTGCCTGCGCTTCGGCCGCCAGCCGAAGCGCAGGCTGCGCCGCGTGAGCGACCACCAGCAGTAGCCCCAGGTCCTTACCGTGCCGCGCAGCACGGCGGCGAAGGCTTCGGCCGGCGGATCGTCGAGCAGTACGAATAGCAGCGCGAGCCGCTTGCCGTTGGGCGCATGCACCGGCACGCACCAGACGCCCGTCGGCCACCATTCCGCCCAGCCATCGGCGATGTCGGGCGGCGGATCGACGGCGTCGCGCGCGAACCATTGCGGCTCGTCGCTCGCGAGTTGCGCCGCGATCCACGCGCTCGCGCGCCTGAGCCAGACGAGGTAGGGCGAATCCTCGGCGGGCGCGGCGAGGCCGGATGCGCACACGAGCTCGCAATGCCTGCCGCGATCGGCGAACACGAGCGCCTGCCGGAAGGGCTGCACCGCATGCAGATCGTTGGCCATCGTGAACGCGAGCGCATCGACGGATTCGGCGGCCATCGCGCGCTCGCGCAGCGCGTCCAGATAGAGCAGAAGCGGCGCGGGAGGAAAGGGTTCGTTCATCGCGGCTGGTTCATGGACTCGGCGGAATCCGTGCGACGCCGCTCATGCCCGCGACGAGATCCGGCGGCGCGCCGTCGAGCTGCGCTTCGAGTTCGACCGTCTGCGCGACCGCGTCGACGCGCGCGTTGACCGCGCTCACGTGCGCCGCATAGGTCTTGCCGGTTTCATGGATGGTGATGTCGAGCCGGCTGCCCGAGCGCAGCCTGACGAGCAGCGCGGACGGCACGTTCAGCCGCACCTTGAGGGCGCCGTCGCTGACCAGATCGACGATCGGCGTGCCCGCGCTGACGGTCTGATACGGCTTGACATACACCTTGGCGATGCGTCCGCTGAAAGGCGCGATCACCTGGCAATAGCCGAGCTGCGCTTTCGCGAGCGAGAGCGCGCCCTTGGCCTTCTCGACGTCGGTGGACGCCATCGCCACTTCGATATCGCCTGCCGCTTTCAGATCGCGCAGGCTGCGCTTGGCGGCGAGATTCTGGTTCGCCATGTTCAGTTCCGCTTTCGCGACGCTCGCGCGCGCCTGCACTTCGGCGCAGTTCATCTGCGCGATCACGGCGTTTTTCGCGATCGGCTTGCCGAGCGACGCGTGCAGATCGGTGACGGTGCCGTTCATCTCGCTCGACAGCGTGGTTTCGAGACTGGGCGCGAGCAGCACGCGGATCGCGTTGGGATCGTCGAGGCCCTCGCCGGCGGCGGGCTTCGCGGCTTGCGCGAGCGGCAGCGCGAACAGCAGGAGCGCGGCTGCGAGGCGAAAGCGTTCAGCGCACGGATAACGCATCGCTTGCTCCGGCAGGGTGGGCGACAAGCGGTTGCGCGATGTCAGGCGCGGGCGGCGACGTCTGCCCGAACGGCGCGAGCGGCGCGGCTGAATCGGGAGCGGGAAGCCTCGGCAGATACGTTTCCTGCCGCGTCATCGTGCGCTTGATTTCGAGTGCGAGCGTATCGACGTCGTCTTTGGCGATGGCATCGGGCATCACGTCGTAGCCGAGCGAGTTGTAGAGCCGTCCCCATGCCGACTGGCAGTCGGAATACGCCGCCTCGCGCAGATAGCGCGACAGCAGATAACGCCCTTCGGCGCGGATCACTTCCAGCTCGGACCCGATCGACGCCGTGCGGGCGGCATTGGCGTAATCGAGGAGATCGTGATCCACGCGCAGGCTGTCGTCGGCGAAGCTCAGTTCCTGCAACGCGAGCTGATATCGCAGCGAGCCGATGCGCACCTGCGTGAGAATCGCCATCGAAAGCGCCATGCGCCGCAGGTTGTCGGTCTGCTCCTGCGAGGCGGCCTGCTCGTTCAGCGCCGGCAGTTGCAGCAGCCGGAACAGGTTCAGCGACACGCGCACGCCCACCGCCGCCCAGTAGTTGTTGTAGAGATAGGTGTTGGAGTCGTAGTTCACGTTCATGTCGATGCCGATGTTCGGCCACAACTGCGCCTTGGCGATCTTGATGTCGTTCTCGTTGACCCGCTTGCGATACCACTCCTCCATGATTTCCGGGCGGTTCTGCAGGGCGATCAGTTCGAGCGTCGGCTGCGGCGTGGAGAGGGGCGGCAATGGCAGCGCGCCGTCGTTGGTATCGGCGAGCACGAGCGGCGTGCCGGGCGGCAGCGACATCAGCGCGACCAGTTCGGCCTGCGCGAATTCCAGATCCTGCCGGCGCACGGTCAGGAGCGAAATGGCGTCGAGCAGCGCGCGCTGATAGGCGAGCACGTCCTGCCGCGGCATGAGTCCCTTGTCCTGCGCCTCGTGCGCATTGCGCAGCGCGGCCTGCGTGCGGGCGATCAACTGATCGACTTCCGGCTTCAGGCGCTGCGCGGAGAGCGCGCGCCAGTAGGCGTTGCGCACGTCCTGGAGCACGTTCTGCGCGACCTTGCGGCGGCGCTCCTCGGCCATCAGCATCTGGTCGGAGCGTTGCTGCGTGCGGTAATACGCCATGCCGAAATCGATCAGGTTCCACGTCATGCCGAGCGACACCAGTTCGTGATAGCGCTGCTCCGAGGTGGACGGCCGCAAGCTCACCTGACGATCCTCGATGCCGATCGACGTTCCGCCCGAGTCATTGCTGCGATACGAGTAGCCCGCCGAGGCCACCAGTTGCGGCAAGAGCGCATTGGTCGAGACATCGCGCAGATTCGCGGCGAGTGCGCTTTCCATCAGCTTGAGCCGATAGTCGAGGTTGTACTTGAGCGCCCGCGCCGCCGCCTGATAGAACGTGATGGGGCCTTTCACGGGTTCCTGCGCGTCATACATGGCGAGCTGGTCGGTGACGACGCGGTCGCGAATCTGATCGGTCGTCGCGGGTTGCGGCTGGAGGGACGAGCAGCCCGCGAGGACGCACAGTGCAAAGGCGACCGCGGCTCCTGACAGATGCGGCTGATGTCGTGGCATGGCGCGAATCCTCGTTCGAGAGCTAGCGGCTGGCCGCTCTGCCGCGCACGGCGGGCAGCTTGTGCGCGGCTTCATGCAATTGCGACGCGAAGCCTTGCGCCGTCCTGGCTGGCTCCTTTTCGGCGGGCGGATGCATGCCCTCCGTCAGATGGTCTGCGAGCGCGGCGAACACCGAAGGGTCGGCGAGCAGGCCGTCGGCGTCGAGGCTCACGCGTCCGTGGCGGCCGAAGATCCACGCCTCATCGAAGGTACTCGCGAGCTGGCTGTCGCGCACCGTCCCGCCGACGAATTGATCGGGCTGAAGCTCGGGCATGGTGCGCGACGCGAACGTCGCATCGGGTTCGAGCGGCCAGCCGATCTGGCTGCCGTCCGCCTCGCGCGAGCGCTCGGTTGCACGCACCGCGTCCGCCTCGACGACGGGCGTCACGAACACGACAGGCACGATGTTTTGCTCGGTCTGCGAATTGGCCGTCGTCGCGAGTGCCTGGTTCCAGTACGGGCCCGCACCCGCTGGCGGAATATAGGGCGATGAGATATCGAGATGGATCACCAGCGCGGCTTGCGCGGTCGCGCCCGCGGTGTCGCTCACGGTGTAGGTGAACGTGTCCTGGAGCACCTGGCCGAGCCCGGCCGCCGCCAGCGCCTGCGGGTTCGTCAGATCCATCGCGTAGGTGTACGTGCCGTCCGCGTTCAGCGTGAGCGTGCCGTAGCGGCCCGCCAGCGCATGTCCCGGCGCGGCGGCGGCGCCGGTTTCCGACCGCACGCCGGCGACGTCGAGATGATCGTTCGCATCGACATCGCCGTCATTGGCCAGCACGTTGCCGCGTGCCTGCGGCGCAGGCGTCTGATCGCTCGCGACGTTGCTGTCGTCGTGCGGGGCGGGCGTGTCGTCGGCGCCGTGGATCGTGACCGTGAGCGTGGCCTGCGAACTCGCGCCGGCCGTATCGCGCATGCGGTACGTGAACGTTTCGGTGAGCGTGTCGCCGCTCGTGCGCAGCGCCTGCACGGTTGCATTGGCGTTATCCACGGCGTAGTCATAGCTGCCGTTCGCATTCACCACGAGCGTGCCGTAATGGCCCGCCAGCGCCTGTCCCGCTTCGGCGCTGCGGCCCGTGTCGTTCGCGATGCTCACGACCTGCTTCGTCTCGCCGTTGGCCGCGCTGTCGACGTCGGTATCGTTGGCGAGGACATTGCCGGTGGCGTCGCGTCCCGGCGTCCCGTTGTTCACACCGCCGGCCTCGATCGCCGTGCCGCTGTCGTCGCGCGCGACGGGCGCGTCGTTGCGACCTTCGATGGTGACGCGCAACTGCGCCGTGCCTTGCGCGCCGAGCACGTCCGCGCTCGTGTAGGTGAACACGTCCTGCAGCGTCTGGCCGCTCGTGCGCAGCGCCTGGACCGCCGCCGATGCATTGTCGACGGCATAGTGCCAGGTGCCGTCGGCGTTCATCGTCAGGGTGCCGTACGCGCCGTGCTGCGGCGTGCCGACCGCGCCGCTCTCGCCCTGCACGGCGCTCACGTGGATGGCGTCGCCGTCGGGGTCCGTGTCGTTGGCGAGCACGTTGCCCGACGGATCGACGCCCGGCGTCGCGTTGTTCACGCCGCCCGCCTCGATGGCGGTTGCGGCGTCGTCGCGGGAAACGGGCGCATCGTTGCGTCCGCGCACGACGATCGTGAGCCGCCCGAGGTCCGTCAGGTCGTCGCGATCCCGCACCCGGTACGTGAAGACATCGTCGACGGTTTGCAGCGGACCCAGCGCGATGACCGTCGGATTGGTCGCATCCACGCGATAGAGATAGGTTCCGTTCGCGCCGATGAAGAGCGTGCCGTACTGCCCTTGCAGAATCGTGGCGTCGACGCTGCTGCTGCTGCCCGGTGCGATCGCCGACAACGGCGCGGCTGCGGCCGGGCCGCCTGCGCGAGCCGCGTTGCCGCTGAGCGAGTCGGTCTGGTCGACGTCGGTGTCGTTGGCGAGCACATTGCCGACGGCGTCGAACGCTCTGCCGTTGCCGATATTCGCCGAAGCGAGGGCGAAATCGTCGTGGGCGACGGGCGCATCGAAGGCGCCGCGAATCTGCACGGAGATCTGCGCCGTGTCGCTCGCGCCCGCTGCGTCGTGCATGCGGTAGGTGAAAGTTTCCTGCACGCTCTGGCCGATGATCAGGCTCTGCACGGCAGGCAGGCTGTTGTCGACGACGTAGGTGTAGCTGCCGTCCGGGTTGATCGTGAACGTGCCGTACGTGCCTTTGACCGCGGTCGCGCCCGTGACGGCGGCGAAGCTGCCCGGCACGGCTTCGGCGCCGGCCCGCACGCCATCGACGGCCTTGGTGTCGCCAGCGTCGACATCCGTGTCGTTGAGCAGCGCGTTGCCCGATGGATCGACGCCCGGTGTCTGGTTGAGCGTGCCGCCGGCTTCCATCGCGCTCGCCACATCGTTTTGCGCGACCGGATTGTCGTTTTTGCCGGAAATGACGATGTCGAGTTCGGCCTGCGCCGCCGCGCCGTGCGAGTCCGCGACCGTGTAGGTGAAGCGCTCGGTGAGAAAGTCGGTCGCGAGCCGCAGCGCCTGCACGTCGGGGTTGGCGTTGTCGACGACGTATTGCCACGCGCCATTCGCGCCGAGCGTCAGCGTGCCAAAAGCGCCTCGAAGCGGCGTGCCCGGCACGCCCGCCGTGCCCGCGCCCGATGACGCGCCCGTGCGGATCGCCGTCACCGTCAGCGGGTCGTGCTCGGGATCGCTGTCGTTGGCGAGTACGTTGCCGGCGGGATTGACGCCTGGCGTCCCGTTGTTCACGCCGCCAGCTTCCACCGCGTGGCCGATGTCGGTCTGAGGCGTCGGCGCGTCGTTCACGCCGCGCACGGTGATGACGAGTTGCGCCTGATCCGCGAGGCCGCTCGTATCGACGATGCGGTACGTGAAGGTTTCGGTGAGCGTCGCGCCGGCGGCGAGAGCGCGCACCGCCGCGTTGTTGCTGTCCACCGCGTAGTCGTACGCGCCATTCGCGCCGATGCGGATGGTGCCGTACAGGCCCGCGATGCTCGTGCCGTTCGCGGCGGTCGTGCCCGCGGTGACCGTCGTGAGGCTGCCGCCCGCCGCTCCGGCGCTGGTTCGGACGCCATTCACGACAAGGAGCGTGTTCGGATTGTCGGTATGGTCGACGTCCGTGTCGATGCCGTTGCCGCCCGGCTGCGTGGTCGTGCCGGGGCGGCTCGCCTGCGTGATGACATTGCCGGTCGCATCGACGGGATTCACGCCGGTGCTGACTGAACCTGCGCTGGCCGCGCCCGCGTCGTTGCTCGCGACGGGATTGTCGTTCGCGCCGTGCACCTCGATGCGCAATTGCGCGAGATCGGAGAGCCCGCCCGCGTCGGCCAGCGCATAGGTGAAAGTGTCGACGAGCGGCGCGTCGGCGGGCACGAGCGCCTGCACCTGCGCGTTGTTGTTGTCGATGACATAGCGATACGAGCCGTCCGCGCCGATGGTCAGCGTGCCGAATGCGCCCGCGATGCTCGTGCCGTTGCCGCTCGTCGTGCCCGCCGCGACGGTCGCGAGCGGTGCGTTGACCGCGATTTCGGGCCGGTTCGTGATGCCCGTCACGCGATGCGTTTCGCCGTTCGCCGCGCTGTCGACGTCGGTGTCGTTGGTGAGCACGTTGCCGGTCGCGTTGCTGCCGGGCGTGCCGTTCGCGACGCCGCCCGCTTCGGTAGCCGTTCCGGTGTCGTCGACGCCGACGGGCGTGTCGTTCGCGCCGTGGATCGTCACGGTGAGCGTCGTGCTGGCGCTCGCGTTCGCGCTGTCATTGATCACGTAGGTGAAGCGTTCGGTCAGCGTCTGCCCGGAAAGCCGCAGCGCCTGCACGGCGGCATTGGCGTTGTCGACGACGTACTGATAGCCGCCGTTCGCGCCCAGGCTCAACGTGCCGTACAGCCCGGCGATGACGCCGCGCCCCGTGTTCGGCAGGAAGATTTGCGTGCCGCTCTGGTTGCTCACCTGCACGACGCGCAGCGCGTCGCCGTTGGTGGCGATATCGACGTCTGTGTCGTTGGTGAGCACGTTGCCGGTCGGATCGACGCCCGGCTGCGCGTTGGCGTTGCCGCCGGCCTCGGTCGCGCTCGCCGCATCGGGGACGGCGACGGGCGCGTCGTTGACCGCCGTGATCGCGATGGGCAGCGTGCTGGTGGTGATGCGCGCATCGCCCGCTTCGCCGGGAATGCCGTTGCCGTTGAAGTCGCCGAAATTGCCGCGATCGTTGGTGCTGACCGTCAGCGTATCCGGGCCGTTGAAGTTCGCGTTGCCGAGGTATTGCAGGTTGGCGAGCGCGCTGTTGAGCGAAGCGAGCGTGCCGGTCAGCGTGAGCGTCGCGGTGTGATCGCCAGATTCCGTGACGCCGGCGGGCAGAGCGCTCAGGAAGAGCGTGCCGTGCAGCACGTTGAGCGCGACCTGAAGCGTGCCGCCGCCCGCGTCCACATCGCTCACGGTGATGCCCGCGAGACTGAGCGTCGTGTCTTCGAGTCCGGTCGGCGCTGCGGGCAGCGTGTTGACGGGCGCATCGTTCTGCTCGACGTAGCCGGCATTGGCGCTCGCCGTGCCGCCATCCGCGAGCGTGAAGCCGATGGTGCCGAGCGGCGTGGCCGCGTCGCTGTCGATGCGCACCGCGAGCGCGCCGACCGGCTGCGGATACGTGATCGTGCCCGTGGGCGCCTGGATCCGGTAGACGCCGAGCGGCAGCACGCCGAATGCGTAGTGTCCGTTCGCGTCGGTGGTGGCGGTGTAGACGAGATTGTCGGCGGCGGTGGTGAGGTTGCCGTCCACGCCCGCCCACGTCAGCGTGACGGTCTGTCCGGCAAGGCCGGGGCCGTCGGGCGTGGCGGACGCCGTCGCCGATGCCGTGTCGTCCCACAGCGTGCCGCTCACCACGCCGAGGCCCGCCGCGCTCGTGCGCACGTATGTGTTGGGGCTCGTGCCCGAACCGGTGCGCTCGCCATCCGCCGTGCCCGCGACGCCGACGCCCGAGCCGCCCCAGTTCGTGAAGCTGTCGGGCAGGCTGGTCCACGTGAGGGTCGCGTTGGTCGGCGCGATGGGCGCGGCGTTGGGCACATCGGCGGAGTAGAACACCTGCACCTGGCTGTTCACCGCGAGCTCGGCGAAGGTGAGGCGAAGGCCGCTGCTCGTGTTCACCGCCGCGCCGATGCCCGCGAGCTGCGCCGCGGTGTAGGTCGTGCCGTTGATCACGAGATGATCGAACGTGTAGCCCGTCGCGCCCGTGAAGCTGTCGTTGAGCACGACGTCGTAGGCCGGTGATGTGCCGCTCTGTGTGAAGCGCACGTCGACCTGAGCGGTGCCGCTATTCGTGCCGACGCCCGGATCGAAGCCGTAGACCTGTTTCTGCACGCCCGTGAAGGCCGGCTCGACGATATCCTCGCGCACCGTATCCGCGGTCGACAGCAGGTTGGTCCCGGAACGGTCGACCGCGCTCGTCGTGAGCGCCGCGCCCGCGGTATTGGACGCCTGATTGGCCACGCGCGTGTTGAATTCGAGCGAGATGCCTTCGAGGTCGGCGTCGTTGTCACGGTTGACGATGTTGCCGAGCCGGAACGTGATGATCTCGTTGCCGTTGGCATCGGTAGCGACGCTGATGTTCGCCGCGTTGAGCACGCCCGTAGGCGCGGCGCCCGACAGGTCCGGCGTGATCGGCAGCGCTTCGGGGCTCGTTTCGTTGCCGGTTTCGTTGAGCGTGCCGCCCGTCACGAGACTGGTGATGTCCGTCGTGATGCCGTTGTTCGAGATGAACACGATGCGCGCCGTGCCGTCGTTGATGAAGCGCAGGCCGTTCTGCAACGTGACTTGCAGTGAGTAGTCGTTGGTTGCGCCCTCGGCGAGCAGCGAGACCACGCGGTATCGAATCACTTCGCCCACCGTGACGCTCTCGTCCGATGCGTCCGTAGGCGAGGGCGCGGGCGTGTCCGCGAGTCCGCCCACGCGCGAAATCGTCACGACCTGCGCGACCGGCACCGTCAGCGTCGCGCTCGTGCGGTAGTCGTTGAGCGCGCCGCTGTTGAGCAGGCCGTCCGCGCCGGTGCGCTCGCCGGCGGGATCGGCGCTCGCCGATGTGGTCCCGTCGAGGCTCGTCCACCGGGCCGTCGCGGTGTTGTCGAACGATGGCACGCTCGCCGCCGACGCGAGCACCGTTCCGGAGACGCGGATCGTCACGCTGCCGCCTTTCGCGATGTCGACGTTCGCGCCCGCCGCCGTGCGCAACTGGCCGCCCGCCAGTTCGAAATCCGGTCCGCCGTGATTGGTCGCGCCGTTCTGGTACGTGACGCCGAGGATCGCCAGATTGCCGAGTTGCGCGGGAAGCGTATCGAGAAAGCTCACGTCGAACGCGTTGAAATCGGTTGCGGCCGCGCCGTTGCTGATCGTGATGTCGTACTCGACCGTATCGCCCTGGTCGACACCGAAGCGCGGCAGCGCGGGCGTCGTCTGCGTGACCTGCAGCGTCGGCTCGCGGATCACGACGGTCGGCGCCGCGCCGCTCTGCGCGACGGTGCGATCGAGCGCGGCCGCGCCGTTGGGCGTGTCGCCGTCCGGATCGCTGTAGACCAGCCGGCCGGGGTCGGCGAGCGTCACGCCCGCCTGATTGCCCGTCGTGTTGCTCGCCACCAGATGCACGCGGATCACGAAGGAATCGTTCGCGCCGTTGTTGTCGGCGGTGGCGGCGGTGGTCGCGAAGGTCCAGCGCGCGCCCGCGCCGTCCGCGCCAAGCTGGCCCGACAAGGCCGCGAGGCTCGCCACGCTCACGCTGCCGTTGAAATCCGCCGCGAGCGCGGCGCTGCCCGCGGCGGTCGTGATGATCTGATAGCCGAGCCCGCCGTTGAAGCTCGTGTCGAGGCGCAGGCCGGCGGGAATCAGATCGTCGACGCGCAGATTGCGCGTGCTGCCTTCGGGCAGCGTCACCACGATGTCGTAGGTCATGCTTTCGCCGATCACGAGGTCGCTGCCGGTCGTGTGGCTCGCGCTGGAATCCGCGTCGTCGAGCGTGCCGCCGCCGTACCGTACGCTGACGGCGGGCGCGGCGATCTGCTCGCTGGCCGTGTCGGTGAGGTCGGTCGGCGTGAAGTCCGTGCCGCCCTCGACGCTCGCGTAGTGCGTGAGCGCGGCGCTCGTCTGCAGCGTGCTGCCCGCGGCAATGCTTCCGATGACCGTCGCATCGTAGCTGATGACGACGACGTTCGAGCCCGCCTGATCCGCCGCCGTGCCCGCGCGCCCGGCCGTGAGCGTCGCGACGCCGCCTGCGTCGAGAAAGGTGATCGTGTTGCCGCTCACGCTGTAGTCCACGCCGGCCGTCAGTCGCGTGCCGTCGCCGCGATAGATCGCGAGATCGGCCGCCGCGAGCGTGCCGCCGACGAACTGCAGCCCGCCGGGCAGCGTGACGGTGGTCGAGGCGTCGAACGCGCCGCCGCCGCCCGTGTTCTTGATCGCGGTGGCGAGACGCACGGTGTCGCCGCCATCGATGCCGATGACGTTGCCGTCGACGGCTTTCACATCGGTCACCGATCCCGCGAAGGGCACGCCCGCGCTGCCCGGCGCATTCCAGGTTCCGGTCGTGCCGGACACGGTGCCGTCGCTGCTCGACACGACGCCCTGACGGATGTCGAGCACCGGCTCGGCGACCGAGGCGACCACGGCGACATCGGACGATACGAGCGGCGTGTGCGCGATCGTCGTGACCTGGCTCGACTGCGCGAGCACATCGAAGGAGCGCTGATCCGCGTAAGGCTGGTCGCCTACGCGCATCGTGAAGAGAATCTGGATGGTGCTGCCGCCCGTGGCGTTCGTCGCGAAGCTGCCGAAGTCGAACACGAGCGAATTGCCGCTACCTTCGGTCACGCTCGCGAGGCCGCCCGCGTTCGTGTTGGCCGCGCCGAAGCTCCACTGGCCGACGCTGCCGCCCTGCGTCCAGTTGATGCCGGTCGCGTTCAGGAGCGGCAGCGGCAGATAGGCCGCGAGCGAGAAGCGCTCGTAGTCGCCGGTGACGAGGTCATAGCGCAGGCTGAAGGTGACGACATCGCCCGGATTCAGTTCGCCGCTCGCGGGCGGCGTCGTCCCGTTCACCGTGACGAGCGCGATGTCGACCTGATGCGTGGGCACCGTGCTCGTCGTCGACGAGTCGTCGCTCACCGAGCCGCCCGTCAGGTTGAGCCGGTCGAGCAGCAGCGTCGCGGCGACCGTCGCGTGATTGCCGAAGGAATCGCCCTCGTTGATGTCGCTCTGCGTGTAGCTGGTCGTGTAGCGCTGGCCGACCACGGCGAGATAGTCGATGCGCGCCGTGGTCGCGCCCTGCAGGGTGCCATCGGAGATGATGTCGCCCGCCAGCGCGCCGGGCTGCAGCGCGCCCGCCGCCGCGATCGACGCGCCGATGTCGAACGCGAGCGTGGTCGTGCCGTTCGCGTTGACGGTGCGCGTCGCGACGAGCGCGACGGTGTGCGTGACGCCGTCCTGCGTGTAGGTGAGCGTCGGGGTGCCGGTAAGCGTCTGACCGTCGCCGAGCTGGTCCGTCACGATGAACTGCCCCGCGCCGAGTTGCGTCTTGCCGAGCGCGAAGTAATCGGACAACGCGACATCGAGGGAATAGGCGAGCGTATCGCCGGGCGTGACGCCCGCCGTGCCGGTGTCGGTTTGCTCGCTCACCTGCTTCTCCAGCGTTGCCGCCTTGGCGACGAAGGTCGTGCCGGTGCCATCGGCCGAGCCGGAGAATGCGACGCTCGTATTCGGCGGCGTGAGATCGCGCGGATCGAGCGGCACCCACTGGCCGCTTCCCGATGCCGTGCCGAACGCGATGGTCACCGGCGCGCCCGTGGTCGGATTGATCACGCTGGCGCCGGACGCATCCGTTTGCGGCACATAGAAGCTGACCACGGTATCGGCCGAGCCGCTGAGACTCGCGTATTCCACCGAGTACGAGCGGATGAACACGGTGTCGCTATTGATCGCGGCATTGATGAGCGCGGCGTTGGTCAGCACCGACCCGTCCTGCAGGGTCAGCGACGTGATCGTGCCGCCCGCGCCCGGCGTGATTGCCGTGATTTGAACGTTTGCGGGGACGTCCTGATTGATGACCACATCGGTGAGCGTCTGCCCGGTGGCGGCGGTCGCGGTGACGGTTTCCGTGCGCACGAAATTCGGGCCGGTGGCGGTCTCGCCTTCGGGCGTATTGACGGTCTGCTTCAGCGACACGACCGTCGGATGCACGGTGAAGTCCTGCAGCGCGGTCTCGATGATCGTCGGGTCCGTCGTGGGATTGTCGAGCGAGTCGTTGCCGAACTGGAACCCGCCGCGCGCGCCGATCGTCAGGTCGGGGCTGCTGTTGGAGAACGCGGTGTCGGCGAGATTGCTCAACTGCGCATTCACTTGCACCGTGATGGCGGGTTGTCCCTGCGCGACGCTCGCGAACGGCAGTTCGAGCACGACGAGCTCGTCGCCGGGGCGCAGGCCATAGGTGGCGGCGTTGATGACGAGCGCGTTGCCGCTCGCGTCCTTCGCGAGCGGATGCACCGCGTGGCCGTTGGCATCGAACGTGACGGTGAAGGCCGTGACCGCCTGGCCGAGATAGCTCGCGGAGACGAACGTGACGCCGTCGTTGCCGTCGCGTCCGGTGGCAGGCACCAGGAGATCGACATAAGGGCCGTATCCGACCTGGGTCGACGGGTTCGAGAAGGAGACGTTGAAGGAAAACTGGTTGCCGAGCAGGACGTCCTGCGTTGCCGTCGCGAGCGTGACCGTGGGATTCGCGTCGGCGAGCAGATGGTCGTAATGCGCGAGCGCGTAGGCACTCAGTGCGATCGGCTTGTCGAGCGTGCCGCTCGCCACTTCGAGCGTCCAGTCGCCGCCGAGCGAGGCGCTGCCCGTCGCGTCGTCGGATGCGCCGACGGCTGCGCCCGTTGTGCTCGCAAGCGTCTGCACGAGTGCCTTGCCCGCCGCGCCCGCGCCGATGTCGCAACCATAGAGTTCGATGTCAGCGTCTGGGTTCAGATGGCTGCGCCAGGTGCCGAGCGCACCGGTCATCTGCGCGAGCGTCGCGCTTGTGAACGTCTGGTTGCCGAGCGTGAACTGCCCGGTCGCGCCGTGCGAGAAGATCTGCACCGAGTCCGCGTGACCCATGCCGGCGAGGGCGGCCGTGATCGCGTCGATCGCATTCTGTCCCGGCTGAACGACGAGCACCTGCGTGCCGGGCGGCGTTTGCGCAAGCAGTTCGCCCCCGTTCTCGACACGGCTGTCCAGCACCACCAGGTTGCGGGGCGTGACAGGGGCGGCGGCCGGCGCTGCCGCAACGGGTGCGGGCGGCACCGCTGTGCCGGTGCGTGCGTCCGTGCGTGCTTCCTGCGTCGGCACGGGCTCGCTCGCCGCCGCAGCGGCGGCGGCCGCATGTGCGGGGTCCGCATGATGCTGATGATCGGCGGCCGATGCGGCGGCGCCATCGAACAGGATGCGTTGTTCGAGCGCGAGGGCGACGCTGCGTGGACGCATGTGATCGGAAACGTGCCACGAGCTCGAGAGCTTGTCCATTTTTTGTTCGCCTCACAAATCTTGTCGACGGGCAGAACTGGCAGAACATTAGTGCTTACGGCATTAAAGAATTTCAGGAGTCGCAATGAATGGAGTTGACGTTTCTATCCGTGCAGGGAATACGTTGAAGTTATTCACGACCCATCAGAGACAAGGTAATACCGATAATCGAAGCCGAATAATCTCTGGATTGCGAAGCAAGAAGATTGCGGAAAAGCGGATCAGGGCAGAGTCTTTCGCCGAATTGATGAGATGAGCGGACAGCGCCCGTGCTCAATTGATTGGGTTCCACTTGGCTGTACCCGGAGTCAGTTGAAGTAGTCCATAACCGTTGAGACATCGAAACAGTTTAGGTCGAAATCATCAGACAGTCACTCCGGCAAAAGGGAACGCCATCGTCCCAAAATGCAGGCTGTCGCTCGCGCTCATAGCGGGCAAGGTCAGCCCGAAAAATAGTCCTTGCAAAGCCTTCGTGGAAGCTATATCGCTTTGACGCTGCAAGTGTCAGTCGCTGGTGTCCCCTCGCGCGAGCGCTTCCGGTGCGCGTGTGGCTGGCTACCCTGTGACGACGGGTCGGTCGACAATCTAGGGGGAAGAAAATGAACCTTGGAACATGCTTCAGGGCGCTGACAAGACTCTTGGCCAACGCACCTTTCGCCCTGGCGGCGGCCGGCCTGCTGAGTACGGCGATCAGCGGACACGCGCAGACCAGTTCGCAACCTCCGGCAAAGCCCAATATCGTATTGATCGTAGGCGACGATGTCGGCTGGGGCGATCTTGGCGTCTACGGCGGCGGCGAAGGACGTGGAATTCCTACGCCGAATTTCGACAGGATGGCGGACGAAGGCATGACCTTCTTCGACTTCTATGGACAGCCCAGTTGCACGCCGGGCCGTGCAGCCCTCCAGACGGGCCGCAACCCGAATCGCAGTGGCATGACGACCGTCGCGTTCCAGGGCCAGGGCGGAGGACTTCCGCATGCCGAGTGGACCGTGGCGTCGGTGTTGAAACTCGCTGGCTACAAGACGTACTTCACGGGCAAGTGGCATCTCGGCGAAGCGGCTGACGCGTTGCCCAACGCACAAGGCTACGACGACATGAAATATGTCGGCCTGTACCATCTCAACGCCTATACCTACGCTGATCCAAAATGGTTTCCGGAAATGGATCAGCCAACCCGCGACATGTTCACGAAGGTGACGACAGGCATGCTCTCCGGGAAAGCGGGTGAAAAGGCTCACGAAGACTTCAAGCTGAACGGTCAGTATCAGAATGAGCCGGACAAGCGCATCGTCGGCATTCCATTTGTCGATCGCTACATCGAAAAAGCCGCCCTCGATGATATCGACGAAGCCGCGCAGAGCGGGCAACCGTTCTTCATCAATGTGAATTTCATGAAGGTTCACCAGCCCAACATGCCTGATCCGGATTACATCGGCAAGTCGCTTGCGAAGTCCAAATACGCGGATTCGCTCGTCGAGCTCGATGCGCGGGTCGGCCACATACTCGACAAGTTGCGAGAGAAAGGGCTCGACAAGAACACGCTCGTGCTCTTCACGACCGATAACGGCGCGTGGCAGGACGTCTATCCCGATGCCGGTTATACCCCGTTCCGGGGCACGAAAGGAACCGACCGCGAGGGCGGAACGCGCGTGCCCGCCATCGCGTGGTGGCCGGGCAAGATCAAGCCTCACTCACGAAACTACGACATTCTGGGCGGTCTCGACTGCATGGCGACGTTCGCCTCGTTGGCGGGGGTCGATCTGCCGAAGAACGATCGCGAAGGCAAACCCATCATCTTCGACAGCTACGACATGTCGCCCGTGCTCTTCGGCACCGGAAAGAGCAAGCGCACTGCGTGGTTCTATTTCACGGAGAACGAACTGACGCCGGGTGCGGTACGGGTCGGTCAGTTCAAGGCGGTGTTCAATCTGCGCGGCGACGCCGGGGTGAAGACGGGCGGACTGGCGGTGGATTCGAATCTCGGCTGGAAGGGTCCGGAGAGCTATGTCGCGACAGTGCCGCAGGTGTTCGACCTGTATCAGGACCCGCAGGAGCGCTACGACATCTTCATGAACAACTATACGGAGCACACCTGGACGCTCCCGGCCTTGAGCGGAGCCGTGAAAGAGGAGATGAAGACATACGTGAAATATCCGCCGCGCAAGGCACAGAGCGAAGCGTACGCAGGCCCGATCACGCTCAGTCAATACGAGCGGCTGAAGTACGTGCGCGACGAACTGGAGAAGAATGGGTTCAGCATTCCGATGCCGACCGGGAACTGAGAATTCCGGCTATCCGGCCTGAACTGCTTTTGCAGCGGCATCAAGCGTTTTCACGATCACGCGGGGCCTGAGCTCAGGAAACTCGCGAGGCGGTGTGTGTGAGGGATCATTTCTCTCACGCAGCCACAATGGCGCACGGGGAGACTGGATATGCTTCATCGCAGATTGTCGATCTGGGCAATGGCGCTGTATATTTCGGTCGCGTCTGCCGGCGCGCAAGCTGCCAAACCGGCCGCGCCCGCTGCTGCCAGTGCGCCGGCGGCATCGTCGGCTCCGCCTGCTCAGCTAGCAGGCGATGCCCGTCAATTGAGCCTGACGAACAAGCCGTGGACAGGCGACTTCGATGCCATGCTCGACCGGCGCATGATCCGTTTTCTGGTGCCCTATAGCCGTACCCTCTACTTCGTGGACAAGGGGCGTGAGCGCGGGCTTGCGGCCGAACTGGCGCGCGACTTCGAACGCTACGTCAACAAGAAGTATGCGGCCCAATTGAACAAGCGGCCGCTCACGGTCTATCTCATTCCGACGACGCGCGACAAGCTTCTGTCGTCGCTCAACGATGGACTGGGCGACATCTCGGCGGCCAACCTGACCGCAACCGACGAGCGCCTGAAGATCGTCGATTTCATCGCGCCGCGCGACCGCAAGCCCGTGCGCGAACTCGTGATCACCGGGCCGAACGCGCCACCGCTCGCCAAGCTCGACGACCTCGCCGGCAAGGAAGTGTTTGCGCGACGTTCCTCGAGCTACTACGAGAGCCTGAGCGCGCTCAACGAGCGCTTGCGCAAGGAAGGCAAGGCGCCGGTGCGGATCACGCCGCTGCCGGAAGCACTCGAAGACGAAGACGAGATGGAGATGCTCAACGCCGGGCTGCTGGGTATCGTCGTCGTCGATGACTGGAAGGCGCATCTCTGGGCTCAGGTGCTGCCCCGCATCAAGGTGCACGACGACCTCTACGTCAGCGGCGAAGGCTACACGGGCTGGGCGATACGCAAGAACAGCCCGCAACTGCAGGCGGCGCTCAATGACTTCTACATCAATTTCGTGAAGAAGCAGGGCGTGGCTGAGTATCGGCTCGCGCAGTACATGAAGAAGATCAAGCAGATTAGCAACAACGCAGGCGACGCCGAGCAGAAGCGCTTTCAGGAAACGCTCGAACTCTTCCAGAAGTACGGCACGCAATACGGCTTCGATCCGCTGATGCTCGCCGCGCAGGGTTTCCAGGAATCGCAACTGAATCAGTACGCGCGCAGCCATGTGGGCGCGATCGGCGTCATGCAGCTCATGCCCGCGACAGGCAAACAGATGGCGGTGGGAAGCATCACGGTGACGGAAGCGAACATCCATGCGGGCGCGAAGTACATGGATCAGCTGATGACGAAGTACTTCAAGGACGCGAAGTTCAGCGAGACCGACCGTCCGCTGTTTGCGTTCGCCAGCTATAACGCGGGACCTGGCAACATCGCGAAGATGCGCCAGCTTGCCGCGCAGCGCGGTCTCGACCCCGACAAGTGGTTCAACAACGTCGAGATTGTCGTGGCCGAGAAGATCGGCATCGAAACGACCACCTACGTACGCAACATCTACAAGTATTACGCGGCGTACAGGTTGATCGTCGATGCACAATCTTCGCGCGACAAGGCGATGGAAGGGATGAAAAAGCAGTGACGGCGAGCGCTGTCGGACATTGAGGCCAGCGAGGTCGCGCTGGCCGCGTCGCTTCAGGCCGGCTTCCTCAGAAAGCCCTGGTTGCCACCGTTCCGGTTGGGTGCGAAGCCGTTGGCCTGAAGTGTCTCTTCCGCCGTCTCATAGAAAACGCCGATCTGCATGATCTCTCTTGCCTGCTGCGGCGTTGCGATGGGGCGGCCGAATTCACCGGCGATACGCACCAATTGCCTGATCTGTTCGACGGAGCTCATCTTGCCCGTGCGAGTCTGGTTCCAGAGAACATCTTCGATGCCGCATCGCACATGCAGGCCCAAGGCTATGCCTATCATATTCACCGGCAATACGTTCAGCACCGAGCTTTCCACCGTTATCACCGCGCCGTCGGGCGCGGCTCGCAGGAAGTTGGCCAGGTTGTAGATATTCGCCTGATCCATTCCGCCGCTGATGGCCACCCAGTTCATCACGAGCGGTCCTTTGTAGACGCCCCGGCGTATCATCCGCTCGATGGTTTCGAAGCTATTGATGTTGTAGCACTGAAACTCGCTCTGGATTCCAGCTGCCGTCAGGCGCCGGATGTGTTCCTCGACCCAGCTCGGATTCGAAGGGACGATCATGTCCTTGTAAGTCGCGTACAGATGCGGGAATCCGCGCGAAACGCCCCTGAAGTCATCCAGACCGGCATGCTCCGTCACATTCATTTGCGTGGTATTGACGGTCACCGTCACCTGGTCGGGCTTCGGATCGAGTTCGGCCAGCATATGTCGCGTGTCGTCGCTCAGCCATTTGGCTGCCTCTCCGTCAGACTCGGGCGCGAAGCTGATGGAGCCTCCCACCTGAATGACCATGTCAGGCACGCGGGCGCGCACGCCGGCGATCAGCTCATTGAACATGGACAGCCGCTTGCTACCCCGGCCGTCGGGTTCGCGCACATGCAGATGCAGCACGGTGGCGCCGGCTTCATAGCAATCGACCGCTTTCTGAATCTGCTCCTCCATCGTGACAGGGATGTCTTCCGGGAAGTCGGAGGGAATCCAGCCGGGTGCGTAGGGCGCGGCTGTGATGATCAGGGGCTGCTGATTCTCGGGGTAGAGGTGACCGTCAAGGAAATTCATGGTGATGTATGGATGAACCGAAAGTTGAAGACGAAGTCGTTCAATGAGAAACGCACCGGGAGTGCAGACTCAATCATCTGGTGAAGAGGGAGTTAGCGCTATACATCGGGCGCCTGAGACTTGCCATTTCGTGACAGCATCGCTCGTTCGAAGCTTGCCGCTTATAACGTCGAATTATTTCAGTGTCCGACGACACTCAAGTCTTTGACTGCATCGCTTCCGCCATGCTGAATCGCCTGCCAAGCATAAACACGGCGAACGGAAGAACTGCGAGAAGCGGAAGGCAGTGCAAGGCGAGCTTGAGGCCGACTGCATCGGCAGCGGCGCCCGTCAGGAACGGGCCGGCTGCGAGTCCCAGAATGTTATTGAAGAGCGTAAGCGTTGCAAATGCCGATCCATGAATGGCAGGCGACGTTGCGCCGGCAATGATCGGACTGCATGTTCCGAACGAGCTTGCAAGGAAGAAAACGGCAAACGCGAGCAGGACGAGTTGCACCTTACCCTGCGGCATCTGGAATGCGATCGTCAGCAGCGTGCCGAGCGCGAGGCAGTAGGCAATCGCCATGTTCCATCGCTTGAGGGATGAGCCTCCGCTGATCCGGTCCGTGATCACGCCGCACATGAGTTGCCCCAGACCGCTGACCAGTACGAGACCCGCCGCCGTCAATGCCGCCTGACTGACCGACATGCCCCAATATCGATTCAGATAGCTGGGCAGCCACACGAAGAGCGTTCCCTGGATGAATACCTGAAGCGCACATCCGAGATAAGCGCAGAACACCGACCGGCTCGGGAAAATGCCTGCGATGAGTTCGCGGAACGTGAGCCTGGCGGATCCATATGTGAACGGCGTGACATCCTCGGGATGGGCACGTTCGAGCCTTCTCTCCGTCACCACGCAACAGTAGACGATAAGCAGCACGAATCCGAAGACGGCCATGACGCCCATGGACCAGCGCCAGCCGAAGTGTGTTGCGACGATACCGGAGAGCGAGACACCGAGCACCGATCCGAACGCAGCAGCGGAAGTGAAGCCGCCGGCTATGCCGGAGCGCATGTGTTTCGGGAAGATGTTCACGAGTATCGCGATCCCGACGCTGCCATAAGCCGCTTCGCCCACGCCCACGAAGAAGCGCGCGACGAGCATTTCCTCGTAGTTGCTCGCAATGGCGCATCCCAGTGTGGCGATGCTCCACAGCGCGACCATCACTGCGATGCTTTTAACCCTTCCCCAGCGGTCGGCGAAGATGGAGAACGGCAGCGTCAGCACGCCGACCGTGAGCGGCACGACACCGCTGATCGAGCCCAGGTGTGTGTCGGACATTTGCCACTGGACTTTCAGAATCGGAAAGAGGGCATTCAGTGCCTGCCTCGACATGTAGTCGGACAGCAAAAGGCAGAACATCAACGCGAAAACCACCCACGCATAGGTGCGGGAGGAATCGCGCGTCGCAGCGGTTGAGGCCGGTATTTCGTTGGTGGTTGACAGACTCACTGGTGTCTCCTCTTGTGACTGACGAACTTCTTCACCACGATCGAAGACTATCACTGCATCTAATTCATGTCGACATTAAAGACGTAGGGGTTAGACCTCATGCGTGCCGAGTGTCGAACAGGAAGTGCGAGCATGGGAAAGCCGACAGTCGGCGGAGCCGGAACTGTTATGGCGGAAGTGAACAGAAGGAAGGGAAATCATGCCCGCTGAACAGCGGGCATGCTGGTGCGGCGAGAGGAGCGATGCAGGAAGGGCTCAGTCGAGCGAGGCCACCGGCGTCTTCTGCCTCTGCGACTTCCCGGCGCGTCGCGCCGGTGACACGGGCGCAATCGCCTGAACCGCGGCATCCCGTGCTTCGTCGAGGCGCTGTGCAGCCAGCGAAAGCAGCATTTCGTTATCGCGGCCGACGATTACCTTATGTAACGCACGCCAGCGTTTGAGCGAAATGCGAATGGACTGCGGATCCGCCACCATGCTCAGCCTCAGATAACGCAGCGTTCGCAGGGAAATGGATTGCAGAATATCCACCAGAAGCCGGTTGCGGCAGAGATCGACCGTCGCGAAATTCAGCAGGAAGCTTTCCACTGCATACGCGTCCGGAGATTCATCGGCTGCCTTGACGAGCCTCGGCAACCGCTCGGACATGAGGGCTTCCAACTCGGCGGGGCTCTCGTTGGCGACCTGTTCCAGCATCGTCAGATAGAGCACGCTGCGTACGCGGAAAATGTCCCGAAGCTCGTTTTCGTCAGGCGCGGTGACAATGGCACCGCGCCTCGCCTGAAATTCCACCAGACGATCCCGTTCCAGGATGCGCAGCGCCTCACGAACCGGGGCGCGGCTCACGTGGAGCACCTCGCTGATGTCCTTTTCGAGCAGACGTTGTCCGGATTTGAGCAGGTCCAGTGTGATGACCCCGGCCAGGCGCGCAGCGATCTGTTCGGCTATCGGCGTAGACGCGTAAGCCGAGTCCTGCCCGCGCAGCACGGCGCGCTCGACAGCCAGCATCAGCGGATTTTTCGGCGTCAGAAGCGCGGAGAGGTCGGGAAGATTCTGCGTTTTTTGTCGGGCCATGACGAGTCGGGGCGATCCACGTCGGTTTTTAACACGCCGATTCTAGGACGCGTCATGCGTAATGTCGACAAAAATATAACCAGAACCAAATCCGGCCGGCGGCGAGTCGCCCACGGCCATAGTGGTTATTCCGTGCAGACGTCGCGGCGGCTATCCTATAGTTTTACCGGCTGTATTTGACGACTTTGAAATGGCCATCTTCGTTCGCAGCGCATCGCTGATCAAGTATTCCAATATCGCCCGTGCCGCCGGCATCGATCCGGTCTGCAAGGTGCGTGAAGCCGGTCTGGATCCGGTGTGTCTGAGCGCGCCTGATTTGCGCATTCCGGAGTCCGG
Source organism: Caballeronia megalochromosomata (assembly GCA_001580565.1). GTDB lineage: Bacteria > Pseudomonadota > Gammaproteobacteria > Burkholderiales > Burkholderiaceae > Caballeronia > Caballeronia megalochromosomata. The sequence continues at coordinate 14,860 of LRBF01000096.1, read as the reverse complement.
GCTCGCGAGTGTGTTCGAGGAATCGGCGCGATCGTCGGAGCTTCGATCGCTCGGTGTGCGCATCGGGGAGGCGTGGCGGCTGTCGGACTTCGGCGCGGTGAGTCTCTATCTCCAGCATCAGCCGACGCTGCGCCATGTGCTCGCGGAGATCGAGCAGTATCGACACATGTTGAGCGATTCGGTTTCGATCCGCGTGGCCGACTTCGGCGAAATGTCGCTCGTGCATGTGGTGCTGGTCACCGGGCGGCCCGATCCCGGGCGCGACATCGTGGAGCTGACTGTCGGCGCAGTCTTCAATCTCATTCGCGGCATTCTCGGCGCGCAGTGGAAGGCGCGCGGCGTGTATTTCGCGCATGCCGCGCCCGAGAGCATGCGGTTTCATCGGCCATTTCTGGGGCCGAATGTCGAATTCGATGCCGAGTTCGACGCCATCGCGCTCACGCGCGAGGAACTGGATCGGCCCAATCCGCTCGGCGATGCCGTGCTCGCCCGTTACGCGAAAGAGCTGCTCGACCTGCGCTTACCGGCGCGACCGGCATCGATAGCCGACGAGGTGCGGCGCGCGATCCATATCCTGCTGCCGCAAGGGCACGGCGCCATCGAACGCGTCGGACAGCGCCTCGGCTTCGCGCCCCGCACCTTACAGCGTCAACTGGAGCAGACGGGACAAAGCTTCTCCGCGCTCGTCAACGAAGTGCGCGGCGAACTGGCGCTGCGATATCTCGGCAATCGCCGTCATACGGTGTCGGACATCGCGAATCTCGTGGGCTTTTCCGAGGTCAGCGCGTTCTCGCGATGGTTCAGCGGCGAGTTCGGCAAGCCGCCTACGCGCTGGCGAACGGAGTACTTTGCAGAGGACGCGTCCGAAACACACTGACGCGCTGCGATGTCCCACGCGGATACGCGATCGTATGAAGTCACACGACTCCATCCGCTTCGAGTTGCGTGATCTGCGCGTCGCTCATTGCGAGCAGCGACCGAAGCACTTCGCGCGTGCCTTCGCCGAGCGGCGGCGGCGCACGCCGCACAGGCGGACGCGCGCCGTCGAAGCGATACGGCGGCGCGAGCACCTGCATCTCGCCGGTTTCCGGATGCGGCACGTTCGTGACGAGACCGGAACGCGTCGCCCGTTCCGACAATAACGCCGCGTGCAGACCAAGCACTTCACCGCATGGAATGCTCGCCTTCTTCAGGCGCTCCAGCAAAACAGCGCGTTTGCGCCGCGAAAGTTCGCGATCGATCTCCGGCAATAATGTCGACCGGTTTTGAGCACGGGCGATGTTCGTGCGAAAGCGGTCGTCCTCGGCGAGATCGGGGCGATCGATGACGTCGCAGCAGAACCGGACGAACTGCGCGTTATTGCCGACCGTAATGACGAGCGCGCCGTCCTGCGCTTCGAAGACGCCATACGGCACGATCGACGGATGCGCATTGCCATAGCGCAAGGGGTCTTTGCCCGTCATCAGCGCCTCTAGTCCGTAGTACGACGTGATCATGAGGCCGCAATCGAACAGCGCCATTTCGATGTGCCGGCCGCGTCCCGTTCTCTGGCGTTCGAACAATGCGGCGAGCACCGCCTGTGCCGCATACATGCCGGTGAAAAGATCGACGGCGGCGACGCCGAATTTGAGCGGCGGCTGGCTGTCCTCGCCATTCAACGCCATCAGCCCGGCTTCGCCTTGCACGAGCAGGTCGTAGCCAGGACGTTCGGCTTCCGTTCCGGTCGGATCGTAGCCCGAGATCGAGCAGTAGATGAGAGACTCATTGTCCTGCTTCAGTTGCGCGTACCCAAGTCCGAATCTGTCGGCGCCGCCTGCCTTGAAGTTTTGCACGACGACATCGCACTCGCGCGCGAGCGCTCGTGCGATATCCTGTCCTTCGCGGGTTTGCAGGTCGATCGTGACCGAGCGCTTGTTGCGATTAGCGCTGTTGAAATAGGACGTCCCGGATGAACCGGCGCGCAAGCCCCAGTCGCGCGTATCGTCGCCGCGTTGCGGATGCTCCACCTTGATCACCTCCGCGCCGAGATCGCCGAGCACCATGCCGCACCACGGGCCTGCGAGCACGCGGGAAAGGTCGAGAACGCGCACGCCGGCGAGCGGCAGCGAAGCAATTTGATTCGACATCGAGGTTCCTGATGGTGTGAAGAAGGAAGCGGGACTTGCGTGGTTCGTCGGGCATCGTCACTCGGTTTGCGGTTCGAGCACGCGATCTTCGGCAACGGCGGGCGCCACGTCTCGCTCGACCGCGGCGATACGCGCGACATCCCGGTCATAGCTGCGCATCGCGACGACGAAAAACACGGCTGCGATCAGGCTGGATAGCGGCGTGAGCGCCAGCGCATGCTGCAGACCCCAACGGTCGGAGAGGATGCCTGCCAGAAACGGACCGACGGCCAGCCCGAACATGTTCTGGAACAAGGACAGCACCGCAGCGCCCGTCGAACGCATGCCGGGATGAATGACGTCCATCGCGACGCCGGCCACCACGCCCACCGTGCAGTTCATGAAGAACGCGCCCACGACGATCCATCTGAATTGGACATCGCCCGTGTAGGGTCCGCCGAATGCCGTAATGAAGATCGCGCATGTCGTCACGCAAAGCACCGACAACGCGGGTAGTTTGTTGCGCGGCTTGCGTTGCGCCAGACGTCCCACCGCGATGCCCCAGAACGTGCAACTCAGCGCGCCGATGAGCACGACAGCCGCCGCCGCTCTGGACGCCGACTCTGCGTTCATGGCGTGATAACGGTTGAGATAGCTCGGCAGCCATGACCAGATGGCGGACACCGTGACCAGCTGCGCCGCCGCGCCCGCGCAGACGAACAGCAGGGTAGGCGTGCGCGACAGCGTGCCGAAGATATGCGCGAGTGTTTCACCCAGCCGTTGCGGGGCGCGGCTCGCGTCCGTGGTTAGCGGCACGGAGTCGTAGTCGCGCACGCGCAGATAGATGAGCGCGAGCACGAGCCCGGGCACGCCCACGACGCCGAACGCAGCCTTCCAGCCCCAATGCGCCGCGATGATGCCGCCGAGGAATACGCCCAGCACGGAGCCCAGCGACGGCGCAGCGAAGAACGCACCGAGCGCGGCGCTTCGCAGTCGCCGCGGAAACAACGTCGAGATGAGCGCCGCGCCGACCGAGCCGTAGCCCGTTTCCCCGAGACCCACGACCGCGCGTGCGGCGAACAACTGGCCGTAGTTGCCGGTGAACATGCACGATATCGTCGCGAGGCTCCACGCGATCGCCATCACGATGATGCTTTTCACGCGCCCCTTTCGATCCGCGATGAGCGCGACGGGAATGCCGCCCGCCGCCACGACGATCGAGACGATCGACACGAGCGATCCCAGTTGCTTGTCGCTGAGGGCCCATTCGCTCTTGATGTGGGGGAAGAGCGAAACGATCACCTGTCGATCGATGAAGTCGAACAACATGAGCGCGAAGGTCATCGCGAAGGCAAACCACGCCTGCCGCCGGCCCGTGACGTAGCCGTCGTGGTGGCCGGCCGGGGGCGCATCGGGAATCACGTTCATGCTTGCTTGTCTCCTGGAATGTCCTGCTTAGGGCTGCGCGCCATCACTCGGCCCATTCGACTCTAAGGTCTGTGCGGCGGAACCGCTTTGCAACTCGCGACAACGACTTCGCAATCGATGTCAGTGTGCGTGACGGTCGGCGCTCAGAACGGCCGTTCTCCCCGAACGGTCGCCCGCTCCATGCGACGCGGCGCCGGCCAGTAATCGCTGACCGCGTAATGCTGGGTCGCCATGTTGTCCCATATCGCCAGACTATTCGGTTCCCAGCGGAAGCGCACCTGATACTCCGGAATGGCCGCCTGACTGATCAGATAGTTGAGAAGCAGGCTCGCGCCCGGCGTCTTGTCCTGTCCGAAGCGCACGTTCTCGGGGGTGTGATAGTTGATGAAGTGAGTCGAGAACGGCCCTACGTACAAGACCTTTTCGCCTGTCTCCGGATGCGTCCGGACCACCGGATGATCCACCAGCGGGTTCTTCCTGACCAGGTCCTCGCGCTCCTCGGTCGTCAGGATCGCACCGAATGAATGCTCGATGCCGTGCTTGGCACGCAAGCCCGCGATCTTCGTCTTGATCTCTTCCGGCAGGCTGTTGTACGCCTCCACCATGTTCACCCAGATGGTGTCGCCGCCCACATCGGGACACGAGATGCAGCGCAATACGGCGGCCCTGGGCGGATTGGCGCGCCATGAGGCATCGCTGTGATAGGTGTTCTCGAAGTGATCGCGCTTCTCGCTCTTGTAGATCTCGATCAGCCCCGGATAGCCGGGCACCGTGTTGGCGACGGGATGATCCTCAAGATCGCCGAAGCAGCGCGCGAAGGCGACATGGTCGGCGCGCGATATCTCCTGGTCACGAAAAAACAGCACGCGATGCTTCAGCAGCAGCGCCTTGATCTCGGCGAACAATGATTCGCTTCGGGCGACATCCGCGACATTGACATCCGTGAGTTCCGCACCGATCGAGCATGTAAGCGGTTTGATTCGCATGGTTGCGCATTCCTTGAAATCATGAGGTCGGTGAAATCGTTACAGCTTCGATTGTCTTGACGACACGATTCGTGCGCTTGACTGATCGCGTCATGGTTTGTCATCGACGGGCTTCCGCGTTTACCCGCAGTGTCAGCAAATGCCAAGTGCGTGGCTCGATTCGTCAAGTCCGCTGTCCGCGACAAAACTAGACTGGCTCGGTGGCTTGCTTCATCCGGAAGCAACGCGGCATTTCAAACGATCAGGCGTATCCCTGTTTGGCGAGGACAGCAATGACGAGTAAGCGCGAAGTAGTGGTCCTGGGTGCGGCACGCTCTGCAATCGGAGCGTTCGGCGGGTCGCTCGCCGATCTCGAGCCGGCGGAACTCGCGGGCATCGTCATGAAAGAAGCGGTGACGCGTTCGGGTGTCGACCCGCAGGCGATCAACTACGTGACGGTCGGCAACACGATTCCCACCGAGAGCCGCTTCGCCTATGTGGCTCGCGTGGCGGCAGTGCGAGCCGGCCTGCCGATGCAATCGGTGGCGATGTCCGTGAACCGGCTGTGTTCCTCCGGGCTGCAGGGCATCGTCACGACCGCGCAGAACATCCTGCTCGGCGACTGCGACTATGGCGTCGGCGGGGGCGTCGAGGTGATGAGCCGCAGCGGCCATCTTCTGGCCTCGATGCGTAACGGCATGCGCATGGGCGACGCCGTGCTGACCGACATGATGCTCGCGACGCTGACCGATCCGTTCGGCGTCGGGCACATGGGCGTGACGGCGGAGAACCTCGCGCGCAAGTGGGGCATCACGCGCGAACAGCAAGATGCGCTCGCCGTGGAATCGCATCGCAGAGCGGCGCACGCGATTGCCGAGGGACGTTTCAGATCGCAGATCGTGCCGATCGTGAAGCACACGCGCAAGGGCGAGGTCGTGTTCGACACCGACGAGCACGTCAAGCCCGCGACGACGATGGAATCGCTCGCCAGGCTCACGCCCGCTTTCAGGAAAGACGGCACAGTGACGGCCGGAAACGCTTCCGGCATCAACGACGGCGCGGCGTTTTTCGTGCTGGCCGATGCAGCCGTCGCGATGGCGGCCGGCCATCAGCCGATGGCGCGGCTCGTATCGTACGCGGTCGCGGGCGTGTCCAACGAGATCATGGGCGAGGGTCCGATTCCGGCGACGAAACTGGCGCTCCGCAAAGGCAACCTGACACTCGATCAGATGGACGTGATCGAAAGCAACGAAGCGTTCGCCGCGCAGGCGATCGCAGTCGAGCGAGGTCTCGAACTCGACCCGCGGAAGACCAATCCGAACGGCGGTGCGATAGCGCTGGGGCATCCGATCGGCTGTTCAGGCGCTTTTCTCGCGACCAAGGCGATCTACGAATTGCAGCGCATCGCGGGCCGATACGCGCTCGTGACGATGTGCGTCGGCGGCGGACAGGGCATCGCGGCGGTGTTCGAGCGGCTGTAAGCCTGTGAACATTTTCTAATTGTTGTCGACTTTAATATTTTTGAATGTTAGACTGAGTTCAGCGTGATGCTGCATGTCTTCGCTCGTCGATCCTCGACGTCGCCGGGTTCATGCATGAGGAATCGTGGCTGAACGGTCGAGTCGACCGCATCGGTAAAGATTCGGTATGCATAATAAATAACGATCGGAGACGAAATGAGGAAAGCTCGACTTGCGATTTCTGTCATGGCGCCGCTGGCGTGCGCGCCCGCATTCGCGCAAAGTTCGGTCACGCTATACGGTATCGTCGATACAGGCGTCGAATATTTGACGCACGCGACCCCGACAGGCGGATCGGTTGTGCGCATGCCGGTGATCGGCGGCGGAGACTTGCCTTCGCGATGGGGCCTGAAGGGATCGGAAGATCTGGGCGGCGGGCTGAAAGCCATTTTCACACTGGAAAACGGCTTCTCCCTCTCGAACGGCGCGCTGCAGCAAGCCGGCCGACTATTCGGCCGTCAGGCCTATGTCGGCCTGAAGAACGGCTGGGGACAGCTTACATTCGGGCGCCAGTACAGCATGCAGACATGGGCGATGACCGATGCGAACATCGTCGGTCCCGCCGGCATCGGCAGTCTGGGATCGCTGGATAGCGCCTTGCTGGCCGACCGGTTCGATAACGCCGTCGCCTACATGGGCACATTCTACGGATTCACGGTCGGCGCAACGTACTCGTTCGGCCGCGACGCATCGACGGCCGGCAACTGCGGCGGTCAGGTTGCAGGCGACTTCGTGGCCTGCCGCGGCTTGTCCGCCATGATCAAGTACGACGCGAGCAACTGGGGCGTCGCGACCTCCTTCGAAGAGCTGAGGGGCGGGCAGGGCTCCGCGCCGAACACGGTCGTGCCGGGCGCGCCCGGTGTCGCGTTCACCAACTCCGGCGACACGGACCGCCGCTATCAGGTGAACGGGCATCTCAGCGTCGGGCCGGTGCGACTGGGCATGGGCTGGATACATCGTCTCCTTCACGGCGACGTGCGCTCAGTCAAGACGGATGTCGAATACCTCGGCGCATCCGTTCTCTATGGCGCGTGGCAGTTCGACGCCCAGCTTTCGCATATCGGCAATGCCGACGACGACGCCGATGGCACGCTCGGCATGCTCAGGGCCAACTACTTCCTGAGCAAGCGCACGTCGGTGTACGGCGTCGCAGGGTATATGAAAAATCATGGGAAGGGCGCGATCTACTCGGTATCGGCGGGCACGGCTGTTCCCGCCGCACCGTTCGGAGGCTCGAATCAGATGGGCTTCGAAGTCGGCATTCGCCAGATGTTCTGATGCGATCCCGGCATGACATCGCGGCGCAACGAGCCGCGCGATAGTCGATCATTCACCAAGGAAAGTTGAACATGGCAAAAGCGATTCGCTTTGATGAAACCGGTGGCCCCGAAGTCCTCCGTCTCGAAACCGTTGCCGTAGGCGAACCCGGCCCCGGCGAGGCGCGTGTGCGCCACACGTTCGTGGCGGTCAATTTCATCGACATCTATTTCCGCACGGGACAGTATCCGCTTGCCTTGCCCAATGGTCTCGGCTCCGATGCGGTAGGGGTGGTCGAAGCCATCGGCGAAGGCGTCGACGACATCAAGGTGGGCGATCGCGTCGGCTATCTGCTTGGGCCACAGGGCGCCTACTCGGACGTCCGCGTGATGCCCGCGAATGTGCTCATTCCCTTGCCGGACGGCATCAGCGACAAAACGGCCGCGACGCTGATCATGAAGGGCATGACCGCGCAGTACCTGTTTCGGCAGGTCTATCCGCTCAAGGGCCACGAAACCATTCTGTATCACGCTGCCGCGGGCGGCGTGGGACTCATCGCCTGTCAGTGGGCGCGCGCGTTGGGCGTCACGATGATCGGCACGGTCAGCTCCGATGCGAAGGCCGAGGTGGCCAAGGCGAATGGCTGCACGCATACGATTGTGACTTCGCGGGAAAACATCGCCGAGCGCGTACGCGAGCTCACGGATGGCAAGGGCGTCGAAGTGGTGTTCGACTCGGTGGGCAAGGACACGCTCGACGCGTCACTGGACAGCTTGCAGGTGCGCGGCACGTTGGTGAGCAACGGCACGTCGTCCGGTCCGGTGCAGATCGACACGCGCGTACTGGCTCGCAAGGGATCGCTCTGGGTGACGCGGCCCGCCATGGTGCATTACGCGACGCCGCGCTCGCACATGCTGTCGATGGCTCGCGAGCTTTTCGATCTCGTGCTGGCCGGAAAGATCAAGAGCGAGCCCGGGCAGATGTTCGCGCTCGATGAAGCCGCCGATGCGCATCGCGCGCTCGAATCGCGCAAGACAGTGGGTTCCACGGTGCTCGTGCCGTGACGACGAAGACGGGCGCTACTCGGATGGCATGACGAGCCGGTGCTCTCCCAGGCGACGCGAGCCTTGCGTCGTCTGGCGGCGCATGGCGTCGCGCCGTGAGCGGCTTTCCCTCGGGCTGCAGCCGTATTGCGCGTGATACCAGCGCGAGAAGGCGCTTGGCGAAGAAAAGCCGAGCAGGGCAGCGACGTCGATCAGGGGGCGATCGCCTTCGATGACATGTCGTGTCGTAAGTTCCTTGCGAACCTCGTTGAGGATCGACGAAAAGCTATGCCCCTGTTCAGCGAGACGGCGCTGCACGGTCCGACAGACCATGCCCATGTGTTCGGCGACCTGCTCGATGCTGCAACGACCGCTCGGCAAAAGCTGCAGAATGGCGCGCTGCACGGCTTCGAGTGTCGTCGTGTGCTGCGCAACGAGTGATGCATCGAGCAGTTGTTGCGCATAGCGCGTCATGGCGATGTCGGCCGACGGATTGCGCGCATCGAGGTCGGTCTTCGCGCAGACGACGCCATTGAAGTCACGATCGAACTCGACACATGGGCCGAAAAAGCGCAGATGCGTGCTGAGGTCCCGGGGCGCCGCATGCTCGAAGCAGACACGCCGCGGACGCCAGTCGGGGCGGATGAGCTGACGAATGAGGCGCACCATGACGCCGAGCGCCAACTCGATTCTCTGACGCGTGGACTGATGCGCGTTGCCGGCCCTGACAGCCTCGCGAATGATGACGAGGCCGTTGCATTCCTCGACCGTCAGCGATAGCGCATCGTTGAGCACGGGCTGATAGCGCATCAGCATGGCGAGCGAATCGCGAAGCGTGGCCTGATCCCGAATGAGCAATCCGACTGCGCCGAGGTTGGACAGCAGCCGCGACTCGGCCATGCACAGCCCGAAGCTCTCGTTCCCCGACAGCGTGGCGCAAGCCTGCAGCAATTGTCCGACACGCTCGACGGGAATCATGAGATCCGGATTGTCGAGCACGGAAGGGCTGAGTCCCGCATCGAGAAGCATACGCACGGGATCGAGTGCTGACGCAAGCGCGATCTCGCTGAAATGGGTGAGGCATGCGGCGCGAACGAGGGAGGACATCGGAAGAAGGCGAGAGGTTGTCGTTAGAGGATAACCCCATGTCATGCATTGTCAAGCGTCGAAAACCCTTTCATTTCAAACTTGGAATACATGGTTGTACGAAACGACTGCATGAGAGCCGCACGGCTTTCGACTTCACCCTTCAATCACCGAAGACATGTTCAATTCAAACATCACATCTGCGACCGTGCTGATCATTCCGGGGTTGCGCGAACACGTGGCGGACCATTGGCAGACTCTGCTCGCGCAGAAGCTCCCGCGCGTGCGGAGCGTCGCGCCGCTCGAGCATGACAAGCTCAGTTGCGCCGCACGCGTCGATGCGATCGATCGCGCAATGACTTCGGTCGATGGTCCGATCATCGTCGTCGCGCACAGTGCGGGCGTGATGATGCTTGCGCACTGGGCGAGCCGCCGCGCCTCGCACGAGGTTCACGGCGCATTGCTGGCGGCGCCGGCGGATCTCGAAACGCCCATGCCGCCCGGCTATCCGACGATCGACGCATTGGACGAACACGGATGGTTACCGATCCCGCGTGACCTCTTGCCATTTCCGAGCATCGTCGCCGCGAGCAGCAACGATCCTTTGACGCGTCTGGATCGCGCTCGCGAATTCGCGCGGGCGTGGGGTAGCCGCTTCGTCGAACTCGGCGCGGTGGGTCATCTGAATCCGGCGTCGGGTCATGGCGAATGGCCCTTGGCCGAGGAATTCATCAGCCAGCTTGCCACGCCGCGATAGCGTCACGCGCTCCACCGCATCGTCCATGTCCGCTCACGACGGCGGACGCAATCAACGCCTTTGCGCGCTGTCTGTCTGCCGCAAGGAAATGTGCCTCTCACCTGGATATCAACATGAATTTTCTCGACGGTCATCTCTTTCCCGAGAACCAGCAGCCCCTGATCATCACGGCCGCGCCGTACGCGCCCGGATGGCTGCCCGGCGACTTTCCCGAAGACATTCCGGTCACGATGGAAGACCAGATCCAGAAAGCGGTGGACTGCTACAACGCAGGCGCGACCGTGCTGCATCTGCACGTGCGCGAGCTGGACGGCAAGGGCAGCAAGCGCCTTTCCATGTTCAATCAACTGATCGCGGGCGTGCGCAAGGCGGTGCCCGAGATGATCATCCAGGTCGGCGGTTCCATTTCGTTCGCTCCCGAGGACGAAGGGCAGGCCGCCAAATGGCTGTCCGACGATACCCGCCACATGCTGGCCGAACTCGAACCGAAGCCGGATCAGGTGACGGTGACGGTGAATACTTCCCAGATGAACGTCACGGATCAGGCGGAAGACGCGGACTTCAAGGGCACTTCGCGCGAGCAGCCTGCGCTCTTCAATGCCTACAAGGAGATGACCGTTCCCGCGCAGCCCGGATGGGTCGAGGAACACGTGCGGCGTTTGACGGCCAAGGGTATCCAGAGTGCTTTCCAGTGCTACAACCTCAACAGTTTCGAGTCGGTCGAGCGGTTGATGCGACGGGGCTTCTACAAGGGTCCGCTGGTGATGAACTGGGTCGCGATAGCCGGCGGCATGGATACGCCGAACGTCTACAGCCTCGCCAACTTCATCCGTGCCGTTCCCGATGGCGCGGTGGTCACGGTGGAAAGCAACGTGCGCAATGTGCTGCCGGTGAACATGTGGGGCATTTCAATGGGTCTGCATGTCCGCTGCGGCACGGAAGACTGCCTCTGGAATCAGTCACGCACGGAGAAGATCAGCACTGTGAAGCAGATCGAGCAACTGGTGCGCATGTCACGGGAATTCGGACGCGAGATCGCGACGGCGCAGCAGGCACGCGAGATCTCGCGTATCGGCGTGTTCTACGACACGGTGGAAGATTCTCTGCAGGCAAACGGCTTCGCGCCGAATCGCAACGGCGGCAATCAGGGCTTTCTGCGCAAGACTGCCTGAAGCCGCGAGCGAAGTAGAAAGAACACGGCCAGCGATATCCGATGAACCGGATACGCTGGCCGTGTTGCCGTTCCGGACGCGTCGAAGCGACGCGCCGCGATGCTTCAATAAGGCTTGTCACCGATGATGCCCGCGCGTTCCATCTTGCGCGGGGCCGGCCAGTAGTCCATGACGGCGTAATGCTGCGTGGAGCGATTGTCCCAGACGGCGATGCTGTTTGGTTTCCATCTGAAACGTACCTGATATTCGGGAATCAGCGCCTGGCTTTGCAGATAGTTGAGCAGCAGGCTGGCGCCGGGCGTCTTGTCGAGGCCGTAACGGACATTCTCCGGCGTATGGAAATTGACGAAGTGTGTCGTGAAGCTGCCCACGTACAAGACCTTCTCGCCGGTTTCCGGGTGCGTGCGCACGACGGGATGCTCCACGTCCGGATTTTGCGCGGCGAGCTTTCTGCGTTCTTCGGGATCCATTGCCGCACCGAACGAATGCTCGATGCTGCTTTTCGCCCGAAGACCCGCGATGCGATGCTTGATGTCTTCGGGCAATTGCTTATAGGCCTCGACCATATTGACCCAGATCGTGTCGCCGCCCGTTTCCGGGCACTCGATGCACCGAAGCACGGCGCCCATGGAAGGCTCCGGCCGCCACAAACCGTCGGTATGAAAATTGTTTTCGTAGGGGTTTTTCGCATCCGATCGATAGATCCGCACGAGGCCGGGATGTTCCGGATCGCTTCCCGCAACCGGATGATCTTCCAGATCGCCGAACCTGCGCGCGAAGGCTACATGTTCTTCCCGGGAGATGTCCTGATCGCGGAAAAACAGCACGCGGTGCTGCAATAGCAGCGCCTTGATCTCCGCAAACAAGGACGCATCGCGTGATGCGTCGCCCAGGTTGACGCCTGACAGTTCCGCGCCAATGCAGGCGGTGAGCTTTTCAATCTTGATCATCTGCATGTCTCCTCGTTTTCGACGGTCTCGACGATATCGGCCTTCCACATTCCGTCGTCTCAATCATAGTCGCAAGATTTATTCATGTCGACATAAATAAACCGTCGAATCCGCTCACCGTTACTGCGTGACACCAACAGGCGCCTGCGGTTCAAGCGTGATGCAACTTGCGCTTCGGCTCGTGGGATCGTTGCCGCGTTTCCCAGCCTTCCGCGAGCCCCACATGCGCGTGCGATGGTTCGAGCATGGGCCCGCCTTTCACCAGGTCGGCGGCACGTTCGGCCAGCATGATCGTCGGTGCGTTCAGGTTGCCGTTCGGCTCGGTCGGAAAAACGGATGAGTCGATCACACGCAGCCCTTCCATGCCCCGCACCCGCAGTTCCGAATCCACCACGGCCATCGCGTCTTCGCCCATGCGGCATGACCCGCACGGATGCATCGTGCTTTCCAGGTTCGCACGGACGAAGGCGTCGATCTCATCGTCCGTCTGGACGTCCGGGCCGGGCGCCAGCTCGACATCGCGAAACGGATCCATCGCCGGTTGCGTGATGATCTCCCGCGTGAGGCGCACGCACCGCCGGAATCCTTCGCGATCTTCCTCACTTTCGAGGTAGTTAAAGCGGATCTCGGGATGCGCGTAGGGATCGGCGTCGGTCAGGCGCACGTAACCCCGGCTCTTCGGCTTGTTGGGGCCGGTGAGCACCATGAAGCCATGTCCCTTGAGCGGCTTGTCGCCGTCATAGCGCATGGCGGCGGGCAGGAAGTGGAACTGGATGTCCGGCCAGCGCAGACCCGCTTCCGACCGGATGAACCCGCCGGCCTCGAAGTGATTGCTGGCCCCGAGCCCATCCTTGAACAGCAGCCAGCGCAGCCCGATCATGAACTTGCTGAACGGGTCCATCTTGCTGTTGAGCGTGACCGGCTGCTTGCATGCGTACTGGATGTAAATCTCGGCGTGATCCTGCAGATTCTCTCCGACGCCCGGCAGGTCGTGCCGGACCTCCACGCCCGCGCGCCGCAGCACCTCCGCCGGCCCGATGCCCGAGCGCTGAAGCAGGTGAGGCGAGCCGATCGGCCCTGACGAAATCAGCACTTCGGCGCGGCAGCGCGCGGTATGCGTCACGCCGCCCTGATCGTAGACCACGCCCACCGCGCGCTTGCCTTCGATCAGCACGCGGCGTGTCATCGCATGGGTCACGACGTGCAGATTGGGCCGTGTCATCGCCGGGCGCAGATAGGCATTCGCAGTGGACCAGCGCACGCCGTCCTTGACGGTCATGTGCATCGCGCCGAAGCCTTCCTGCATGTAGCCGTTGCAATCGTCGGTCTTGATGTAGCCCGCCTGGGCGCCTGCCTCGACCCATGCGCCGTACAGCGGATTGCGCATGTTGTTGCCGTTGTTGGTCGACAATGGACCATTCTCGCCACGGTACTGGTCGCCGCCGAACTTATAGCTTTCGGCGCGCCGGAAATACGGCAGGCAGTTCGCATATTCCCAGCCTCGCGCACCGAGCGATTCCCATTCGTCGAAATCGTAGGCATGGCCGCGAATGTAGACGAGACCATTGATCGACGACGACCCGCCCAGCACCTTGCCGCGCGGACAATGCAACTGGCGTCCTTCGAGATGGGGCTCCGGCGCGGTCTGATACTTCCAGTTGTACTTCTTCGTGTTCATCGGCATGGAAAACGCGCTCGGCATCTGGATGATGATGCTGCGATCGCTGCCGCCATACTCCAGCACCAGCACGCGCACATTCGGGTTTTCGGTGAGGCGGTTGGCCAGCACGCATCCGGCCGAACCCGCGCCGACGATGATGTAATCGTATTGATCGGTTGACATATCTTTTCCTTGAGTGACGCGTCGGCTTAGAAGCGCTTGTCGCCTGTCGTGTATTGGGGCTGCGTGCGTTCGATGTGAGCGATGACCGCCTCTTCCTTTCTCATGTCGAGCGAGCGTGCGAGCAGGAAGTACGCGATGCCGGACACGAACAGCCCGACCAGCCATGCAAGATCGACACTGCCGATCGCCCGTGCAAGCGGACCGACGTAGACTTCGTCTTGCCCGTCGAAGATGCAGAAGAAAGGGATCATCGCCGCGAAGCCGATGACATACGAGATCAGTCCACGCGCGCCCCACGCGCCGTACACGCTGCCGTGCGGCATGAAGAAATGCGGGATCGCGTAGCGGCCTTTGCGGACGAAGAAATAGTCGGTGAGGTTGACCGCGGTCCACGGCACGAGGAAGTACAGCATCACGACCAGATAGATGTTCAGCACCGACAATCCCTTGCCCGACGTGTAGATGCTCAACGCCACGCCGAGCTGCAGGCAGACGACGAACAGCACCGCGACGATGCGCGTCCTGGCCGTCGGCCGGATCTTCCTGAACGAATCGACGCCGGTGATGGCCGGTCGCTTCGGGCTGTAGGTGTTCATCTCGATGACAGGTAGGAACGCGAGTATCGTGACAGCGACAACCACACGTCCGAGCCCCGGCAGTATAGCGCAGCCGACCTGAATGAGGGCGAAGACCACCTCGCCCGCACGGAGGTAATCGGCGAGCAGGACACCGAA
>LRBF01000095.1 GCA_001580565.1 Caballeronia megalochromosomata | reverse complement strand
ATCGCGGCTATACCGCTGATGCCCGGTGTCGCGGCGCAGATGCCGCGAGAGATTCCCACGCAGGTGATCTATCGGTTCGACGACCATCGCTGGCTGGAGCTGAAGGGCTGGGAGTGCGAAGGCGCGTTGTGGTACTTCGATTCGAAGCTGGGAATCAAGACGGAGGTGGTGCCTCACTCCTATCGAATTGTTTTCTACCGCTATGTTCATCCGTCGACTCGATACATTGCTATTCCACTGGAAGACTTTAGTGGAATCGAGGTTTCGCTCGATGAAGGGCGGACATTTGGGACGTCCGCGCATGTGTTCGTGCCGGATTGGGGACATTACGATGGCCAATTCCCTATGCCGCAAGACGTAAAACAGTTTGTCGTTGCAGATGACCGTGGCTACATCGAGATGAACAACGGCCGCGTCATTCAGAGTTCTTTGCCAGTTGGAGAGGCTTGGGGGAAAACCTATCTCGACTATCCCGTGAAGGGTGAGGAACACTCGATTGTCGACTACGACTTCCCTGAATTTCAAGATCTTAGGAATAGGGCTCCCGAGGTGATGGGCTACAAAGGCTGGACGCACATGAAGTGCGATCCGAACGTGGGCATCGTTCCGAAGAGAGATAGCCTGGCGGGAATTCCAGGGATCATCTATTCACTGGAAGCCTATACGCTTAGCGCACCGATTTATTTTGGATCGAAATGGCTAACGAAGGAAGTGTCGACTATCGAATAGCGAAGGTTTGATTTCAAAGACGAAGCAAACGATTTCGCACGAAAGATGTGCAACTTCAAACAACAAAGAATGAACCGTGACTAAAACACCCATACGGTATGGCGACACGACCACTCACGGTGGAAGTGTCATCTCAGCATCAACCACCTTCCTCATCGGCGACAGGGCCTGTGCTTTGCGCGGTGATCTGGTCAAGTGTCCCGAGCACGGCACAGTGCAAATCATCGAGGGCGACGACGGCTATATCGAGAATGGGCGCCCAATCGCGGTACACGGTTGCCGGACTTCCTGTGGCGCACAGGTGCTCGCCAGCACCGATGAGTTTGGAATCTAAGCATGAGTTGGCCGGTTCTAAAGTTCGAGGAGCTTCCAGCGCCTCAGAAGCCATCGCCGTGGTTGGTGGCCGTATGCTCGATTGGCGTCATGTTCGCCGCCGCTGTGGTGATCTTCGTCTCCTGGCCGAAGCTTCACGAACAGTCTGGTGGCATCGAGTTCTGGCTCTGTCTTGTTGGTATTCCGCTGATGCTCGGCCTCGCGCTTTGGTGCGCGATTTTGCATTTCGCAGGCATGGCGGCTTTCGGCGTCGATTGCCTTGCGTACTACACGGATGCCGTGCTCTTGGCTTGGCAGCGTTGGGGCCGTCAGTATGCCGTCCTTGGCGGCTTCTCGGTCCTGCTTGTCGAGGACGCTCTGGCGGAGAAGATCGCAGGACTGTCGGAAGCCGCGCCCCGGAATAAGAGTGAGGTCCGTCGCCTGGAGGAAATCGCAGAAGATTTTAAGTCAACCCGAACGGAGCAGGTCCTCGAGCGCTTGCTTAGGGGCTCCAAAGACGCAGTGCTGTCCTCGGGCATCGATGACACGCTGCGGATCATCGCCTCGACGGGTGAACACACGGATGCGGGAGAGATCGAGCAATCTATCCTGAAGCAGTGGGATGCATTGAATCTTCGTATTCCCGTTACCGTAGAGCCGGTTTCCGAAATCAGTTGGCCAGTGATCGAGCGAAGCGTGATCGACGAGCGCACTCCCGTGTTATTGCTAAGCGTGCAACTCCACGACAACGGAGATGAATTCGCTCGATTCACGGAATCGGCTGTGGCGCTTCTATTCCAGCCGAACTTGCCGCAGTTGGACTCGGGCGCGCCCGTCGTCCGGATCTATCGCTCCATGCCGGCATCGACGGCCTCGATGCTCACGGATTTTCAGCAATTGGGCGAATCGGGAGCGGTTCCGCTTGCACGGATTCGCACAGGTTGGAACTGCAATCTCGGGAAGGCCGACGGATATGCGCTGTCGCGAGCCGTCGGTGATTGCGGTTTGGTACTTGAAGGCGGAACGAGTGGAATGGTGAACGTGAGTGACTCCATCGGCCCAGTCGGCCCGATCAGCCCCTGGATTTCTCTCGCGCTGGCAGCCGAGTTGGTTCAGTACGGGCAAGGTCCTCAGCTACTGGCCAGCCAGGAGGGCAAGCAGGCTCGGCTTTACATTACCTGTGCCGATGAGCCGGCTTCTTCGCTTCGAATGGGTGTTCCGCCGTTGTCGGCATCGCACACTTCAGTCTTTCTTGTGGGCCTCCTACCGATTTTCACGATCTTGTTTGGCGTGCTGTTCAAGGCGGCCGATCTGTTTCCGTGGGTTGCGGCTGGCGTGGCAGGCGCGATGATCCTGGCGTTGGCGCTGAGATTATTGCATCCGGGCCTCGTGCAAATGCGGGCGATGAAAGAGGTCGAGGCGCTGGGCGGGCGTTTGCCGCCTTTAGATGATGGGCAAAGCCTATCCAGTGTGAGTGGGATTGCAAGGCGCAAGTGAAAGATGAATTTGTCGAAAGATCGTACAGAACGGGGACAGAGCGCGACGAGCGAAGTTTCGTTTCTCTGGATGACCGCTGGTGCATTGGTGGTCATCGCCGGCGTGGTTTGGTTTATCGGATGGCAACTTGATTGGAGTGCTGATCGTATCGCAGGGATCGGATTCGGACTTCTGGCTGTTCTATTGACAGTGGTTGTTTCTAGGCTTGTCGTGGATCGATGGATTCTGAGGGCGCGCTGGGTCGGCACGCAAGGGGACAGCCATGCATGGGAAAACGACCGTTCAAGGAAGCGCAGCCGTTTTGTGCCCTCCGTCGCGGCACGCGAGCTCATGCGCAGTCTGGAAGGGGTGCGTCATTGGCGCTATCGGACACGCTGGCTGCTCATTGTCGGAGAGAGGGCGCTCGTCGAGCGCGTCGTGCCGGGACTCACGACTACTTGCTATGTGGTTCGCGGCGATACCGTCGTGCTGTATGCGAATCAGAGCGACGGCGAACCAGACCACGACTGGCTGACACAGATTCGGTGTCTCCGCCGTCGCCGCCCAATTGACGCGGTGGTGGCGATCACGTCCGATGCTCGCGGGCAGCGTGAGTCGGTTGATGCGGACATGCTGGCTCAGCGCCTTGCGCGAAATGCTCGTTCATTGGGTTGGGCTGCACCTGTGTATGTGGTCGACGTGGCCGAATGTCACGGGACAGCGTGGGATCCGGATAGAGGGATCGGATTGAGTTGGCCGAACAGGCCAATGCCCACTGCCGAATTAAACGCGTCGTTGCTCGATCTCACAGGAACACTTGCTGACGAGGGTGTTTTTCGCCTTGCGCAGGATCCTCGGGATCGGGTGCTTGCCGAGCTATCTCAGCATATCGATGGCGCGCGGGAGCGGCTGTGTGGTCTCATGACACGGATCGTTGAGTCCGGTGTTTGGCGCAACGATGTCCACGGTCTGTTCTTTGCTCCTGCTTTCCCGGGGACAGCGATCAGCCAAAGTATGGCAGTGCGCGGCGTGCAGATGCGGTATCCAGCGCTCTGGCAAACGATTGCTGCCCATAGCCGCAAGGTCTACGGTCGTCGCGTTGGCTTCTCGTGGTCGACCACTGCGGCGTGCGCGACGATCGCCGCTGCCGCAATCTGGCTGCTAGGGTCGGTGATCTCGGGTGTATCGAACCGTTCGTCAATGCAGGACGTGGCCTCCACAGTCAACACGGCCTCATCCACTCATGACGCGACACAGGCGCTTCTCGCGCTCGATGCTCTGGATAAGCAACTCGACACGCTCGAAGCTGTCTCTTATACACATCTGACTCTGACCACGCGAGAACTACGTTAGTATCTGGGGGTGCTACTGATCATACACATAA
>LRBF01000094.1 GCA_001580565.1 Caballeronia megalochromosomata | reverse complement strand
GAACATTTGGAACTCCCGCGCATGTTTTCGTCCCGGATTGGGGGCATTACGATGGTCAACGTCCCATGCCGCAGGACGTAAAGCAGTTTGTCGTTGCGGATGACCGTGGCTACATCGAGATGAACAACGGCCGCGTCATTCAGAGTTCTTTGCCTGTTGGAGAGATTTGGGGAAAATTGTATGTTGATTACCCATATCCGGGCGAGGAACATTCCATCACTTCGTATTCCTGGCCGGAATTCCAGGACTTGAAGAACAAAGCTCCGGAAGTGAAGGATTACGCTGGCTGGACGCACATGAAGTGCGATCCGAGGGTTGGCATCGTGCCGAAGAGGGATAGCCTGGAAGGCGTGCCTGGCCTGATCTATTCGCTGGAGGCTTACACGCTTGGCGCGCCGATCTACTTTGGCTCACGCTTGTTCAGGACGCGTGCTTCAAATATTGAGCGAGATGAGTCCTGATCCTCGACATTTCACGGCCGGATTATTGCGACCTGGCCTTATCGTGCAGATGAACAAGCCGCAGTTGCGGTTCTGAATACGGCTGATCGATGAATGCCAATTACACAAATTTAGTCTGGTGGGCGGTACCGGTGTGGAGTGCCGGGGGCATGGTGCTTGCTTCGGTGCTGCTCTGGAAGCGCGCTTGCGCCAAGGCGTTGAGCGCAGTGTTTGCTGTCCTGACGGTCATCGCGACCATACCGCTGGTGCCCGGTGTCGCGGCGCAGATGCCCCGAGAGATTCCCACGCAGGTGATCTATCGGTTCGACGACCACCGCTGGCTGGAGATGAAGGGCTGGGAATGCGAGGGCGCGTTGTGGTATTTCGATTCGAAGCTGGGGATCGAGACGGAGGTGGTGCCGCACTCCTATCGAATTGTTTTTTACCGCTACGTTCATCCTTCGACTCGATACATCGCGATTCCTGTCGAGGACTTCAGCGGAATATGGATATCTCAAGATGAAGGACGAACATTCGGAACTCCCGCGCAAGTTTTCGTCCCGTTATGGGGACATTACGACAGTCAATTTCCCATGCCACAAGACGTCAAGCAGTTTGTCGTCGCGAATGACCGTGGCTATATCGAGATGAAAAATGGGCGGGTACTTCAGAGCTCTCTGCCAATTGGAGAAGTATGGGGGAA
Organism: Caballeronia megalochromosomata; assembly: GCA_001580565.1. Classification (GTDB taxonomy): domain Bacteria; phylum Pseudomonadota; class Gammaproteobacteria; order Burkholderiales; family Burkholderiaceae; genus Caballeronia; species Caballeronia megalochromosomata. The sequence goes on along the minus strand of LRBF01000094.1, from coordinate 506 downwards.
ATTATATGTTGATTACCCGTATCCGGGCGAGGAGCATTCCATCACTTCATATTCCTGGCCGGAATTCCAGGACTTGAAGAACAAAGCTCCGGAAGTGAAGGATTACGCTGGTTGGACGCACATGAAGTGCGACCCAAAGGTAGGCATCGTGCCGAAGAGGGATAGCCTGGCAGGCGTGCCAGGCCTGATCTATTCGCTGGAGGCTTACACGCTCGGCGCGCCGATTTACTTTGGCTCACGCTTGTTCAGGACGTATGCGTCGAATATCGAGCGAGATGAATCCTGATCCTCAGAATTCCACGGCCGGGTCATTGCGACCTGACCTTAGCGTGCAGATGAACAAGCCGCAGTTGCGGTTCTGAATACGGCTGATCGATGAATGCCAATTACACAAATTTTGTCTGGTGGGCGGTACCGGTGTGGAGTGCCGGGTGCATGGTGCTTGCTTCGGTGCTGCTCTGGAAGCGCGTTCGCGTCAAGGCGGTGAGCGCAGCGTTTGCTGTCCT
>LRBF01000093.1 GCA_001580565.1 Caballeronia megalochromosomata | reverse complement strand
GCCTCACGCCGGCCGCGGCACTGGCGATCGACCTAATGGCCCGGCTGTAGCGAGTGCCCTCGTAGGTCTCACCGGGCTTGGATCGCGCACGGTCTGACTCGCCATAACGTTTAGGGCGCTGGTTCAGCACGAAAGAGTTCCGGCAATGCGCTATGCGCTGCCGTCGGGCTTTTTCGGGGTTTTTCGGGCTTTTTTTACCAGCGGGCGCCGAACGTGGTTCTCAAATCCTCGATCGCTTCCTCCGGTAACGGTTCGGGGCGCGGCATCGTCGATAAATATAGCCGCGCCGTTTCTTCCAGTTCCTCCAGCGCGTAACTCGCGTGCGACACCGACTTCTCCCATACCACCGGCCCGAGGCGCTCCAGCAACACCGCGCGCACCTTCGACGCCAGCGCCGCCACTTCCTCCGCCACCGCCGCATCGCCCGGACGGCGATACGCAATCAGCGGAACATGGCCCACCTTCATCACGTAGTACGGCGTGATCGGCGGCAGGACATCGTCCTTCTTCCAGACGCCCGCGAGCGTCAGCGCAACCAGATGCGTCGAATGCGTATGCACGACGCCCCGCGCCTCAACATTGTTCTCGTAGATGCGGCGATGCAGCGCCAGCGTCTTCGACGGCCGTCCGCCCGAAACATGATTGCCCTGGAGATCGACCCTGGCGATGTCGTTGGGATCCAAGCGGCCGAGGCACGCGTCGGTCGGCGTGATGAGCCAGCCATCGTCGAGGCGCGCGCTGATATTGCCCGCGCTGCCAACCGTATAACGGCGCTCGTAAAGGCTCTTGCCGATGACGCAAATCTCTTCGCGGATGGAGCTTTCGTTCGATGCCATCACAGTGCCTTCAGCGCCTTCTCGAAGAAATCGGTGGTGCCGAAATTGCCGGATTTCAGCGCGAGGGCGAGGGCAGCATCGCCATTCGCGCCGATGGACTGCGTCGCCGGCACGCCCGGATCGATTTGCGGCCCGATGCGCAACGAGCGCACGTCGAGCGCCTGCACCACCGCGCCCGAAGTCTCGCCGCCCGCGACGACGAACCTCGCATAGCCTTCGTCGCGCAGCGTGCGCGCGATCGACGCGAGCGCACCTTCGACGAGATGTCCCGCCTTCTCCACGCCCAGTTCCTTCTGCACGGCCTTCACTTCATCGGGTGATGAAGTCGCGTAGATGAGCACGGGCTCGTCATGTTTGCGCGCGAATTCGACGGCGTTCTGCACGACCGGCTCGCCGCGCGAAAGCGACATTGGATCGATACGGAAACTCGGCTTCGATTCGCGCCAGTGCGCGACCTGCGCGTTCGTCGCCTTCGATGCGCTCCCCGCCAGCACGACCGACTTGCCTTCGATCTTCGGCAGGTCGGCGGCATGTTCCGCGTGCGCGAGCAGATTCGCCGCGCGGAAGTTCTGCGGCAGGCCGAGCGCGATGCCCGAGCCGCCCGTGATGAGCGCGAGATCGCGGCACGCTTCGCCCAGCGTGTAGAGATCGGCGTCGGACACGGCATCGGCGATGGCGAGGCGCACGCCGTCTCGCTTCAACTCGTCGATGCGCGCGCGGATCGCGTCCGCGCCCTTCGCGATCGTGTCGTAACGAATCAGCCCGACCTTCGATTTCGTCTGCCGCTGCAGGACGCGCACGAGGTTCGGATCGGTCATCGGCGTGAGCGGATGGTTTTCCATGCCCGACTCGTTCAGCAGTACATCGCCGACGAACAGATTGCCGCGAAAGATCGTGCGGCCGTTCTCGGGAAACGCGGGGCAGGCGATCGTGAAGTCATCTTTCAGCGCATCGAGCAAGGCATCCGCGACCGGGCCGATGTTGCCCTCATCCGTGGAATCGAAGGTCGAGCAATACTTGAAGAAGAACTGGCGGCAACCCTGCGCGCGCAACCATTCGAGCGCGTCGAGCGACTGGCGCACCGCGTCCCCGGCGGCAATCGTGCGCGACTTCAGCGCGACGACAATGGCGTCCGCCTCGATCCGCGTGCCCGCCTCCGGAACGCCGATGGTCTGCACCGTGCGCATCCCGCCGCGCACGAGCATGTTGGCGAGATCGGTCGCGCCGGTGAAATCGTCGGCGATACAGCCGAGCAGTGCCTGCGCCGCTTGCGTCATGCCTTCGCTCCCTTCGGGACGTCGATGCCCGGAAAAATCTTGATGACCGCGGAATCGTCCTCGCCGCCGTGACCGGCCGTGGACGCCATCATGAACATCTGGTGCGCCGCAGCCGAAAGCGGCAGCGGGAATTTCGAGGTGCGCGCCGTGTCGAGCACGAGGCCGAGATCCTTCACGAAAATATCGACGGCGGAGAGCGGCGTGTAATCACCCGACAGGATGTGCGGCACGCGGTTCTCGAACATCCACGAGTTGCCGGCGCTGTGCGTGATGACGTCGTACAGCGCGTCGGGATCAACGCCTTCGCGCAGGCCCAGCGCCATCGCTTCAGCGGCCGCGGCGATATGCACGCCCGCGAGCAGTTGATTGATGATCTTCACCTTCGAGCCCGCGCCGTGCGCGTCGCCCAGGCGATAGACCTTGCCCGCGATCGCATCGAGCACGTCTTCGCACGCGGCGTAGGCGTCAGCGGGGCCGGAGGTCATCATCGTCATGTCGCCGGACGTAGCCTTGGCCGCACCGCCGGACAAGGGCGCGTCGAGCAGCAGCACGCCTTTTTCCCCGATGCGCCGGCCGAGTTCGGCGGCGAATTGCGGCGAGACCGTCGCGCACGCGAGCACGACACTGCCGGGTTTCATCGCATCGACCGCGCCGTTCTCGCCGAAAAGTACCGCCTCGGTTTGCGCCGCATTGACGACGACCGTCAGCACGATGTCGCACTTGCCGCCGAGTTCCGCGGGCGTCGCGCACGCGATGCCGCCTTCGGCCGCGAACGCATCGAGCACGGGCTTTCTCACATCGCACGCGTGCACGGCGAAGCCCGCGCGCAGCAGCGAGCGCGCGACGCCCATGCCCATTGCGCCCAGTCCGATGACTCCCACGTTTCTCGTCATAGCGTTTTTTCCCGATGGATTAGCAGATGCCGGCTTCCGCCAGTCGGCGCGCGGCGTTGATGAGATGGGTCTGCGCGGCGTTGCGCGCGGCGGCGGAGTCGCGCGCGCGGATCGCCTCGACGATCGCCGCATGCTCCTCGCGCACCTGACGCATGAAATCCTCGCGCAGCGCCTCGTTTCCACGCGTGACGATCGTGCCGGCTTCGAGATACTGGTTCAGAAAGGTGAGGGTTTTCAGGAAGTACGGGTTGCCGGTCGCGTTCGCAATTTCCCGATGAAACGCCACATCTTCCTCGACGCCGTCCTTGCCTTCACGCACCGCGTCGTCGATACGCGCGAGGGCGTCATCGATCGCGGCGAGTTGCACGTCGGTGCGGCAGAGCGCGGCTTCGGATGCGACCTCGGCCTCGATGGCCCGGCGCAGCGCGAGAATCTGCACGACCGCACCCGGCTCGACAGCCTGCGCGTAATCGATGCGCAACGGCCGGATACCCGCCCGCTCGACGATGAACACGCCGCTACCCTGCCGCGGCTCGACCATGCCTTCGTTCTTCAGCCGCGAGACGGCCTCGCGGATCACCGTGCGGCTCACACCGAATTCCTGCGCGAGCACGGCTTCGGTCGGCAGCTTGCCCGTCGTGGCGAAGCTGCCCTTCTCGATCAGCTTTTGCAGTTGCTGCGCGACCGTGTCGGACAGCGCGCGCGGCGGAATCTTCTCGAACATGCGACTTGGCGAGGCTCGTAAAGTCATCGGGTTATCATACAAGTTATCGAGACAAATTTTGACCAAGGCATAACCCTTAGTCCCGATTTATTGCGCGAGCGGCTCGTCGATGAGCGCGAGCGCGTTGCGGATTTCGGCGACGTCGCCAGGCCGCACGAGACGCGCGACTTCCTTTCCGCCGAGCATGAAGACGAGCGTCGGCCAGAGCTTCACGCGAAACGAGCGGCCGAGCGGGCGGCCGCTGCCGTCCTCGATCTTCATGTGCTTCACTGCGCCATGACCCTGGAACGCCTGCGCGATCAGCGGCTGCGCGGCGCGGCAGAAGCCGCACCAGTCGGTGCCAAATTCGACGACCATCGGGCCGCTCAGCGCGTCGATTTCCGCGCGCCCGGGCGCGGTTTTCGCATATTCGGTACTCGTGCTCATGACGCTCGTCCTCGCTCTTTTTTGGTCTCGATGAAGCCAGCAGAAAATCTGCCCGCCCGCCGCGGCGAGCGGGCGCGAAGTAGCGATATTACGATCCGATCGCGATCGCAGTCACCTCGTGATTCCCGCCGGCCGTAATCGTCACCGGTATATTCATGCGTAGCGCCATCATGAAAAGGCTGTTTCGGTTGTCGTAGTGGTCACGGTTGGGCCACATTTGCGCGCAGTAGCGGGAGCCGTCGTTCGTCTGGATCACATAATGGATCGCCGCGCCCTGATCCTTGTCGACGATTCTCACGACGATTCCCATGCGGCTGTCCTGTAGTTTCAAAAATGCGCTACTCAGCGATGGAACGGCCGAATTACTCGGCGCGATGGCGATTCCGGTAATGTTTCCGGAATCGTCGCCGGAGAGGGCGATCGGCAGGCCATAATCCAGCGCCATCATCAGGAGATCGTTTCTGTTTTCGTGGGCGACGACATTCAACTGGCCGCAATACAACGCACCTTCTTCTGATCTGAGCACGAAATTGACGTTTTCGAGATCGTTCGAATCGATAATGCGGGTGAGAAATCCGCCCCTGACACCTCTGAGCGGAATGCCACCTCGAACGAGGTGCGGGTTGGTGGAACTATCGGCGTTTATCACTATAAATCCTTTTTTATATATTTTGATTTCAGTCGCGTCGAGATAATCGAGCGGCACAACATGCAATTATCTACCGCGGTCGGTGCGCACCTCCCCGGCGCCGTCGAAAAGCACATGACCGGCGGCGCCGACGACCGCCGTTCTCACATAACTGTTGATGCCGCCCACCATCATGACGGAGCGTCCGGATTCGAGCGCCATGCGCAGCAGTGCATGACGGTTGGGCCGGCGCCGAACGTCCATCTGGGCGCAATACTGGGTGCCGTCTGGCGCCTGCAGGAGGTAATTCACATAGGCCGCCGAATCTGAGTCGACGATACGGACGACCACGCCGATCCGCGCGCCATCCAGCGGAATCCCTCGGCAGATGAGCGAGGGGATCACCGGCGAACTTCTGATTTTCATTTCATAACTCCTGACATGGAATACGAAGGCTGACTGCGCGTAAGCCATTTATCGATATTTGAAAGCTCCACCTCATTTTTTGAAACGACAGATATATCACTCTTGTTATGTAATTTTTTAAAGGCGAATTTTTTGCGCATAATCAGAATTGCGTCAAAAAATAGGAAAATCGGACAAAATAATCCCCTTCGCGGTGCCCGAAAGCATTACGTTTCTGAAACGGAGCGGTGTAGTGGACCTATTTACGTTGGGAAAACGATTAATCGACGTTCGTTATCTCGATTGGCAGGAGCGTAAATCTACGTAATCAAAATGCCGTCAGTCAATATCGAGAATTGTCATTTTTTTGCTAAAAAACGGAAGCAATGTAAAGCGCCGCCAGACCCGCGGCGCTGAATCGCACGATATGGATGTTCAGGCGTGAGCGACGCGCGCGCGGCGCGCCTCGTAGGCTTTCAGATGCGTATACGCCACCGCCAGCGCCGACACGCCGTCCATCGCCGTGCGCCGCCGCGCCAGCAGATCGCCGACGATATGATCCGCCTCGATCGGCGCGCCGTTCTCGAGATCCCGCAGCATCGACGCAGTCATCGCCGAGCCGCGCTCCGAGAAAAACGCGCGGGCGCGCGCGACGACCGCTTCGCCCGGCGCGTGCGCGTTGTCGGCCGCGATGCCGCAGCATTCGTCGAAGAGCCGGAACAGCAACGCCTCGCCGCCCGGCGCCGCGAGAATGTCGCCGATGGGCGCGCGCATCAGGCACGTTCCGGTCGCGAGCGTGGCGAGGAACACCCACTTGTCCCACATCGATTGCAGGATATTCTCGCTCACGTTCAGGTCGAAGCCCGCGCCGCCCAGTTGCGCGGCGATCGCGTCGATGCGCGCCGAGCGTCCGTTCGCGCGCTCGCCGATGGTCATCGAATGCATGTTGTTCAGATGCAGGATCTCGCCTTCGGCGTCGAGCGTCGCGGCAATCACGCATTGGCCGCCGAGCACGTTCGCCGGACCGAAGCGCGCATCGAGGGCGTCGAGATGGCCCATGCCGTTCAGAAGCGGCAGGATCGCGGTGTCGGGGCCGACGGCCGGCGCGAACGAATCGATCGCGCCTTGCAGATCGTAGGCCTTGCAACTCAGCAGCACGAGATCGTAGGGACGGTCGATGTCCTTCGCGAGCACCATCGGCGGACAGGCGAAGGCGAGATCGCCCTCGGGGCTCTTCACTTTCAGGCCGCATTGCCGCAAGCGTTCGGCGCGGCGCTCACGCACGAGAAAGGTCACGTCCCTGCCCGCTTCGAGCAACCGCGCGCCGAAATATCCGCCGATGGCCCCCGCGCCCACTACCAGAATCCGCATGTCTCGCTCCTTTTGGTCATTGACACCGCTTCACGCCTGCCATACGCCATAGCCCGCTTCCCGCAAGCCGATCGCCAGTTCCACTTCCATGTCGCGCGCGCCGTCGTAGGGCATCGGGTTATACATCTCGTACAGATGCGGCAGAAGCCGCAGCCCGAATTCGCGCACGAAACGGTTCGACTGAATGCCCGCCTTGTGCTTGTCGAAACGCACGTCGGGATCGACGCCCGTCATGCCCACATAGACGAACGGCATGCCGGTCACGTAATCCGGATTTGCGCGGCGAAAGCGCGCTTCGTTCCAGACCGTGCCGGACAGTTCGACCACATAGACGGAGTAATGATGGCTGCGCGCGCGCCGGGAGGGCGGCATGTTTCGGATGGCCTTCACGGCGTGCTCGTGGCGGGCATTCATTCTAAGACGACGTGGCGCCACGCGCTCGATCCTCCGGCGCGCACCCTGCCGGATGCGGCTCAAAGTGGTAAATTCGGGGCGGTCTGCGTTCGCGCAAAGTTCGGTTCCCCGCACGGATCGCCGCACGGCCCGTCGAGCCGCCGATCGAACCCGGAGACGATCTCTCACGCGCGGACGCCGCTCCCATCGACACGTTTTCATCCCGAAGCCGCGCGCCACGAGCCGCGTGAGCTTCGGTTATCCGGAGATCAAGCATGAGCAAGCAAGCTATCGGCGTGGTGGGCCTCGCCGTCATGGGCCGCAACCTGGCCCTGAACATCGAGAGCCGCGGTCACGCCGTTTCGGTCTACAACCGCAGCCGCGCCAAAACCGACGAACTGATTGCCGAACATCCCGACAAAAAGCTCGTGCCGACTTTCACGCTCGAAGAATTCGTCGAGTCGCTCGAAAAGCCGCGCCGTATTCTGATGATGGTGAAGGCGGGCGCCGGCACCGACGAGACCATCGCTTCGCTGCGTCCGCTGCTGGAGAAGGGCGACATTCTCATCGACGGCGGCAACACGCATTTCACCGACACCATCCGCCGCAATCAGGATCTCGCGAAGTCGGGCCTGCATTTCATCGGCACGGGCGTCTCGGGCGGCGAGGAAGGCGCGCTGAAAGGCCCGTCGATCATGCCGGGCGGACAGAAGGAAGCCTACGAACTGGTCGCGCCGATCCTCACCGAGATCGCCGCGAAGGCGCCGGACGGCGAGCCGTGCGTCGCGTACATGGGTCCGGACGGCGCGGGCCATTTCGTGAAGATGGTGCACAACGGCATCGAGTACGGCGACATGCAACTGATCGCCGAGAGCTATGATGTGCTGAAGCGCGTCGCCGGTCTGTCGAACGAAGAGCTCGGCAAGGTCTACGTGGAATGGAACCAGGGCGAGCTGGACAGCTATCTGATCGAGATCACGTCGAAGATCTTCTCGAAGAAGGACGATGAAACCGGCAAGGATCTCGTCGATGTGATTCTCGACCGCGCCGCGCAAAAGGGCACGGGCAAGTGGACGAGCCAGAATGCGCTCGATCTCGGCGCACCGCTGCCGCTGATTACCGAAGCGGTGTTCGCGCGCGTGCTGTCGTCGCTGAAGGATCAGCGCGTGGCGGCGAGCAAGGTGTTGAGCGGCCCCGCGCCCAAGTTCGATGGCGATCGTGCGGCGTTCGTCGAGTCGGTGCGGCGTGCGTTGTATCTCAGCAAGATCGTCTCGTATGCGCAGGGGTTTGCGCAATTGCGCGCGGCGTCGGAAGAGTACAAGTGGGATCTGCAATATGGCGAGATCGCGAAGATCTTCCGGGCGGGCTGCATCATCCGCGCGCGCTTCCTGCAGAAGATCACGGATGCTTATGCGAAGGATGCGGGCCTCGCGAATCTGCTGCTCGATCCGTACTTCAGCGATATCGCCGCGAAGTATCAGGACGCGTTGCGCGATGTGGTGGTCGCGGCGGTGAAGGCGGGGATTCCGGTGCCTGCGTTCTCGTCGGCGATTGCGTATTTCGATGCGTATCGCTCGGAGCGGCTGCCCGCGAATCTCGTGCAGGCGCAGCGGGATTTCTTTGGCGCGCATACGTTTGAGCGGGTGGATAAGGCGGGGAGTTTTCACGCGAACTGGGCGTGATTCCAGGACGAATCCAGATTAGAGGCGAGAAACGCGGCGCCTTCGGGAGTCGCGTTTTTTCTTGGAGCTATACGGCGCGATGCCGTTTTCCTGAGTTTTGGTGACGGTTGGGTATCCGTATGAGTCCGGAAACTGACCGCCTATATCATGGGGCGCACAACATACCACAGAAAAGCAGGAACCTCTCGCGCCATAGAGTAAAGGTCTCGGACCTCCCAGAACTGTGGATACGTGCCACTGACCTCGACAATGCCGAATCGCTTGAGAGCCAACATGGCTCTAGGCAGATGGAAATACTGGGTCACAACGATCGCTTTCGTAAGTCCCCGGTTTCGCATGAACTCGCTTGCGTGGCGCGCTGTAGCCCAAGTGTCTTCTCCCGACGCGTCTTCAATAACACTTTCCACCGGCACGCCCTGTCGAACCAACCAAGCCCGCATCGACGTGGCCTCATTGGTACCTTGAGTATCGATGCCGCCGCTAACAAAGATGGCAGCGCATTGGCGTTGCTCATAACACTGCAAAGCACGGTTGAGCCTTGCCGCTAGTCTTGGCGACGGGTTACCATTCCGGTCAACGGTGTTACCCGGCACAACGGCAATATCCGCGGGGTGCGGACGGGTCAGCAGACCAATCGAAGCCAGCGCTACGCTGAGAAGCAACCATACACTTAAAACGATTTTCATAGGGTTCAAATGAGGATTCTGGCTGGCTTCAGCGCAATCATTGTTCTCGGGTGGCTTGTTATCACGACCGACCTGCCGCAAGCACCTTTAGCCCAGTCATGTACACCAAAATGGTTTTCCTATATATCCAATCACTACTTCGATGTATCCGATCGTGAAGGACATGGACCGGACCCCGGTAGCAGTGAGTGGCTCGGCTCCGTTGAACGAAAAATTGGTCTACCGGTAAAAGAACAAACTTCAGATTCACAACGTTGTCAGTTAATTCAGAACCATCTGGAACACCATACATATATCATCAACCAACAACTTGATTGGTTAATTTCATTTTGATGGCGTTCCCAGTCCGAATTTTGCACGCATCTCCTTAACCACTTGCATGCCGAACCGGCCAGGGCACGCACGCCCTTCGTTTCCGGGTGCAAGAAGTTGATATTCGCGATGACCGCCCAAGGCGGTGACATTAAAATACTCTAGCAATGCCGCGATCAAAGCGGAGAGCGCGTCAATCTGTTCCCTTGTCGGTGTCGCTTGGTTAAAGGCCGTTGCGTCGCGCGCAATATCCAATGACCCGCTGAGCTTTTCCCAGAGGGATTTACGACTATATTCCTGCTGCCAGGCCTCACCGGCCTCGGCAAGGTTCTCAAGCAGTACAATCCCGACTTTTCCAGTATTATCGCCGGCTACATGGGACCCGGTATACCTAATGTCCCTAGCCTCAAGCAAGTCACCAGAACACGATACGGCATAGTGGTAGCCTATATCGTAAAACTTCCGCATGTCATATTCCTGCGCCTTCTGTATTTGCTCGATTGCACCTCGCTCGCTCACCGCGCACGTATAGCTATGACCAGCATGATGAATCACAATGTCTCTATAGTCCCAGCTTGTCGGCGTTAGCATGTTCCTTGGCGGCTTTGCGTGCCATGACGATCGCTCGATCAGCTTGTGACCCTTTCGTAAGAGAGCATCGATGATCGCCTGTCGCGTGGCGGCTTGATTATTCACAGAGATAGGGATCGCGCTATCTTTGGTGCTTCCGACTGCCGAACATGAGGAAGTCCAATGTTCAATTTTATAATCGGCAACCATATTAATTATTTCGTTATACGAAATTTAATTCAGACTTTGGCTACAAGAACGTGAGGTGCGCCTCGTCGATTATCTCGTTGCTTGTTCCGACCTTCGCGTACGTAGCGGCGCACCTGTAACGCTATCTTCCACCTGGAACCAACTTGCACACCTCACTTCGTCGCTGTCCGGCTTAGCCGTCTGCACGTTCGCAAATATCGCTTGTGCGCCTCTTATCATTTTCTCTTATCGAAAAATCAAGCTATGTCTCGTCACGAGGTTCGCCAAGAGAACGATTGATTCGTAATGCTAGCTTCTTTCATAAACCTCAGGATCCTGAAGGCAACGCCATTCGACTAGGTGGTGTCTCCACCATACGAAGCCGTCGGGGAAATGCAACATGACATCAGTAACGAAATGTCAAATCAACAATTTTTGACTTCAACCATGAAATAGCTGACACAAGGCAATCGCTGATTGATTAGACATACAGAACTATAATCGTCCGAACCGTTCCGCTCAAAAACCCGAGAAACGTCTGACGCATCCGCATCAAGCAAGCGCCACCCACTCCCCATTACCCCCGCTGCTCCTCAACACCGCATCCACGAACCTCAACCCCGCCACCCCATCCTCAACGGTCGTCAACCACTCATCCCCCTGCGTCGTCCCGCTCGCGATACACGCCGCCGCATCCGTATAAACCTGCGCGAACGCTTCCAGATACCCTTCCGGATGCCCGGCCGGCACGCGCGTCGCGTGCAGCGCTTCAGGGCTTTGCACACGCCCGCGCGTGATCCGTTCCGACGCGCCGCCGATCGGCGTGAACCACAATTCATTCGGCTTTTGCTGATCGAACGCGATGCCCGCCTTCGTGCCGTACACGCGCAAGCGCAATGCGTTCTCCTCGCCCGCCGCGACCTGGCTCGCCCACAGCATCCCGCGCGCGCCGCCGGCATACCGGAACATCGCTTGCACGTGATCGTCCACGCGACGATTCGGCACGAACGTCGTCACCTCCGCCGATACCTCCGCAGGCCGCATCCCCGTCACGTACTCCGCGAGCTGATAAGCATGCGTGCCGATATCGCCGAGACAGCCCGCCGGACCGGCCAGCGCCGGATCGGTGCGCCACACGGCCTGTCGATTGGACTGCGTCTCGACGGGCAACGACAGCCAGTCCTGCGCGTACTCCACCTGCACGACGCGAATGTCGCCGAGCAGGCCGCGCCGCACCATCCCGCGCGCGTGGCGCACGAGCGGATAACCCGTATAGGTATAGGTCACCGCGAACACGCGATCCTTCTCGCGCGCAAGTTTCGCCAGCGCCTCACCTTCAGCGAGCGAAACCGCGAGCGGCTTGTCGCAGATCACGTGAATGCCCGCTTCGAGGAAAGCGGTGGCGATCGGCGCATGCAGATGATTCGGCGTGACGATCGCCACCGCCTCGATGCCATCGGAACGCCCCGCTTCAGTGCGCGCCATCTCGCGATAATCGTCATAGCTGCGCGCAAGACCGATCGCCGCCGCGCTCGACGCCGCCCGCCGCGCATCCGACGACAACGCGCCCGCGACGAGCTCATACCGATCATCGAGCCGCGCCGCCATGCGATGCACCGCGCCGATGAACGCGCCTTCGCCGCCGCCGACCATCCCCAATCGCACGCGATTCATCGCTTGTCTCCGATCCCGAGCACGCCGCGCATCTGCTCGCGGCTCGCGCCGCTGCCGGCGAAGTCATCGAACGCACGCTCGGCCACGCGGATGATGCGATCGCGGATAAACACCGCGCCCTCGCGCGCGCCGTCTTCCGGATGCTTCAGCGCGCATTCCCATTCGAGCACGGCCCAGCCGGGAAAATCGTATTGCGCCATCTTCGAGAAGATCGCCTTGAAGTCGATCTGGCCATCGCCGAGAGAACGAAAACGTCCTGCGCGATCGGCCCATCCGGAATAGCCGCCGTACACGCCCTGCCTTCCGTTCGGCCGGAACTCCGCGTCCTTCACGTGAAACGCCTTGATGCGCGGGTGATAGATGTCGATGAACGCGAGGTAATCGAGTTGCTGCAACACGAAGTGACTCGGATCGAACAGGATGTTCGCGCGCGGATGATCATCCACCGCCGCGAGAAAGCGCTCGAACGAGACGCCATCGTGCAGGTCCTCGCCGGGATGCAGTTCGTAGCAGACGTCGATGCCCGCGCGATCGAACTCGTCGAGAATCGGGCGCCAGCGTTGCGCGAGTTCGTCGAATGCGGTTTCGACGAGACCCGCCGGACGCTGCGGCCACGGATAGATATACGGCCACGCGAGCGCGCCCGAAAACGTGACGTGCGCACTCAGGCCCAGACGCTTCGACGCCGCCGCCGCGAGCTTCAATTGCGCTATCGCCCATTGCGTGCGTGCCGCGGGATCGCCGCGCACGTGCGGTGCGGCGAAGCCATCGAACAAGGTGTCGTAAGCGGGATGCACCGCGATCAACTGGCCCTGCAGATGCGTGGACAATTCGGTGATCGCCACGCCCGCGTCGTCCACCGTGCGGCGAATCTCGTCGCAATAGGCGTCGCTAGATGCGGCCTTCTCCAGATCGATCAGACGCGGATCGGCGGGCACCTGTATGCCCTCGTAACCGAGCGAACCCGCCCACGATGCCAGGTTCGCGAGCGTATCGAACGGCGGCTGATCGCCCATGAACTGCGCGAGAAATATCGCCGGCCCCTTGATGGTCTTCATCGTTCGCCTCCAAGAGAGAGAAGGCCGGGTGAACGGCCTTCGCACATCAGAACGGCGAGTTCGGGAAATAGAACTGCTTGGCGTTGTCCTTCGTGATGAGCACCGACGGGATGATCGTCGTCGGCGGCAGCTTGTCGCCCTTCAGGCGCGCCTCGGCGGTCAGCTTGATCGCGTCGTAGATGAACTTCGGCGAGTACGACACGTCGGCCTGCACGCGCTTGTCGCCATCCATGATGCGCTTCACGGCTTCCTTCGATCCCGCGCCGCCGAAGACGATCTTGATGTCCGTGCGCTTCGCCTGATCGATCGCCTTCAGCACGCCGACCATCATGTCGTCGTCGGCGGCCCATACGGCGTCGATGTGCTTGAAGCGCGTGAGATAGTCCTGCATCACCTTGAAGGCGTCGTCGCGGTTCCAGTTCGCGTACTTCGCATCGAGTATCTTCATGTCCGGATGCTGCTTGATCACGCCTTCGAACGCGGTCCAGCGCTCGTTGTCGAGGGTCGTCGGAATGCCGCGCAGCGCGACGATATCGCCCTTGCCGTTCATCGTCTTCGCGAGATACTCGGCGGGAATCTTGCCGAACGCGGTGTTGTCGCCGGCGACATAGGCATCCTGCGCGCTGGTGTCGGTGAGACCGCGATCGACCACCGTGACGTACACGCCCTTCTTCTTCACCTGCGCGACCGGCTGCGTGAGCGACGCCGATTCCTGCGGGAAGATCACGAGCGCGTTGATCTTGTTGACCGTCACGAGATCCTGCAACTGATTCGCCTGCTCGGGCGCGGTGCCCGCCGTCTTCACGATCACCTTCAGGTCCGGATGCGCCTTCTCCAGTTCCTTCTTCGCCTCGTTGGCCCACCACACGATGCCGCCCGTGAAGCCGTGATCCGCGGTCGGAATGGCGACGCCGAGCACGACCTTCTCTTCGGCGAACGCGGACGACGATACGGCGGCCAACGCGCTCGCCGCGAACGTGAGCGCGCCGAGCGCGCGAAGCATTTTCTTCATGACGATGTCTCCTTGTCTTGTGGATGTTCCGGCTAACGACGACCGCGCTGCAACACTGCTACGAGGATGATCACGGCGCCCTGCACCGCCGCATTCAGATACACGCTGATGATGCTCGTCAGATTCAGGATGTTGTTGATGACCGAAAGCAGGATCGCGCCGATAACCGTGCCGATCACACGCCCTTCGCCGCCCTTCAATGCCGTCCCGCCGACCACGACGGACGCGATCGCCTCGAGCTCCCACAGAAGGCCCGTCGTCGGCGTGGCGGAGCCCAAGCGCGGCACGTACAGAATCGTCGCGACCGCCACGCACAGGCCCAGCAACACATAAGTGACGATCTTCACGCGATCCACGCGAATGGCCGCATAGCGCGCAACCTGCTCGCTCGAACCGATCGCCTGCACATGCCGCCCGTACACGGTGCGATTGAGCACGAGCGCGCCGCCCGCCGCGACGATGAGAAATATCCAGATCGGCACGGGCACGCCGAACAGGCTCGCGTAATAGACCGGCCCGTAAAGATCGACGAGCGAGTTGTCGAGCGTGAGCGCACCGCCGTCCGCGAGCCACGTGAGCAGCGCGCGAAAAATGCCGAGCGTGCCCAGCGTGACGATGAACGGCTCGATGCGTCCCTTCGTCACGAGCACGCCGTGCGCGAAGCCGAACAGCGCGCCGAGCACGAGCGCGAGCACGACGCCGAGCGCGATGATCAGCAGCGGCGGCACCGCGTGCCCGTGAAAGCCCTGCATGAGCGCGTTCATCATGTAGATCATGCTGCCCGCGATCAGCGCGGCCATCGAGCCGACCGACAGATCGATGCCGCCCGAGATGATCACGAAGGTCATGCCCACCGCGATGATGCCGATGAACGACGTGCGCGTGAGTACGTTCATCGCGTTGTCGAGGGTCGCGAAGTCGCCGTTGAGCAGCGTGCCCCCGATGCACAACGCGACGAGCCCGATCAGCGGTCCGACGCCGAACAGAAAGCGCGCGACGGCGGAGAGGCGGCTTTCGCTCGCGATGTCTTCAGTGTGTGCCGGTCGCATGCGCGATCAACCTCTCTTCAGTCAAAAGATCCATGCCGAGCGTCGCGACGAGTTCGCCCGCGCGCATCACCGCGACGCGATGACATAGGCCGATCAGTTCGATCAGCTCGGATGAAATCACGATCACCGCGCGGCCCTCGGCAGCCAGCCGGTGAATCAGAAAATAGATGTCGCGTTTCGCGCCGACGTCGACGCCGCGTGTCGGTTCGTCGAGCACGATCACGCGCGGATCGGGATTCAGGAACTTCGCGAGCGCGAGCTTCTGCTGATTGCCGCCCGACAGCATGCGCGCGCGAATCGACGTGTTCCCCGTGCGGATGCCGAAGTCCTGCACCGCTTTTTTCAAGGCGTCGCGTTCGGCGTGTATGTCGACGAGCGGATGCGCATAGCGTTCAAGGGTCATCATCGTGAGGTTGTCTTTCAACGCCATGTCGATGTGCAGTCCGCGTCCTTTTCTATCCTCGCTCAGGTACGTGAGGCCCTTGTGCATCGCTTCACGCGGATTCTTCAGCCTGACGGCCGCGCCGTCGATCACGACGCGGCCGGCTGAGAGCGGCCGCAAGCCGACGAGCGCCTCGAACAACTCCGTGCGTCCCGCGCCGACGAGTCCCGCGAAGCCGAACACTTCGCCCTTGCGCACCGAAAAGCCGACGCCGTTCGCCCAACCCGGCACCGATGCGCCTTCGACCTCGAATGCGACCGGTGCGCCGTCGGTCAACGGAGGTTTATCGGGAAACATGTCGGAGACTTCGCGGCCGACCATCAGGTTCGCCATCTGCTGACGCGTGAGTTCGTCGGTCGGCGCGCGCGCGACGAAGCGGCCATCGCGCATCACGATGACTTCGTCGGTCACGCGCTCCACTTCGTCGAGCTTGTGCGAGATATAGACGATGGTCGTGCCCGCATCCTTGAGACGCGCCATCAGGCCGAACAGGCGCTGTGTCTCGGATGGCGTCAGCGTCGCGGTCGGCTCGTCCATGATGAGCAGGCGCGCGTCGCGCAACATCGCCTTCGCGATCTCGACCAGTTGCTTCTCCGCGACGATCAGGTCGCGTACCTTCGTATCCGGATTCGTATGCAGGCCGACGTCGGTCAGGCGTGCGCGCGCGGCTTCGCGCATGGCGGGTTCGTCGAGAAAGAAGCCTTTTTTCAGCTCGTGCCCGAGGAACATGTTCTGCGTGATGCTCAGATGATCCGCGAGATTCAGTTCCTGGTGAATCAGCACGATGCCCGCTTGCTCGGCATCGCGTGAACTCGTGAAGTCGCGCTCGCGTCCGTCGATATAAAGCGCGCCCGCGTTCGCGCGCTCGTAGCCCGCGAGAATCTTCATCAACGTGGATTTGCCCGCGCCGTTTTCGCCGAGCAATCCGTAGATGCGCCCCGGCGCGATATCGAAGGTGACGCCGTGCAGCACGCGCACCGGCCCGAACTGTTTTTCGATGCCCTGAAAGCGCACGGCGAGGCTCATCGTCACGCGCTCCTTCTTTTGATCAGCCGATGCGGAAGCAGCACGCCCGGCACCTCCGCGCGCGGATCGCGCAGGCGCTTGAGCAAGAGATCGGCGGCGGTTTCGCCGAGCAGTTGCATCGGCTGCGAAACGGTCGTCAGGGGCGGATCGACATGCGCGGCCACGGCGATATCGTCGAAGCCGACGACCGCGACATCGTCCGGCACCGCGAAGCCCGCACCGCGAAAACCGTTCATCACGCCGATGGCGAGCGTGTCGGAGACGGCGAAGGCGGCGGTCGGTCGCGCATCGCCGAGTGCGGCGAGTTGCGCGGCCGCGCGTTCGCCCGCGTCATAGTCGAGGCTGTCGAGTTCGATCAGCCACTCCGCACGCGGCTCGATGCCCGCGTCCTGCAGTGCGTCGCGATAACCCGCGAGCCGCTGACGTCCGTACAGATAACCCTGCCCCGAGTTGATGAGCGCGATGCGCCGATGCCCTTTGCCGATCAGATAACGGACGACATCGCCCGCCGCGAGATGATTGTCGATGCCGACATACGGCACGCCCGCCGCCGGATCGAACTCGCAGCACGCGACCCACGGCAGCGTCGAGGCCTCTTCGGCGAGCGCTTTCTGCACGGCGGCGGGGTCGAGACAGATCGCGCCATCGGCACGGCGCCCGCGCAGGAGATCGAAATAGCTTCGCTCGCGCAGCGGGTCCGCGCCGGTATCGCACAACAGCATGAAGTAGCCGTTCTGACGCGCGACGCTGTCGATGCCGCGCACGATCGCCGCATAGAACGGGTTGCCGAAGTCGGGGACCATGGTGAGCAGGAGGCGGCTTTCCGCCGTGCGCAGATTGCGCGCAAGCTCGTTGATACGATAGCCGCTCGACGCGACCGCTTCGCGGACTTTTTCGCGCGTCGCCTCGCGAACGTTCGTGTGCCCGTTGAGCACGCGCGATACCGTGGCGACCGACACGCCCGCG
Organism: Caballeronia megalochromosomata; assembly: GCA_001580565.1. GTDB lineage: Bacteria > Pseudomonadota > Gammaproteobacteria > Burkholderiales > Burkholderiaceae > Caballeronia > Caballeronia megalochromosomata. Next base: position 19,418 of record LRBF01000093.1, on the reverse strand, counting down.
CGCTCGGCGACGTCGGCAATCGATACTTCCTCGCGTGGACGAACCGTATCTGACATTGCCCAGTCGCTCGGCGGCGATCGAGATGTAATGGATTACATTATTTGATCGGACGAGCGCGATGGCAACAGCAATCGACTAGGGACAAACGCTTAAGACAGAAATTCACACGCATGTGTCGATCCCGTGCGATGTTGCTCGTCGTAGTGTGCGAGCGGGCTGAAGACGCCCGACACCAATACACTCTTTTGAAGGAGCGATCCACATGCGATTCATGATGCTGATGATCCCGCGCGGCTACGAAAGTGCGCAACCGGGCGCGATGCCGAGCGCGGAAGCCGTCGCCGCGATGATGAAGTACAACGAGGAACTGCAGAAGGCCGGCGTGCTGCTCGCGCTCGACGGGCTGCATCCGCCGTCGATGGGCGCGCGTGTCACGTTCGAAGGCGGCAAGCCGCGCGTCACCGACGGACCGTTCGCCGAGGCGAAGGAAGTCCTCGGCGGCTACTGGATGATTCAGGTGAAGTCGCGCGAGGAAGCGATCGAATGGGCGAAGCGTTGTCCGGGATCGGACAACGAGATGATCGAAGTGCGTCAGGTGCAGGAGATGGATGACTTCCCGCCGGACGTGAAAGCAGCCGCGGCGGGATTCGACGAGATGCAGAAGAAGGCGTCGAAGGGCTGACGCGAGCGGCTACGCGATCGTCTCCAGCGCGAGCGCGATGCCCTGCCCGCCGCCGATGCACAGCGTGACGATCGCGCGCTTCACGCCGTCGCGATGCATCGCATGGGCGAGACGCGTCGTGAGGACCGCGCCGGTCGCGCCGATCGGATGCCCGTGCGCGATCGCGCCGCCCTCCACATTGACGATGTCTTCCGGCACGCCGAGCGTCCGCGCCACGGCGATCGGCACCGCCGCGAAGGCTTCGTTGATCTCGAAGCGCTCCACGTCGCCGAGCGTCCAACCCGCGCGCTGCAGCGCCTGCTGCACCGCGGGCACCGGCCCGAGCCCGAACATGCCCGGTTCGACCGCCGCCACGCCGAACGCCGCGAGCCGCACGAACGGTTCGATACCGCGCGCCTCCGCTTCCCTGCGGCTCGTCACGATCATCGCCGATGCGCCGCTGTTCAGCCCCGGCGCATTGCCCGCCGTGATCGTGCCGTCGGGACGAAACGCCGGGCGCAGCTTCGAAAGCGTCGCGAGCGTCGTGTCCGGGCGCGGCTGCTCGTCGCGCGCGAACGCGACGGTTTCGCGGCCCGCCTTCACGTCGATACCGACGATTTCCGCATCGAACGCCCCGTCCTTCTGCGCGGCCGCGAACAACTGCTGCGAACGCTCGGCCCAGCGGTCCTGCGCTTCACGCGTGATATCGAGCTTCGTCACGAGGTCTTCGGTGTGCCAGCCCGAATGCTCGCCGGAGAATGCATCGACGAGGCCGTCGCGCAGCATGCTGTCGTAGATCTGCGCATTGCCCATGCGATAGCCGCGCCGCCCGCCATCGAGCAGATAGGGCGCGCGGTCCATGTTCTCCATGCCGCCCGCGATGGCGAGCTTCACGACGCCCGCCGCAATCTCGGTCGCGGCCGTCGCAACAGCCTGCGCGCCCGAGCCGCACACGCGATTCACAGCGAGCGCGGGCACCGAGACGGGCACGCCGCCACCCACCGACGCTTGCCGCGCCGGATTCATGCGATTGCCCGCCTGAATCACGTTGCCGAACACGACCGATTCGATCGACGCCGGATCGAGCGCGCGTCCCGCGCGCCGCAGCGTTTCGGCGATCGCCGCCGCGCCGAGATCGACGGCGGGCGTGTCCTTCAGCGCGCCGTTGAACGCGCCGATCGCCGTACGCACCGGATGACACAAAACGATGTCTTGCACGAACATGTCGTTGCCTCGCTTAACGGGGAATGCCGGTGAGATAGATGGGCGTGTCGGTCGAGAGCGAACGCTTGACTTCGCGGCCGGTGTCATCGACGAGCACTTCTTCCTGGTTCTTTTCCAGCGCGGCGAGCACTTCGTTCACCACATGCTCGGGCGTCGACTTCGCCGCGGTGACTTGCGCGGTCATGTCGGTGTCGATGTAGCCGGGGTGCGCCGCCACGACGAGCGTGCCCTGCTCGCGCAACTCCTCGCGCAATGCGTTCGTGGCCGCCCACGCCGCCGCCTTCGAAATGTGATACGCGCCGCCGGCTGGCAACGAGACCCAGCTCAGCACAGACAGGATGTTGATGACCACGCCGCCGCCGTTCTTCTTCAGCACGGGCGCGAAAGCCTGCGTGAGCGCGATCGGTCCGAAGGTGTTGGTTTCGAGCAGATCACGGATGCCTTGCGTCGATGCCGGATCGACGAGCAGGCCGCGCGTCGTCACGCCCGCGTTGTTGACGATCACTTGCACGTCGGTGTAGGTCGCGGCCGCTTCGGCGATATCGGCGGCGTTGGTGACGTCGAGACGGATCGCTTCGACGCCGGGAATATCGACGCTCTTCGGATCGCGCGCGGCGGCGTAGACCTTCGCCGCGCCCGCTTCGAGCAGCGACTTCGCGAATTGCTTGCCGAGGCCGCGATTGGCGCCGGTGACGAGTACGACTTTTCCTTTAACCTGCATGCTGTGCTCCATCTACTGTGCATATGCACTAATATCGATCGATAAAAGGCTCGCGCACGGCGAGCCTGCTCTGAATCGCTCACTCCATCGTCGTCAGTTCGAACAGCGACTCGCGTAATGCCTTCGCGCGTTTCTGACCGAACTTCGCTTCGAATTCCGCCTGCGCCACACGCCATTGCGCGGACGCCTTCACGAGCGTGTCCCGGCCGGTCGTCGTCAGCCGCAGGCCGACCGCGCGCGAGCTGGCCGATTCCTGCGCGGCCTCGACCAGACCATCGCGTTGCAAAGGTTTGAGCGCACGAACTAGCGTGGTGCGGTCCATCACCATCGCGTCGGCGAGTTCGATCATCTGCACGCCGGGCTTGCGCCCGATCGCGGCGAGAATCGTGAACTGCGCCGCCGTGATGCCGACCGCGTTCAAATGCCGCTCGTACATCTGCGACACATAACGCGCCGCCTGGCGGATCGCGAAACAGTTGCAATCGAGAGGAGAAGAGTTGGACGTCATGTCACGCAGAATATTTGTGCATATGCACTTTGTCAAGCGGGGGAATTTCAATCGATGCGATAGGCGTGGCTTTCGAATGGTCGGGAATCGTCGTGCGCGGCGCGGCGGCGAAACGTGCCAAGCCGCCCCGGGCGTGCGATCGCGGCGCATCGGGGCTGTGCCGAAATCCGCATCGGACCTGCGACTTAACACCAAGACGCGCCCAAATTGGTTTTCTACATTGCGCATGTCCGCTGCCTGTGCCGGGCTGCGCGCGAAGCGGCTGCTTTCATCGCCCGATTGCCGGACCGTTGAGGGCAAGCCCGTCTTGCCGGCACTGAACCGGTCGTGTTTCATTCGATTGCCAAATCAAAAAGGAGAGGAAAAATCATGCGCTTCCGTACCAAACCTTTGGCATGGCTCGTGGCGTGCGCCACGGCCACCCTCGCCGCCGCGCCTTTCGCCGCGAGCGCCGACGAACTGCCGGTGAAAGTGGGTTTCGCCGCGCCGCTGACGGGCGCGAATGCGGGTTACGGGAAGGACCTCCAGAACGGCGTGCAGCTGGCGCTCGACGAAGCCAACGCGAAGAAGATCACGATCGGCGGCAAGACGGCGAAGTTCGAGATCCGCGCGGAAGACGATCAGGCCGACCCGCGCGTCGGCGTGCAGGCGGCGCAGAAGCTCGTCGATGACGGTGTCGTGGTCGTCGTCGGCCACTTCAATTCGGGCACGACGCTGCCCGCCTCGCCGATCTACAACAGCGCCGGCATCCCGACGATCGACCCCGCCGCGACCAATCCGACCATCACGACGCGCGGCCTGGAAAACATGTTCACGGTGATTTCGAGCGACGCGCAGAACGCGGGCAACGCCGGCGTCTATGCGGTGGGCACGACGAAGGCGAAGCGCATTGCGATCATCGACGACCGCACGGCCTTCGGTCAGGGCGAGGCCGACGAGTTCGAGAAGGCGGTGAAGGCGAAAGGCGGCGCGATCGTGACGCGCGAGTACAGCGACAACCAGACCGTCGACTTCAGCGCGCAGCTCACGCGCATCAAGGCCGCCAACGCGGACCTGATTTTCTTCGGCGGCCTCGACCGGCAGGCCGCGGCGGTCGTCAAGCGGATGAAGCAGCTCGGCATGAACGCGCAGTTCGTGGGCGGCGGCGGCGTGATGGACACCGACTTCCTCAAGCTCGCGGGCGATGCCGCCGAGGGCGCGCAGGCGTGGGAATACGGCAGCCCGCTCGACAAGCTGCCCGAAGGAAAGGCGTTCAGCGACAAGTTCCAGAAGCGTTTCGGCGTCGCGATCCTCTCGTATGCGCCGTTCGGCTACGACGCCGCGTGGGCCGCGATCAACGCGATGCAAAAGGCCAATTCCATCGACCCGAAGGTGTACCGGCCGGTGCTGAAGACGAACTCGTTCGACGGGATCACCGGGCCGATCGCCTTCGACAGCAATGGCGCGCTGAAGAACGCGTCATCGACGCTGTATCAGGTGAAGAACGGGCAGTGGGAGTCGGTCGTCACCAAGCACGGCATGTGATGCCGCTTCAGGCCTGCGCCGCGTGGGTGCGGGCCTGGAGCCGTTCGCGCGTGTGCGCCGCCTCGTCGCCCAGCCATTGCGCGAATTGTTGCAATGCGGGCGATGGCGCGGGCCGCTCCGGATACACGAGGTAATACGCGGCGCCGCTTTGCACGCAGAGCGGGAACGGCGCGATCACGCGTTTCGCGCGCAAGTCTTCCTCGATCAGAGAGACATCGCCGATCGTCACGCCCAGGCCCTGCATCGCCGAGGACATCGCCAGATCCAGCGTGTCGAAATGCTGCGCCTTCGTCGACGGCAGGCCCGCGTAGCCGTAAGCGCCGAGCCACAGAAGCCAGTCGCGGCGGTCGCGCGTGGGATGCAGCAGCGTCTTGCCGGCGAGATCGTCGGGCGTGGGCGTGGCTTGTTTCTTCGGCTTCCACAGTTCGGGCGCGCAGACGGGCGTCAGCACTTCGTCGAAAAGACGGTGCACCGTCACGCCCTTTGGCGACGACGGCGCGCTCGTGAAGACGATCGCCGCGTCGAACTGCTCGGCGTCGAACTCGACCCCGTGCGACACCGACGCCGTCACCTCCACCACCAGCTCGGGCCGCTCGTTCTGCAGGCGGATGACGCGCGGCAGCACCCAGCGCATCGCGCAGGTCGGGCACTTCACGCGCAGAATGCCGGATTGCGCGCCGCCTTTCGCGAGCGCATCGTCGATCTGCGCGAACGCCTGCTGCAAGGGCGCGACGAGCAACGCGCCGTGATGCGTCAGCGCGAGCCCGCGCGCCTGCCGCGTGAAAAGCGCATGGCCGAGATGCGTCTCCAGTCCGGCGATCTGGCGGCTGACCGCGCCCTGCGTCACGTTCAGCACCTCGGCCGCGCGCGTGAAATTCAGCTTCTGGGCGACGACCAGAAAGGTTTTGAGCACGTCGAGGGAGGGCAGCGGTTTCATCGGAGCTATCGGGTTTTGGCTTGTAGCCATGATCTGGAAGCATGGCTAGTATGACAAAGTTTCGATTGTCCGCGCTTTATTGCTGCGGTTGAATCGACGGCAGCCATCGCGAACCGCAATACCGGAGAACCTTGCCGTGCAAAGCGCCTGCATTCCCGAGTCGAAGCTGCCGAATGTCGGCACGACCATTTTCACCGTCATCGGCCAGTTGGCCGAGGAGCATCACGCGCTCAACCTGTCGCAAGGCGCGCCGAACTTCGCCTGCGATCCGAAGCTGATCGAAGGCGTCGAGCGAGCCATGCGGGCAGGACATAACCAATACTCGCCGATGTCCGGCGTCCTCGCGCTGCGCGAGGCGATCGCCGTGAAGACGCAGAAACTGTACGGCGCGCAGTACGATCCGGACACGGAAATCACCGTGGTCGCGAGTGCGAGCGAAGGCCTGTACGCGACGATCAGTGCGCTCGTGCATCCGGGCGACGAAGTCATCTACTTCGAGCCGTCCTTCGACAGCTACGCGCCGATCGTGCAGTTGCAGGGCGCTACGCCCGTCGCCATCAAGCTCTCGCCGGAGACTTTCCACATCGACTGGGACGAAGTCGCCGCCGCGATCACGCCGAAGACGCGCATGATCCTCGTCAACACGCCGCACAATCCGACCGGCAGTGCGTTCACGTCCGCCGACATCGAACGGCTCACCGCGCTCACGCGCGACACGAAGATCGTCGTGCTCTCGGACGAAGTCTACGAGCACGTCGTGTTCGACGGCGCGCCGCATCACGGCATGGCGCGCTATCCCGAGCTGGCCGAGCGCAGCGTGATCGTGTCGTCGTTCGGCAAGTCGTATCACGTGACGGGCTGGCGCGTCGGCTACTGTCTCGCGCCTGCGGCGCTGACGGCCGAGATTCGCAAGGTCCACCAGTTCATGACCTTTTCCGCCGATACACCGATGCAGATGGCCTTCGCCGAAGCGCTCGCGGACGAATCGAGCTATCTGAATCTCGGTCCGTTCTATCAGCACAAGCGCGATCTGCTGGCCGAATCGCTGAAGGACTCGCGTTTCGAGCTGTTGCCGAGCGCGGGCAGTTTCTTCATGCTGGCGCGGTACGACGCGATCTCGAACGAGTCCGACAGCGACTTCGTGCTGCGCCTGATCCGCGAGGCGCGCGTCGCGACGATTCCGCTGTCCGCGTTCTACACCGACGGCACCGACAACCACCTGATCCGCCTTTCCTTCGCGAAGGACGACGACACGCTCATCGAAGGCGCGCGGCGCCTTTCTTCGATCTGACGATTTCTCTGGAGACCAACACGATGAAACTCAAACACATCGCCGGCGCATTGTTCGTTGCGTGCACGTTCGCAAGCGGTGCGGCGCTTGCCGCCGACACGCTGCGCTTCGGGCTGGAGGCGCAATATCCGCCGTTCGAATCGAAGTCGTCGACGGGCGAATTGCAAGGACTCGACATCGACGTGGGCAATGCAGTCTGCGCCGCCGCGAAGATGCAGTGCAAGTGGGTCGAGACGTCGTTCGACGGCCTGATTCCCGCGCTGCAGGGCCGCAAGTTCGACGCGATCAACTCCGCGATGAACGCGACCGAGCAGCGCCGCCAGGCGATCGACTTCACGACGGTCGTGTATCGCGTGCCGACGCAACTGATCGCGAAGAAAGGCAGCAATCTGGAACCGACGTCGGCATCGCTGAAGGGCAAGAGCGTGGGCGTGCTGCAGGGCTCGATTCAGGAGACGTTCGCGAAGGCGCACTGGGAAAGCGAAGGCGTGAAGGTCGTGCCGTATCAGGATCAGAATCAGGTGTACGCGGATCTGAAGTCCGGCCGTCTCGACGGGACGCTCGTGCTTGCGCCGGCCGGACAAAGCGGCTTCCTCTCGAAGCCGGATGGCGAGGGCTTCGCGTTCGTCGGCGCACCGGTGCGCGACGACAAGATCCTCGGCAGCGGCATCGCCTATGGCGTGCGCAAGGGCGACGATGCGCTGAAGGCGAAACTCAACGCGGCGATCGAGAAGGTCAAGGCGGACGGGACCATCGACAAGTACGCGAAGAAGTATCTCGGCAATATCGATATCTCGGCGAAGTGACGGGACGGGCGCGCGGCGGCGGATGCGTCGCGCGCCTGTTTTCATAGCTGCAGGAAGGCGCGAATCGCGTATTTCGCCGCGTCGAGTTCCTCTTCGGTCACCGTCTCGCCACGGAACGCGAGTTCCCTGTGGAGATGGCTCCAGCTGCGAAGCTGATCGACGAGCGCGACGCCGGGACGCCGGAGACTCGCGATGGGCACTTCGGTTTCCCAGCCGCGAATCGTCGACGTGATCGGCAGTCCCGTGAAGCGGCCCGTGATCTCGTTCATCACGATATCGGAGATCACGAGCACCGCGCGATATCCGTCCTGCTCATTGCCTCTCGCCGGGCCGACGTGCAATCTCACCACGTCGCCCGCATCCGGAATGCCGTTTTTCATTCGAGACCCTCGCGCGTCGGATCTCCCGGACCACCCCACTCGTCGCCGACGGCTTCGCCGAAATCGATCTCATCGTGCCGCTCGAGCGTGCCTCCGCGATATTGCCGGATCAGACGTTCGCGCGAAAAACGCCGAATCGCCCGATGCGGCCGGACCGTAACATGTCCATCCTCGACTTCCACATGCACTTCCTGTCCCTCCTCCAGAGAAAGCTCGCTGGCAATGTTGGCAGGAATGCGTACGGCAAGGCTATTGCCCCAACGTTTTAGGATCTGCTTCGGCATGACGTCCTCAAACGACGTAGATACTTGTAGATACGTCGATATTATTCGGGCGATACATCGCGTGTCAACGCGTCGATACATAGTTCGGAACGTTCCATTCGCCGGGCCTCTGCCATCCGGCTATGCAGTCTTTCTTTAATACAGGCACACTGGCGTCTCGACCCCAACGACCGCGAGCCGCATGAGCACACCGACGTCATCCGCCGCGCCCGCACCGCCCCCGCCGCTCGCAGGCGGCCAGCTCGTCCTCGCCACCTTCGCGGTGGCGCTCGCGACCTTCATGAACGTGCTGGATTCGTCGATCGCCAATGTCGCGATTCCGACGATCTCCGGCAATCTCGGCGTGTCCGTCAACGAGGGCACGTGGGTCATTACCGTGTTCGCGGCTTCGAACGCGGTGTCCATTCCGCTGACCGGCTGGCTCACGCAGCGGCTCGGCCAGGTGCATTTGTTCGTCGGCGCGATCCTGATGTTCGTGCTGTCGTCGTGGCTGTGCGGCCTCGCGCCCAATCTGCCGGTGCTGCTGTTCGCGCGCGTGTTGCAGGGCGCGGTCGCCGGGCCGCTGATTCCGCTGTCGCAGGCGATCCTGCTCGGCTCGTATCCGAAAGAAAAGTCGTCGATGGCGCTCTCGCTCTGGGCGATGACCGCGACCGTCGGCCCGATCGCCGGTCCCGCGCTCGGCGGCTGGATCACCGACAGCTATTCGTGGTCGTGGATCTTCTACATCAACATTCCGGTGGGCATCTTCGCGGCGGGCGTCACGTGGATCATCTACCGCAATCGCGAAACGCCGACACGCAAGGCGCCGATCGACGTGATCGGTCTCCTGCTGCTCGTCTCGTGGGTCGCGTCGCTGCAGATCATGCTCGACAAGGGGCGCGACCTCGACTGGTTTTCTTCGCCGCTGATCGTCGTGCTGGGAATCGTCGCGATCATTGCGTTTGCGTTCTTCGTCGTGTGGGAGCTGACCGATGCGAATCCCGTCGTCGATCTGCGGCTCTTCGCGGGACGCAATTTCTTCGGCGGGACCGTGGCGATTTCCGTCGCGTACGGCGTGTTCTTCGGCAATCTCGTGCTGCTGCCGCAATGGATGCAGCAGTATCTGAACTATCGATCCGTCGATGCGGGACTCGTCACCGCGCCGCTCGGCATCTTCGCCGTGATCCTCGCGCCGGTGATGGGCAAGGTCTTGCCACGCAGCGACGCGCGCATCATCGCGACGATGGCGTTCGTCGGTTTCGCGTTCGTGTTCTGGCTGCGCTCGAAGTACGTGATCGAGATCGACACCTGGCATCTCGTCTTGCCGACGCTCCTGCAGGGCATCCCGATGGCGATGTTCTTCGTGCCGCTCACGGCGATCGTACTGTCGGGCCTGCCGCCGTCGAAGATTCCGGCGGCGGCGGGGCTCTCGAATTTCGCGCGGGTGTTTTGCGGCGCAGTGGGCACGTCGCTGGCGGGCAACGCATGGGACAACCGCATCGCGTTGCATCACGAGCGGCTCACGGAGCAGGCGAATGTCTATAACCCGGCGTTTCTGCAGTCGCTAGGACTATCGCAATCGACGCTCGATGTCAGCGAGGCGCAGGCGCGCGGGATGTTCAATTTCACCGTCAACACTCAGGCCGCGATGATGGGGCTGAACGATATCTTTCTGATCTCGGCGGTGATCTTCGTTCTGATCATTCCGCTGATCTGGATTACGAAGGTGGCGAAGGGCGGCGGTGGCGGGGCGGCGTCGGGGGCGCATTGAAGGTGGCCCGCACCCGGCGGGCGGGCGCGTCGCGTCCTACTCGGGCAAAAATCCCTGCTCCAGTACCGACGACATCGTCCACGGACAGCTTTCCGGGAAATCGGCGAAACCGATACCCGTTTCATTCGCCGCCTGTTCGCGCGCATCGCCCCACATATCGGCGATCCAGTCTTCCTCGGTGAGCATAGGCTTCAGACTCGGCGTTTTCCTGAGCCGTCGCTCGATTGCGGCGCGCTGAGTCAGGATGGTGTTCGTCCAGCTATGGGTTCGCCGCTCCGGCTGAAACTGCCACTTCAGCAAATGCGCCAGCAAAATCGCCATCCTGTTGGCGAATTCCCTTTGTTCACTCTTGCCCACGTCCTCGATTTCCTCTGCGATATGCTCGATATCGATGGACGCAAGCTTCCCTGCACGCAGTAGCGCGGCCTGTTCTTCGGCCCACGCCACTACGTCCTTCTCATAAGGTGTTCCCATCGGCTGATTCCCGTTTTCGTGTTGATTTCCGGTATCGCCGATATTAGTTTTCGATTCCTTGTTCATCCAGATCATCCGTTTGGCCAACGCGTGCTACTTCAACCCTAGTTCCACCCTGCTCCCCGCCCCTTTGTCCTTGATGTCATCGGCGCTCATCTTCGGCGCGACGACAAAAATCCGCTTGCTGTCGATCTTCCCGTCGAAGTACTCCTGAACCGCCTGCGCGCGACGCTGCGCCAGATCGCGCAACGATCCTTCATCCACCGGTGCGTTCTTCGTCAGCGCCGCCTTCATGTCGTCATCGGGCACGCTCTTCGTCATGCCGACGAAGTTGGTCGGCTTCTTGAAGTCCGCTGACTTGTACACCTTCGTCAGATACTTGTCGTAATCCGCGTCCGAGATCTTGATCGCGTTCCAGTCCACGTTCTCGCCGTTGCCCGCCATGTCGCGCACCTTCGCGCGCTTGACCTGGCTGTCGAGCCACGCGGCGCGCAACGCCGGTTCATCCGTCTTCGGATCGACTCGGCCCGTCACGTCCATTCTCACCGACGGCTTGTCCACCAGCGCCTTCGCTATCGTGTCGAGCTTCTTCTGCGCGGCATCGTTCAACGTGGCCGAACCCGCATCGAATTCGATGTAGTTCAGATCCTCGCCGCTGCCGCCGCCGAACGCGTGCGCAAGCAGCGTGAAGGGCGCGGTCACCGCCTTCTGCACGAGATTGACGATCGCCTGCCACACGAGCCCGCCGATCGAAAACTCCGGATTGTCGAGCGACCCGGAAATCGGAATGTTCACGTCGATTTCGCCGCGCGAGTTCTTCAGCAACGACACCGCGAGCCGCACCGGCAGCTTCGTCGCCGTCGGATTGTCGATGTGGTCGCCGAACGTCAGCTGATCGATGAACAGATGGTTGTTCGCCGTGAGCTTGTTGTCGGCCAGCATGTAGTGCAGGTCGACGTTGAGCTTGCCCTTCGTGATCGGATAGCCCGCATACTTCGACGAATACGGCGTGAGGTTCGTCAATTCGACGCCGTGCGCGCTCGCCGTCAGATCCAGCGCGGGCTTCTCGATCAGCGGATTGATCTGCCCCTTGATGGACACGGGCCCGTTCGCCGCCAGCTTCGCGGAGACGTCGACGGGCGCGGGCGTCGTCGAACGCGTGCCGAACGCGCCGATCGTGCCGTTGATCGCGACGAGATTGGCCGTGTAGTTCGGCTTGATGAAGTTGTCGGTGTACGTCACGCGGCCATCCTGCAGCACCAGCTGGCCGAAGTGCAGGTTGACCGGCGGCCCGGACTTCGCCGCGGTTTTCACCGGCACCGTGGCGCTCGCGCTCGCGGCCGCCGGCGCCGACGCGCCCTCTTCCTTCATCCTGTCGCGCGTCACCGATTGCGGTCCGCCCTCGCCCGCCACCACGCTCTTCAGGTTCAGCTTGCCCTGCGCGTCGAGCAGCACGCGGCCGTAGAAGTTCGCGAAGGTCACGCGCGCCGCGTCGACATCGGTGCCGTGCTCGCTGTAGTTCACCTTCGCGTTGGTCAGGCCGAGCAGCTTCCAGCCGGCGAAACGGTCGGACGTCGCCTTGTCGAGCATGCGCACATCCGAAAGCGACACATCGCCCTTGTACGACGCCGCGAGCGTCTTGCCGCTGCCCGACATCGCGACATCGCCGTTGGCGTTCAGATACGCGCTTGTCACTTCGATGTTGAGCTTGTCGCCGAAATACGGCTCGAACGCGGAGGCATCGACCTGATCGCCCTTCACGTGCAGCGCGAGCTTGAGCGGCGTCACCGTGACATTGCCGCCGATCGCGAGCGCGCCCCGGCCGTTCAGCGTGAGCGTGCCATCGACGGCGAGCGGCTTCGTCAGATCGTCGCTGAACTGCTTCACGTGAACCGCGAGCGGCGCGACGCGCAGCTTGACCGGCCGCGCCGTGGTTTCGTCGGTGATATTCGCCGATGCATCGGCCAGCGTGATCTCCCCGATCCGGTAGCGCCACGCCGGCCCGGCCGCCTGCGCCTTCTGGATCTTGTGCGTCGCCGTCTGCTCGGGCGCGGCCTCGTGCGGCCCCGCGAGCGCGGCGAGATCGATGTTGCCGTCCTTGCGGCGCGTCGCATCGAGCGCGAGACCGCTGAGTTGCACGCTGTCGAGCGCCGCGTTGCGCGCGGAGACATCGACCTTGTCGATCTTCGCCACCGCCGACGCGAGCTTGACCGGCGCGCCGCCCGCATTGGGCGTGAGCGCGAGCGCATCGAGTTTCACGTCGCCCGCGCCGACCTGCACGCCGCCATCCGGCTTGCTCCAGTCGACGGACACCGGCAGGTTCGCGCCGAGCGTGCCGCTCGTGACCCGCGCGGCCAGCACGTTCGCGAGATACGGCTGCAGCGGCGGCAGCGCGAACGCGTTCAGCGCCAGTTTCGCGTCCGCCGTCTTCGCGGCGAGCGAGACGTTGCCCGATGCGTCGAGCGCGCCGCCGTGGTCGAACGCCGTCTTGAGCGTGTATTTCGCGGGCGTCTTCGCGAGCGTCGAGAAGTCGTCGAGCGTCACTGCGAGGCCGGTCAGCGCGCCCTGCACGCGCGCCTTCAGCAACTGGTCGTCGAGCGCGATCCTGCCGTCATTGATCGCGAAATGGCGAATCGCCAGATCGAGCGGCGGTGCGTCCTTCTTCGCCTCGTCGACGGCGGCCTTCTTCTCTTCCGGCTTCGGCGCGGGACCCGCCAGCTTCTGCACGTTCAACTGTCCCGCCGAATCGCGCGCGAGATGCACATCGGGATTCGTCAGCATCACTTCGTCGAGGTGATAGATATCGCGCAGCGGCTCCGCGTTCGCGATCTTCACATGCAGCGCGCGGGCCGCGACGAGCGGCGCGTTCGCCTTGTCAGTGACGGCAAGATCGGCGAGATCGGCGGTGCCTGCGATGCGAATGGTCGGCGTGTCGCCCGAGATCGCGAAGCTCACGTTGAGGTCCGTCGAAAGCTTGCCGCTCTTCACCGCGACGGGCACCGAGGCCGGCGCGTAGGACGCCATCTGCGGCACGTCGAGGCCATCGAGCGAGAGCGCGATCTCGGATTCGCGCGACGCCGAGAACGGCTTCGTGCGCCCCTTCACGACGAGCGGCGAGCCGTCGATGCGCGCCTGTAACAGCGGCGTCACGAAAATATCCGTGGCGGAGGGCAAGGTTGCGATGAACGGAATGCCGAGCGCGAAGCGGTCGATTACGTGCTTCGCCTTCAGGAGCCTGTCATCGAACGTGATCTGGCCATTCTCGAGCCGGATGTTCGACACCGAGAAGCGCGCGGGCTTGTCCGAAGGCGGCGACGACGGCTTCGAAAACTTCGTGATGAGATCGGAGAAATTGAACTGCTCGCCGTCGAAGCGCACGACGTTGATGCGGGGCGAATCGATTTTCAGTTCGTTCACGACCGGCGCGAGCCTGAGCACCGACGCCCACGACGTGCGCACGACGAGCCGCGAGACATCGACGAAATCGGCCGAGGCGCCCGGCGCCTTCGCGAGATTCGCGCTCGATTCGCCGATATGCACGCCATCGGCTTCGAAATCGAGCGTGTAGGGATTGAGCGAGATGCGCCGGATGGTGACCGGGCGATCGAGTTGCTTGGCGAGTTGCTGCTCGGCGATATGCCGGATGACCGGCGGCGCGACGAAAAACCCGAGCGCGCCGATGACGAGTATCGCGATCAGCAGGCCGATGAAGATGCGCCGCGTGCGCCGCGCGTGAACGACGCCGCGCAGGGTTTGACCGGCGGAGGCAAGAGAAGACTTGGTGATGCTTGACATTCGATGCGCGGCGACGAGCCGCCCGTATGAGCGCCGCCCGAGCTTCGCCGTCCCGGAAAAGTTGATGTTCGAGTATACGACGAGGCGGCCCGCAAACGTTGGCCAAACCGTGCATCAAAAGCATAAAGGCCGCGAAAAAATCGCGGCCTTTATCTTTGCGTCTCGTTGCGTTCGCGCGGCTGACTCACTGCCGCTCGACGGGCGGCGGCGCCCATGAGCCGTCGCTCGCTTGCGGCTTGGGCGCGTACAGACGCATCGCGAGCTGGAATTCGCCTCCGGGCACGGGCAGCCAGTTCGCGTCGCGCGCGCGTCCCGGCGACTTCGCCGACACGATCACGTCGACGGAACCATCGCGATTCTTCCTGAGGCGATCGCGGTCGGAAAGCGACAGGCGCGGCAGCTTCGCGTCCGCGAGTGCGCCGTCCTTCGTGTAGGCCGTGATCGTCCAGAAACCGCGCACCGGCGGCAGTTGATCGGGCGTGAAGTGCAGCGTGTACGCGTTCGCGCCGTCGAGCGCATGGCCTTCGCTGTCCACGCGCGTGACCGGCTTCACTTCGCCCGCCTTCGTGCTCGTCGCGGTCTGGCGGCGCGCGAGATACGCGCGCAACGTGTAGTCCGTGCCGTAGATGCCGACGTCATCGCCGAACCAGATCCAGCCGTTCTTCGTGATCGCGTTCGGCGGCGCCGTCGCGAGCCGGTCGCGCGCGTCGGCCAGGCCGGAATCGAGGAGCGGCGCATCGGTCTTCCTGAACTGGACCGGCTCGCCGGGCTTCACGCCGAGATCGGCGAGCTGACTCATCGCGTGAGCATCGTCGGAAGCGGCGGGATTGTCGTCGAGCGAGCGGGCGAGGCGCGCGAAGAACGCGTTCGCGTCGAGCGCCTCGGCCTGCGCGCCCGGCGCGATCGTCGCCAGTGCGGCGGGCAGCGGCGGCACCGCGGGCTGCTTCGCGCCGTTCGCGGGCCACGCGCTGGCGACGGCGGCGGTCGGATCGGAGACCGAGCCCTGCGCGGGCGTCAGCGTGTCGATGCGCATCGACGTCTGCAGCTTGCGCGCCTCGCGCACGTCGCGCGGGCCGTTCACGCGCACGCGCACCGAAAGCCACACATAACGGGTGCGCGTTTCGACGCGCGTCGCATTGGCGGGCAAGGTGCCGGTCCAGCCCGCGGGCACGAACGCGATCAGTTGCATCTTCGGATACGGCGTCGTGTCCGCGCTGGAGTAAAGCGCGTTGGTCCATGCATCGAACGCGCGGGCGTCGAGATAGCGGCCGCGCGGCGCGGCGGGCAGCGAGACGATCACCGGATCGGCGGAGACATCGAGCCAGGCCGTCGATTCGAGCGTGTCGACGCTCGGCCAGCCCGCCGCGCCGACGGGCGGCAGCGCGCTCGCGTGACGGAAGGTGTTGAGCGGCGCCTGGCCGGGCTGTCCGGCGCGGCCGCTCGCACGCTCGCGCGCGATATCGGTGGCGACGAGCGGAAAGCCGAACGTGTAGGCGTCGGCGACCTGGTTCTTCACCCAGCCCGTGGTGGTCGGTTTCAGTTCGGGCTGCTTGGTCGCGCAGCCAGCCAGGACCGCCATGCCCGCGAGACTCACGCTCATCCAGATCGCGGTGTTGAGCGGAAACGTCCAGCGTCGGTTGTTCTTCATTCGAATGAAAATCCGGTTCTTCTTTCGATTTGGGTTTTTCGCGCGAAACGATCCGGGATCGATTCGCGGCACGCTCACGAGCGCATCGACGCCGCCTGAAGTCCCCGCGCGGCGCGCCACGAGCATTATCTCGAAATTCGGGTTTTAACTTATCCGCTGACGATAGGCAAGACGAAGCGCACAAAAGCGCTTCGGCAAGTCGAAGAATGCACCAGATGCCGGTTAAAAGCACTGAATCACGCGCGTTTCGTCCTTCGAATACGTTTCGGGCCTGATGTGTTTTCACGATCGAACGACGCCGTTCATTCCGTCCTTGACCTTCCAATCATTGGAAGGTCGATACTCGTCTCGTGAGGGATCTTCGCGATCCCAGCCAGACCGGAGCGTTTCACCATGTCCACAGCATCATCCGAGAGTCCCAGAACCGCGGAACTGGCCGTGAGCGGCATGACGTGCGCGTCGTGCGTTGCGCGCGTCGAGAAAGTGCTCAGGCGCGTGCCCGGCGTCGAGAGCGTCGCGGTCAATCTCGCCACCGAAAAGGCGACCGTGCACGCGAGCGGCGCCGTCACCGACGATCAGCTCGTCGCCGCCGTCGCGAAAGCCGGCTACGAAGCCGCGCCGATCCTGCCCGACGCGCCGCCCGCCGCCGCCGCACCGGGCGCATTCGATCGCGAACTCGCCGCGGTGTTCGCGTCCGCCGTGCTCACCGTGCCGCTGCTCGCGCCGATGTTCGGCCTCGCGCTGAACCCGTGGCTGCAACTCGCGCTTGCGAGCGTCGTGCAGTTCGGCTTCGGTGCGCGGTTTTATATCGGCGGTTATCGCGCGGTGCGGGCGTTCGCGGGCAACATGGATCTGCTCGTCGCGCTCGGCACGTCGGCGGCGTGGGGCTTGTCCGTCTGGCAGATGGCGGCGCACGGCGGCATGACGGAGCATCTGTTCTTCGAGGCGTCGGCGGTCGTCATCACGCTGGTGCGCTTCGGCAAGTGGCTGGAAGCGCGCGCGAAGCGCCAGACCACCGACGCGATCCGCGCGCTCAATGCGCTGCGCCCGGACAAGGCGCGCGTGCGCGATCGCCACGATCCGGCGCGCGAACGCGAAGTGGCGCTCGCCGAGGTGCGGATCGGCGATATCGCCATCGTGCGGCCGGGCGAGCGCGTGCCGGTCGACGGCATCGTGCGCGAGGGCCGCACGCATATCGACGAATCGCTGATTACGGGCGAAAGCCTGCCGGTCGCGAAGGAACCCGGCGCGCGCGCGACCGGCGGCTCGATCAACGGCGAAGGCGTGATCGCGATCGAAACCACGGCGATCGGCGCGGAGACGACGCTCGCGCGCATCATCCGGCTGGTCGAATCGGCGCAGGCGGAGAAGGCGCCGATCCAGCGGCTCGTCGATCGCGTGTCGGCGGTGTTCGTGCCGGCGATTCTGGCGATCGCGCTCGTCACGCTCGTCGGCTGGCTGCTGCATGGCGCAGACGCGGAAACGGCACTGCTGAACGCAGTCGCGGTGCTCGTGATCGCGTGCCCGTGCGCGCTCGGCCTCGCAACGCCGACCGCGATCATGGCCGGCACGGGCGTCGCGGCTCGCCAGGGCATTCTCATCAAGGACGCGCAGGCGCTCGAACAGGCGCACGCGATCCGGATCGTCGCGTTCGACAAGACGGGCACGCTGACCGTCGGCAAACCGAGCCTGATCGCGTTCGATGCCGCGCCCGGGCAGGACCGGAACGAAGCACTCGGGCTCGCCGCCGCCGTGCAGCGGATGAGCGAGCATCCGCTGGCGAAGGCGGTCGTCGCGGCTGCGCACGACGCGCCGCGTTTCGATGCGAGCGCGGCGCGCGCGGTCGCTGGGCGCGGCGTGGAGGCGAATGTCGGGGCGCGGCGCATCGCGATCGGCAGCGCGCGCTGGATCGCGGAACTGAACGTGCCTGCATTGCTTGCCACGCGCGCCCGCGAACTGGAAGCGCAGGGCAACACGATTTCCTGGCTCATCGATCTCGATGGCGCCGTGCTCGCGCTCCTCGCGTTCGGCGACACGATCAAGCCGACCGCGCGCGCGGCCATCGACCGCCTGGCGAGCATGGGCGTGCAAAGCGCGCTCGTCACCGGCGACAACGAAGGCAGCGCGCAAAGCGTCGCGCGCGCGTTGGGCATTCCGTCGGATCTCGTGTTCGCGCAGACGTTGCCCGAGGACAAGGCGCGCGTCGTCGCGCAACTGAAGGCGCCGGGCAAAGGCATCGTCGCGATGGCCGGCGACGGCATCAACGACGCGCCCGCGCTCGCCGCCGCCGACATCGGCATCGCGATGGCGAGCGGCACCGATGTCGCGATCGAAGCGGCCGGCCTCACGCTGATGCGCGGCGATCCGGCGCTCGTCGCGGACGCGATCGACATCTCGCGGCGCACGTACCGCAAGATCCAGCAAAACCTCTTCTGGGCGTTCGTCTACAACCTGATCGGCATTCCGCTCGCGGCGTTCGGCATGCTCGATCCGATGTTCGCGGGCGCGGCGATGGCGTTCTCCAGCGTGAGCGTGGTGACGAACGCGCTGCTGCTGAGAACGTGGCGCGCTCAGGCCGGCGCGGCAACCGACGAAGCGCGCACTGGCAAGCCGATCACGCGCCCGGCGTAACGCGCGTCCTTGAGCGCGACGGTCGGCTCGGCGGCGATGCGCGCGGCGATGTCCTCATCGAACGATGCGGACTTCGGCGCGCCGCTCGAATCGATGTGCATCATCATCTGCTCGCACGCGGACACCGATTCGGCCGTCTCGCCCTCGAACATCTCCATATAGAGATGGACGCGTTTTTTGTCATGCGCGACGACTCGCGTTTCCACACGCACGGACGCGCTCTCCTTGATCTCGCGCAGATAGCTGATGTGCGCTTCGAGCGTGTAGAGCGTGCGCTGCCGCGCGCGTCGGCCCGCGTCGTCGAGACCGATGTGGTCCATGAATGCATCGGTCGCGAGGCTGTAGAGCAGCATGTAGAACGCATCGCGCAGATGGCCGTTGTAGTCGACCCATTCGGGTTTGACCGTGTCGCGATAGATCATCGTGGTTCCTTTTTCATCTGGTTAGATGCGGTTGCTAAGGTATGCGAATCTGTTTCGCGAAGTTTCCTGACGTGCTTTCAGGTTGCGCCGGATCCCGATTTCGTGTCGGTCTATTGGCTCTGCCCCTGTGCGGGGCGGCAGTCACTTTCTTTGCTGCTGCAAAGAAAGTAACCAAAGAAACAGCTTTCCCCAGCCTAAGCACTTCACGCCGGCCGCGGCACAGGCGATTGGCTGAATGGCCCGGCTGTAGCGAGTGCCCTCACAGGCCTAACCGGGCTTGGATCGCGCACGGTCTGTCGCCTCGCGCCGCACAGCAAATTGGTTCAGCCAAAACAGCTCCAGCCCGCTTCGCGGCCGCGGGG
>LRBF01000092.1 GCA_001580565.1 Caballeronia megalochromosomata | reverse complement strand
AGTGCTGGCGGGTCAGATGCTGACCGGACATCTGCGTCAGATTCAGCAAAATCTCTTTGGCCTCTGAAGCGATAGGCGATGCGCCGCTGTACATTGCTTCTGACCGGAGGGCAGATATCGGCCGCTGCGTGGATGTTGCGCGCCCTTTGAAACATTGGCGTTCGCGTACAACTGCTGGCGGTCAAACTGCACCCAACGCTGCCATCGCGTGTGAGTAAGCTCGAACGTAGCATGTTTTTATGTCCGCAACGGACCACCCATCCGTCGTTCAAGGAGTACGACTGGAAGGACCGCAGTGGGTCGGGCTGCGTCAGTCCGCTCTTCGAACTGATAGCTGGAAAGCGGCGAGTGGAATTGAGCTCTTGGAAGCGGCCAGTCGGCAGTGCGTACTCCCGACCCGTAAGAGACGATCGCACCGGTCCGGCTCGATGGCCGTTTGCTAAGCTACTGCGGCCATCTGTGCGTCGACAACCATCTGTCCGACGTTCCACCGAAATCGTCTATGTCTCCCGATCCAGCGGTCCATCATGAGTGAGGTGCGTGCGGCGGGCAATCTACCCGCGCGGGCAGCGAGTATCGGGACCACGGGGTTAGCGCCAACGCGCTCAACCCGCCATCGCTGGTTTCAACTTCGCGCGAAGACGTTGCTCTGCTTCCTTGACGAACCTCAACCGTACAACGAGTATGCCGGCGGCGACGAGCGTCAGGCTCACGAACGCCAACCCCGCGTAGATGGAACCTGTCGAGTCTTTTAGCGCACCGAACGCAACCGGGCCAACGAAGCCACCCAAATTGGCAATTGAATTGATCGCCGCAAGGCCAACGGCCGCCGAGGAACCGGTCAAGAAAAGTGACGGCATCGCCCAGAAGGGGCCATACGGTGCGTAGATGGCAGCGGTGATAACGACGAGCAGCGCAACGGAAACCCAAATATTGCCCGCCGAAAGCGCCATCAAAACGAGGGCAGCACCCGCAACCAAGAGCGGCAACGCAACGTGCCACCGTCGCTCGCCAGTCCTGTCCGAGCGACGGGCCCACCACACCATCACAACGGTCGCCACTGCGTAAGGCAGGCCATTCACGAAACCCACTGCGGTGCTGCTGAGCTCTTGTCCCAAGCCCTTGACGATTTGAGGGGAATAGAACGCGAGCACATACACCGCAACAGACTTGGCGTAATAGATAAATGCAAGCAGCCAAATGCGCGCGCCACTCAGACTCCTCCAGAACGATACGTCTCCATGTTGCTTGACCTTCGCGGCAGCCTCAGCTTCGAGGACGCCTACCAGCCAGGTCTTCTCTTCTTCGCTCAACCATTTCGCATCGCGCGGATGGTCGACCAAGATGCGCAGCGCGAGGAACCCGAGAAGCACTGCAGGCAGTCCTTCAAGGATGAACACCCAACGCCAGGAAGCGATGCCATTCCAATGGACGTGGTCGAGGATGATGCCGGACAGCGGGCCTGCGATAAGCGTCGCAATCGGTAATGCGATCATGAAGAGCGCCACCACCCGAGCACGCTGCCGCTCCGGAAACCAATACGTCAAATACAGCAGCACGCATGGGAAAAATCCCGCCTCGGCGATGCCCAGAATCGTCCGAATGACGGCAAGCTGCACATAGCTCTGCACGAATCCCGTGCAAGCGGCGACCGCGCCCCAGGTGAACAAGATGCGCGCAATCCACTTACGCGCACCGTATCGATGCATCAATATGTTGCTCGGCACCTCAAATAAGAAGTAACCGACGGTGAAAAGGCCCGCTGCAATGCCGAACTGCGTGGATGTAATCCCCAGGTCTGGGTTCATCTTGAGCGCGGCAAACCCGATGTTGGAGCGATCGATGAAGGCAATGATATAAAGCAAGACGAGAAAGGGAAGAATTCGCCATTGAATTTTCCGAATCGTCGCCTGATGGTGGTCGGTCTGTGCTGCGTTGGACATGCTGTGTCTCCCTCCTGGGAGCAGCGCTCTCGATCTTTCGATGAGCGCGCGTGCCCCAGGTTTGATTGATTACTGGCTTCAACGACGGTTCGCCTACTTCGGGCCCCACTCCCACGCTTGCTTACGTTTCGGCGCGGGACGCGTCGCCGGCTATCTTTTCCGATTGCTTCATGAATCGAGATTCAGGCAAAAAGAAGAAGCCGATGACCGCAACAACGCCCGCAACTACTGTCGGGTACCAGAGGCCGAAGTAGATGTCGCCTGTCGCGGCGACCATCGCAAAGGCTGTCGCGGGCATGAATCCACCAAACCATCCGTTGCCGATGTTGTATGGAAGCGAAGTAGCCGTGTAACGGACCTGCGGCGGGAACAACTCGACCAGCCACGCGGCGGCGGGACTGTACACCATGGTCAGGTAGATGACCGGAATCATGATGAGCAGGATGAGCATCGGCTTATTGACGGCCGATGGGTCCGCACTCTTCGGATAACCGTGCTGCACAAGTGCGGCAGTCAGCGATTCAGTGAACGCCTTGATACGTTGAGTGACCTGCGCTGCGCTAAGGCCCTGAAGGCTACCAAGTTCGACGACCTGGCTGCCCACGGTCACGACCGTGGCTGGCCCGCTAGACTGGGACGCGGTGTAATTCACTGCATTCTTCGCCAGTGCCGCTTTCGCCACGTCGCACGGCTTGTTGAAGGTGCTCGTGCCAACAGGGTTGAACTGGAAGCTGCAGTCGCTCAGGTTCGTTTCGAGCTTCACGGGCGAGGTGGCCTGTGCGTGCTCGAGTGCCGGATTCGCGTAGTGCATGATCCCCTTGTAAATCGGGAAGTAGGTCAGCGCGGCAATTGCACAGCCGGTGAGAATCACCGGTTTGCGGCCGATATGGTCGGACAGCCAACCGCACAACACATAAAACGGAAGGCACAGCACCAGCGCGATGGTCAGGACCTCATTGGTCAACTTTCCGTCCAGCTTCACCGCTTGCAGCAGGAAGAACTGGATGTAGAACTGTCCCGTGTATGCAACCACGCCGAGCCCTGCGGTGCAGCCAAGAAGAGACGCAATCACAAGCTTTCTGTTCCTGGCGTTGACGAACGTGTCGCGTAGCGGCGACTTGGATTGCTCCCCTTTCTCCTGCATCCGCTTGAATTCCGGACTCTCGTTAAGCTTCACGCGAATCCACAACGAGATGCCGAGCAGGACAATGGAAAACAGGAACGGAAGACGCCATCCCCAGTCTCCGAACGAGCCTTCGCCGACACCCGAACGCACGCCCAGAATGACGAAGAGGGAAAGGAGGAGACCGAGCGTGCCAGTCGTCTGAATCCACGACGTGTGCAAACCGCGTTTCTCGGCGCTCGAATGTTCTGCCACATAGGTCACCGCACCGCCATACTCACCGCCCACGGCAAGACCCTGCAGCAGTCGGAGCACGATGAGAAGAATCGGAGATGCGATCCCAAGGGTTTCATACGAAGGCAGCAGCCCGACAATAAACGTCGGCAAACCCATCAACACAATGGTGACGAGGAAGGTGCGCTTTCTCCCAGCGATGTCGCCAATGACGCCAAACACGAGCGAGCCGAACGGCCGAACGATGAACCCTGCTGCAAATGCCAACAGGGCAAAAATAAAACCGGCGGTTGGATTCACGCCAGAGAAAAACTGCTTCGCGATAATCGCGGAGAGCGAACCATAGAGATAAAAGTCGTACCACTCGAACATCGTCCCGAGGGACGATGCAATGATGACCTTCCTTCGCTCACTCGACGACGTTTGGGATTTCAAGGCAAGCATTCCAGTCTCCTACTATCTCGTTCAGGCGCCGGAACCTGCGCCTTCCAACGGTTCCGGCGGGGTCGTTGCGCTGACGACTATCCGATGGCCTCTGTCAGCAGAGCGCTACTTAAACCATCCCGAACTTTTCCAGCTTGTCTCCCACGCCGAGCAGCTCGACCATGCTCTTGCCAGCGGCGATTCCTTCGCGGATTCCGTTTTCCTTGTCTTCGCGCGCGCGGCTGAGGCGAATGACCTCTTCGACTTCGTCCTGTGCGACGACGACCAGTCCGTCGCGGTCACCGACTACGATGTCGCCCGGATTCACGACAACGCCGCCGATGGTGACGGGAACGTTGACCTTCCCGGGTTGATTCTTATTGGTGCCTTTGATGGACAGGCCGCGCGAGAACGTCGGGAAGCCCATCTCGATGATGGTATTTGCGTCACGAACAGAACCGTCGATGACCAACCCGACAATGCCCAGTTTCTGCGCAGCCAGCGTGAGGAGGTCGCCCCACGGACCTGCCTCGATGAAGCCTTTGGCATCTATCACGAGCACGTCGCCTGGCTTCGCCTTCGTCAGCGAGTAGTGAATCGCCAGGTTATCGCTGGGGCGAATGTCAACGGTCAGCGCGCGGCCAGCCAGACGCACCGACGGGTCGATGGGGCGCAGTGCGCCGTCAACTGCGCCTTTCTGGCCTTGTGCTTCGTGAATCGTTGCGGTGCCGAGTTGCTTGAGCGCTTCGATTTGTTCATTGGTAACGGACATGACCTTCTCCAAAACAATAGGGTGAGCAGGGGCCTGACAGCCGCACTGCCAAATGGACTTCGGGAATTCGTTGGGGCTAGGCTGCTGCTTTCTCAGGCTCTGACGAGAGCCAGGTAAGCGCATCGGCCAGCGCGGGCTTCTCGGTGGGAAGCGGAAATGCGTCGAGCTTGTCCGCGGTACGTGCAAAGCGATGCTGCACACCGTCAAGAACATCCGACACGATGCCGATCGCAGCAAGTTGGCGCTCTGCCTCTTCGACTTCATGCTGACGGCGACGAGCGTGGATAACGTGCGTCGTCACCAGCATCTCGAGGAACTGCGGCAACGAGGCCTTATCGATGTCCTGTAGCACCTCGTAAAGCGCCGGGCGCAGCCCTTGTCGTTCCGCTGCCATCAACACCTCAACGGCCAGCGCCTCCATACCCTTCGTAAAGACGCTGCGCAAGATCTTCAGCGACATCGCGTCCCCGGCACGGCTGTCCGGAAGGACTCGCGGCGCCACACCTGCAGCTTCGGCCAGAATGGCTGAAAACGAGGTCGCACCATCCCCGGAGCAAAGCAGCGGGGTACGTGCGCCAAGGAGTGCAATCGCCCCCATGATGGCCACGTCGGCGTATGCGAATTTCTGCGAACTCGCGAGGGCCTCCCCCTGACGCTTCGTCTCCGGAGATGCTGTCGTGAAGTCGGCGAACAATGCTCCTGGCTTCATGTACTTGAAACAGCTCTGGGCAACCTCATGCGATTTCGTCCCTACAACACATGAAAAAACCCAGTCGGCCTCGGAAAGCCACGGCCCCACTGCCTCGTTGATAGGCAAATTGACGTCGCTTGCAAGCTTTGCCGCCAGTTCCGATACCCGCTGCTCGCACAGCATCAACTTGTTTTGAGCCACGCCCGCAAGTGCGCTCGCGTAGCAACGCCCGACCTCACCCAACCCCACGATTGCAATATTCATGAACTCCTCCTTGTGACGGGTTAACAGTACAAATAAAATACAATCGTCACAAGCGGACTTTGCGAAATGCCGGGAAAACACCTAAATTCTGGCATTCTGGACGAGCGGCAGGGCGGGTTCGGGACAATCGAAAAACAATGTATGATGTAGAATCACCAAGGGCAGGAGACGGTGCATCTGATGGGAGTGGTTCGCCAGACGGGCAGTCGGGGCGGACCGACTGCCGGTCGAGAGAGCTACGCGAGATGAAAAAAGGAATGGAATCCGCCTACGACACGATGCGTAAGCGCATCCTGTCGGGCCAGTACGAGCCGGGCACGCAGCTGAAAGAGGAACACCTGGCTGAAGAACTTGGCATGAGCCGAACGCCGGTAAGGGCCGCGCTGAAGAAGCTGTCTGACGACAAACTGGTCTCCGTCGAGGCAAACCGCGGTGTGTTCGTTGCGGGATGGACGCGGTGGGACATCGAAGAGATGTTCAGTCTTCGCGCCCTACTGGAGCCGCACGCCGCGCGGCTTGCCGCCGAGCATGCCACGGATGACGACATCGATGAATTGAATCGAATCAACGCTGAGATGGCCAGCGCGATTAAGAGCCAGTCGGAGGATGCAGTTCTGCGGATACAAGCAGCCAATCGAGCGTTTCACATGCAGCTACTCGATTGCGCCAAGTCCCAGCGCCTGAAATCGATGCTGGTCACGCTCATCGACATGCCGGTCATCACACGGTCCTTCTTCCTCTACTCTGCACCGGACTTCGCACGAAGCCTCCAGCAGCACGAGGACATCGCCTACGCTGTGCAGACACACGACGGTCAACTGGCCTGTAGTCTGATGGAGTCGCACATTCGCTTGTCGTATCGTCGCTTCATGAAAGAGCGCATTGACTCCGGCCACGTACCCGCCGAGGCTGAATCAGGCACAGACGCGGCATGAGCATTAACTTGCGCAAGGCCGGCGCTCAGACAGCCAATACAAAGAAAGAACAATCCAGTGGTGAGCATTTCGACATGATCCCTTTCTCTGCCGGCGATAGTCGCCCTACTGTCGCGCTACCCGAAGACGCTTGCGACTGCCACATGCACGTTTTCGATGACCGGCTGCCCCCAGTTGCTGGCGCGCTACTTACACCGCCCACCGCAACGATTGACGACTACCGAAAACTGCAGGCAAGGCTTGGATGCAGCCGTCATGTGCTCGTGCAGCCTTCGACGTACGGCACTGACAACAGCTTAATGGTGTCGGTGCTCCGCGAGAATCGCACCATGACTCGAGGTGTTGCGGTCGTCAATGACAGAGTGACCGACGTTGAGCTTCTCGCGCTCGCCGATGCTGGCGTCGTCGGCATCCGATTCAATCAGGTGCAAGCCGGCGCGACGTCACTCGACATGCTGCATACGCTCGCTCCCCGAATCGATAAATTGGGCTGGCATATCCAGCTTCATCTGACTGGACAACAACTCATCGAGAGCGCACAGCTGCTATTGGCACTCGACGTTCCGGTTGTCCTTGACCACTACGCGCGGTTGCATCTTGTCCCAAGACTGGCGAGCGAAGTGACAGAAAGCCTTCTGAGGCTCATGGATTCTGGTCGCGTCTGGCTCAAGCTCTCCGCGCCGTACCTGTCGAGTCAGGGCCAACATCCGCCGTACACCGACTTGGGGAGGGCTCTTGAATTTCTGACACACAGATTCCCAGAACGGCTCGTATGGGGTTCTGACTGGCCTCATGCGACCGAACAAAAAAAGCCGGATGACGCCAAGATGTTGGATTGGCTCGCGGGGCAGACACCCATTTCGATGCTGAAGAAATCTGTATTTGTCGATAACGCCGCCTCGCTGTACGGTTTTTAGTTGGCTCGTGCGTTGGAGTCACACGCCGACGCGTATCGATAAGCAGACTTCCGGCTGGCTGGTCACGGAGCCTGCGTTGGACGACAGATGCGATCCCTTGGTCTGGTCCGGCAGACTGCTATCGGTATGAAGCTGCCATCTGAATGTCCGAGCGACGCTAGTATCGAACGTCTCAAAGTGGCCGGCTACAGCCCGATGCGCTTGGCATACGTCGACCGCAATATTCCTTGAACACCGTCGGCGGCCGTGCGTCGAAGTCCGCATCTCAAGGGCGAAGTGACGACTTTATTTCGCGTCAGGCAAACCCATGCTGAGTAAGGCTCGCCCCGCTATCGGGCGCTCCGAAGTCCCGAGTTGACGAATTTCTGACTTCAGCGCTGTGTACCTACTTCGGGGTAGGGCGTTCACAGCTTCAGGCAGGTTTTAGCAGCTTCCGCCATTCGGGCAGGCTGCCCTTCGGATCGAGCGATTCGACCAGTGGCGCGGCGCGTGATGCGAGTTCCTGTTGCACGTCGGCAATCGCGGTGGCGAGCGCGCTCGACATTCCCAATCCATCGAGCATCAACGCAGCTTCGCGCATTTCTTCGGAGCGCCTTTGCCCGTGCTCGACCACCCGTCCGATCAGATACGCCTCGTAGCCCGTATCCCAGCCTGCGCCGGGAAAGCTTACAGCGAGCGACGCCAGCACCCGGCCGTCCACGTCGAACTGCTTTGCCGCCAGCATCGACTGAACGCATAGCGCTTCCATGCCTTTGATCATGATGCTGCGGCACAGCTTGATGGCCGACGCCAGGCCAATGTCTTGCGACACGGCCTCCGTGCGCATACCCAGACTGTTGAGGATTTCCGCAGTTTGCTTGGCGAGGCGCCCACCCAGCAGCATCGGCACGCGCACGCCTTGTGGCGGGACCGGCGTCATCACCGCGGCTTCCACATAATCAGCGCCGTGACGTTCGATCTGCTCGCAGTTGCGCTGCTTGACGGCGGGCGATACCGAATTCAGGTCGATGAAGGTCTGGCCTGCCGTGAGATGTTCGGCCGATGCAGTGGCTACCATTTCGGCCTGACTTGCCGTGACGGCAGAGAAGACAAGTTGGGCGTCGCGCAATGCCGTCGCGAGGTCTTCGGCTACCAGCGCACCGCATTCGCGCGCCCGCCCCACAATCGTTGCACGCGTCGCGTCGTCCTTCAGCTTAATGTCGAAGACCGATACCTTCCGACCGGCGGCGGTCAATGCCCGGCCAAAAACGGGCCCGACTTCGCCAAAACCAACTATCGCGATGCGTGCAATGTGCTGAGTGCTGTTCTGATCCATGATGATAGTCATAAGGGTGAGGTCGAATGTGTAGGCGCTGGTGTTTATTCGTGCGGTGAACGCTTTGGCGGCAGCCGCCCAAAAGCGGGTGAAATAGCCGTCGGACCTGCGGTCCGACTTCGCGCTAACGCGGCATTCAGATCGATCGCCGCAATGCCCAGCCGGTCCTTGTATAAAGGGTCGCGCTCAATGAAGGGGGCGCGGCTTTGTGCCGTCTCGACGTTGACCTTGTATAACGTGTATCTGCTACCTTGCCCCTCCTGGCTCCATACCATGACGATGCTTGACGGAGTCAGCGTTGGAAGAGGTCAGAAAGGTGAGGAATTCCTGCGCGACCTCTTGCTGCTCAGACGCCGTGCATACAGCAGCCGAGAAGACGGTGATGACCTGAATTTCTGGCGGCAGAGAGCCGATCACTTCGATCCCCGGCAAGTGCATCAATTCGCTCAGTTGCTGGAAGCCCAGCTCGACTTCGCCGCGCGCGACGAGCGCGCCCACCGGTACACCGGGCGGCGCCTGCACGATGCGCGGCGCGATGGCTTCAGCGATTCCCCATCGTTCAAACAGGCGGCTCAGGTGAACGCCGCTCGGGCCCGTCGAATAGCCGATGCTGCGTGCGGCCAGAACGGCGTCGCGAACCGCCGCCTCAGTACCGATCGCCGGCTGCGGCGTCCCGGCCGCCACCGCGATCGCAACGCCCGAACGCGCCACGTCGACCCTACTGCCCGGGTCGATCCGACCGGCTGCGGCCAGCCGATCGATCGCGTCGGCCGCGAGCACGACAATATCGAACGGCTCTCCGTCTTGAACCCGCCGAAGAGCCGCCACGCCACCGACCGATTCGATCGTCACCGCTTGCCCGAACCGCCGCTCGTACTCTTCGACGAGTTCGGCCAAGACCTGACGCGTCGCCATCGACGAGATGCCGGTGATTTGCTTGTCCATATTCGCTCCCCGAATCAGTCGACGTACCGCAGCCCGGCTTGTTGCAATGGCTCGCGCATGTTGTACATATCGAGGCCAAGCACCCCGGAGGCCAGCTTCGCGCGCTTCTCGCCTTCGAACGCTTCGCGCGCGCTCGCCTTGTCGAGCACCTTCTGGGCCATCGCCGACGGCACGATGACGACGCCATCGTCATCGGCGACGACGACATCGCCCGGGGTCACGAGCGCGCCCGCGCACACGACCGGCACGTTCACCGAGCCGAGCGTCGCCTTGACCGTGCCCTTCGACGAAATCGCGCGGCTCCACACCGGGAAGTTCATCTCGGCCAGCACGCGCACGTCGCGCACGCCGCCGTCGATCACCAGCGCCCGCGCACCGCGCGCCTGGAAACTCGTCGCGAGGAGGTCGCCGAAGAAACCGTCGGTGGATTCGGTCGTGACTCCAGCCACGACGATATCGCCCGGACGGATCTGCTCGGCCGCGACGTGCAGCATCCAGTTGTCGCCCGGTTGCAGCAGGACGGTGACCGCCGTGCCGCTCGTCTGCGCGCCCGCGTAGATCGGGCGCATGTAGGGCTTCATCAGGCCGACGCGGCCCATCGCCTCGTGAACGGTCGCCGATCCGAGCGCGCCGAGCTTCGTGGCGACTTCGCCGTCTGCGCGATTGATGTTGCGATACACCACTCCCAGTTCAAACATGATCACTGTCCTTTCATTTTGAGCGCCGCATCGAGGCGTGGATAGACGCGCCGCGCGTTGCCTTCGTAGATCTTGTAGCGCTCATCGGCATCGATGTGCGCGGCTTCGATATAGCGCTTCGTGTCGTCGAAATAATTGCCCGTCTCCGGATCGATGCCGCGCACCGCGCCGATCATCTCGCTCGCGAAGAGGATGTTGTCGACGGGAATCACGCGGGTCAGCAGGTCGATGCCCGGCTGGTGATAAACGCAGGTATCGAAGAAGACGTTGTTCAGCAGATGGTCCTTGAGGAGCGGTTTCTTCATCTCTTGTGCAAGGCCGCGAAAGCGTCCCCAGTGATAGGGCACGGCGCCGCCGCCGTGCGGGATCACGAAGCGCAGCGACGGGAAATCGCGGAACAGGTCGGAGGTGAGGCACTGCATGAACGCAGTCGTATCGGCGTTCAGGTAATGCGCGCCGGTCGTGTGGAAGCACGCGTTGCAGCTCGTGCTCACGTGGATCATCGCGGGGATGTCGTACTCGACCATCTTCTCGTAGACCGGATACCAGTAGCGGTCGGAGATCGGCGGGCTGGTCCAGTGGCCGCCCGACGGATCGGGGTTCAGGTTGATCGCCACGTTGCCGTACTGCTCGACGCACTTCGCAAGTTCCGGGATGCACGTCGCGGTATCGACGCCCGGGCTTTGCGGCAGCATCGCAGCGGGCACGAAGTGGTCGGGAAAAAGCTGCGCCACGCGAAAACACAGCTCGTTGCAGATCGCCGCCCACGTGCTCGACACCTCGAAGTCACCGATGTGATGCGCCATGAAACTCGCGCGCGGGCTGAAGATCGTGAGATCGAGGCCGCGCTCGCGCATCAGCTTCAACTGGTTCGCTTCGATCGACTCGCGCAGTTCGTCGTCGCTGATGTGCAGCTCGGAGACCTTCGGCCTCTCCGGAGGGCTCTTGATGCCTGCGATCTGGCGGTTGCGCCACGCTTCCAGCGCTTTCGGCGCGGTGGTGTAGTGGCCGTGAATATCGATGATCATGGTCGTTCCAATAAAAATTGATTACCGGCGCGATGTGACAAGTACCATGCGCGCCCTCTTCCCTAATGACCCGTGTGCGGCTTTGAAGTCGCCCCGCGGGCGTACGCACCCTTCATTCAAACCACGACTCAGAAGGTATGCCGTATACCCACGCCGTATGTGTTGCCGATCGGATGTCCACTTAACTGGTCAAGGGAATAGACCGCGTAGATGTCAGTGCGCTTCGAAAGGAAGTGGTCGTATGCGATCGACGCTGTGTGGCGCAAACTATTGTCGACCGGGCCCGAGCGGCGCGTGCGCGCATATTCGGCGAGCAGGAAATCCGCTGGCGAGAACGGCACCGAAAGGCCAGCCTCGTAGGTATGCGTGCCTATCGGCATGCTGACGTTGCTTGTGATCACTGCTGCGCCAAAGAGCTTCACAATTTTGAAGTCGTACGCCGCACCTGCGAGATACGCATACTGCGCCCCGACCGGGCCTACCTGCGTGAAGCGCACGCGTTGCGCGGACAGGACCGCGGTAAGGGCGCCGCCGGTGTAGCTAAGATGCAGGCCGAGATTGCCGATACCCGGCGATCCCGCCACGCCACCTAGCCCGTAAATGACCGTCGCGCCGATTCCGGCGTAAGACGGGCTCGTGTATTGCGCGGTGTTGTTCCAGACGGTATCGCCGATAATCGAACCACCGTAACTTGTCACGAAAGTCTGCACGACCAGCGGCGAAAACACCACGGACGAGCCGAACGGATTGACTGCTTGCATCGCCACATAGGTGGGGTTGGTCTGCCTGCCGAAGGTCAGCCGGCCAAACGCACCTGTAAAGCCTACGTAGGCGTTGCGCGACCAGTACGGGTCGCTTGCGCTGCGCCCCTGTGCACCAGTGTTCGGTTGGAAGAAGCTCTCAAGGGCAAAGATCGCACTCACACCGCCGCCAAGATCTTCTTTGCCGCGAATGCCCCAGAACGACGTCGTAAGTCCGCCGCTCCCCATCTGAACCTGCGACTGCGCCATGTCGCTGCGCTTAAGACTGTCGATGTAGGTGCCGACGAGTCCATAAAGCTGGACTTGGGATCCGCCTTCCACCTGTGGTGCGATCTGCACCTGCGCGCCAGCGCTTGTCGCGCACAACGCAAAAGCAACGCAAGCGCTGGCCTGCAGGCGGGATCTCTTTGGCGCTGAACCCTTAGGACGTACGGTTCCCCTGATCTTCACGATCAGTCTCCTTATGTTTCGGTTGTGATTCGAGTTGGAGGGCCGCTCGATTGGCAGCCTCCAATGCGAAGCCGGGCTTTACACGACGATGTGATTCTTCATGGCGGCGTCGAGCTTGTCGCGGTCAAGTTCACGCTCCCAGGCGGAGACAACCAGCGTGGCGACGCCGTTGCCGATCGTGTTGACGATCGCGAGCCCGGTGCCCATGAAGCGGTGAATGCCGAGGATCAGCACCATGCCTGACACCGGGATGACGGGAAACACGAGCAGCGTCGAGGTGAGCATGATGAATGCAGCACCGGCCACGCCGCTCGCGCCCTTCGAGGTGAGCATCGCAACTATGACCAGCGTCATTTCCTGCGTGAATGTGAGCTGGATGTTGAAGGCTTGCGCGATAAAGAGGACCGCCATCGTCAGATAGATGTTGGTGCCATCGAGGTTGAACGAATAGCCAGCGGGCACCACAAGCCCCACCACCGGCTTGGAGCAGCCCAGGCGTTCGAGCTTTGCAAGCATCCCCGGCAAAGCCGCTTCGGACGAACTGGTGCCGAGAACAATGAGAAGCTCCTCGCGGATATAGCTCATGAAGCGAAAGATGTTGAAGCCCATCACCCGCCCGATACCGCCGAGCACGACCACAACAAACACAAAGAGCGTCAGGTAGAACGAGCCGATCAGCTTCAGGAGCGGCAAGACAGACCCGACGCCATATGTTCCGATGGTATAGGCGATCGCACCGAAGGCCCCAATGGCAGCCGTCTTCATGATGATGTGAACGATGCCAAAGAACACGTTGGCGATGCCGCCAATAAACTCGACCAGCGGCTTGCCCCGTTCGCCGAACGCGGCAAGCGATGCGCCGAAAAGCACTGAGATGAGCAGAATCTGCAGCACGTTGCCCGTCACGAACGCATCCACCACGGTGTTCGGGATGATGTGCATGAGGAACTCAACGGTGCTCTGCTCATGTGCCTGGGTCGCGTAGCCGGACAGCGCGGAAGCATCGATCTTTGATGGATCGAGGTTGAAACCAGCACCCGGGCGCAGCAGATGGCCGGCCAGGAGGCCGATTACCAGCGAGAGCGTCGAAACCACCTCGAAATAGAGCAGCGCTTTGCCGCCGACGCGCCCGACCTTCTTCATGTCGCCCATGCCCGCGATGCCCGTAACAACGGTGCAGAAAATGATTGGGCCGATCACCATCTTGACGAGCTTAATGAAGGCATCGCCGAGAGGCTTCATCTGGACGGCGAGTGTCGGAGCGAAGTGGCCGAGCAGCACGCCGATCAGGATGGCGGCCAGCACGTGCACGTAGAGCTGGCGATAAAAGGGGACGCGCTGACGCGGAGTTGTTCGAGGGGATGAAGTGGTGGCGTTCATCGCGGCTGCCTCGCGGCAAACCTAACGCGCGAACGAAAGTTGGCTTGGGTCATGCTTGTCTCCGTTATGTTGTCTTGCGGCCTTTCTGACCGTCTGTTATTTGCTGGGGGCGAAATCGTAAAGTCGTTCGGGGTTCTCGACCAGGATCTTGTGAATCAGCGTCGGATCCTCGCAAATGCGGAACAGCAGATCGACCAGCTCACCGTCGTTGGGCATGTCCTTGGAGATGTTCGGATGCGGCCAGTCCGTGCCCCACAACACACGATCCGGGGCGGCGTGAACGAGTGCCCGCGCGAAGGGAATCGCGTCGTCGAAAGGCCGTTTGCCCGCCGAGACTCGTTCAGAGCCGCACACCTTCACCCATGCGAGCGGATTGCGCATCAGTTCCAGCAGTTGCCGGAACGGCTCCTGATCCAGACCCGCTTCGGCGCGCACGCGGCCCATGTGATCGATCACGAATGGCACCCGAATCCGCCCGATGAGATCGGCGTATTTGACAATGTCCTGCGCGTCGAGGTGGAGCACGACATGCCAGCCGAGCGCTTCGATCCGCCGCAGTACGCGGTCGAATACGTCCAGGTCGGGCGCTCCGCCCAGATGCGCGACGAAGTTGAAGCGCACGCCGCGCACACCGGCGTCGTTGAGCACCTTCAGCGTGTCGTCAGTGACCGCGGCATCGACGATGGCAACGCCCCGGTATCGCCCGTTGCCCCGGGCGATCGCATCAAGCATCGCGGTGTTGTCGGTGCCGTGGCAGCTCGCCTGCACGATCACGCCGCGCTTGACGCCCAGATGGTCGTGCAGGGCCACCAGCGATTCGAACGGCGCGTCGGGTGGTGTGTAGCTGCGATCTTCAGCGTACGGGAAACGCTCGGCGGGGCCGAACACATGACAGTGGGCATCGCACGCGAGCGCGGGCAGCGCATGCGCGGGTCTGACCGGGTTCGGATCTGGCGGAAGGCAGGACTTCATGATTTGTTCGGGCTCCATTGAGACATTGCGTGACAGGACAACCGATGAGGCACATTGTGACGTTGCGGGTTACTCCATACAATCGACATAACCGACTAGCTGATATACGATTCTTGTATAGGAGCTGAAATGGAACTGAAACAGCTGGAAGCCTTTGTGCACGTCGTCGAGCTGGGGAGCTTCACGCGCGCGGCCACCATCCTCGATACCAATCAGCCGACTTTGAGCCGTCTCGTGCGACAGCTCGAGGTGGAATTACGGCAGACCCTGCTCGTGCGGCACGGGCGCGGCGTCATAGCAAGCGATGCGGGGCAAATCATCCTGGGTCATGCGAAGGGGATGCTGTTGCAGGCCGAGCGCGCGCGGCACGATCTCCGGCAATTGAAGGGGACGGTCAGCGGACACTTCAGCATCGGGCTTGCGCCGAGCTTCGCAAAGGTCGCCACGCAGGAGTTGATCCGGCAGTTCAGGCAGCGGTTTCCTGATGCGACAATCTCGGTGGCCGAGGGGCTTTCCACTTACCTGACAGAGTGGCTGATGATGGGCCGCATCGATGCAGCCGTGCTTTACTACACTTCGCTCACCGCACTCATCGAAAAGCGCGCGGTGTTCGAAGAGGAACTGTTCCTGATCGGCATGCCAGGCGGTGCGGCTGATCAGGCGCCGAAGCAGATCCACCTGAAGGACATCGCGCGCTATCCACTCGTCATTCCCGGGCGCATGCATGCGCTGCGGCAGATCGTCGAAGCGCGGGCGGCCGAGGAGGGTGTCAAACTCACCATCGCGCTCGAGGTGGATGCAGTGGGGGCGATCCTCGACCTCGTATGCGAGGGATATGGGTACGCGGTGTTGCCCATCAATGCGCCAGCCACCGATCCGCTCAAGCGCCCGTTCTCCGTTACGCGCATACGGCGACCGACGCTGCACAGTCGTCTCACCATCGCGACGAGCAGCCAGCACACCTTGTCACACCTGGCGACGGAGGCGATCGGCCTGATCGAGACCGCTGTGCTCCCGCTTTACACTGCCGACCGCAACGCTGAAGTAAAGCAAGCGGATGGAGCCGTCTTACGATCCACCGACCGCCGCGCTGGGCGGCTGTGACCCTCAAGCTGTCGCAATCGTCAGCCCATATGCAGACCGCCGTTCAGCTAGAAGTCCGCACGGGTCGAAAGCCCGACTCTTTCGATGCCAGCCACGCACGATCGACCCGATCTCATCCGGACGGCCGAGACACCGCACCGGGATCGTCACGACGATCTGCTGCTGGTGCAAAGTTTTTTGGGGCATTGCAAGCCTTATACGAGATAGATGTTGCGCTTCGTTTTTGATAGCGCCCTGCGACACTCGCCTCAGCGAGTCAACCTCAAGGCGCTAAACACTAAACCCTGTGTTGCACTTCATCTTGAAACCGCCCTTTGTCGTGATACTCGCGCACAAAGACGATGCGGAGCGCGTCTTGCGGGTGCTGGGCAAGCGATTGAACAAGTACGGACTCGAGTTACATCCGGACAAAACACAGATGATTGATTTCCGCTTCAAACCCCAATCCGGCACGATGATCACCACTTCAACTTCCTCGGATTCACTCACGTGGGTGACTTCGGAGAAGGGCCGGGCGATGGTGCGGCAATTGACCGCCAAAGACCGCGTCGCGCGTACGCTCAAAGCAGTCGGCCGTGTCTACCGTGGTATGCGGACCCGGCCGCTTCCCGATCAGCACCAGCGTCTGAGTTCGAATGCTTAAGGGGCACTATGCCTACTTTGGCATCAGCGGGAATTTAGAGGTGGCCCCGTTGGTTCGGACAGTCAGATCGAGGTTATAAGTGGAAGCGCCGGGGTCATCAAGCTGCCGATTTGATCGCTGGCAGTGTCGCGAAGTATGCCTCATCCGGCGTCTGATCGGACAGACTCGAATGAGGTCGTTTCTGGTTGTAAAGATTCAGGTAATCGCCAATAGAACGGCGGGCATGACTGACCGATTCATAGGCCCTCAGAACAACATCTTT
>LRBF01000091.1 GCA_001580565.1 Caballeronia megalochromosomata | reverse complement strand
GTACCGCACACCAAGAGCTAGACACGAGAACGCGACGCGGCAGCGTCAGATGTGTATAAGAGACAGAGTACTACAGCCGTAGGTACGCCGGGAGCACTCCGCCGCGTCGTCGATAATGACACTGCTGGGCTCGGTACTGATGTCGGCGGCGCCAAATTGACCACGACATCACATGCTCGACGGAGTGCAGGGTTCGCCATATCAGGCGACACAATAGCCGGCGGATCTCTTGGATGCTGAATGGCAGTGAACCTTCAGCTGTTTTTTTTGGCCTGCGCCCTCAGGCCAGCAAGTACCGCGTGCGCCAACAACGCCAGAGTGACGTGGCGGTACCAGCCCTGCCAGCGACGTACCTCATATTGGTCGAGGCCGCATTCACCCTTGGCGGCCTCAAAGCCGACTTCGATCTCCCATCGCCTGCCAGCGATGTTGACCAGATTCCGACGGGTGACCTTGCTGCGGGGCGCGTAGACGACGAAATACGCGTGCTCGCGATTCTCGTCAAGACTGCGGCGTACCAGCAGATAATGACCAAAGCGACGCTCCCCGGCGCTCAACTGCAGGCGCCACAACGGCGTAAGTGCCCAGTCATACAGGCGCGCGCCTTTTGCGCCGATTCCGGCCGAGAGGCGGCGCCAAGCCTGCGGTGGCAAGGCTTGTGCAATCTTGTCGGCGCGCATGGTGGTCGGGCCTTGCCACCATAGTGGTTCGCTCTTCTTCACCGCCAGCACGAATGGCTGCGCCCGCGACTCGAGCCACAGCCGCAAGGGACGGTCACCGCCATACACCTCATCGCCGGTGACCCAGCCGCACGGTACTCCCGCATCGAGCGCCCGTTCAAGCATCTGGCGCGCGAGCTGCGGCTTGGTTGCAAATCCCATCGTGTCGGGGACGCCCGCAACCTTGCAGCGAGGACGATCGTCGATCCATGACTGGGGCATATACAGCTCGCGGTCAATGAATGCGCTAGCTCCATTGCCCGCATAGCAGAGGAACACACCGATCTGGCTATTCTCGATGCGACCTGCTGTACCACTGTATTGACGTTGCACGCCGGCAGAGTGTTCACCTTTCTTGAGGAATCCCGTCTCATCCACAATCAGCACCGCCTCACGCTCGCCGAGTTGCTCAACGACGTATTCGCGCAGTACATCGCGCGCCCCGTCGGCATCCCACTGTGCTCTCTCGAGAAGGTGCTGCACACCATCGGGCGTGGCTTCGCCGATCCATTCGGCAAGCTGCCAGCCGTTCTTGCGTTCGACCGTGCCAAGCAACCCTTTTAGATAGGCTCGCGAACGCTGTCTCGGTTCAGCGCGCCTGAACAGGCCAGCCAATCTCTCATGCAATTCATCCAGTTCACGTTCCCATGCTTTAGCAATCTCTTTCATGGTCCTATGCAAAGTAGTAGTACTAACTTAGTATAGGAAAATAACTACGGCTGTAGTGTTAGAACCCTTAACAAAATGAAGAAAAGGGGCTGTTAACCCTCGATGAATGCTGTT
>LRBF01000090.1 GCA_001580565.1 Caballeronia megalochromosomata | reverse complement strand
GCCCATGTGTTCGAGCTCGTAGACCGCATTGGGCGCTTCACGGCACATGAACTCGATCGCATCCTGGTCGCCGAGCCAGTCGGAGCCCTTGATGGTGTCGTAGAAGTGATAGTGCCAGTTGTCTTCGCTCATGTTGCCGAGCGATGCGCCGATGCCGCCTTGCGCGGCCACCGTATGCGAGCGCGTCGGAAACACCTTCGAGAGCACCGCGACGGAAAGCCCCGCGCGCGCGAGCTGCAGCGATGCGCGCATGCCCGAGCCGCCCGCGCCGACGATGACCACGTCAAAGCGACGACGCGGCAGGGAAGTCTTGATTGCAGCCATGTTCTTTAAACTCTCCAGAGAATCTGTGCAGCGTAGCCGGCGCATCCGACGAGCCACAGGATGGTCAGCACCTGCAGCAACAGGCGCACGCTCATCGGCTTGACATAGTCCATCCAGATGTCGCGAATGCCGACCCACGCGTGATAGAAGAGGCAAAGCAGGGCTACGAAGGTCGCGAGCTTCATCCACTGGGTCGCGAAGATGCCCGCCCAGCCTTCATACGAGAAGTTGTGCGCGCCGAAGAACCAGAAGAGAAGAATGACGGTATAGACGGCCATCACGACCGCGGTGATGCGTTGCGCGAGCCAGTCGCGCAGACCGTAATGCGCGCCCACGACCAGGCGCTTGGGGCCGACTCGATTTTGCGTTGCCATGTTTAGAACACTCCGAAGATCTTGAGGGCCATCGCGAGCGTGAGCAACAGCGAAACGATCAGCACGATGAGCGCGGTCTGTCTGCCGCCTTCCTTATTGACCGCGACGTGGGTGTCGAGCAGCAAGAAGCGAATGCCCGCGCAGAAGTGATGCAGATACGCCCACGACAGCACGAGCGTGATGATCTTGACGATGGGGTTGGCGAGGAAGCCCTTGAACGCGTCGAAGGAGATCTCCGACGTGAGGCTCTGATCGAGCAGGTACAGGATGAACGGCAGACACACGAAGAGCAACAGGCCGCTCACGCGATGCAGGATGGAGACCTTTCCTGCAAGCGGCAAGCGATACTTCGCGAGTTGGCCGATTCCGATGTTCCGGTACTCGGGCCTTGGTTTTTTTACGGCTTCAGCCATGCTAGACCCCAACTTGTTAACACACTAACCCGCGATTTTAGCGCCTTTTTATTTCGCGCTGCAGCGAAATGCCCTCTAAGAGACTGTTGCTCCATGCGCGAAAATGGCCCTGCCAACGTGCGTATTCCGCGCGCACTCAGCCAGTGCTCGCGGACCCGTTCTTCATCCGGTCAACTCAGGTCGTTCTGATAGTAATAACCGGTCGTGACATACCATCCGCGCCGCACTTCGACGGGACGATCGCCATAGGTATAGGACACGCGCTCCACCGATAAAAGCGGAAATCCCTGTGCCACGTCGAGAAACTGTGCGACTGTCTCGTCGGCGGCGACCGCGCGGATCTTTTCCGTCGCGCGGATCATGCGCGTGCCGAACTCCGTTTCGAACATCGCGTAGAGCGGGCCTTTATACTCGGCGAGGCGCTCGGCCGTGAGTCCGCGAAACACCGCGCCCGGCAGCCAGATCTCGTCGAATACGGTCGTCACGCCATCGAACTGCAACAGGCGTTTGATAAGAACGACGGGGTCGGCGGGCTTCAGGTCCAGTTGGCGCGCGATTTCGGCGGGTGCGCGCAGCCGTCTGCATTCGAGCAGGCGGCTGACATGGGGATGAACGTCGCCATCGTCGGGCAGAAGGCGCAGGAAGCGGAACTGCACGCGATCCTCGTTGTGCGTCGCAACGAACGTGCCCTTGCCCTGACGGCGAACGAGAAGATTGTCGGCGGCGAGCTCGTCGATCGCTTTGCGGACCGTGCCCTGGCTCACCTTGTAGCGCGCGGCCAGTTCGACCTCGCTCGGGATGATCTCGCCGGGCTTCCATTCACCGGATTCGAGCCCCTGCGTGATGAGCGCCTTGATTTGCTGATACAGCGGGCTGAACGTCGGCGACGGCGTGCTCGCGGCCTCAGCCGCCGGTGCAGTGCCGTTGGGGGTCGTCGTGCTCGCCGGGTTGGAATTCATGCCGCGCATTTCAACACAAGGCCCGCCGTGCGTCCAGACTTTTCCCGAAGATTCCTATGTCTTATATAAGACATAAGATAGTGTTGACTTTACCTCGGACCGATCCTACACTCCTTGTCGAGCAAGGGTCTGCGGGTCGTTGCAAGAGCGCGGAATGCGCCGGTCAGCGCGTTTTTCGCGGCGTTCTTCGCCTCGAATGCGCCCTGAACCGCCGCCGCCACGCATCGCGCAACATACCGCCAGGCACGCCCTTTCGCTTTCGCCTCACGCCGATCGGCCACTCGATTCGCGCGCCGCTGCCTGCCCCACGCCTCGCAACGTCAAGCGCCGTCTCGAATGGGCGCGTTGCCGTCAGACTCGAGCGAAATCATCGCGCCCTTCCCGACCATCCCGCACGCCTCTCGCTCGAAGTGAAGGATTCATGACATGCCAGTCACGCCGCTCGCGCATTCATTCGGCGCGAATCCGCGAACGAACGCGCGCAACGCTACGTAGCGCCGCTTTCGGCGATTCGCACGCGGCACGGCCGGCATGTCTTCATCAACGCTTTGCGTAACGCGCATAAAATGGCGTTTTTCCCTAGCGTTCCACGCACCGTCCAGGAGAGTTCTCAATGGCTAAGTCCGCAAAGCGCGTTGCCGTAACCGGCGCCGCAGGTCAAATCGGCTACTCGCTGCTGTTCCGTATCGCCAATGGCGATCTGCTCGGCAAAGACCAGCCCGTGATTCTTCAGTTGCTCGATCTGCCGCAAGCGCAAGCCGCCGTGAAGGGCGTCGTGATGGAACTGGAAGACTGCGCATTCCCGCTGCTCGCGGGCGTGGTCGTCACGGACGACCCCAAGGTCGCGTTCAAGGATGCCGACGTCGCGCTGCTCGTCGGTGCGCGTCCGCGTTCGAAGGGCATGGAGCGCAAGGATCTGCTGTCGGCGAACGCCGAAATCTTCACGGTTCAGGGCAAGGCGCTGAACGATGTCGCGAGCCGCGACGTGAAGGTGCTGGTCGTCGGCAACCCGGCGAACACGAACGCGTATATCGCGATGAAGTCGGCGCCGGATCTGCCGAAGAAGAACTTCACCGCCATGCTGCGTCTGGACCACAACCGCGCGCTGTCGCAACTCGCGGCAAAGTCGGGCAAGCCGGTCGCGTCGATCGAAAAGCTCGCCGTGTGGGGCAACCACTCGCCGACGATGTACCCCGACTTCCGCTTCGCGACCGCCGAAGGCCAGGACCTCACGAAGCTCATCAGCGACGACGAATGGAACCGCAACACGTTCATCCCGACCGTCGGCAAGCGCGGCGCTGCGATCATCGAAGCGCGCGGCCTGTCGTCGGCGGCATCGGCGGCCAACGCGGCGATCGATCACGTGCGTGACTGGGTGCTCGGCACGAACGGCAAGTGGGTCACCATGGGCATTCCGTCGGACGGCACGTACGGCATTCCGGAAGACATCATCTACGGCGTGCCCGTCACGTGCGAAAACGGCGAGTACAAGCGCGTCGAAGGCCTGGAAATCGACGCGTTCTCGCGTGAGAAGATGGACGGCACGCTGAACGAACTGCTCGAAGAGCGTGACGGCGTCGCGCATCTGCTCGGCAAGTAAGCACGTTGTTCCAGAGGGAAGCGCTCACGGGCTTCCCTTCGGCGCGAACGCCTCGTCGGGTTCGCGCCTGATCCGATCGCGCTTGAAAAGTCTTCGAGCGCGGCCGAATCAGAAGCATGAGCAAGATCGAATTCACATTCTCCCAATCGGACCCGACGCCGACGATGCCCGCTCTCACTCCCGCCGAAGTGCTGTTTGACGGCGAACCGCAACCTGCCGTGCTTCCGCCTTGCGATCACTACGCCGGCAGCGAGAAGCTGATGAAGAAATCGCTGGCGTTGCAGGCGCAACTCGGCCCGGTGTTCGACATCACGCTCGATTGCGAGGACGGCGCGCAGGTCGGTCACGAGGCCGAGCATGCGGAGCTGGTCGCGTCGTTCGTGGGTGGCGAGGAAGACCGCTTCGGGCGCGTCGGCGTACGCATCCACGACTTCCATCATCGTGCCTGGCGCGACGACGTGCGCATCATCCTGCGTCACGCGAAGGAGGCGCCCGCGTTCATCATGCTGCCGAAAGTCCGCTGCGCTTCCGATGCCGCCGAGATGGTGGCGTTCATCGAGGCATCGCGCTGCGAGTTCGGCATCCAGAAGCCGGTTCCGTGTCATCTGCTGATCGAAACGCATGGCGCGCTCGCAGAAGCGTTCGAACTGGCCGCGCTGCCCGGTGTCGAATCGCTGAGCTTCGGCCTGATGGATTTCGTTTCCGCGCACAACGGCGCGATTCCCGATAGCGCGATGCGCTCGCCCGGTCAGTTCGATCATCCGCTCGTGCGGCGCGCAAAGCTGGAGATCGCCGCCGCGTGTCACGCGCATGGCAAAGTCCCATCGCACAATGTGTCTACGGAAGTGCGCGACATGAACGTCGTCGCGAACGATGCCGCGCGCGCCCGCAACGAGTTCGGTTACACGCGCATGTGGAGCATCCATCCGGACCAGATCAGGCCGATCGTCGAGGCCTTCTCGCCCCGCGCCGATGAAATCACGCTCGCCGCCGGGATCCTGCTCGAAGCGCAACGCGCGCAATGGGGTCCGACGCGCCACGGCGACACGTTGCATGATCGCGCGAGTTATCGCTATTACTGGTCGGTGCTGCGTCGCGCGCACGCGACCGGCCAGACAATGCCCGACGAATGCGCGCCGCTCTTCGCCGCGCCGGCTTCAGCGTCATAAGCACGACCGCATTCTTCAAGCACGACAAGTAACGCCGCATGGCGAGCGTACGAAAGGAGACTGGAGAGCATGACTGACACCGCATCGACCGAAACAGCCGCAACCGGCGCATTCAAGCCGAAGAAATCCGTCGCGCTGTCCGGCGTGACCGCGGGCAATACCGCGCTGTGCACGGTCGGCAAGACCGGCAACGACTTGCACTATCGCGGCTACGACATTCTCGATGTCGCGACCACTTCCGAATTCGAAGAAATCGCGCATCTGCTCGTGCATGGCAAGCTGCCCAACGTAGCCGAACTGAAGGCGTACAAGACGAAGCTCAAGGCGCTGCGCGGCCTGCCCGCGAACCTGAAGGCCGCGCTCGAATGGATTCCGGCCTCCGCGCATCCGATGGACGTGATGCGCACCGGCGTCTCCGTGCTCGGCACCATCCTGCCCGAGAAGGACGACCACAACGTCGCGGGCGCGAAGGATATCGCCGACAAGCTGATGGCCTCGCTCGGCTCGATGCTGCTCTACTGGTATCACTACTCGCACAACGGCAAGCGCATCGAAGTCGAAACCGATGACGATTCCATCGGCGGACACTTCCTGCATCTGCTGCATGGCGTGGCGCCGTCCAAGTCGTGGGTCGATGCGATGCATGTGTCGCTGAACCTCTACGCCGAGCACGAATTCAACGCATCGACGTTCACCGCGCGCGTGATCGCGGGCACCGGCACCGACATGTACTCGGCGATCACCGGCGCGA
Organism: Caballeronia megalochromosomata; assembly: GCA_001580565.1. Classification (GTDB taxonomy): domain Bacteria; phylum Pseudomonadota; class Gammaproteobacteria; order Burkholderiales; family Burkholderiaceae; genus Caballeronia; species Caballeronia megalochromosomata. The sequence goes on along the minus strand of LRBF01000090.1, from coordinate 5,444 downwards.
TCGGCGCGCTGCGCGGCCCGAAGCACGGCGGCGCGAACGAGGCGGCGTTCGACATTCAATCGCGCTACGAGACGCCCGACGCAGCCGAAGCCGACATCAAGCGCCGCGTGGAGAACAAGGAAGTCGTGATCGGCTTCGGCCATCCGGTGTACACGATCTCCGATCCGCGCAACAAGGTGATCAAGGAAATCGCGAAGAATCTGTCGAAGGAAGCGGGCGACACGAAGCTGTTCGATATCGCCGAGCGCCTCGAAACGGTGATGTGGGACGCGAAGAAGATGTTCCCCAATCTGGACTGGTTCAGCGCGGTGTCGTATCACATGATGGGCGTGCCCACGGCCATGTTCACGCCGCTTTTCGTGATCTCGCGCACCTCGGGCTGGGCGGCGCACATCATCGAGCAACGCATCGACAACAAGATCATCCGGCCGAGCGCGAATTACACCGGTCCGGAGAATTTGAAGTTCGTCCCGATAAATAAGCGAAAATAGCGGGCTGCGCGATCGGATTTCACGAGGAAGGAATCCACGCCGCGCGGCAAACCGCCATTCCACCCCAATGTTTTTGAAAGGTTTTTTTCGATGAATAAACTTCTGATCGCTGCAATCGCCGGCACGCTGGCTACGACGAGCGTCTTCGTCAGCGCCGACGCCTTCGCTGCGACGACGTCCGACTCGAGCGCGGCCAAGGCCAAGCGCCCCGCTCCGGCCCGCCGCCTGATCAAGCGCAGCCCCAAGGCCGAAGCGGCCGCGGCGGCTAAGACTGATCCGATTCCCGAAGGTGCAGTGAAGTGGTCGTGCAAGGACGGTAACACTTTCTATCTGAAAGGCGACATGAAGCGTGACGCCATCGTCACCGTGAACTGGGCCAAGAAGGATTACCGCCTGCCGCGCCAGGACACGACGACCGGTGCCGATCGCTTCCACGATTCGGCGTCGGGCATGGACCTCGTCGTGATCCCGTCGAAAGCGATGCTGTTCTCGGATAAGGACTCGTCGCGTCTCGCCGACGAGTGCATGACGCCCGAAATGGCCGCGGGCGGCGCAGCTCCGACGCAGTCGAACGCGCTGATCAAGAACGCGGAGTAAGTTAGCTCAGCACTTAAATCAGGAATCCCTCGATGTCCGCACCGATTTCCAATGTCCGGCCCGATCCGGACACGGTACTGGTAGACATAGTCGACTACGTGCTCGATTACAGCGTCGACAGCACGCTTGCACTCGAAACGGCGCGCAACTGCCTGATCGACACGCTCGGCTGCGGACTCGAAGCCCTCTCCTACCCCGCCTGCACCAAGCTGCTGGGACCGATCGTGCCGGGCACGATCGTCCCCAACGGTGCGAAGGTGCCGGGCACCCAGTTTCAACTCGATCCGGTTCAGGCCGCGTTCAATATCGGCGCGATGATCCGCTGGCTCGACTTCAACGACACATGGCTCGCCGCCGAATGGGGCCATCCGTCGGATAACCTCGGTGGCATTCTTGCAACGGCCGACTGGCTTTCGCGCAATGCGATCGCGTCGGGCAAGAAGCCGCTCGACATGAAAGACGTCTTGATCGCGATGGTCAAGGCGCACGAAATTCAAGGCTGCATCGCGCTCGAGAACTCCTTCAACAAGGTCGGACTCGATCACGTGCTGCTCGTCAAGCTCGCGTCGACAGCGGTCGTCGGGCAGATGATCGGCCTCACGCGCGGCGAACTGATCAACGCGGTTTCGCTCGCCTTCGTCGATGGTCATGCGCTGCGCACGTATCGTCACGCGCCGAACACGGGCTCGCGCAAGTCGTGGGCCGCGGGTGACGCCACCTCGCGCGCCGTGCGTCTCGCGTTGATCGCGAAGACCGGCGAGATGGGTTATCCGTCCGTTTTGACGGCAAAAACGTGGGGCTTCTACGACGTGCTCTTCAAGGGCGACGCGTTCCGTTTCCAGCGCCCGTATGGTGCTTACGTGATGGAAAACGTGCTCTTCAAGATCTCGTTTCCCGCCGAGTTCCATGCGCAAACGGCCGTCGAAGCCGCCATGATCTTGCACGGCAAGCTGAAGCAGGCCGGCAGGCCCGTCGATGACATCAAGCGAATCACGATCCGCACTCACGAAGCGGCGATTCGCATCATCGACAAGAAGGGACCGCTGAACAACCCCGCGGACCGCGATCACTGCATTCAGTACATGATCGCCGTGCCGCTGATTCACGGCCGCCTCACCGCCGCCGATTACGAAGACGCCATCGCGCAGGACCCGCGCATCGACGCACTGCGCGCGAAGATGGAATGCGTGGAAGACTCGCAATACACGAAGGATTATCACGACCCGGAGAAGCGCTCGATCGCGAATGCGCTTACCGTCGAATTCAACGACGGCACGCAACTCGATGAAATCTCGGTCGAGTATCCGATCGGTCACAAGCGCCGCCGCGCCGACGGCATTCCGTTGCTCGTCGAGAAGTTCAGGACGAATCTGGCGCGCCGTTTTCCGCAAAAGCAGCAGCAGGCGATCCTCGCGGTTTCGCTCGATCAGGCAAAGCTCGAAGCAATGCCGGTCAATGAATATGTCGATCTGTACGTGATTTAACAAGCAGAGCAATTTCCTCGTCTTAGTCCAAGGAAAATAATCATGGCCCACAATCTCCACAACACGCTCAAAGAATTCGACAGCGGTTCCGGCAAAGCCAAGCTCTACTCGCTGCCGCAACTCGGCGACGCGCTGAAGGTCAAGATCCAGCGCCTGCCGGTCTCGATTCGTCTGGTGCTCGAATCGGTGCTGCGCAACTACGACGGCAAGAAGATCTCCGAGGAGCACATCGAGCAACTCGCGAACTGGAAGCCGAATGCCGCTCGTGTCGATGAAATCCCGTTCGTCGTCGCGCGCGTCGTGCTGCAGGACTTCACCGGCGTCCCGCTCCTCGCTGACATCGCCGCGATGCGTGGCGTCGCCAAACGCGCAGGCAAGGATCCGAAGGCGATCGAGCCGCTCGTGCCGGTCGACCTCGTCGTCGATCACTCGGTGCAGATCGACCATTTCCGCGAGCCGAACGCGCTCGACCTGAACATGAAGCTGGAATTCCAGCGCAACAACGAGCGCTACCAGTTCATGAAGTGGGGCATGCAGGCGTTCGACACGTTCAAGGTCGTGCCGCCGGGCATCGGCATCGTGCACCAGGTGAACCTGGAATACCTCGCGCGCGGCGTGCACAAGAAGACCGAAGGCCAGGACACGGTCTACTATCCGGACACGCTCGTCGGCACGGACAGCCACACGACGATGATCAACGGCATCGGCGTGGTGGGCTGGGGCGTGGGCGGCATCGAAGCGGAAGCCGGCATGCTTGGCCAGCCGGTGTACTTCCTGACGCCGGACGTCGTCGGTGTGGAGCTGAAGGGCAAACTGCGCGAAGGCTGCACGGCGACCGACCTCGTGCTGACCATCACCGAAATGCTGCGCAAGGAAAAGGTCGTCGGCAAGTTCGTCGAGTTCTTCGGCGAAGGCACGGCCTCGATCGGCGTGCCGGACCGCGCGACCATCGGCAACATGGCGCCCGAGTACGGCGCGACGATGGGCTTCTTCCCGGTCGATGAAAAGACCATCGACTACTTCAAGGGCACGGGCCGCACCGACGCCGAAATCGCCGCGTTCGAGCAGTATTTCAAGGCGCAGAAACTGTGGGGCGTGCCGAAGGCCGGCGATATCGACTACACCAAGACGCTTTCGCTGGATCTGGGCACGGTCGCGCCGTCGCTCGCGGGTCCGAAGCGTCCGCAGGATCGCATCGAAATCGGCAATGTGAAGAGCACGTTCGTCGACCTGTTCTCGAAGCCGGCCGGCGAAAACGGCTTCAACAAGAAGGCCGCCGAACTCGAAGCGAACTACAAGACGGCCGATGGCGTGAACCTGAAGAACGGCGACGTGCTGATCGCCGCGATCACGTCGTGCACGAACACGTCGAACCCGAGCGTGCTGCTCGCCGCGGGTCTGCTGGCGAAGAAGGCCGTCGAAGCGGGTCTGACAGTCGCGCCGCACATCAAGACGTCGCTCGCGCCGGGATCACGCATCGTCACCGAATATCTGACGAAGACGGGTCTTTTGCCCTACCTCGACAAGCTCGGCTTCACGCTCGCGGCGTATGGCTGCACGACGTGTATCGGCAACGCGGGCGACCTGACGCCGGAACTGAACGACGCGATCACGAAGAACGACGTCGTCGCGGCAGCGGTGCTGTCGGGCAACCGTAACTTCGAGGCGCGTATTCACCCGAACATCCGCGCGAACTTCCTGGCTTCGCCGCCGCTGGTCGTCGCTTACGCGATCGCGGGCAACATCACGCGCGACCTGATGACCGAGCCGGTCGGCCAGGGCACGGGCGGCCGCGACATCTACCTCGGCGACATCTGGCCGACGAGCGACGAAGTCCACGCGCTGCTCAAGTTCGCGCTGGATGCGAAGGCGTTCCGCGAGAACTACTCGCAGCTCACGAAGGACGGCGATCTGTGGAGCAAGATCGCGGGCGAAAGCGGTCAGGTGTATGACTGGCCGAAGTCGACGTACATCGCCGAGCCGCCGTTCTTCGGTAGCGATTTTTCGATGCAGCCGGCCGATTCGATCCCGGCGGTTACGGGCGCGCGCGCGCTCGGCATATTCGGCGATTCCGTTACGACCGACCACATCAGCCCGGCGGGCTCGATCAAGGAAACGTCGCCGGCGGGCGTGTGGCTGAAGGCAAACGGCGTGCAGAAGGCCGACTTCAACAGCTACGGCTCGCGTCGCGGCAATCACGACGTGATGATGCGCGGCACCTTCGCGAACGTGCGCATCAAGAACCTGATGATTCCGGCGAAGGCCGACGGCACGCGCGTCGAAGGCGGCCTGACGATTCATCAGCCGAGCGGCGAACAGTTGTCGATCTACGACGCCGCGATGAAGTACATCGACGCCGATACGCCGACCATCGTGTTCGCGGGCGAAGAGTACGGCACGGGTTCGTCGCGTGACTGGGCCGCGAAGGGCACGCAACTGCTCGGCGTGAAGGCCGTGGTGGCACGCAGCTTCGAGCGTATCCATCGCTCGAATCTCGTCGGCATGGGCGTGTTGCCGCTGCAGTTCAAGGGCACGGACAGCGTCCAGTCGCTGAACATCACGGGCGAAGAGACCTACGACATCGAAGGTCTCGGCGACGACTTCAAGCCGCAGCAGGAAGTCACGCTCGTGATCCATCGCAAGGACGGCAAGGAAGATCGCGTGCAGGTGCTGCTGCGTATCGACACGCCGATCGAAGTCGACTACTACAAGCACGGCGGGATTCTGCCGTTCGTGCTGCGCTCGTTGCTCGCGGCGTAAGCGCGCTGAAGCTCTTTTGCAGGTGACCGCGCTCGAAAGAGCGCGGGAACATTGGACCCGGCCACGGCCGGGTTTTTTTTCGTCTATACCTTGAAGGTCGCGAGCTTCGCGG
>LRBF01000089.1 GCA_001580565.1 Caballeronia megalochromosomata | reverse complement strand
ACTTTGGATGGGACAAGCTGCTTTCTTTGCCTACTTTCTTTGCAGCAGCAAAGAAAGTAGGTGCCGCCCCGCACAGGGGCAACGCTAATAGACCGACGCGAATACGGGATCCGGCGAAACCACACAGCCGCCACAAGCCCGCACCCAACCTACGGGTAAACCTAAATTCAACAATATAAAACGACTTGTACAATGATGAACATATAACCGAAACCGAAGCAATTCGCACCCGAGCCGACGCATGTCTTGCAAAGACAAAAACGGCCCGCCGATGGAGACGATCGAATGTCCGTGAACTACGCCAGTCTGCGCTTCGAATACGAGCGCGCCCCCGATCACGATGCGCCTGCGTCCTCGCCATATCCCGTCGCCGTGATAGGCGCAGGGCCCGTTGGCCTTGCTACAGCCATCGATCTCGCGCAGCAGGGCGTGCGCACCGTGCTGCTCGATAACGACGACACGGTATCGACCGGCTCGCGCGCCATCTGCTTCGCCAAGCGCACGCTGGAAATCTTCGATCGCCTCGGCTGCGGCGACAGGATGATCGAGAAGGGCGTGAGCTGGAACGTCGGCAAGGTGTTTCTGCATGACGACCTCGTCTACACGTTCAATCTTCTGCCGGAAACGGGGCATTCTCGGCCCGCATTCATCAACCTGCAGCAGTACTACGTCGAAGGCTTTCTCGCCGAACGCGCGATGCAGCTGGAGGCACTGCACATGCGCTGGAAGAGCAATGTGATCGGCGTGACGCAGCACGAAGATCACGTCGAGTTGCAGGTCGAAACGCCCGACGGCATCTATCCGCTCAAGGCGCAGTACGTCGTGGCCGCCGATGGCTCGCGCAGCCCGATGCGCAGGTTCCTCAATCTCGACAGCCACGGCCGCACGTTCAAGGACCGCTTCCTGATCGCCGACGTGAAGATGAAGGCGCCGTTCCCGACCGAGCGCTGGTTCTGGTTCGACCCGCCGTTTCATCGCAATCAGTCGGTGCTGCTCCATCGTCAGCCGGACAACGTATGGCGCATCGATTTTCAGCTTGGCTGGGACGCCGATCCCGTCGCGGAAAAAGAACCCGAGCGTGTGATTCCGCGCGTGAAGGCGTTGCTCGGCGAAGACGCCGAATTCGAGCTGGAGTGGGTGAGCGTGTACACGTTCTCGTGCCTGCGCATGGATAGTTTCAGGCATGGCCGCATCATTTTCGCGGGGGATTCTGCGCATGGCGTGTCGCCGTTCGGCGCGCGCGGCGCGAACAGCGGCGTGCAGGACGCGGACAATCTCGCGTGGAAGCTCAGGCTCGTCGTGAACGGCGACGCGCCGCACACGCTGCTCGACACCTACGCGTCCGAACGCGAATACGCCGCCGACGAAAACATCCTCAACTCGACGCGCGCCACCGACTTCATCACGCCGAAGAGCGCGGTTTCGCGCCTCTTTCGTGACGCGACGCTCAATCTCGCGAAGGATTGCGCCTTCGCGCGTCGCATGGCGAACAGCGGGCGCCTCTCCGTGCCCGCAGTATTGCGCGACTCGGCGCTCAATACACCCGATGCGTCCGGCGACGCCTTCGATAGCGCGATGATTCCCGGCGCGCCGTGCGTGGATGCGCCCGTGCGCGTCGATGAACGCGATGCATGGCTCTTGCCGCAGACCCACGGCGGCGCGTTCACGGGCATCTATTTCTGCGGACTGGGTCACGGTCCCGACGTCTGCGCGCAAAGCCTCGCTGCCTTGTCGAAGGCGCCGTTGCCCGTGCGCGCGCTGATCGTCGTGCCGAGAGGCATGACCTGCACGGTGCCGGGCGTGACCGTCATCGAAGATATGGAAGGCATGGTCGCGCATCGCTTCGATGCACGGCCCGGCACGTTCTATCTGCTGCGTCCCGATCAACATGTGTGCGCGCGCTGGCGCGCCTTCGATGCCGCATCGGTCGCGGCCGCGCTCAAGCGTGCAACCTGCAACGGATGATGAATCGTATGAAGCTCAATCTCGAACTGAATATCGCCGATCACGATGCGTTCTACGAGCGCCTCATCGATACGCACAACGGACACTCCGACGAAGCGAGCCACATGCTCAACGCGAAGCTCGTGCTGCTGCTCGCGAACCATATCGGCGATGACGACGTGCTGAAAGACGCGCTGGCGATGGCCCGTCACGGCCTCGCGGCGAGCTGATCCTTCAGTACGATGCCCACGCGCGCGCAGATGAACGCGCCGATGCCCGCGATGTCGTTCAGATCGAGCATCGGCAGGCTCGACTCGATCGCGGCGGCATCGTCGGTTGCGATTGCAACGATATCGACATCGGTCTTGTAGAGGGGATCGCGGCCCACCGAGGGCCGCACGACTTCGAGCCGTGGCATCGCTTCGCGCGCGAATCCTTCGACGATCACGAGGTCCGCGTGCGACAGCCGCGCAGCCAGTTCGGCAAGCGGCGGCTCGGGCTCGCCGTCCAGTTCACGCACGATCGCATACCGGTAAGGCGATGCGATCAGCACTTCCCCCGCGCCCGCGCGGCGAAAGCGCGCACTGTCCTTGCCCGGCGGTTCGAGTTCGATCGAGTGATGACTGTGCTTGATGACGTTGACCGTGAGGCCGCGTTCGCGCAGCCACGGCAGCAGCGCTTCAATCAAGGTGGTCTTGCCCTGGCCCGAGCGGCCCGAAATGCCGAAGAGCGGCGGATGACGCGAATTCATGCGAATGGTCGGCGGATTGTCATGGGTTTCGATCAGGCGAGTTTAACGGTTCGATGGCGAGCGGGGAGAAATCGCGCTATCGTCGGGCATTGCCTTTGCGGCAGTTCATGCCAGCGCGCGCAACGCGTGTCCGACCCCATCGCGCGAACGCTCAGCAATCACAGGATCTCCGACATGGCCGAAGACAATCCCAGCACCGCTCTCGCACCGCAGCAGTTCTCCATCGACGTGATGCTCGAAAAGTATGCCAAGGGCGACGAGACGCGCGTCGAAGACATATACCGGCGCGTGGCGCGCGGTGTCGCGCTGGCCGAGCCGAAGGAAGCCCGCGCGAAGATCGAAGCGGAGTTCGTCGAGAATTTCAGGCGCGGCGCGCTCGGTGCGGGCCGCATCATGAGCGCGGCCGGCGCGGGCATCGACGCGACGCTCATCAATTGCTTCGTGCAGCCGGTCGGCGATGCGATACAGGGCGTCGACAGCAACGGCTTGCCCGGCATCTATGTCGCGCTGTTGCAGGCCGCCGAGACGATGCGTCGCGGTGGCGGCGTCGGCTATAACTTTTCCGCGATCCGGCCGCGCGGCGCGCGCGTGCATTCGACGGGATCGGCGGCATCGGGTCCATGCAGCTACATGGATGTGTTCGATGCGTCGTGCCGCACGGTCGAGAGCGCCGGCTCGCGGCGCGGCGCGCAAATGGGCATTCTCGATTGCTCGCATCCCGATCTGCTCGAATTCATCGCGGCAAAACATACGAAAGGGCGCTGGAACAATTTCAATGTATCGGTCGCGGTGACCGACGAATTCATGCAGGCCGTCGCCGATGACGCCACCTGGCAACTCGTGCACAAGGCCGAGCCTTCGCCGGCGCAGCGTGCAGCCGAGGACATGCATCAGCGCGAGGATGGCCTTTGGGTGTATCGAGAAGTGCAGGCGCGCGAAGTATGGAACACGATCATGCGCTCGACCTACGATGTCGCCGAGCCGGGCGTCGTGTTCATGTCGCGCATGAACGACGACAACAATCTGCGCGCGATCGAAGCGATTCGCGCGACCAATCCCTGCGGCGAACAGCCGTTACCCGCATACGGCTGTTGCAATCTCGGTCCGCTCAACCTCACGCGCTTCGTGCACGATCCGTTCGCGCAGATGCGCGGCGGCGCGCCATCGTTCGACTGGGACGGTCTTGCACGCACCACGCGCCTGCAAGTGCGCTTTCTCGACGACGTGCTCGACGTCACGCTCTGGCCACTCGACGAACAGGCGCGCGAAGCGGCGGCCAAGCGCCGCATCGGCGTGGGCTTCACCGGCCTCGGCGATACGCTCGTGATGCTCGGTCTGCGCTATGACGAGCAGGAAGGGCGCGATTTCTCCGCACGCGTCGCGCGCACGATGCGCGACGAGGCGTATCGCGCATCGGTCGAGCTCGCGAAAGAGCGCGGCAAGTTTCCGCTCTTCGATGCGAAGCGCTATCTGGAGGAGGGCACGTTCGCGTCGCGCTTGCCCGAAGACATCAAGAGCGCGATACGCGAGCACGGCATCCGCAACAGTCATCTGCTGTCTATCGCGCCAACGGGCACCGTGAGCCTCGCATTCGCGGACAATGCATCGAACGGCATCGAGCCCGCGTTCTCCTGGACGTATCAGCGCACCAAGCGCATGGCGGACGGCTCGCGTCAGACCTTCGCCGTCGAAGATCACGCGTATCGGCTCTATCGCGAGATGGGCGGTGACGTGAACGCGCTGCCCGAGTACTTCGTCAGCGCACTGGAGATGTCCGCGCACGATCACATGGAGATGATGGCGGCGGTGCAACCGTTCGTCGATACGTCGATTTCGAAGACCGTGAACGTACCCGCCGATTATCCGTTCGACAAGTTTCAGGATCTCTATTTCGAAGCGTGGCGGCGCGGACTGAAGGGGCTCGCAACGTATCGGCCGAACGAGACCCTGGGCGCGGTGCTCTCGGTCACGCCCGCCGAGACGCCGAGCGATTCACCAGATCCCGACCTCGATCTCGATCCGTTGCGCATCGCGATCGATCATCGGCCGAGAGGGGAGTTGCCCGCGATCATCGAGAAGGTCGAATATCTGACGCAGGCGGGAAAGAAGTCGCTTTATCTCGCGGTGTCGTTCATCGAAGTGACGGGGCGAATCGGCGGCGAGGATGTGACGATCGAGCGGCCCATCGAGTTTTTCATTCCCACGGGGCAGCGCGACGAATCGCAGCAATGGATCACGGCGACCATGCGCTCGCTGTCGCTGGCCGCGCGCGGCGGTTTCGCGGCGCGCACGCTGCAGGACATGCGCAAGGTGTCGTGGGATCGCGGACAGGTGCGTCTCGGCGATGTCGAACGGCTCGACGGACATCGCAGTCCGCGCTGGCACGATTCGGAAGTCGCCGCGCTAGCGTATGCGATCCAGCAGATTCTTTATCGTCGAGGTTTTCTCGACGCAGAAGGCGACCAGGTACCGTCGCGCGTGCTTGCGCGCAAGGGCGCCGATTGCGCGCCGCATCCGGTAGCTATAGCCGATGAACGCGAAGAAGTATCCGAGGGTGTCGCGCAAGGCGAAATCGATCCGCATAGCCTTCCCCTGATGCATGGCCGGAAATGCGCGACGTGCGGTGCGAACGCAGTGATCCGCAAGGATGGCTGCGACTTCTGCACGGCATGCGGCGAAATCGGCGCGTGCGGTTGAGTTGAAAGAAAAAAGGCGCGGATTTTTGTCCGCGCCTTTCATGTCACGCTCAATGCGAACGTTCGGTACTGTCCTGTTTCGTCTCTTGCGCGACGGCCGACGCATGCGCGGCGTGTTGCGTGAACGGATGCCACACCGGCGTGAGCGATGGAAGTTCGTCGAGCAACGAGAACTGATCGAGTGACGTGTTTTCGAACATGATGACCTCTTGAATTCTTTTCTTGCGGCGTGCTCAGCGCGCCGTCACGTTGCCTTGCGTCGCCGAGCCGTTGGCGTACTCGACGATCTCACGGTTGCGCGCTTCTGCTTGCGCCGCATCGTGTGCGCGTTGCTCGCTTTGCGCGGCAACGGCATCGCCCCACATGCTGCGTTCCGGATACGAGTTACGGTTCAGTGCCGGCAGCGAGCCGTTCGAATAGGCGGCAACGAGTTCTGCACGCACTTGCGCGCGCGTCTTGGGCGTATCACCAGCGCTTGCTTGCGATTGCGTCTGAACCTGATACGCGCCTGCATGACCGATACCCTGGCCGCTTTCCGCGAAAGCCGTGGTCGTGACGACAGCGGAGATGGCTGCGAGCGAGAACCCCGTGATGAGCTGTTTCATGCGTGCGACTCCTTTCGTTCCGATGCAACGTGCGGGCAAATGCGGATTGCAATCGACGGATGAGCACGCTGCGTTAGAAGGGAATGTAGTCGCGCGGTAGACGCGGATAAATGCCGGATCAGCGAATAGATTTATCGATTTCGGCGAATAATCGCGGGAAGGCTTGATGGGCGGGCGTTTGCGGGCGTGTTAAATCCGCTTGTAGCGCCGCCCCGGCAGATCATCAGCTATGCAATGACATCCTCGGTGCCCGCGACTTCCGGCGTGCCATGCCGCACGATGGTTGGCGATGACGTGCTCGTCGGCAGGCAGCGCTCTTCCGCATCCTTCTGGCCTTGCAGAAGCGGGCAGCGTTCGAACAACTCCGCCGCCCAGTCGACGAATACCCGCACCTTCGGCGACAGATGCCGGTTATGCGGATACACCGCGGAAATCGGCATCGGCAGCGGGTTCCATTGCGGCAGCACCTCCACAAGCTCGCCCGCGCGCAGATGCGGCAACGCCATGAAGCGCGGCACCTGAATGATGCCGACGCCCTTGAGCCCGCAGCTCAGGTACGCTTCGGCGTCGTTCACCGCGATCATGCCGCGCATCTTCACTTCGATGGTCTCATCGTCGATGACGAAGTCCATATCCATGACGCGTCCCGTGCGGCTCGAAAAATAATTCACCGCCGTGTGATTCTGCAAATCCTCGATCGTTTTCGGCGTGCCGTTACGTTCGAGATACTGCGGGGCCGCGACCGTCACGCCCTGGAACACGCCAATGCGCCGCGCAACGAGACTCGAATCCTGCAGCGTGCCCACGCGAATCACGCAATCGACGCCTTCCTGAATGAGATCGACCGGCTTGTCGCCGAAGCCCATCATCAGTTCGATGTCCGGATAGCGCGTGTGGAAATCGCAGAGCTGCGGCATCACGATGAGCCGCCCGATCGCGCCCGGCATATCCACGCGCAGCTTGCCGTGCGGACCCTTGCCATTGTTCGAGAACGAGCCTTCCGCTTCCTCGATGTCCGCGAGGATGCGCACGCAGCGCTCGTAATACGCGGCCCCGTCGGGCGTGAGGTTGAGCCTGCGTGTCGTGCGCTGGAGCAGGCGAACGTTCAGATGCGATTCCAGATTCTGAATGATCGTCGTGACCGAGGCGCGCGGCAGATTGAGCGTGTCCGCGGCGCGGGAAAAGCTGTTGGTGTCGACGACGCGGGTGAAGACCTGCATTGCTTGTAGCCGATCCATGTTCTCTCACCTTCCTTGCTTAGCGACACGATCAATTAAGCGTGCGCTAAAAAATGACCGAATAAACAATCGCAAGGGATAACCACGATTGTTCGGTGCGACCGAATTGTGTTGCCGGATTATAGGCATTTATTAAAAAAGGCGCGGACTCCAGAATTCGCAGCATCGCAACTTATGCGTGAAGGCCTTGCAGCACGGGCCATGCACCGAGAATAACCATGGCATCACTGTTGGATCTGGAGTCGAGCCCCCGCCTGTGCATCGAGGATGTGCACATCACGGGACATGCGCAACCGATCACGTTGCGCAGTTATCGTCCGGCGTCGGACGGCACGGTGCTGCCCATCGTTCTTTACTTCCACGGCGGCGGTTTTATTGGCGGCGGACTCGATGACGCGGACACCGCCGCTGCGACCATCGCCCGCGACACGCCCGCGTGGGTCGTGTCGGTCGGCTATTCGCTCGCGCCGAAATTTCCGTTTCCCGCCGCGCCCGAAGACGGCTATCGCGCGGCGCAGTGGGCGATCGCGCATGCCCGTGCGCAGCGCGCGGACCCGCAGCGGATCGGCATCGCGGGTCACGACGCGGGCGGCAATCTCGCGACCTGCGTCGCGGCCATCGCGCGTGATCGTGGCGATATTCGCATGTCGGCGCAAGCGCTGCTCGCGCCGCTGCTCGACCCGAGCATGACGCGCCTCGCCGACGAACGCAAAGTGCTGTGCCCAGATTTCGAAGCCTGCGAATGCGCGCAGTGGTATCGCGCGTATCTGCCGAATCCCTCGCAACGCCTGCATCCGTATGCCGCGCCGCTCGAATCGCGCCGCCTTGGCGGCCTGCCGGCCGCCCTCATCGCGAGCGCCGAGCACGACCTGCTGCATATCGAAGCCGAGAAATATGCGGGCGAGCTGATCGCCGCGGGCGTGCCGACCGAAGTCACGCGTCATGGCAAGACGTCGCATCAGGCGCTCGCCGCGCATCCGGATGCGCTCGCCGACGTCGTCGCGTTCTTCAGAAAGCGGCTTGGGCGCGCGAAGTAAGCGCAAGAAACGGCACGCCAGCCACGCACCAGACAACAACAATCTCAAATCAACCGGAGCCTCTCACCATGTCTTTCACTCGCAAACGCATCTACGCCGCGCTAGGCGCGACGCTGATCATCGCTGGCGCGGGCGGATATACCGTCTTGCGCGGTCACGGCGATTCAGCGATGAACGAAGCCAAAGCCGCCGCTCACAGTCCGACCGCAACGGAAGTGGATGTTGCGGCCGTGGTGTCGAAGACCATCACCGACTGGCAGAGCTATTCGGGCCGTCTCGAAGCGGTCGATCACGTCGACATTCGCCCGCTCGTGCCGGGCACGATCGTCGCCGTGCATTTCAAGGACGGCCAGCTCGTGAAGAAGGGTGATCCGCTCTTCACGATCGACCCGCGCCCTTACGAAGCCGAAGTGGATCGCGCACAGGCCCAGCTCGCGGCTGCACAGGCGCGCAACGGCTATACGTCGACGGATGCCGCGCGCGCGGAACGTCTGCTCGCCGATAACGCCATCGCCAAGCGCGACTACGACGAGAAGCAGAACGCCGCGCGCGAGGCCGTCGCCAACCTGAAGGCCGCGCAGGCTGCGCTCGAAACCGCGAAGATCAATCTCACCTATACGCATATCGTCGCGCCGGTCGCGGGCCGCGTGTCGCGCGCGGAGCTCACGGTGGGCAACATCGTATCGACGGGCGCGAATGCGCCTTTGCTGACCACGCTCGTATCCGTGTCGCCGATCTACGCATCGTTCGATGTCGATGAACAAACGTACCTGCGCTATCTCGGCCGCGATGCGGGCAGCGCGGTGCCGGTGTCGCTCGGTCTCGCGAATGAAGATGGCTATTCGCGCGAGGGCGTTGTCGATTCCGTCGACAACCGGCTCGATACGACCTCCGGTACGATCCGCGTGCGCGCGCGCTTCAACAATCCTGACGGCACGCTCGTGCCGGGCCTCTATGCGCGCGTGAAAGTGGGTGGCGGCACGCCGCATCCGGCCGTGCTCGTGGAAGACGAAGCCATTGGCACCGACCAGGACAAGAAGTACGTGATGGTCGTCGACAAGGACAACCGCGTGCAGTACCGCGAAGTGACGCTCGGGCAGACGCATGAAGGTCTGCGCGTCATCTCGAAGGGCCTGCAGCCGGGCGAGCGCATCGTCGTGAACGGCTTGCAGCGCGTGCGTCCCAACGACGTGATCAAGGCCAACAACGTCGCGATGAACGATAGCGCCGATGCGCCCGCGCCCGCCGTGAAGACGGCATCCGCTCAGTGATGCGCGTCATCCGCAACAGACAGAACCCGTCATGAACATATCCAAATTTTTCATCGATCGCCCGATCTTTGCGGGCGTGCTATCGGTGATCGTGCTGCTCGCGGGCATTATCGCGATGTTCAAGCTGCCGATCTCCGAGTATCCGGAAGTCGTGCCGCCTTCGGTCGTCGTGCATGCGCAGTATCCCGGCGCGAACCCGAAGGTGATCGCGGAGACCGTGGCCTCGCCGCTGGAAGAGCAGATCAACGGCGTCGAGGACATGCTCTACATGCAGTCGCAGGCCAATAGCGACGGCAACCTCACGACCACCGTCACGTTCAAGCTCGGCACCGATCCCGACAAGAACACGCAGCTCGTGCAGAACCGCGTGAATCAGGCGTTGCCGCGTCTGCCGCAGGACGTTCAGCGTCTCGGCGTGACGACGATCAAATCCTCGCCGACGCTGACGATGGTGGTTCACCTGAACTCGCCCAACGGCCGTTACGACATGACGTATCTGCGCAACTACGCGCTGATCAACGTGAAGGACCGGCTCGAACGCATCGCGGGCGTGGGCGAAGTGCAGTTGTGGGGCTCGGGCGATTACTCGATGCGCGTCTGGCTCGATCCGCAAAAGGTCGCGCAGCGCGGCATGACGGCGACGGATGTCGTCAACGCGATTCGCGAGCAGAACGTGCAGGTCGCGGCGGGCGTGATCGGCGGTTCGCCGACGCTGCCCAACGTGCCGCTGCAACTGAACGTGAATGCGCGCGGCCGTCTCACGAGCGAGTCGGAGTTCCGCGACATCGTGCTGAAGACCTCACCGGATGGCGCGGTCACGCATCTCTCCGATGTGGCGCGCGTCGAACTCGCCGCATCGGAATACGGCTTGCGCTCGTTGCTCGACAACAAGTCGGCGGTTGCGATCGCGATCAACCAGCAGCCGGGCGCAAACTCGCTGCAAATCTCCGACGAAGTCCGCAAGACGATGAAGGAGCTGAAGGGCGACATGCCGGCGGGTCTGGAATATCAGATCGTCTATGACCCGACGCAGTTCGTGCGCTCCAGTATCGAAGCGGTCATTCACACGCTCGCGGAAGCGATCGCGCTGGTCGTGCTCGTGGTGATCATATTCCTGCAGACGTGGCGTGCGTCGATCATTCCGCTGCTCGCGGTGCCGGTGTCGATCGTCGGTACCTTCTCGCTGCTGCTCGCGTTCGGGTTTTCGATCAACGCGTTGTCATTGTTCGGGATGGTGCTAGCGATCGGTATCGTCGTCGACGATGCGATCGTGGTCGTCGAGAACGTGGAGCGCAACATCGAGTCGGGCCTGTCAGCGAGAGAAGCCACGTATCAGGCGATGCGCGAGGTGAGCGGGCCGATCATCGCGATCGCGCTGACGCTCGTCGCCGTGTTCGTGCCGCTCGCGTTCATGTCGGGTCTCACGGGCCAGTTCTACAAGCAGTTCGCGATGACCATCGCCATCTCGACGGTGATCTCCGCGTTCAACTCGCTGACCTTGTCGCCCGCGCTCGCAGCAATGCTGCTGAAGGGGCACGATGAGCCGAAGGACTGGCTCACGCGAGGCATGGACCGCGTGTTCGGCGGCTTCTTCCGCGGCTTCAACAAGGTGTTCCATCGCGGCTCGGATGCGTACGGCAAGGGCGTGAAGAACGTCATCAATCGCAAGGCATTGATGATGGTCGTGTATGCCGTGCTGCTCGGCGGCGCCGTGCTGATGGGCAAGGTCGTGCCGGGCGGCTTCGTGCCCGCGCAGGACAAGGAGTATCTGATCAGCTTCGCGCAACTGCCGAACGGCGCATCGCTCGATCGCACCGAAGGCGTGATCCGCGAGATGTCGGATATCGCGCTCAAGCAGCCTGGCGTGGAAAGCGCGGTGGAGTTTCCGGGCTTGTCGGTGAACGGTTTCACCAACTCGTCGAGCGCGGGCATCGTGTTCGTCACGCTGAAGCCGTTCAAGGAACGCGTGCATGACAAGGCGCTGTCGGCGAATGCCATTGCCGGTGCGCTGAATCAGAAGTACGCAGGCATCAAGGGCTCGTTCATCGCCGTGTTCCCGCCGCCGCCGGTTCTCGGTCTCGGCACGCTCGGGGGCTTCAAGATGCAACTGGAGGATCGCGGCGCGCTCGGTTATGCGGCGCTCGCCGATGCGACGCAGGCGTTCATCAAGCGCGCATCGCAGACGCCCGAGCTCGGCCCGACGTTCTCCAGCTATCAGATCAACGTGCCGCAGTTGAACGTCGATCTGGATCGCGTGAAGGCGAAGCAGCTCGGCGTCTCCGTGACCGACGTGTTCGACACGATGCAGGTGTATCTCGGCTCGCTCTACGTGAACGACTTCAACCGCTTCGGACGCGTGTATCAGGTGCGCGTGCAGGCGGATGCGCCGTTCCGTGCGAATCCGGAAGACATCGGCTTGCTGAAGACGCGCAACGCGAACGGCGACATGGTGCCTTTGTCGTCGCTCGTGAAGGTGACGCCGACATACGGCCCCGAAATGGTCGTGCGCTACAACGGCTACACGGCGGCGGACATCAACGGTGGTCCGGCTCCGGGTTACTCGTCGGGCCAGGCGCAGGCGGCGGCTGAACGCATCGCGGCGGAAGTGCTGCCGCGCGGGATCAAGTTCGAATGGACCGATCTCACGTATCAGCAGATCCTCGCGGGCAATGCGGCACTGTGGGTGTTCCCGATCAGCGTGCTGCTCGTGTTCCTCGTGCTCGCCGCGTTGTATGAAAGCCTGACGCTGCCGCTCGCGGTGATCATGATCGTGCCGATGAGCATTCTGTCGGCGCTGCTCGGCGTCTGGCTCACCGACGGCGACAACAACATCTTCACGCAGATCGGCCTGATGGTGCTGGTGGGTCTGTCCGCGAAGAACGCGATCCTGATCGTCGAGTTTGCGCGCGAGCTGGAGATGCAGGGCCGTTCCATCGTGCAGGCCGCGATCGAAGCGAGCCGCCTGCGTCTGCGCCCGATTCTGATGACGTCCATCGCGTTCATCATGGGTGTGGTGCCGCTCGTGCTGTCGACGGGCGCGGGCTCGGAGATGCGTCACGCAATGGGCGTGGCGGTGTTCTTCGGCATGCTGGGTGTGACGCTCTTCGGTCTGATGCTGACGCCAGTGTTCTACGTGATCCTGCGCAAGCTCTCCCGCACCGAACACGTGACGGACAAGCATGGCTCGCATCCGCAGATGCGCGGTATCGGTGCTTCGGTTGAAGCGCAATGAGGTCGATGATGAACAAGCTACATGTTTTATCGAGTCTGATGGCCACGCTGTTGCTGGTGGCAGGCTGCTCGCTCGCGCCCACTTACGAGAAGCCGGACGTCGGCGCGCCGTCCGCGTACAAGGAAACGCCGCAAAAGACGCTCGATGCATCGGAAGCGGGCACCTGGAAGACCGCGCAGCCTTCGGAAGAGATGATGCGCGGCGAATGGTGGACGATCTTCGACGACGCTGCGCTCAACGATCTGGAAAAGCAGGCGCAGGACGCGAACCAGAATCTGAAGGCGGCGGCGGCGCGCGTGAAGGAAGCGCGCGCGATCAACCAGACGGCGCGCGCGGGTCTGTTCCCGACGCTCGACGCGGGCTTCGGTCCGACGCGCGAGAAGCTCTCGCCAGCGTCGCAGTTCCTGCCAGCCGACGGCAACGTGCCCGCGCAGACGCTGTGGCGCGCGCAGGCGAGTGCGTCGTATGAAGTGGATCTGTTCGGCCGCGTGGCGGACTCGGTGCGGGCAGCGAACGCCGACACGCAGCAGAGCGAGGCGTTGTTCCGTTCCGTGCAACTGGCGTTGCAGGCGGATGTCGCGCAGAACTACTTCAATCTGCGCGAACTCGACGCCGAGACCGATGTCTTCACGCGCACCGTGCAGTTGCGCGAGGAAGCGCTGAAGCTCGTGCAACGGCGCTACACCGAGGGCGATATCAGCGAGCTCGATGTGGCGCGCGCGAAGTCGGAACTCGCGACGGCGCGCTCCGATGCGATGACGGTGCAACGTCTGCGCGCGGCGTCGGAACACAGTCTCGCCGTGCTGCTCGGCAAGGCGCCTTCGGAGTTCTCGGTGGCCGCGAACCCGCTCAAGCCGGTGACGGTGCGCGTGCCGCCGGGGCTGCCTTCGGCGCTGCTCGAACGTCGTCCGGATATCGCGTCTGCGGAACGCGCGATGGCGGCGGCGAATTCGCGCATCGGCGTGGCGAAGGCGGCGTTCTTCCCGTCGCTGACGCTGACGGGCTCGGGTGGCTTCGAATCCGCGACGCTCGGCGATCTCTTCAAGTGGTCGAGCCGCACGTTCCTGCTCGGGCCATTCGCGGGCACGGCGCTGAACATCCCGATCTTCGATGGCGGCCGGCGCAAGGGCAATCTCGCGAACGCACGCGCGGTGTATGAAGAGGATGTCGCGAGCTATCGTCAGCAGGTGCTCGTTGCGTTCCGCGAGGTGGAAGACAACCTCTCGGATCTGCGCATCCTGGAAGACCAGACGGCGACCCAGGACGATGCCGTGAAGGCATCGGTACGCGCCGCGCAGCTTTCTCGCACGCAGTACACCGAGGGCGCGGTGAACTACCTCGACGTGATCGACGCGGAGCGCACCGTGCTGCAGACGCAGCGTGCCTCGGTGCAGTTGCGCGGCACGCAGGCGGTATCGACGGTGAATCTGATCCGCGCGCTGGGCGGCGGCTGGGGCGATGCGCAGCCCACGCCCGTGCCTGAGCCGAGTCTCGCTCAGAAGTGACGTGAACATGGCCCTGCAGCACGCAGGGCCATTTTGTTAGTGCGCTTTGAAGAGAAAGATCGGAGAGACGGAACCGATTGTTCGTCTTCTGGAACATATGTCTTCACCTGCGGAGCGTTTATCCGCAGGGCTCCAATCCTTAGAATTCTACTTATGGGATAGGGAGCCGAAGATGAAAGACTTGATAGCAAAACAACTGTATCAGCCGGCGGTGGTCTTGCCACTGCTGCTGTTGATGCGCCTGATGGTCACGCTCGACTTCAATCTCGCGCAGGTGATGTTCGTCATGGTGCTCAAGGGGTCGCAGCACGCCTATCAATTCGCGCTGCGCCACACGGTTGCGCGTCAGCGCAGCAGCGTCGCGGTGAAACATCTTCCCTGCAATAACTGCTGCTGACGCGAGCCGCGTCATCGATTTTCAATACACCTCGGGAACGTACATTTCATCCGGCACGGGCTGACGCAGATAGTCGGGATTGAAGACGCGATCGGGCAGTTCGATCGGCTGATGCTCGATCTCGTGATACGGCACCTGGCTCAACAGGTGATGAATGCAGTTCAGGCGCGCACGCTTCTTGTCGACGGCCTGCACGACCCACCAGGGCGCTTCGGGAATGTGCGTGCGCTGGAGCATGACTTCCTTGGCCGCCGTGTACGCTTCCCAGCGGCGGCGGCTTTCCAGATCCATCGGGCTCAGCTTCCACTGCTTGAGCGGATCTTCGATACGCGCCTCGAAGCGCACTTCCTGCTCGTCGTCGGTGATAGAAAACCAGTACTTGACGATCTGGATGCCGCTGCGCACCAGCATCTTCTCGAACTCGGGTACCGAGCGGAAAAATTCCTCATACTCTTCGTCGGTGCAGAAGTTCATCACGCGCTCGACGCCCGCGCGGTTGTACCAGCTCCGGTCGAACAGCACGATCTCGCCCGCCGCCGGCAAGTGCGACACGTAACGCTGGAAATACCACTGCGTGCGTTCGCGATTGTTCGGTGCGGGAAGCGCCGCTACGCGGCACACGCGCGGATTCAGCCGCTGCGTGATGCGCTTGATCGCGCCGCCTTTGCCCGCCGCATCGCGTCCCTCGAACAGCACGACGAGCCGATGCCCCTTGTTCACGACCCAGTCCTGAAGCTTCACGAGCTCGCCCTGCAGACGGAACAACTCGCGGAAATAGGTCTTGCGCAAGACCCGCTCTTCCTCCGAGAAAGTCGACTCGCCGTCCAGGAAGCGATCGTCGACCTCCATCTCGAACTCTTCGTCGTAGCTGTCGATGATGTCGGCGTGGAAGCGGCGCTGCTTTTCCGTCTGGTTCATATGAAGGGCTCCGTGGGCGTTTTTGGGCTGCCGCCGTCGTGATGACCGGTCGCGGCGCAGGCCGCGAGATTATGACGATATCCGATGGCAGTCATATGACAATGGTCGACTCAGGCATTGTAGAAAGCGGCGGCCGCCGGACTCAAGTCCGGCGCGCCGTTAGAATGTTCCGGCACTTCGATGGCATGCCGATGGCATTTTCAACCTCAACATCCAAAGCGAGCGAACACGATGACCGCAACGATCCAGAGTTTCGACGAAGCCCAAACCGCGCGCCTCGTGCCTTATGACCGGCTCGTGGACACGCTCGCCGCGACGATGCTCGATTACGCGGCCGGCCGCATCGTGAGTCCCGAGCGCATGGTCGTGCCGATCGAGGGCGGCGTCATGCTTTCGATGCCCGCGAGCGCCGCCGATATCGCGATGCACAAGCTCGTGAACGTCTGCGCCGGCAATGGCGCGCGCGGCCTGCCGACAATTCACGGCCAGGTCACCGCTTACGACGCCACGACCGGCGTGCCGCAATTCATGCTCGACGGCCCGACCGTGACCGGGCGGCGCACGGCGTCGGTGTCGATGCTCGCGATCCGCGCGCTTCACGCCGCCGCGCCGCGCGAGGTGCTCGTGATCGGCACGGGCAAGCAGGCGGCGTATCACGTCGAGGCGCTCGCCGCCGTTTATCCCGATGCGCACATTCGCGTGCAGGGTTCGCGTCCCGGGCGCGCGCGCGATTTTTGCGCGGCGCATGCGTCGGCTTCGGGCAATCTCACGGCGCTCGACGATGTCGCGATTCCCGATTCGATCGATATCGTCATCGCCGCGACTACGAGCAAGACGCCTGTCTACGCGATGCCCGCGCGTGCGGGGCGCCTCGTGATCGGCGTAGGCGCCTTCACTGCCGATGCTGCCGAGATCGCCGCCGCGACGGTCCATGCGAGCGAGCTTTATGTCGACGATCCCGCAGGCGCGCGTCACGAGGCGGGCGATTTCATTCTCGCGGGCGTCGACTGGAACGCGGTGCATCCGCTGGCCGAGGCCCTCGCGGCGCCTAGGAAAGCAGCAGGCCCCGTGATGTTCAAATCGGTCGGCTGTGCGGCGTGGGATCTCGCCACGTGTCGCGTCGCGCGCGCTGTTTTGTCGGAAGAAAACAGGGTGACGCGCTAGTCCGCCCGCGCCAGGTCAGCTTGGAATGGTACTTGCTGCGTGTTTGTCTATTGAAAGAGGCGCCACGGCGTCACACGACAAACGGCGCAGAGGGTGCGCCACAGCAATCGAGCCAGCGAACTGACCCATGACAAGTCGACACGACAGTAAATGGCACCCGTGGATTCCCGCGCACGACGACGGACGTGAAGGCGCGGGCGGGAAACGCCAGGCGGCTCCCCATGCGAGCGCAACACCACCGGCGGCTTACTTCATCTCGGTGCTGGAGCTTGCCACCGGCGAAAAACTCGGCAACGACGAGCGTCTGCGCGCCGTGGCCATGCTCGAAACGCAATTCGGCGAGGGCCGGCCGCGCACGCTGAAAGAAGCGGTGCGGATCTGCGCGGCGGCGATCGATTCGTCGACCTTGCAGCGCATGGCGCGCGGCGCGAAGGCCTGACATATCGACGCGCGTTTTTTCACATCTGTGTAAAACGCGCGTGCTCCCCGGAAACGCGCGAACGTTCGAGCGCGCGCCCTTGAGCGCCTATTTGACGGTCTGAATCACTTCGAAGCCTTCGAACTCCGGATGACCGAGATAAAGCTGGCGCGTCTCACCGCCGGCGTTGCGATGCGCGGCGCGGAACGCATCAGACCGTGTCCAGTCCTCGAAGGCCGCCTGGTTCGCCCAGATCGTATGGCTCGAATACAGGACGTGATCTTCCTTCGCCGGCCCTTTGAGCAAATGAAACTCGACGAAACCCGGCACGTCCTTGAGATGCGTGTCGCGACTGGTCCAGAGGCGTTCGAAGTCGGCCTCGGCGCCCGGCACGATCCTGAAGCGGTTCATGGCGATATACATATCGATGCGTTTCCTTCACCGTAAAGTCGAAAATTGAAATATCAGCCGCGCCCGAGTTCGACGAGCGTCGTGAAACCGCCGAAGAACATGCGTTGAGGGTCGAACGGCGGCGTGCCGGACTCCATCATCGCCTTGAGGCGCGGGTCTTCCATCACCTTCGCGTTGACGCTGTCGCGTTCTTCGCGCGACGCGTAGACGATATACGAGAACACGACGGTCTCGCCTTCCTTCAGTTGCACGCTTTGCGGAAAGGACGTGAGCTTGCCGGGCTTGACGTCGTCGGCGATGGTCTCCACGAATTGCAGCGCGCCGTGCTCCAGCCAGATTTTGCCGGCGGCTTCGGCCATGGTGCGGTAGGCGTCGATCTTGTCGATCGGCACGGGTACGACGAATCCATCCACGTAGTGCGCCATCTGAGTCTCCTGAATCGGTTCGAGAGCGGAACGCGCATGTCATGCGCTGCTCGTTTGAGCGATTTGTAAGGAGCGAAGTTCAGGCCGGCTCGTGCGGCAATTCGGCCGTCCATGCATCGGCGGGCGACGCGCGCTTCAGCACCGTGGACGAAAGCGGCGCGAGGTTCATCGCGTAGACGGATTCGAGCGGCATGCCGAGCGCCTGCGCGAGCGCCACTTTCACGACGATCGCATGCGTGACGACGATGCAGCGCTCGCGCGCATGCAGGCGGTCGATGAACGCCATTCCCTGCGCGACGCGCGCCGCGAGCATGGCGACGCTCTCGCCGCCGTGCGGACGCGCCTGCGGATCCGCGAGCCACGCGGCGACCTGCTCGGGTTCGCGCTCGCCCGTGTCGCGGATCGCGTGCCCGCGCCAGCGGCCGTAGTCGATGTCGTCGAACGCGGGAACGATTTCGAACGTGTCCGCGATCCATTCGGCCGTCTGCCGCGCCACGCGCGCGGGACTCGCGATCACGCGCGTATCCCGCTGCGCGCGCGGATCCACGCGCAGTGACGCGATTTGCAGGCGCGCGTCACGCTCGGCTCGCTCGTCGCCGTTGGGAAAATGCCCGGTTTTCATCGCACGCGTGGCGGCGTGACACAGCAGAATGAGTTCCAAGGGAGTCGCCGGGCAAATCAGAATCGTTTTACTTTGCCGCCGATCATCATAGAATGGCAAGCTTGCAGTGCGAGGAAGCCGGTGCAAACCCGGCACGGTCGCGCCACTGTATGCGTTCGTCAGCGTGAAAGCGTTGCGCCGCGAGTCAGACCCCGCTGCAAGCTCTTCGTCAATCGGGACGCGCTTTTCCCTGGAGAACCACCATGAATGCTTCCGCTATTTCCCCGTCGCTCGACGCACCCGTACCCATTCCGGTGCGCGAAGTGCTGCCGTGGGCCGTCTTCATCGGCCTCCTTCTGCTGATCGCAATCTATTTCGTCGGCGCCGAGCAGGGCGCGACGTCGATTTTTTCGGGCATGTACGTCCACGAGTTCGTTCACGACGGCCGGCATCTGCTCGGCTTTCCGTGCCACTGAGGACGCGTCATGATTCGCACTTTGCTGATACGCGGCATGATCGCGGGGCTGGTCGCGGGCCTGATCGGCTTCGGCTTCGCGCGTGCGTTCGGAGAGCCGTCGGTGGCGCGCGCCATCGCGTTCGAGGAACAGCATGAGCATGCGCAAGCCGCGCACGAACATGAACATGCCGATGCCGCGACAGGCGCCGCGCAGTCGCACGATCACGGCGACGAAGAACTCGTTTCCCGCGACACGCAAGCAGGCCTCGGCCTCCTGACGGGCGTCGCCGTGTTCGGGACCGCGCTGGGCGGCCTTTTCTCGCTCGTGTTCGCGTTCGCCTATGGGCGGATCGGCGCGTTGCATGCTCGTGGCACGTCGGCGCTATTGGCGTTGTTCGGCTTCGTGAGCGTCGCCATCGTGCCGTTCCTCAAGTACCCGCCGAATCCGCCGGCCGTGGGCAATCCCGACACTATCGGGCCGCGCACGGCGCTCTTCTTCGGCATGGTGGCCATTTCGCTCGCCGCGGCCATGTTCGCCGTGCGGCTGCAGCGGCGCATGGCGGCGCGCCATGGCGGCTGGAATGCGACGCTCGTCGCGGCAGCCGCGTATATCGTCGTGATCGTGGTGGCGCAGGTCGTGCTGCCGCGCATCGACGAGGTGCCGGCGGATTTCTCGGCTTCGCTCTTGTGGAACTTCCGGCTCGCCGCGATCGGCATTCAGGCGCTGATCTGGACGACGCTCGGTCTCCTGTTCGGCGCGCTCGCCGCGCGCGAACTGGAGCGGCCGGCTGTCAGGAGAATGGCTGCGGCCTGAGAACTTTGTCAGGTCCGATCACTAAGCCCACGTTTCGATGGAAACGTGGGCTTTCTATTTCGCGCTGGCCGCACGCCGCGCGAGCAATGCGTCGAACAAATCGAGCTTCGCGGCATCGTCCAGCGATCGGAAGGTCTTGATCTCTTCGCGGCTTCTGAAGCATCCGAGGCATAAGCCGCTTTCGGGATCGAGCTTGCACACGTCGGTGCACGGCGAGCCGACCGGTTCCTGAGTCCTGGCGCGCTCGATCGTGAATGCGAGATCGAGCGGTGTGCGGATGTCTTGCGTTGTCGTCATAGTGATTCGCCGCGAAAGAGCGCGGCGGCGGCCGCCGGATTCGACGGCCAGTATGCGTGCATGTAGGTAGACGTGACCGGGCCGTGTCGATAGAGCGCTTCGCCCGATGTGCCCGTCGTCGCGTGTTTCGCTTCAAGGACGGCTTGCATCGGCGTGGTCAGGGTTGAGTAATGGAATGTGTGGCCCGTCATGGCGCCGTGCATCGTGTCGATGCGCTGCATCGCGAGGCGCGAGAGCTTGCGTTGCATCGCGGCGTCGCCCGGCAGAATGCCGAGCATCGCGTGCCGTGTTCCTTCGATATCGGTGAGCGTGTCGAGCAGATAGAGCATGCCGCCGCATTCCGCGACGACCGGCTTCTGTTTTGCAACGTGTTCTTCGATCGACGCGCGCGTGCGCGCATTCACGGCGAGCGACGCGGCATGCAGCTCGGGATAACCGCCGGGAAGATAGAGCGCGTCGGCGTCGTGGGGCGCGGGTTCGTCGGCCAGCGGCGAAAAAGTGCTGATGCGCGCGCCCATCGCGGCGAGCAGATCGACGTTCGCCGGATAGACGAACGAGAATGCCGCATCGCGCGCAATCGCGATATGCAATCCTTCGAGCAGACGCGGCGGCGCGGGAAGCGTCGCATCGTCGAAATGAACGGGCGGCGGCAGATCCGCGAGCGACGTTTGCGCGATTGCATCGGCGGCGCGATCGAGTCGCGCATCGAGGCCCGCGATTTCCTCCGGCTGCGTGAGGCCGAGATGGCGCTCGGGCAGCGCGATATCGTCCGCATTCGACAGATGGCCGCAATAATGCAGCCCTTCGGGAATCGCTTCCGAGAGCATCTGCGCATGACGCGCCGACGCGACACGATTGGCGAGCACGCCATGAAACGGCACGTCCGCGCGATAGCGCGCGAGCCCGAACGCGATCGCGCCGAACGTTTGCGCCATGCCGTGCGCGCCGATCACCGCAAGCACGGGCACGTTGAACGCGGCGGCGAGATCGGCGCTGCTGGGCGTGCCGTCGAAGAGACCCATCACGCCTTCGATGAGAATGAGGTCGGCCTCGCGCGCGGCCTGCGCAAGTAATGCGCGGCACGCATCGAGCCCGACCATCGACAGATGCAGGGAATAGACGCTCGAGCCGCATGCGCGCTCGAGGATCATCGGATCGAGAAAATCCGGGCCGGTCTTGAATACGCGCACCTTCAGGCCACGGCGCGCGTGATGGCGCGCGAGCGCTGCCGTCACCGTGGTCTTGCCTTGATGCGACGCGCTCGCGCCGATGAAAAGAGCAGGGCAGTCGGGCATCGCGTTCAGAACTCGACGCCGCGCTGCGCCTTCACGCCCTGCTCGCGATAGGGATGTTTGACGAGCCGCATCTCGGTGACGAGGTCGGCCAGTTCGATCAGCGCATCCGGGGCATGACGTCCCGTCACGACCACATGCAGCGTCGCGGGCCGCGCCTTCAGCACGTCGAGCACTTCATCGAGCGGCAGATATTCATACTTGAGCACGGTGTTCAGTTCGTCGAGCACGACCATCTGATACTCGCCGCTCTCGATCATGCGCCGCGCCTCGTTCCAGCCTTTGCGCGCGGTGGCGATGTCGGCTTCGCGGTTCTGCGTGTTCCAGGTATAGCCGTCGCCCATCGTGACGAAATCGCAATGCGCGATCGCACCCAGGAAATCGCGCTCGGACGTATGGAGCGCGCCCTTGATGAACTGCACCACGCCGAGCTTCATGCCGTGACCGAGCACGCGCACGGCCATGCCGAACGCCGCCGTGGTCTTGCCCTTGCCGTTGCCCGTATTCACGATCAGCAGACCTTTCTCGTGATCGGCGGCGGCCTGCTTTTTCTCGTGACCTTCCTTGCGACGTTGCGTCATGCGCAGATGCGATTCGGTATCGGTTTTCACGGGATCTCCAGAGAAAGACGGCCGTATCGTACAACAGGTCGGCGCTTCGATAGTGCGCGTTCGCGGCTTAATTCTGCGCTAACTGACGGCGGGCACCATGCAGTCACGCATTCACCGACTTCAGGAGCAAGGAAATGGACGCGCTCTATCTCTATCTGGAACTCGTGGCGCTCGTCGTTCTCGTCTGGCTTTGCCGCGACAAGTTCAAGCCGGTCGTCGCGAAGCCGAGCACCGAAACGGAGCGCCCGCGGACGACGGCAAAGCCGGTATTCATGTTCCGCTCGCACAGGTTTCATGCGCCGCTGCGATCGCGACGGTTACGCCACAACCGGTCGTCTTTGGCACGATGAGCGTTTGCGCGTGGCCCGCCAGCAGCGCGCATGGCTCGCATACCCCATCGACGTTCATATGCTTCGCTGTGTGATGTGAAATCGCGGTGCTTGGCGCGTGCGCGATTTCATCGGCGCTATAGAAGCGCAGCGGCAGGCCATGACGCTCGCAGAACGTGAGCAAGCCCGCCTCGTTCCGTTTCGCATCGATGCTCGCGACGATCACAATGTCCCCGAGATCACGCGTGCCCAGCGCGACGCGCACGGCGTGTTCGATCGTTTCGGCGTTTGTGCCTCGCCGGCAGCCGATACCGACCGCGAGCCGCGTAACCACGGATTCCATGTGATTCGATGTGAGTGCGTCGCGCAGGATTTTGCGCGCGCCAACATTACCACAACCCACCGCGGATTCACCCTGCGCGCGCCTCGTCATTTCTTGACGCTCGCGCCCGCCGGGCCTAGACTTTCACGCAGTTTTGGTGCTCGCGCGCGGATTCTCTCGCGCGCAGTTAAACGGGAAGCAGGGCGCGTTCCTTTCGGCCGATCGAGCGGACGTCAACCTGCGCTGCCCCCGCAACGGTAAGCGATTCCCCGCGCGCGCGATGTTTTCGTCGCACGAACGGGAAGCCGGCTTCGAGGCCACTGCGCGCGACGACGCGCGGGAAGGCGAAGCGGCGTGGTCGTCAGCCCGGATACCGGCCAGACTTTCACAAGGGATCGCTGTCGCGGGGATGCGTCGCGGTCCATGATCCATCGAAAACGTGCGTTTCCCCTTTCATCCCGCAGCGTTGCCTCGCATCGCGCGACATGAAGCGCACGCACCTGAGCCCACGGAGCTACGATGCAAACCCGCAAGATCCCCGTCACGGTCGTGACCGGCTTTCTCGGCAGCGGCAAGACCACGCTGATGCGCCATATCCTGTCCAACGCGCAAGGCAAGCGCATCGCGGTCATCGTCAACGAGTTCGGCGAGCTCGGCATCGACGGGGAAATTCTGAAGGGTTGCGGCATCGGCTGCGACGACGAAGCCGGTTCCAGAGACCGCAATCTGTATGAACTTGCGAACGGATGCCTGTGCTGCACCGTGCAGGAAGAGTTCTATCCCGTGATGGAGCAACTTGTCGAGCGGCGCGAAAGCATCGATCACGTGCTGATCGAAACGTCGGGTCTCGCGTTGCCCAAGCCGCTCGTGCAGGCGTTCAACTGGCCGTCGATCAAGAACGCGTTCACGGTCGATGCCGTGGTGACCGTGGTCGATGGTCCCGCTGCCGCGAGCGGCCAGTTCGCGGCGAATCCCGCCGCCGTCGATGCGCAACGCAAGGCCGATCCGAATCTCGATCACGAATCGCCGCTGCACGAATTGTTCGAGGATCAGCTCGCGTCTGCGGATCTCGTCATCGTAAACAAGACCGATCTCATGGACGATGCAGCGCTGCACAAGGTCGAAACGCTCGTGCGTGCCGAGATCCCGCCTGAAGTGAAGATCGTGCCCGCGCAGATGGGCGGGCTCGATGTCCATACTTTGCTCGGGCTGGAATCGGCATCGGAAGAGACGATTCATTTGCGGCACGATCATCACGGCTCGCCCGACGATGAAGGCCATGCCGATCATCATCATGACGCGTTCGATTCGGTCGTCGTTCATGGCGCGGTCGAATCGCGCGAGCAGGCCATCGCGGCATTGCATGCGCTCGTCGAGCATCACACGATCTATCGCGTGAAGGGTTTCGCCGCGTTGCCGGGTGCGGCGATGCGGCTCGTCGTGCAGGGCGTCGGACGTCGTTTCGACAGCTATTTCGATCGCCGCTGGCAGGCCGATGAAGCGAAGACGCACAGCCGTTTCGTGCTGATCGGCGAAGACCTCGATCGCGACACGCTGCAACGCGCATTCGACGCCGCGCTCGCCAGCACCCCCGTGCAGGCGTAAGCGTCATGCATCTGCTTCGCACGACACCGGGAGGCTTCGTCGACGATGCGCAGGGCGTCATGCGCATCGATCAGACGCGCGCGCCGATCGTGGTGCTCAGTTCCGCCGACACCACGCTCGCGTTGCTCGCGAGCGTGTTTCCGCGACTCGAAGCGGGCTTTCCCGAGGTGCGGCTCGCGAATCAATCGTTTTTGCGTCAGCCCGCGTCGGTCGATTTCTATGTCGACGATGTGTTGCGTCACGCGAAGGTCGTGATCGTCGATCACCTCGGCGGCGAATCGTACTGGCCGTATGGCATCGAGCGGCTCGTCGCGCTCGCGAAGCAAGAGCAACAGATGCTCGCGATGTTTTCGGGCGATCTCACCGAGGACCCGAATCTCATCGGCAAAAGCACGGCGGACGCGCAGTTTTGCCGCGAATTGTCGCGCTATCTGCGCGAAGGCGGCGCGCGCAACGCGGAAGAGTTCCTGCGCACGATTGCGCATCGCGCGTTCGGCTTCGGGCGCGAGCCGCAGACGCCGGCCGCGCTGCCTGCCGTCGCGATCTATCATCCCGGGCGCGATATCGCGGCCATCGAAGACTGGCAGGCGCGCTGGACCGAAGGCGCGCCCGTCGCCGCCATTCTGTTTTATCGCGCGCATCTGCAGTCGGGCAATACCGCCGTGTTCGATGCGCTCATCGAAGCGCTCGAAAAAGAAGGCATGAATCCGCTGCCAATCGCGATTTCATCGCTGAAGGAAAGCGTGAGCCGTGAAGTCGTGGACCGTTTGTGCGCGCAGCATCGCGCATCGCTCGTATTGAATACGACGGCTTTCGCGGCGAGCGTGATCGGTGAAGACGAAGTATTCGAAGTCGCGGGCGATGCACCCGTGCTGCAAGTCATTCTGAGCGGCGGCAATCGCGACGACTGGCAAAAGGACAATCATGGCCTCAACTCGCGCGATGTCGCGATGCATGTCGCGCTGCCCGAAGTCGATGGCCGCATCATCACGCGGGCGATCAGTTTCAAGGGCCTCGCGTATTACTGCAAGCACACGCAGGTGGACGTGGTGCGCTATCAGGCCGATGCGGAGCGCGTGCGTTTCGTCGCTGAATTGAGCCGCCGCTGGTGCAAGCTGCGTCATACGCCGAATGCGCACAAGCGCATCGCGCTCGTGCTTGCGAACTATCCGGCCAGCGAAGGGCGCATCGGCAATGGCGTGGGACTCGATACGCCCGCATCGGCCGTCGGCATTCTGTCGATGCTCGCGCGCGAAGGCTATCGCGTGGGCGACATACCCGCGAACGGCGATGCGCTTATCGCCGCGCTGACCGCAGGCGTGACCAACGATCCCATCGTGCGCGACCTGCGTCCCGCGCTGCAGAGTCTGGCGCTCGATGAATATCTCGATGCGTACCGCACGCTGCCCGCCGATGCGCGCGCCGCACTGGAAAAGACCTGGGGCGCGCCCGAAGACGATCCCACCGTGAGACGCGGCCGCTTCATGATCGCGGGCTATCGTTGCGGCGAAGTCTTTGTCGGCATTCAGCCTTCGCGTTCGCGCGAGCGCAACGATTACGCCAGCTATCACGATGCCGAACTCGTTCCACCGCATTCGTATCTCGCGTTCTATGTCTGGTTGCGTCTGCGCTTTCAGATGGATGCGATCGTGCATGTCGGCAAGCACGGCAATCTCGAATGGCTGCCGGGCAAGAGCGTCGCGTTGTCGGCGTCATGCTGGCCCGATGCGATTCTCGGGCCGATGCCGCATCTCTATCCGTTCATCGTGAACGATCCGGGCGAAGGCAGCCAGGCGAAGCGCCGCGCGCAGGCCGTGATCATCGATCATCTGATGCCGCCGCTCACGCGCGCGGAGAACTACGGGCCGTTGCAGGATCTGGAGCGTCAGGTCGACGAATACTACGAAGCGCTGATGGTCGATGCGCGCCGTGCGAAGCTGTTGCGCAAGTCGATTCTCGCGAACATCGTCGAGAACAGGTTGCACGAAGAACTCGGGCTCGATGCGCCACGCGACGTGGTGGGTGAAGACACCTTGCTCACGCGCGCCGATGCCTACCTTTGCGAACTCAAGGAAGCGCAGATTCGCGATGGCCTGCACGTGTTCGGCATGTCGCCACAGGGCGTACAACGCCGCGACACGCTGCTCGCGCTGGGCCGCTTTCCGGTCGGCGACGGGCAGGGCGCGAACGCGAGTCTCATCACGGCGATCGCGCGCGATCTGCAACTGCCCGCCGATTTCGATCCGCTCGATGCCGACTGGGCCGCGCCGTGGAGCGGGCCGCGTCCACGACCGCTCGTCGCGCTCAGCGATGCGCCGTGGCGTCATCAGGGCGATACACGCGAGCGCCTCGAATTGTTAGCCATGCAGCTATTGTCGGACGATGCTGCCGCCGCGCCCGGTCCGCGTGCATCGCTCGTGCTCGAACGTTTGCGCGGCGACGTGCTCGCACGCCTGGATGCATGCGGCCCGCAAGAGCTTTTGCAACTCAGGCGCGGCCTCGAAGGGCGGTTCGTGCCGCCGGGTCCGAGCGGTTCGCCATCGCGCGGCAGGCCCGACGTGCTGCCCACGGGACGCAACTTCTATTCCGTCGATACGCGCGCCTTGCCGACGCAGGCGGCCTGGTCGCTCGGGCTCAAGTCGGCGAACGCGCTGGTCGAACGCCATGTGCAGGATCATGGTGACTTTCCGCGCGCGATCGGCCTGTCCGTGTGGGGCACGGCGACGATGCGCACCGGCGGCGATGATATCGCGCAGGCGTTTGCCCTGATCGGCGTGCGCCCGAAGTGGGCGGCCGGGAGCCATCGCGTGACCGACTTCGAAATTCTGCCGATATCCATCTTCAACCGGCCGCGCATCGACGTGACGTTGCGCGTATCGGGTTTTTTCCGCGATGCGTTTGCGAACCTCATCCATCTCTTCGATGCGGCCGTTCAGGCCGTCGCCGAACTCGACGACGAGCCTGCCGACATCAACCCGATCCGCGCGCGCGTGCTGCGCGAACGCGACGAACTGATCGCGCGCGGCGTCGAAGCGAAGGAGGCGCGGCAGCGCGCGGGCTGGCGCGTGTTCAGCACGAAGCCGGGCGCCTATGGCGCGGGTTTGCAGGAACTGATCGACGCAAGACAATGGCAGTCCGATGCGGACCTTTCCGCCGCCTATCAAAGCACGGGCGGTTACGCGTACTCGCAAACGGGCGATGGCGTCGAAGCGCGCGCGAGCTTCGGCACGCGGCTTTCGACGCTCGACGTCGTGCTGCAGAACCAGGACAACCGCGAACACGATCTGCTCGATTCCAACGACTATCATCAGTTTCAGGGCGGCATGGTCGCGGCCGTGCGTTATCTGTCGGGCGTGCAGCCGCAGGCGTATAACGCGGATCACAGCAATCCCGCCGCGCCGCGCGTGCGTACATTGAACGAAGAGATCGCGCGCGTGGTGCGCTCTCGCGTCGTCAATCCGAAGTGGATCGATGGCGTGAAGCGGCACGGCTACAAGGGCGCGTCCGAACTCGCCGCCACCGTCGATTATCTTTTCGGCTATGACGCCACCGCGCGTGTCGTGTCGGATCATCAATACGCGCTCGTCACCGATGCATACGTGAACGACGCCGACACGCGCGAGTTCATCACGCAACACAATCCGCACGCGCTGCAATCGATCTGCGAGCGACTGCTCGAAGCGATGCAGCGCGGTTTATGGCAGGAACCCGCTGGCTATCGCGAGCAGGTCGAACGGCATCTGCTCGATGTCGAACAGTGCATCGAGGGCCGACAGAATTGAACCCGCTCACTTTTCCCTTTACCGCGCTCGTCGCGCAAGGCCCCTTGCAGCAAGCGCTTTTGCTTGCGGCAGTCGACCCGTCGATCGGCGGCGTGCTCGTCAGCGGTCCGCGCGGCACCGCGAAATCCACGGCGGCGCGCGCACTCGCGGAGCTGTTGCCCGAGGGCAAGCTCGTGACCTTGCCGCTCGGCGCGAGCGAGGAACAGTTGATCGGTACGCTGGACATTCAAAGCGCATTGCGCGACGGCGGCGTGAAGTTCTCGCCGGGCCTGCTCGCGAAGGCGCATCTCGGCGTGCTGTATGTCGATGAGGTGAATCTTCTGCCGAATCCGCTCGTCGATCAGTTGCTCGACGTCGCGGCGAGCGGCGTGAACATCGTTGAGCGCGATGGCATTTCGCATCGGCATGACGCGCGCTTCGTGCTGATCGGCACGATGAATCCGGAAGAGGGCGAGTTGCGTCCGCAATTGCTCGATCGTTTCGGGCTGGCCGTGGAGATGAGCAATTGCTTCGATGCTGAGGTGAGGCAACGCATCGTCAAGTCACGTCTCGCGTTCGATACGGATCCCGAAGCATTTCGCACACGGCACCAGAGTGAGCAGGCGGCGCTTGCGGCGCGTATTCATGCGGCGCGCGCGGCGCTCCCGTCATTCGATTTCGACGACGCGGTGCATGCCCGCGTGAGCGAACTGTGCATCGAGGCGCATGTGGATGGCTTGCGCGCGGATATCGTCATGCTGCGTGCGGCGCGCGCGCTGGCGGCATTGGAAGGCGCAGCGAACGTGGCCGTGACGCATGTCGAGCGCGTCGCCGATGCGGTGTTGAAGCATCGCCGGCGAGAGACCGAATCGGCTTCGCGTGAGCCGGCCGGGCGTGAGTCCACGTCGCGCGAGTCAGGCTCGGCCGAATCGGACTGGGGCTACATGCCGCCCGAACCGGCGGGAACCGCGAAGATCAAGCAGGTGAGGCCGCTCGCCGCAAAAAAAGCCTGAACCATCGAAGGCGCGACGCGGATGCCTTCGACACAGGGCATCGCCTTCGATGGAACGAATCGCGCACGAAAGGCCGCTACGCTTCGCGCGAGGGGGAACCAAGCACGTCCATCGACTGGATGGCGACGTTGCGCGCGAAACGTGCGATGCGTCTCGATGCCGGGCATCTGCGCTATCGGCGCACGCGAGGCGACGGCGCGGTGCTGCATTGCTTTCTTCTCGATTGCTCCGGCTCGATGCTCGCGGGCGAGCGGCTTGCGCGTGCGAAGGGAATGCTCGTTGCGTTGTTCGATCGGGCGTATCGCGAACGGGCGAAGATCGCGCTCGTCTGCTTCGGCGGCGGGCGTGCTGAAGTGCGCCGGCAGCCGGGCGCGGCGCACTGGTTCAACGAGCGCTGGGTGGCGCCAATCGGCGGCGGGGGCGGCACGCCGCTCGCGCTCGGCTTGTCGAGCGCGGCGACGGTGCTCGAACGCGCGGCGCGGCACAGGCCGTCGCAGCGCCGCTGGTTGTGGGTGCTCACCGATGGGCGCACGAATGAGCGCCCACAGGCGCCGGCGTCTGCCGATGAGATCGTCGTCGTGGATTTCGAAGAAGGGTCGATTCTAGCCGGACGCGGCGAGGCACTCGCCCGCGACTGGGGCGCACGATACATCACCGCCGATGCGCTGGGCGAAGGCGATGCCTACTCATACCAACGCGGCGTATAAACCCAATCCCCCACGACACGCGTCGTCGATGAACCGACGATCACCATCGTGCGCATGTCGACGAGTTCGCTTTTCAGCTCGCCGAGCGTAACGATGCGCAACGCTTCCTTCGGACGCCCGATGTCTCTGCCCAGAACAACGGGCGTCTGCCAATCGCGATATTGCTTCACGATCTCGATTGCGCGATCGAACTGCCACGGCCGCGCTTTCGACAGCGGGTTATAGAACGCCATCACGAAATCCGCTTCGCCCGCATGTGCGATGCGCTTCTCGATCACGCTCCACGGTTTCAAATTGTCCGACAGCGACAGCACGCAAAAATCGTGGCCCAGCGGCGCGCCTGCGCGCGCGGCCGTCGCGAGCGATGCCGATACGCCCGGCACGATCGCGAGCTTCACCGCGCTCCATTCGGGATGCGCCGCGTGTCCTGCGTCGAGCGCTTCGAGCACCGCCGACGCCATCGCGAACACGCCCGGATCGCCGGACGACACGACGACCACGCGCCGTCCTTCGCTCGCCAGTTCGAACGCGTGACGCGCGCGCTGCAGTTCTTCGCGGTTGTCGGTCATGTGCACGCGCTGATCGTCGCGAAACGGCCCGGCCATGCGCACGTAGGTTTCGTAGCCGAGCACGTCTTGCGCGGCGCTGAGCGCGGCGCGCGCGGCCGGCGTCATCAGTTCCGCGCTGCCGGGGCCGAGTCCGATCACGGTCAGCATGCCGCGTGCACGGCCGATCGATTGCGCATCCACAGGCGCGTCGCTGACGTGCAATGCGATGGCGTGGGCATCGTCGGCATCGAACGGCGCGGCTTCGCAAAAGCGCAGTGGTACATCCAGCGCATGTGCGGCTTCTTCGAGCGATCGCGAGGTCATGAAGCGCGCGGGCACTGTCAACGCCGCAAGCGCAAGCGGCGATAGTCCACGCTCGCGCATCGCGGCACGCACGCGTTCGGCGATGTCGTCATTGGAAGCGTCATGCCCGATCCATGCGAGCACGCAACGCGGATGGATCACGAGACTGTCTTCATCGTGCGTGGCGAGCGGCGTGATGCGCACGGCGAGACGTGCATCGTCAGAGCGGGGCAGGGTGGCATCGTCGAGCCAGGGCGCGTGCCCTTCGATGCGTGTCGTTTCGCCCGCGAGCAAGCCGGACACGAAGCGCTTGCCCTGCTCGATATCCGCGAGCGCATAACCTTCCGGCGGCGCGAGCAGACACTGACCGAAGCGCAATTCGCCGCTCGTGGTGATCGCGGGCGCGACCTTCAACGCCGCGCCGATCTCGCGCGCGAGCACGTTCACGCCGCTCATGCCGCCGAGCAGCGGCACGACCGCGCTGCCATCCTGTGCGACGGCGAGCACGGGCGGTTCGCCGCCCTTGTCGGCAAGACACGACGCGAGCGCGCGAATCACGATGCCCGCCGAGCACAGCGCGACGATCGGCGTGCCCGACGCATACAGGCCGCGCACGTGCGCGCCGAAATCGTCATAAGGGACTTCGCCGTTCACGCGGCTGGCGAGCGCATGCACACGCGATTGCGCAAAGTGCGCCTGAATGCGCCGCGCCGTCTCGAGCGCGCCTGCACCGAGTACCACGATCGCGAGCGGCGCCGAAGGGTTCACGCGCGCCATTTCTTCCCCGGCACGACGAGCAGCGAGAAATACGGCGACGCCATCGGATCGACTTCATCGAGCGGCACGATGCGCTGATTGGCCATCGTTGCGCGCTCGA
The DNA here is from genome assembly GCA_001580565.1 of Caballeronia megalochromosomata. GTDB lineage: Bacteria > Pseudomonadota > Gammaproteobacteria > Burkholderiales > Burkholderiaceae > Caballeronia > Caballeronia megalochromosomata. Next base: position 11,667 of record LRBF01000089.1, on the reverse strand, counting down.
CATACAGCGCGCGCTCATCGAGCCCGAGTTCGCCGAGCACGCGCCGAACTTTCTCGAAGTTGCGCCCGAGCTTCATGATGACCGCCGCATCGGCCGCTTCGAGACGGCGCTTCAAATCATCTTCCGGCAATACGCCCGACAGGACCGAGAGACTCTGATTGCGATACACGAGCGGCACGCCGAGCACCGCGACGCCGCCGAGCATCGAGCACACGCCCGGCACGACTTGCGCATCGAAGCGCGCGGCGAGCCGGTCGTGCAGATACATGTACGAGCCGTAAAAGAACGGATCGCCCTCACAGATCACCGCGACATCGCGCCCGGCTTCGAGATGACCGGAAATCGTCAGCGCGGCTTCGTCGTAGAACGCGCTGATGATCGTCTCGTAGCAGAGCGGCGGCTCGAGCGCCTCGGTCGTCACCGGATAGACGAGCGGCAGGCGCGTCTGCGTATCGTCGAGATGCGATTCGATGATGCCGAACGCGTTGCCCTTCTTGCCCTTCGCGACGAAATACGCGACCACGGGCGCTGCCTTCAGCAGGCGCAGCGCCTTCAGGGTGATCAGCTCCGGATCGCCGGGACCGACGCCCAGTCCATAGAGACGTCCGCGATTCATTCGGCCTCCGAAGCAAGTGCGTTCACCGCTGCCGCGGCCATCGCGCTGCCGCCGCGGCGGCCGAGCAGGGCGACGAAGGGCACGCCCCGGCTATCGGCGGCGAGCATCGCCTTGGATTCCGCCGCGCCGATGAAGCCGACCGGAAAGCCGAGGATGAGCGCGGGTTTCGGTGCGCCGGCATCGAGCATGTCGAGCAGATGAAAGAGCGCGGTCGGCGCATTGCCGATCGCGACGATCGCGCCTTCGAGGTCCGGCCGCCACAGTTCGAGCGCGGCGGCCGAGCGCGTGTTGCCCATCGCGCGGGCGCGTTCGGGAATCGAGGGCTCGCTCAATGTGCAGATGACGCGGTTATCGGCGGGAAGCCGCGCGCGTGTGATGCCTTCGGCGACCATGCGCGCATCGCACAGGATCGGCGCGCCCGCGGCGAGCGCGCGTCGGCCGGCGAGTCCCGCGCCGCGAGAGAAGCGCAGATCGCTCACGATATCGACCATGCCGCACGCATGGATCAGGCGCACCGCGAGCTTTTCCAGATCGGCGGGAAGGGCGGCGAGGTCGGCTTCGGCGCGGATCGTCGCAAAGGACTGGCGATAAATCTCCGCACCGTCGCGGATGTAGTCAGGCATCGGCATGGCTCCGGGCGAGCCGTTCGGCCGCCTCTTCGATGGTCAGATTGCGCGCGACGGCGTGTGCGTCGCGATGAAAGTCGTATCGGCCCGGCGCGACGGCATAGAGCGTCACCGGGACCGGATGCGCCGCCGCGCAGGATCGCTCGCAGCCGCTCAGATGCACTTGTCCCTCGTCGTGCGAGGGCAGCAGCGCAGCGAGGCGATGCGCATCGGCTTTGGTGTCGGCGTGACTTTTCGCGCAGCCTTGGGAACCCGCGCACGCAATGACGCGCGCGAGCGGTTCGCGCGCGTCAGTGGCAAGGCCCAGCGCGTGAAGGCGTTGCAGCACGTCGTGCGCGTCATGCGCGGCGATGCCCGGTATCAGCACGCTCTGCCACGGCGTCATCGTCAGGCGGCCTTCGGCGTGGGTGTCGGCGATATCGGCGAGTGTGTCGAGCGTGTTCGCGTCGAGGCGTCCGAGCGGCGTTTGCGCGCCTGCGTACCACGTCGCGCGATAAGGTCCCTCATGCGCGCCGAGGCGCAGCGATGCATCGGCGGGTTCGCGTCGCCAGGTCTGAACGTCCGCATCGAAATCGAATTCTGCGAGAAAACGCGCGGTGCCGATACGCGCAAGCAGATCGCGCATACGATGTTCTTCAGAGGTGGCCAGTGCGAGAAACCTGCGCATCACGTTCGCCGCGAACGTCGCCGTATCGCTGCGATGGATTGCGCCCAGCGGACGCTGTTGCATCGTCCCCGCGAAGCCGAATGCGAAGCGCGCGCCGCCGTCGATCGACGAGAGCCACAGATCGTGCGGATGATCGAGCATCGCGAGACGCTCGCCCGCATCGAGTTGTAACGCGAACTTCGGCGAGAGCGCATGGAGCGCGCAATCGCCCTGCATCGCGTCGATGATTTGCGCGGCAAGCGCACGCGTATCGTCGCTCGCGAGCGGGCTCAGCATCACATTGCGGATGTCGTCGCCGCCTGCCGTCGATGGGCCCAGGCCCGCGTCGAGCGCCATGCCGATCAGCGTGGCGTGGGCGTCGTCGCGGATGCCGCGCAACTGGAGATTGGCGCGATTGGTCACTTCGATCACGCCCGAGCCGCACGCGCGCGCCGCCCGCGCGACGGCCCGCGCAGCGTGCGCGCTCAACACGCCGCCCGCGAGCCGCAGGCGCGCAAGGCCGCCGTCGCGCGCGGGCACGATGCGCATCAGGCCCGGGCACGCGCTGGCGCGCGGCGCGGCGTTGGGCGAAGAGCGGTCGAAAGAAGTCAAAAGCGTGACCCGTTGGGCTTCGCGCGTGATGAGCGAACCGGTACACCCCGCCCGGTCGGCGTCGCGCGAATGCGTTGAGTCGGCAGGTCTCTTGGCTGGCAGGTCTTCATTCGCGCCGGCCTTCCCGGTAAAAACCAGTGGCAGTGGAGCGCGGACTCGCTGCGTACAATTGCGGGGGCAGCCACAGTTTCTCTGTGTTCCCTCTTAGGCCCTGAGTCTGCTCGACCCCGGGCACCGACGGACCTGTATTATGCCCGCTTTTATCGACTATCCAGGCGCTTCGGGGCAGCAGCCCGAGGTGCATTTCGAACCGCATGAAGGAGGCCGCACATGTCGAACTGGCTGACCGTGGTGGGGATCGGCGAAGACGGCTGGCACGGCCTGTCCCGCGTGGCGCGCCGCGCGCTGCTCGAAGCCCAGTCGATTCACGGCGGCGAGCGCCATCTCGCGTTGCTGCCGGTGCGCATCGCCGCGAGCCGCGTGCCGTGGCCCAAGCCCTTTTCGATTGACGCCGTGCTCGCCGGGCGCGGCGACGGCAAGACGCGTATTTGCGTGCTCGCGAGCGGAGACCCCATGTGCTTCGGCGTCGGCGCGACGCTCGCGCGCGAAGTCGCCAACGGTGAAATGCGCGTCATTCCCGCGCCGTCGTCGCTGTCGCTCGCGGCGGCGCGTTTGCGCTGGGCGCTGCAGGATGCGGTGTGCGTGTCGCTCGTCGGGCGGCCGGTCGCGTCGCTGCTCGCGAGCCTGCATCGCGGCGTGCGTCTGCTCGTGCTGAGCGCGGACGGCTCCACGCCCGCCGCCGTCGCCGCGCTCCTGACTGCGCATGGCTTCGGCGCGAGCCGCATGACCGTTTTCGAGCATCTCGGCGGGAGCAACGAGCGCCGCATCGACGAACGCGCCGACGACTGGCGCGAGCCGATCGTCGCCGCGCTCAACCTCGTCGCGATCGAAGCCCGCACGCACGCGGGCCACGCCGGGCCGCCGCTCACGCCGGGCCTGCCCGACGACGCCTATCGTCACGATGGCCAGCTCACGAAGCGCGACGTGCGCGCCGTCACGCTCGCACGCCTCGCGCCGCAGCCGGGCGAGCTGCTGTGGGACGTCGGCGCGGGCTGCGGCTCGATCGGCATCGAATGGATGCGCGCGCATGGCGCGTGTCGCGCGATCGCGGTCGAAGCGAACGAAAGCCGGCAGCGTCTCATCGAGCACAACCGCGACACGCTCGGCGTGCCCGCGCTGCAGCTCGTGAAAGGCGAGGCGCCCGCCGCGCTCGACGGCCTGCCCGCGCCCGATGCCGTGTTCATCGGCGGAGGACTGACCGTGCCGGGCCTCATCGATGCGTGCTGGGCGCGGCTGCGTCAGGGCGGCCGGCTCGTCGCCAACGCAGTGACGCTGCAAAGCGAGGCGGCGCTCGTCGAATGGCGCGCGCGGCACGGCGGCGAGCTGACGCGCATCGGGGTCGCGCAGGCGGAGCCGCTCGGCAGCTTCGATACGTGGCGCCCGGCGCTGCCGATCACGCTCTTGCACGCCCGCAAACCGTGATGCGTCATGCGTGAAGAAACGCCGGAACAGACCGCGCCGCTCAGAAGCGGCTACACCACGGGAAGCTGCGCGACCGCGACGAGTCTCGCGGCCGCGCGTCTGTTGCTGCTCGGCGAGACGAGCGAGCGCGCGGAGATCGTGCTACCCAAAGGCCAGTCCGTGACCATGACACTTTCCTTCTGCCGCCGCATCGCCGATGAAACCGACGCAGCCGAAGCAGGCGTCATCAAGGACGCGGGCGACGACCCCGACGTCACTCACGGCGCGCTCGTGTTCGCGCAGGTGCGCCTGTCCGATGAACCCGGCGTGCGCTTTCACGCGGGACCGGGCGTCGGCACCGTGACGCGCGCAGGGCTCGCGCTCGCGGTCGGCGAACCGGCGATCAATCCGATGCCGCGCCAGATGATGACCGGGCATCTGGAAGCGCTCGCCGAAAGTACCGGTTACCCCGGCGGCTTCGAGGTGAGCATCGGCGTGGAGAACGGCGAGGCGCTTGCGCAGAAGACGATGAATCCGCGCCTGGGTATCGTCGGCGGTTTGTCGATACTCGGCACGACCGGCATCGTCAGGCCGTTCTCGTGCTCGGCGTATATCGCGTCGATTCATCAGGGGATCGATGTCGCGCGGGCGAACGGGTATCGGCACATCGCCGCGTGCACCGGCAATCAGAGCGAGGACGCGATGCGCGCGCATTACGGCCTGCCCGATATCGCGCTGATCGAGATGGGCGATTTCGCGGGCGCCGTCCTGAAGCATCTGCGGCGCGCCCCGGTTGACAAGCTGAGTCTGTGCGGCGGCTTCGGCAAGCTGTCCAAGCTGGCGGCGGGGCACATGGACCTGCATAGCCGCAATTCGAGCATCGATTTGCCGCTGCTCGCGGTCTGGGCCGCCGACGCGGGCGCAAGCGTCGCGCTGCAGGCGGCGATCCGCGCCGCCAATACGAGTCAGGAAGCGCTCGGGCTCGCCCGCGCCGAAGGCATCGCGCTCGGCGATATCGTGTGCCGGCGCGCGCGCGGCGTCGCGCTCGACGTGGTGCCGCGGGGCACCGAAGTCGAGACCTTCGCGATCGACAGGCAGGGCAATATCATCGGGAGCGCGGCATGAAGCGCGTGCTGCTGCTCGGCGGCACCGGCGACGCGCTCGCGATCGCGCGCGATCTTCCCGCCGCGCACGTCTACAGTCTCGCGGGCCTCGCGCGCGTGCCGGGCGATCTGGCGTGCGCGGTGCGCGTCGGCGGTTTCGGCGGCGTCGATGGGCTCACGCGTTATCTGCGCGCGGAGCATATCGCGCTCGTCGTCGATGCGACGCATCCGTATGCCGCGCAGATGAGCCGTCACGCGCACGACGCCTGTGCGCTCGCGGGCGTGCCGCTCTGGGCGGTCCGCCGTCCCGAGTGGCAGCCGCAGCCGGGCGACGACTGGCGCGATGCGGCCGGCTGGACGGAAATCGTCGAACGGATCGCGCCGTTTCATCGGCCGCTTTTCACGCTCGGGCGCGAGGCGCTCGGCCATCTGCATGAAGTCCCCGCGTCGCAACACTGGACGGTCCGCTGTCTCGAAGCCCATCCGGGCCACGCGCGCGCGACGATCATCGATGCCCGCGGGCCGTTCGATCTCGACGGCGAGCGCGCGTTGTTCGATGCGGCGGGCGTCGACGTGGTCGTCAGCAAGAACAGCGGCGGCCGCGCGACCGAAGCGAAGCTCGTGGTCGCGCGCGAACGCGGCCTGCCTGTCGTGATGCTCGCGCGTCCCGCGCTGCCCGAGTCCGACCAATCTTTCGACGATGCCGCGAGCGCGCGCGACGCGCTCCAGCACTGGCTCACGAGACCATGACTGTTTACTTCATTGGCGCCGGACCGGGCGATCCCGAACTCATCACCGTCAAGGGACAGCGGCTCATCCGCGCGTGTCCCGTGATTCTCTATGCCGGCTCGCTCGTGCCTAAGGACGTGCTCGACGGGCATCGCGCGCTAAAGTGCGTCGACACGGCCGAGCTCGATCTCGATGCCATCGTCGCGCTTTTGCAGGACGCGCACGCGAACGGGCAGGATGTGGCGCGCGTGCATTCGGGCGATCCGTCGCTCTATGGCGCGATCGGCGAGCAGATCCGCAGGCTCGACGCGCTCGCGATTCCCTACGAAGTCGTGCCGGGCGTGACGGCGACGGCCGCATCGGCGGCGGCGCTGAAGCGGGAACTGACGCTGCCGGGCATCTCGCAGACCGTGATTCTCACGCGCTACGCGACGAAAACGTCGATGCCGGAAGGCGAAAGCCTCGCCGATCTCGCCCGTCATCGCGCGACGCTCGCGATTCATCTCGGCGTGCGGCATATCGCGCGCATCGTCGCGGATCTGGTGCCGCACTACGGCGCGGATTGCCCGGTGGCGGTCGTGTTTCGCGCGAGCTGGCCGGACGAGACGCGCATCGAAGGCACGCTCGCGGACATTGCGTCCAAAGTGCGCGCGGCGGGCGTGGCGCGCACGGCGATGATCATCGTCGGCCGCGTGCTGACCGCCGATGGCTTCGCGGATTCGACGCTCTACTCGAAGGACTGATCACGTCATGCGCGCGCTCGACACCGTGTTCGACGCGCTCGCGAAATCGGCATTCCGGCGGCGTTTCGCGCTCGGCGTGCGCGAGGGGAAATATCTGCGGGAGAAGGGCGTCGACGCGGTGGTCAGACAGGCGCATGAACTGATCGGCAAACGGCTCGCGCCGCAAGCGCCCTTGAACGACGGCAGGCAGACGCCGTTTCGCGGGCATCCGGTGTTCATCGCGCAACATGCGACGGCGACGTGCTGCCGTACGTGTCTGGCCAAGTGGCACGGTATCGCGGCAGGCAAGGCGCTCGACGACGCCGAGCGGCAACATGTCGTCGATGCGATCGAGCGCTGGCTGCGCGCGCAGCCGCTGCCGGCCGCGAATGCAGCCACGCCCGACCATCCGCAGCGCGAATTGCCTTTCTGACGAACGGCGCGCTATCCGCGCACGCGCGCCTTCGCCCGCCGCGCCAGCATGTTCAAGCCTTCGACCAGCGCCGAGAACGCCATCGCCGCATAGATGTAGCCCTTGGGCACATGCGAGCCGAATCCTTCGGCGATCAGCGTCATCCCGATCACGAGCAGGAAGCCGAGCGCGAGCATCACGATCGTCGGATTACGCTCGATGAAGCGCGACAGCGGCCCTGCGGCGAACAGCATCACGGCCACGGCGGCGATCACCGCGACGAACATGATCGGGATGTGCTCGGTCATGCCGACCGCCGTCACGATGCTGTCGATCGAAAACACGAGATCGAGCAGCAGGATCTGGCCGATCGCCGACAGCGGCGTCAGCGTCCTGCCCGATTCGGAGCCGGCGTGCTCGCCGGCGTCGTGCGTGACGTGGTGGCGGATCTCGGTCGTCGCCTTCCAGACGAGAAAAGCGCCGCCCGCGATCAGGATCAGGTCGCGCCACGAAAACCCGTGGCCGAACGCCTCGAAGATCGGCGTCGTGAGCCGCACGATCAGCGCGACCGTGCCGAGCAGGCCGAGCCGCATCACGAGCGCGAGCGCGATGCCGATGCGTTGCGTGCGTTCCCGGTGCGCCGGGGGCAGCTTGTTGGTCAGGATGGAAATGAAGATCAGGTTGTCGATGCCGAGCACGACTTCCATGACGACGAGCGTCGCGAGGGCGGCCCAGGCGGCGGGATCGGCGAGGAGAGCGACGAGATAGTCCATGGGCGTCCGGGGTCGATTCGACAGGTGAGGGCGAGATGTTAGCCTGATCGGCGGGAAAAATGAAAGGAACTTGAAAACTTCATGCGAATCGAAAAGCCTTGCGACGAAATTTGGCGTATCGGACACAAATACCGGATTTGAAACGATTATTTGCGCCTATTCCGATGATGCGCCGCCGCATTTACGGGTAAACTCCTACGCTTTCGTGCCGCGTGTCCGTGGCCGCCGTCCAACCTCCTGTCGCCGCAGGACATCGAGCTAAGCCGCATGCAGCGAAAATCACAACGTCTCGTCGAACTGGACTTCTTCCGTGGCCTGGTGTTGCTCATCATCGTCGTCGATCATATCGGCGGGAGCATGGTGTCGCGCTTCACGCTTCATTCGTTCGCGCTGAACGACGCCGCCGAAGTCTTCGTGTTCCTCGGCGGTTTCGCCACGGCGACCGCCTATGTGTCGCTCGCCGAGCGCCGCTCGGAAAGCGCGGCGCGCGTGCGTTTTCTCAAGCGCGCGTTCGAACTCTATCGCGCGTTTCTCGTCACCGCCGCGCTGATGCTCGCGGCGTCCTTCCTGCTGCGGCCCTTTTTCGGCCATGCGCCGAATCTGGCGCTCCATGACCTCGACAGTCTGGTGTCGCAGCCGGTTTCGTCGATCGCGCAGATTCTCACGTTCGAGCGCCAGCCGTATCTCGCCGCCGTCCTGCCGATGTACGCGCTCTTCGCGCTCGCCGTGCCGCTCATGCTGCCGCTCGCGCGCAGCAAGCCCTGGCTGTTGCTGGGCCTGAGCCTTGCGCTGTGGGCCTGCGCGTCGCAGATCGGCGAATTCATGCCGTCCGTCGATGACAACCTCTGGGACTTCAATCCCGCCGCGTGGCAACTGATGTTCGTGCTCGGCGTGCTGGCGCGCTGCCAGCCGGTTTACCAGCGGGTGAGCGCGAACCGCTTCGGCTGGATCGTGAGCGCGGGCGCGGTCGCGTTGATCGCCGGCATGGCGTACTACAAACTGCTCGTGCTGCCGCCCGTGCTGGATAGCGCCTTCAAGCGCGATCTGGCCGGGCCGCGCGTGATCAATTTCCTCGCCATCGCGTGGATCGCCGCGAATCTGGCGCGTTACGGCGTCGTGAAGGCCGTGGCGCAGCGGCTGCCGTGGGTCGGCGCACTGGGGCGCGACGGCATGGTGTCCTTCGTCGCGGGGACGGTGATTTCGCTCGTCGTCGATTCGATCCTGTTCACGCTCACCGATGGCCTCATCAACGTGCCGGCGGGACTCGCCGCCGATGCGATCGCGATCGGCGCGCTGCTCGCCGTGCCGTACGTACATCAGCGGGTCGCAAACTGGCTCGGCACGCGTCAGCCGGCGCCGGTGGCGGCTGCCAGTGCCGCACCTGTGGCCGTGCCCGTCGCGGCGACCGACAATCGGGCGCGTAGCGTGCGCTGAAAACGCTTTGAAGCGGGCAGTTCGCTGTCCGCTTTTATTTGTCGTTCATGATGCAACTAACGGTCTGTGTTTCTAACCGTCATACCGTTTAGGTACGAAGCTTGCTCGCAGAAGTCGCCACAACAAAAACCGGACCTGCCATGCTTAAACTCGCCATCCTGTTCGCGATCATCTCCGTCGTCGCCGGCTTCTTCGGCTTTACCCGCGTGTCATCCGGCGCGGCGGGCATCGCCAAGATCTGCTTCTTCATCTTCCTGATCCTGTTCGTCGTGTTCCTGGTCATCGCGATCACGGCAGGCTCGCTCGTGCTGTAACGCCGCCAGGCGCCGCGCGTGGCACCGCGTGCTTCCTCGGATCGACCCGCGCGCCGCGACAGTGTTACATTGCCGCGAGAAGTAAATCGATAAGGAGGAGGCGATGCAGCATGCCATCGGCGCGGCCTTGCAGCCGGCGCAACGCGACGTCATCCGTCATTCGCACGAGCGCTCGGCCACGTTCGGCCTGTTCGAGACGATGCGCCCGGATTACGCCGTGCTGTCGGGCGCGGAGCTCGCCGTCAAGCTCGATGAAAGTCGCGCGCTCTTCGCACACGCGCTGCCGGTGATGGAAACGCTGTACGCGCAGATCGCCAACACGCACAGCATGATCGCGCTGACCGACGCGAGCGGCCTCATCCTGCACTCGCTCGGCGACGACGATTTCCTCGCCCGCGCCGAGAAAGTCGCGCTGCGCGCGGGCGCGCGGTGGAGCGAGGCGCACCAGGGCACCAACGCGATCGGCACGACCATCGCCGAGCGCAACGCGGTCACCGTGCACGGCGACCAGCATTATTTGCGCGCCAATCACTTCCTCACGTGTTCGAGCGTGCCGATCCTCGATCCGCACGGCAATCTCTCCGGCGTGCTCGATGTCACCGGCGACCGCCGCGGCTATCACCAGCACACGATGGCGCTCGTGAAGATGTCCGGGCAGATGATCGAGAACCGCCTGATCGCGAGCGCGTTCGGCGACGGGCTGCGCATCCGCTTTCACAGCCGGCCCGAGTTCATCGGCACGTTGATGGAAGGCCTCGCCGTGTTCGATCTCGACGGCCGCCTGCTGTGCGCGAACCGCAGCGCGCAATTTCAGCTCGGCCTCGAACTGGGGCATCTGCGTTTGCAGACGCTCGAGGCGCTGTTCGGCGAGCGCGTCGATGTGCTCATCGCGGGCGCGGGCGAAGCGCCTCGCCGGCTCGAACTGCACAGCGGCGTGGTGGTGTTCGCGAGTGTCGAATTTCATGAGCGTCCGGCGTCGAGTGTGGCGCTTCCGACGCGCGCGATCGCCGTGCGCGAGCAGGCCGCGTCCGGTCTCGCCGATCTCTGCACCGGCGATGCCCAGATGAACGACATCGTCGCGCGCGTGCGCAAGGTCATCGGCAAGAACATTGCGATTCTGATCGGCGGGCAAACAGGCGCGGGCAAGGAAATGCTTGCGCGCGCGATTCACAGCGATTCCCCGCGCCGCGCGGGGCCGTTCGTCGCGGTGAACTGCGCGTCGTTACCGGAGACGCTGATAGAGTCGGAGCTTTTCGGCTACGTGCAGGGCGCTTTCACTGGCGCGGCGAAGCGCGGCGCGATCGGCAAGATCGTGCAGGCGAACGGCGGCACGCTCTTCCTCGATGAGATCGGCGACATGCCGCTCGCGATGCAAAGCCGATTACTGCGCGTGTTGCAGGAGCGCGTCGTCGAGCCGCTCGGCGCGGCGCGCGCGGTGCCGGTCGATTTCACGCTCGTCTGCGCGAGCAACCGCAAGCTGCGCGAGTGCGTCGCGCAGGGGACGTTTCGCGAGGATCTGTATTACCGCATCAACGGTCTTTCGGTGACGCTGCCGCCGCTCGCCGAGCGCACGGACTTGCGGGCGGTCGTCGGCAAGATGCTGGGGCATGAGCGCTTCGCGGGCCGCGTTGTGGGCATCGATGACGACGTGCTCGCGCTCTTCGCGCGTCATCCGTGGCCGGGCAACTTCCGGCAGTTGAGCAACGTGCTGCGCACCGCGTCCGCCATGCTCGACGATCACGATACGCATATCGGGGTCGAGCATCTGCCGCATGATTTTCTCGATGAGCTCGGGGAATGTGTGCAGATTGACAAGGCTTCGCCGCTTGCGAGCGGGGCGCGGCTTGTTGATATCGAAGCTAGCGCGGTGGCGACGGCGCTTGCGGCGCATGGGGGGAATGTTTCGGCTACGGCGCGGGCGTTGGGGATATCGCGGACTACGCTTTATCGTAAGTTGCGGGTTTGATTGGGGCTTCGGTGTGCTTGTTTAGATGTTGGATTTGTCGCCGGATCCCGTTATCGCGTTGGTCTATTAGCACTGCCCCTGTGCGGCTGTCTCTTATACACATCTGTCGCTTCCGACGACCGATCTAGTTTTACAGTCGGTTGTCCGCGTATACTTATGACACAACATCGGCTCGAATCCGTACCTCATAGTA
>LRBF01000088.1 GCA_001580565.1 Caballeronia megalochromosomata | reverse complement strand
CCGGTCCAGGCGAAGCTCCTGCGCGTGTTGCAGAACGGCCAGTTGCAGCGCATCGGCTCGGACAGCGAGCACAAAGTCGATGTGCGGCTCATCGCCGCAACCAATCGCGATCTCGCCGAGGAAGTGCGCGAAGGGCGTTTTCGGGCGGATTTCTATCATCGCCTGTCGGTGTATCCGCTCGTGGTGCCGCCGCTGCGCGAGCGCGGGCGCGACGTATTGCTGCTCGCGGGCTACTTTCTCGAGGAGAACCGCTCGCGTCTCGGTCTGCTCAGCCTGCGTCTTTCCGCCGATGCGCAGGCCGCGCTGCTCGCGTATCGCTGGCCCGGCAACGTGCGCGAGCTGGAGCATCTGATCGGGCGCAGCGCGTTGAAGGCGCTCGCTTCGCATCGGGAGCGCCCGCGCATCCTGACGCTCACCGCCGCCGATCTCACGCTGAATGGCGACGGCGCGACGGTCGCCGGAAGCGCGCCGCCGGCAGAGGCATCGCCGTTGCCCGCGCCGGGCACCGACTTCCGCGACGCAGTGACGGCCTACGAGCGCACGCTCATTCTCGACGCGCTGAAACGTCACAACCAGAACTGGGCGTCGGCCGCGCGCGAGCTCGGTCTGGATCGCGCCAATCTGAATCGGCTCGCGAGGCGTCTCGGGCTCAAGTGAGCAGCATCGCGTATCTTGAAATGATCTCTGTGATCATTCAAAGCCACGATCCACAAACCTCCGCCGATGGGACTAAAGCAATTTACCGTCTCAAAAATATGCGTTTCATTGTTCAAGCGCAAAAAACGTTGATTTGTGTCACGTTCATCGATGTCGTGCATTGAGACAATCTCCAAGCTGGGAAAAACGGGCGGTCTCTTCTAAGATCAGAAAAGCCAAGCGCAACCCATCGGCACCAAGAACATCGCAGCGCCTTGAAGAACCGCGTCGGACGCACGGCTCACGCGCCCGGCAAATCGAACACGGCAAATCGACAACGGGGGTTACGTGCGAAACGTGGCAAAGCTCGGCGCTTTCCTGTTGTCCGCGCTCATCGCGTTTTTCAGCAGCGCGGCGTTCGCGGCAAATGACGCCCCGCTCGAACGCGCGCCCGACACGATGCAGGCCCGCGTGATGGGTTGTGCGGCCTGTCACGGCGCGCACGGCGAGGGCACCGACAACGACTACTTCCCGCGCCTGTCCGGCAAGCCCGCCGGCTATCTGTACAACCAGCTCCTCGCGTTTCGCGACGGCCGCCGCAAGTATCCGCCGATGAACTACCTGCTCGCGTACCTGCCCGACGCGTACCTGAAGCAGATCGCAGAGTACTTCGCGAGCGAGCGTCCGCCGTTCCCGCCGCCCGCTCCCGTCAAGGTCGATGCGAAGACGCTCGATCTCGGCAAGACGCTCGTCACGAAGGGCGATGCATCGCGCAGCGTTCCCGCCTGCGTGAGTTGCCACGGCGCGGCGATGACGGGCATGGAGCCCGCAATTCCCGGCCTGCTCGGCCTGCATGCCGACTACATCAGCGCGCAACTCGGCGCATGGCGTTACGGCACGCGCTCGACCGTCGCGCCGGATTGCATGGCGCAGGTCGCGAAGCTGTTGAGCGACCGCGACATCACCGCGATCGCGGCCTATCTCGCGTCGCTGCCCGCGCCGGCCGATCCGGTGCCGGTCGCCGCCGGCTCGCTGAAGATGCCGGTTGCCTGCGGCAGCGTTCACAACTAACCGAGGACCCGACGTGCTCCGTTTTCGACACTTCCGGGCGCTGACCGTCGCGGTCTTCATGGCGGCGTGCGCCGCACCGTTCGAGCACGCCGTGGCGCAGGGCGCCGACGCGGCCACCGTCAAGCGCGGCGAATATCTCGCGCGCGCGGGCGACTGCATCGCGTGCCATACGCTGCCCGCGGGCAAGACCTTCGGCGGCGGCCGTCCGATGGACACGCCCTTCGGCACGCTTTTCACGCCCAACATATCGTCGGACAAGGAGACGGGCATCGGCAAGTGGAGCGCCGACGAGTTCTTCACGATGATGCACTCGGGCAAATCGCGCGACGGCTCGCTACTCTATCCGGCGATGCCCTACGCGTCCTATACAAAAGTCACGCGCGCGGACTCTGACGCCATCTACGCGTTCCTGATGTCCACGCCGCCGGTGCATCAGCCGAACCGGTCGCACGAACTGCGTTTCCCGTTCAATCATCGTGAGCTGCTGATCGGGTGGCGTTCGCTCTTCTTCCGCGAAGGCGAGTATCAGCCCGATGCGGCGCAGTCGGCCGAATGGAATCGCGGCGCGTATCTCGTCGAAGGGCTCGGACACTGCTCGATGTGCCACACGGCCATCAACGCGCTCGGCGGCAACGTGAAGTCGAAGGCCTTCGAAGGCGGCCTGATCCCGATTCAGAACTGGTACGCGCCCTCACTCACGTCGAACAAGGAAGCGGGCCTGGGTGACTGGAGCATCGACGAGATCGTCGGTCTGCTGCACGCGGGCGTGTCCAGTCGCGGCGCGGTCTATGGGCCGATGGCCGAAGTTGTCTACGACAGCCTGCAATATCTGACCGAGGAAGACGTGCGCGCGATGGCCGTCTATCTGAAGGCGCTGCCCGCGCGTTCCGGCGACAAGCCGGCGCCGCCGAGCCAGGCGGTCGTCGAGCAGAAGACGAGCCTCTCGCCGCTCGGCAAGAAGATCTACGAAGCGCAATGCGCCGAGTGCCATGCGGCGCAAGGACAGGGCAAGCCGCCCGATTTCCCGCCGCTCGCGAACAATCAGTCGATCGAGATGAGCTCGGCCGTGAACCCGATCCGCATGGTGCTCAACGGCGGCTATCCGCCCGGCACGTTCAAGAACCCGAAGCCCTACGGCATGCCGCCGTTCGCGCAGTCGCTGTCCGATGTCGAGGTCGCGGCGGTGGTCACGTATATCCGCACGGCGTGGGGCAACCACGGCGCGCCGGTCAGCGTGAAGGAAGTGAACGAGCTGCGTTCGGCGCCACTTTACTGAGCATCGACCACACCATGAACGAAGACCCGAATGAAATCGCGGAGGCAGACGCGAAGCTCGACGAGATCGTGAGGCGCGGCCCGTCGGGTGCGATCGCGCTCGCGGGCATTTCGACCGCGATCGTGATCGGCCTCTGGTTCGTCTTTTACTTCGCCGTGTTCCTGCCGCGCGGCGTGATTCAATGATTCGCAAGGTTCATTAAGGCATCGCATATGGCCATCAATCCAAGCTCGCACGACGTCGCCGAACGGGTCGAACGGCGCTGGGCGATCCTCGTTCTCGCGATCGTCGTGGTGCTGGTCGGCATGGTCGTCTACACCGGCGTGCACTGGGCGATGATGCCGCCCTCGCGCGTCGAGACGGTTCGCCCGGAGACGCTGCATGTGTCGGGAGAATTCATCGAGAGCAATCTCGGCAGCGCGCCGGAGACCGACGGCTCGGTGACGGTGCGCATCGTCGCGCAGCAGTATTCGTTCACGCCGCAATGCCTCGTCGTGCCGGCGGGCGTGCCGGTCACGTTCCGCGCGACGAGTTCGGACGTCGTGCATGGCTTTCTGATCACCAACACGAACATCAATTCGATGCTGGAGCCGGGCTATGTGTCGACGTTCAAGACGACTTTCGACAAACCCGGCGAGCATTTGATGCCGTGCCACGAGTACTGCGGCACCGGGCATCAGAACATGTGGGCGCATGTGAAGGTGGTCGATCGCGCCGAATTCATGCAGATGGCCGAGAAGATGCCGGCCAATTCGCGGAGAGTGTCCTGTGTTCAATAGCAAGCGCCTCGTCCTCGCGCATTTCTGGCTGGCTTTCATCGCCTTCGGCGTCGCGCTTCTGCTGGGCGCCTGGCAGATGCTCGTGCGCAGCCCGCTGCATCCGTGGCTGCAGAATCCCGAGCTTTACTATCGTTCGGTGACGGAGCACGGCACCGTGATGGGCTACGCGTTTCCGACGCTCATCGCGATGGGCTTCGGCTATGCGGTCAGCGAGCTCGCGCTGAAGCGCCCGCTCGTCGGCCTGCGCTGGGCGTGGCTCGGCTTCTTTCTCGTCGCGCTCGGCGCGGTCACGGCGACGGTGCCTGTCGCGATGGGCCTCGCGTCCGTGCTCTACACGTTCTATCCGCCGATGATCGGCAACGTGTTCTATTACGTCGGCGTGGTGTTCGTGGTGGTCGGCTCGTGGGTGTGGGTCGCGTTGATGTCGGTGAACCTCGCGTCGTGGAAGCGCGAAAATCGTGGCAAGCCGGTGCCGCTCGCGATGTTCGCGACCGTGGCGGGCGCGTATCTGTGGGGCTGGACGGCGGTGGGCGCGGCGATCGAAGTGCTGTTCATGATCCTGCCCGTGGCGATCGGCTGGAAATCGACCATCGATGCGGGCCTCGCGCGCGTGTTCTTCTCGTGGACGCTACATGCGATCGTCTATTTCTGGCTGATGCCGGCGTATATCGCGTACTACACGATCATTCCGCGCGCGATCGGCGGCCGTCTCTACAGCGATTCGATGGCGCGCATTTCGTTCATCCTGTTTCTGGTCGTGTCGATGCCCATCGGCATTCACCACCTGTTCGCCGATCCGCAAGTGGGCTCCGGCTTCAAGTTCATGCACTCGGTGTTCACCGCGCTCGTCGCCGTGCCGACGCTGCTGACCGTGTTCACGATCAGCGCTTCGGTGGAGATCGCGGCGCGATTGCGTGGCGGACGCGGGCCGCTCGGCTGGATCAGGGCGCTGCCGTGGGATAACCCGATGATGCTGGCCGTCGCGTTCTCCTTCGTGATGCTCGGCTTCGGCGGCGCGGGCGGGCTCATCAACATGAGCTATCAACTCGACTCGACCGTCCACAACACGCAATGGGTGACGGGCCATTTCCATCTGATCTTTGGCGGCGCGATCGTCATCATGTATTTCGTGATCGCCTACGATCTGTGGCCGCATCTGACCGGCCGCGCGCTGCAGAGCGTCAGGCTGATGCGCTGGCAATTGTGGCTGTGGTTCATCGGCATGATCGTGCTGACGTTTCCGTGGCACTTCGTCGGCATTCTGGGGATGCCGCGGCGCATGGCCTTCTACGACTACAACGATCCGGCGATCGCCGCGCAGGCACTCTCGGTGGTGATCTCGGTGCTGGGCGGGCTGATTCTGGTCGTGTCGGCGGTGCTGTTTTTCATCGTGCTGATCAAGGCGCATCGCGCGCCGCAGGTGCAGCCGGAAGAGTTCCGCTTCAGCCGCGCGGTGCATGAGCCTCGCACGCTTCCGGTGGCGTTGAACAGCTTTGCGCTGTGGCTCGTGCTGATGATCGGGCTCACGCTCGTCAACTACGGCTATCCGATCGCGCAGTTGCTCGCGCGTTCGGACACGGCGGTGCCTGCGGTGCCGATCGGAGCACAGCGATGAGCGACGAACGCCTCTTCACATTCCGCAACCGCTGGTTCGCGGTCAGCGTCTTGGGGACGATTGCGATTGCGGTGGTGTCGGCGCTGATCGGTTTCGTCTGGCTGCCTTCGGTGCATCGCGATGCGCCGTTCACCGGCATCTGGAATGCGATCTGTAGCGCGGCGGGCGTGCCGCGCGACTGGTATGCGGGCGGCACGACCGTCGAGCCGAAGGAGAAGCTCACGAGCGTCGAGCTTACGCCGCAATTGCTCTCCAGCGTGAGCGCGAATTCGATTGGGCGCGGCGCGACGCTGGCCTTGCGCTGCACGATGTGCCACGGCGAGCGCGGCATGAGCGATGCCAATTCTCCGAATCTGGCGGGGCAATATGCGTCGGTGATCTACAAGCAGTTGATCGATTTTCAGAAAGGCGCGCGTTCGAGTGCGGTGATGTCGCCGATGGCGATGAACCTGAGCGATCAGGACATGCGTGATCTCGCGGCGTACTACTCGAGCCTGCCGCGGCCGCCTGCGCAGCGCAAGGTGAGCGAGGCGCTTGCGCCGCCGGTCGCGGCGCATGGTGCGCCGATGCGTAACATTGCGCCTTGCGCGGTGTGTCATGGGGGGATTGACAGCAAGGTGGGTAGTCCCTGGCTCGATGGGCTG
This sequence comes from Caballeronia megalochromosomata, assembly GCA_001580565.1. Taxonomy (GTDB): domain Bacteria; phylum Pseudomonadota; class Gammaproteobacteria; order Burkholderiales; family Burkholderiaceae; genus Caballeronia; species Caballeronia megalochromosomata. The sequence goes on along the minus strand of LRBF01000088.1, from coordinate 250 downwards.
CCGGCGGCTTATACCAAGGCGCAGTTGGTTGCGTTTGCTAACGGTACCCGGACGAATGATATCGATGCGGTCATGCGAAATGTTGCGCGCAATATGACTCCGGAGGAGATTGATGCTGCTGCGATGTACTATGCGCGGGAGTTGAATGCGAATGCGAAGTGAGTTTTTTTTGTGGGCTGCGGTTGTTTATATGGAATCCTGATTTCGCGGTGGTCTATTAGCACTGCCTCTGTGCGGGGCGGCAGTCACT
>LRBF01000087.1 GCA_001580565.1 Caballeronia megalochromosomata | reverse complement strand
GGAGCGGCCATCGCCTGCGGTCGTCAACTTGAGCGGGCTGCCATCGCCCTTGAGCAGGTTGAGAATTTCGCCGGGGACGTCCTGATTGCGTCCTGCCAACAAGACGCACCAGCAGATCGACGGCACGCCGATCATCCACGTATGGAACTGCCAGCATTGCGACGAGCGGTCGTTCGGCCAATGCGAGAGCGTAAGCGCGATGCCGATCGCAATCGCGACGACGAGCAGGACCGCCCAAACCACGGGGCTGGGCGGTTTGATGTCGGGCTCGATCGGCTCGGGTAGATCGAGAAAGTTAACCGGCATTGCTTCTAAGCTCTTCGCGATTCAAATCGAACGCATAATGTTCATGGAGCAAGAATGACCCTCTTACCCGTTAGTCGCTCCATCTTTAATGGAAGATAGATATGGAAATATAAAGTTTTGGCGCCACCGTAACCAAGCAGAAACTGCGACATAGGAAAAGTAAAGAACGATGCAATCAAAAAAATGAGATGCGGTCCGCCTGACGTTCGAAAGTGTCCCGCGAATCCCAGCGCGATGGCTCCAAAAAGTGGACCAAGCGGGACAGCCCACAGATGCAGCTTCGTGAACGGGTTTCGTCGCGTCAATTCGCCGACAAGAAGGTCCGAACTCTGACCGGGATACACAATCCGATCGTCCTCGAACTTATAGAGGCGCTCAACTAGATTTAAGTTTTGCACGTCTCGCTTGTAGTCCTTCCAGACCATTCTCAACCAGTGAGCCGTACCTACGACGCCTGGAACAATCACATTCCACCGCAGCCAGGCGGGGATCGGAGCAAAAGAAAAGTAGAACAACCAACATGAACCTGTGAAGAGCCATAGACCCACCAGAAGGCACAGTGCAGCAAAGCCTTCCCAAATCAAGCGGCGCTCGCTCCGATTTGTAGCGAATTGAACGAGGACAAGAGCCGACGAAACGAGCGTGAGCGACCCCGTCAGCTTCCACGGCAATCCCGTATTGTTAAACTCGGAGAAGGCCGCAAAATAAAAAAACGTGATTGCACCACCCAAAATAAGACTGAGACCTGCCAGCATCGGGTGATCGTCAATGCGAGTCCGATTCGATTCGGACGGGCTTGGTTCGATGTCGTTGATCTTGCTCATTGCTTGCTCGTACCTGCCGGCATCGCCCACTCCGGGACGATTGCCCATTCGGATGCAGCATAGGAGTCACCGTAGTCTAGAGGAGTGGCCTCCTTAACGATTGCTATGAGCTTGCGGAAAAAATCGCTTACCTCTTTGTTCGCATTCACCTTGTCGAACATCCAATCCACCGCGTATCCAACAACGACCGTTGCGACAACCGTACCGACCGCAATCGCCAGGATCGACATCGACAGTCCCAAGCCCAGCGTGGCAATCGTAACTATTGCGGACGTGAGAAGGCTCGTACCGAACGCATAGAGACCTGCCTTTGCGAGATCAACCCCAATCAAGGCAAACAGATCGAAAAGGTCCTTATCTCCCTTTCGATACTCGTTGAACCAGACCATTCCGTCGATTGCCATATTGAAGGCCACGGCAACGCCGGCACCATGCACCACCGACCCTTTTACCGCAGACTTTGCCGCGTTCCATGTGGTCGCGCCAGTTCCTGCTCCTCCTGCGAGCGTCAGTATCTGGCTTGTGCTCGGGACCACCTTTTTGTACCCCGTAAGTAACACGCCAAGGATTTTCCAGTCTTCCGGCCCTGTGGAGAACATTGCTACATACTTGGCTCCGCTCCGAACGAGGTAGAACTTGCGGCCCCAGAACTTGCGCAACCATGATTGATCATTTTTGAGCGCGTCCACGGCAAAAGCGAAGAGCCCAGACGACTGCTGAATGAGCCAATTGCGGCAGAGAATCTTGTTCGGATCAATCTCGTACTTCTCATCACCCCGCACAAAAAACTGAGCAATCTCATGCGGCACATCAGACGCATTCGTGTTCTGCACCTCGAATATGTGAACCGTCTGCAAGACCTCCGGCGAGCCGTTGCGCGTGACCATCATCCCTTGTGGCTGCGTGACGGTCGCACTCATAGGCCGCCGAGAAGTATCGAACGGCGCGCTGTGAAGCCCAGCACCACTACGCGCACGATCATACGCGGCCATCAAAGTGGCCGACGGCTTGTCAGCTAAGAATACTGATTCTTGTAGCTTAAGCAGATCCTGAACAAATGCCTTGTCGTCGTGCAAAATGATGAATATCGGTGCAGGCTTATCCTTCGGATCGTCGGCACACGTTCCCGTGCAATCCATTTTGCGAATTGGATAGCGACCGATCTCCTTTTCGCCACTTAGCAGAATCAGATTCCCCTGAAACCTGCGCCCCACCCAAATATGCAACGGCTCACCATCGTTGAAAGTTGTTCGGACCACCGTCAGCTTGCGCTTCGTATCATAGAAGCGCCCGTACTTCGACTCCGGCTGATCCGTCTTCAACGTATAACTCGCGCCCGCGTTGAGCTTGATGTCGAACACCACATCCCGATGCTTGCGCAGCTTGATGATGTTGTTCACGCCCGGCCACAACTTCGAATCCGGCGGCTCGCCCGGCAGATCGATGTAGTGGTAGCTCTTTACGAGCGTGCGCGGATCACGCAACGGGTCATACGTCGTGTCACTCATCCGTACCTTCCGGCAGTTTCGGCATCTGTGCCTTGAAATGATCGAAAGCGATCTGCAATTGCGAGGCGCGGCCATCGCCTGCGGTCGTCAACTTGAGGGGGCTGCCATCGCCCTTGAGCAGGTTGAGCACCTCGCCCGCGAGAGGCGTGTCGTTCGCGTCGTGATACGCGACGTGCAGATCGTCCAGGCATTTCTGCGACTGGAATTGTTCGCGCAGACTCGACGGCCCCGAGCGCGACAACGAAGCCACGCGATAGCGCAACGTGCCCGGCCCGCCGATCTCGATGTTGCCGCCACTGAGCTTGATGTAAGCGCCCGACCCGTCCGAAATCGTCACGCCCTTGGCGGCGCTGACGGTGAGTTGTCCATCGGCGCTCGTGACCTTCATGTCCTGCTCGGCGAACATCTGCAAAGGACCACCCTGCGCCTGCAAGTCCATCGCGCCGTTCGCGCCAGCACTTTGACACCGCTCGTCTGCGCGAACAGAGACACCGACTTGCCCGCAGCGACGGTAAAGTTGTCACCCGCGCTGACGTCCGCGCTGCCGCCCGAAGCAACCGCCAGATGCTCGCCGCTCGTGAGGTGAATGCTCTGGGGCGTGGTCGCACCGATACCATCGGGTGCGGACAGCAGAATCACCTGCTTCTGCAAATCCTTGAACGCATTTTCGAGTTGCGCCTGCTGGTCCTTGACCTGGGCGAGCCCTGCATTGGCGCGTTGCGCGGCTTGCAAGAGCGCCTGCGTTTCGGCGAGCGCCGAACGCATCGACTCCAACGCCGCCGTCATTTCGAGCTGCTGCGCGTTCGGATTGGACAGCGCATCCGCCGAGAAGAACAGGCCTTTCGAGGCGTGAAACGTCCCGTGGCCCGACGAGTTGATCTCAACCCCTTCACCGCGACGCTTCTTCTGGTTATCCACCAGATACCCCATGCTCACCGACGTCTTCTGAAAGATCGTCGCGAGCTTCACGCCTTCCTTGCCCTGATAGTCCTCGAAGCGAAGCTTCCCGCTCAGAAGCGGCGAGCGCCAGACCGCTCGGGATTGCCAGCCGTTGTAGCCGTGTACGTGATTGCGGCGGGCGTAGTCGAACAGTGCCCCGATCACATAGGGACGATCAATGTCATTATTTGTAAATCCGACGCGCACCTCCGTTCCTGGTAGAAGAGGCGCGTGAAAGCCGCCTTCGTTCGATGCCGAAGGCGTCAAGGCGCGCACCCGCATGCTGTTCGAACCGGGGTCGCCGGGTGCAGCCTGGAAGTGAAAACGCAGAAGGTAGCGTCCGTGCTCGTCCAGATCCGCGTACGGGCTGCCTTTGTCCGCCGTTTCGACCGTCGCGATGATCGAACCCGGCATCCAGCGCCAGTCGCGCGCGGGAACGTACTCGGGCCGCCACACCAGATGCGCCGGTGTGGCGTCGAACTCGATATGGACGGGCTTCGAGCGCGAGCCTGCAGTAGTTGCCTTGAAAATGACGAAGCCGTATTTGGCATCCGGCATTTCGACGTTGGTCGGCTTGATGACCACGCCGACAAACGCGCCGATGGTGTTCGCCGTGCCGCTCAAGGTGATCTGCCGCGAGACAATCTCATCCCGACGCACTTCGGCGAGCGCCGCGCCTTCGGCTTTCGTATGAAAGTGCTCGGCGCTGCGATCGATACTGCCGTGCAGCGTCTTGTCCTGATAGTCGACTTCAATGGTCGCAATCAGTGGCTCCTGCGGCGTGCGATAGTTGCGCTCCCGCAGTGTTACGCTGCCCGGCATCAGCCTACGTTTGCGCTTGATCGACAGGACCGCCTCATGCCATCGCGCCGACAACCCCGAATAGGGCATCACCGGCACGTCGATCGAACGCACGTAGCCCTTCGCCTGATTGTCGATCACCAGACTATCGCGATAAGCCTTCTCGTCGGACTCGGCCTGCGTATAGTAGTAATAGAGCCCGTACTTCAGACAGAGGCGCTTGATGAAGGCGAGCACGCTCTCCTCGTACATCAACACTTCGTCGTAGCGCTCGTCGAGCCCTTCGAAGTTCAGGTTGATGTCGTGTGGCCAGATGAGTTTCCGATCTACCAACAGCTCATAGAAGATCTCTTTGAGCGTTTTTTCTCTGAAGACCCTGCTCGTTTTGATTCGGTCAAGAAGCGCGACGCGCGGCTCGATTCGAAGTTGGAACGTCGCGATATCGTGGCTGGCGCTCAGGAATTCCCATTGCGTGATGAGGCCGTGTGTGATGCGCGCCGCGTGGGCGGCCTTCATGTAGGAGAGGGAAACGCGCTCTTCAACCTCGAACGTAGCGTGCTTGCCGACGAAGTCGCTGCCGTCCAGCGAGAAGTCGCTGACGGTCACGGTCAGGTCGAGCGCGTACTCGGTATTGAAGGCTTCAATATGCGTGAATTCGACAACGTCCACGTCCGCCCTGGAGCCGCCGATCTTCAGCCGGAGATGCTGAGTCAGCCGGGCGCTCGGGTCCTTGAGCGCGGTGAGAATCTGGGATAACGCCATTCTTGCTTGTTGCCTCGTACTTGATCAGCCGGCCGCAGCCGCCACTGGTGCCAAGTACGCGATTTTGGCGCAATAAATATCTGCTTTTTGGCAGTCGCTTTAGAGATGAGAACCCTCGCTTAAGACAAGTCCCTGATAGAACATGAAATTGGGGATAAGGCTCAATTCATGAGCATCAGTAATGCGAAGTTTTTCGGACTAGTCTTGTAGAACTCGTTGCGCAAAAACGACGGTCAGTCCGTTGACTTGCTGGCTCAGCGTCCTTTCAGTCTCGCTCGCACTCACCGCCACCTATATAGCATCCGATTCGCCTCGAAGCCCGCTCCCGCGGGCTTCCCCCACCCCCTACGCCCCCAACTGCGGCACCCTCGAAACCAGCCGCAACGACACCCCCAGCTTCTCCAGCTGATAATGCGGCCGTAGCCAGAACGTCGCCTGATAGTACCCCGGCGACCCTTCCACCTCATCGACCTTCACCTTCGCATCCGCGAGCGGTTTCTGCGACTTCACCACCGCCGTCGAGTTCACCGGATCGCCATCGACGTAATCCATGATCCAGTTGTTGAGCCAGCGCTGCATGTCCTCGCGCTCCTTGAACGAGCCGATCTTCTCGCGGCACAGATGCTTCAGGTAGTGCGCGAAGCGGCTGCACGCGAACACATAAGGCAGCCGCGCGGACAACTCCGCATTCTCGTTGGCGAACGCACGGTTGAACTTCGCCGGCTTCTGCAGGGTCTGCGCGCCCATGAACACCGCCTCGTCGCAATGCTTGCGATGCACGAGCGGAATCATGCCGTTATTGGACAACTCCATCTCGCGACGATCCGATATCGCGATCTCGGTCGGGCACTTCATATCGACGCCGCCGTCATCGGTCGGAAAGCAATGCACGGGCAGGTTCGGCACGCTGCCGCCATCCTCCGCGCCGCGAATGCGCGTGCACCAGCCATACAGCTTGAACGAGCGGTTGATGTTCACCGCCATCGCATACGCTGCATTGGCCCACGTATAGCGCTCGTGGTTCGTGCCGTCGCAGTCTTCCTCGAAATGGAACGCCGACACCGGATCGGTCTTCGCGCCGTAAGGCAGACGCGCGAGGAAGCGCGGCATCGCGAGCGCGAGATAACGCGAGTCGTCCGATTCACGCAGCGAGTTCCACGGCGCGTAGTCCGCCATCGTGAAGATCTTGCTGATGTCGCGCTTGTCGTCGAGCTGCTGCCACGAGTCGAGGCCGAGCAGCGAAGGCGCCGACGACGCGATGAACGGCGCATGAGCCGCCGCCGCCGTTTTCGAAATCTCCGCGAGCAGCTTCACATCCTGCGGATGATGATCGAAGTAGTAGTCGCCGACCATCACGCCGTACGGCTCGCCGCCCAGCACGCCGTACTCGTGCTCGTACACCTGCTTGAAGAACGGCGTCTGGTCCCACGCCGCGCCCGCGCCACGACGCAGCATGTCGCCGAGCTCCTGCTTCTTGATGTTCATCACGCGGATCTTGAGCTGCTTGTCCGTCTCCGTGTTGCGGATCAGATAGTCGAGCCCGCGCCACGCGCCCTCCAGCCGCTGAAAGTCGGGGTGATGCAGGATCAGGTTGACCTGCGTGGTCAGGCGCTCGTCGATGTCGGCGATCATCGCGTCAATGGTGCGCAGCGTGTCGTCGGAGACGAGCGAATCTTCCTTGAGCGCCAGTTGCGCGAGCGTCTGCACCGCGTTGTGGACGTCGCGCCCGGCATCCTCGGAGCGCGGCCTGAATTCCTTTTGCAACAGCGCGGAAAAATCGTCGAGAGGGGCTTCCTCCGTGGCGCCGGGCAGCGCGGCGGCGACGGCTTCCTGAGTGGACAAGGTATCGGGCATGGCTGGGTCCTCGATCATGAAACGATGATTGTCATTGAGTGTCGGCGGGTGGCTGGTCGTTCCCAGCACCGTTGCCATCGCCGGCGGCGAGCGTGCGCAGCAGCGCGGGATTCTTCAGCGCCTGCGCGAGCATTTTTTCCGCGCCGCCTTTGCCGTCGAGCATCAGCTTCAGGCGGTCGAGCTGCTGGCGCACGCGCAGAAGTTCGTCGAGTTCGGGCACGTTATGGGCGATGGCGCCCGGCCCGAAATCGTCCATCGACTTGAAGATCAGTTGCACCATCAGGTTGTCCTCGCCGGTGAGCGTGTTCTTCACCGCGAACGCGACCGACGGCTTCATCGCGGCGAGCCGCTGCCCGAAATTGTCGATGTCGAATTCCTGGAACGAGCGCTTCTCGACGGGCGGCACCGTCTCGGTCGTCTTGCCGCTCAGATCCGAGAGCACCGCCATCACGAACGGCAACTCCTTGCGCGCTTCCGCGTCGCCGGTTTCGAGGTCGTAGGTGATCTGCACGCGCGGCTCACGGTTGCGGCCGATGAATTTCTGTCCACTGTCCATGGTGTTGCCTCCTTTTGAAGTTCAGGCGAGTCCGTGAAAAAGACGATCCACGCCGCGCGCATTCAAACGTCGCGCGCGCCCGCCGCGGTTTTCAGCGCGCCTCCGGGCGAATCCCGGCGATCGCGTAGATCTGGTGCAACGAATCCGGCGCGAGCTCGCGCATCACGCTGATGAAGTCCATGCCGAGCAGCGCGCTCGCCCGCCGGATCAGGAGCGGGGCGGGATGCGCGGGCTCGGTCCGCTCGATGAACGCACTCACGGCCGCGAGCCACGCGATGGCGTCCGCGCGCGAGCCGAGTTCGCCGGATAACGGTCGGGCCGATGCTGGCTGAATCGCCGGCGGCGACGCGGCTTCACGAACATCGGACGACGGCGCGCCCAGCGCTTCGCCCGCCGCCGCAGCAGCCTTGCCCGCCGCGCGCGCATAGGCGTCGCCGACCGCCTGCGCCAGCGCCTGCATCAACTGCGCGAGCGGCGCGAGCCGTGGCGCGGGCTGATCGCCGAAGAGCGCGGTGAGCGCGTCGTCCAGCGCGCGCACGGCGCCGGGCAGACGCAGCGCAACATCGAGGCCGGGCGTTTTCTCGGCGACGGCATCGTCGAGTTGCTTGCGCTGCTCGGCCAGCGCCTTCTCCGGCAGCTTGCCGCGTCCGGCCTGCTCGATATCGCGCAGGGTCGGCACCGGGCCGCGCTTTCTCACCACCGGCATATCGCGCAAGGCGTGCATCAGCACCGGACCCGCAAGCTCCGCGAACATGTTCTGGCGATAGGACGCATCGAATCCGCCCGGTTCCGATGCGCTCGGCTCCAGTCGCGGATGCAGCGTGTCCCAGAAGCGCACCGCCAGCTCGCGCACGAATGTCAGGCCGGCCTCGTAGCCTTCGAGTCCTTCGAGCGCCGTGACCGCGCGCAGCCAGATCAGCGCGATGCGCACGTCCTTCGAACGCGCGAGCAGCGCTTCGGCGCGCGTCTGGATATCGATCCAGTTCGGCGTCTCGGCCGGGATCGTGTCGTCGCCGATACATCTCTCCGGGCGGCCCTGCGCGTCCGTCCCGAGCGCCATGAACGCGGGCTCGTCCTCCAGGTTCGGTCCGCCCGGCGCGTTGCCGGGAACGGGTTCGAGCAGCGCTTGCGCGGTCGGCGATAGCTGCGCCGGAACGCTCGCGTGAATTGCTTCGGATACCTTCATGTCGGCCTCCTTGCTTCAGAAATCGCCGCAGCCATGCTGGCGGTTCACGATGATGCAATTGTTCAGGTTCGGCTGAGTGCGCACGCGCCGCCATTCGACTGCCAGCGCGTCGGCGGCTGCATCGGCGGGCAGGTTCGATGCGAGCGGCTGGTTCGATCCCGTGCACACGCCCGCGCCGCCTCGCGTCATCACGCCCGCGAGATTGCTGTCGTAGATGAACGAGCGCTGGGCGTCGGAGAAGAACGTCTGCAGGCCGCTTTGGCCGAACAGCGCGCCGGGCGCGGGCGGGAGCGGGTTCGTGGGCGGCGGATCGGTCGTCTGGGTGCCCCCGCCGGAAAGCGTCGTCTTGGTGCCGCCGCCGGGACCGGTAGTCCGGGTGTCGCCACCGGGGCCGGTCGTACCGCCGCTGGGGCTGGTCGTACCGCCGCCGCCGCCGCCACCGCCGCGCTTCGCCGCATTCACCGTCAGCTTGCCGCCGACCACCTTCACGAGATAACCCTCGGGCGACGTGAACGTCCCGCCGATGTCGTACACACCCGGCCCGGAACCGGCGTCGGCCGTCGTGAACGTCTTGCCGTTCGCGGCGTCATCGGGCGAATCGACGCTGCGCACGCCGGTCCTGTGCCACGTGAGCGCGGGATTGGCCGCGCCCTGATCGCGCGCTTCGTCATCGATGGTCACCGTGACCGTCGGCCGCTGCGTATAGAGGAAGGTGTCGTTCAGCGGGTCCGGCGTGCACTGGCCGTACGCGCATCCGTACCGGTTCGGCAGCGCGCCGCCCGGCAAGACCGGCCCGCGCGTTTCGCCGTTCCAGGTGTCGGCCCAGATGCGCCATTTCGCAGGCGACGAGAGATTCCCGTTGCCCGCGTTCACGAAGTGGCCGCCCGCGCCGTCCATCACGAGATTGAACGCGCCGCCCGCGCTTGCGTTCACATTCGCCGCGCCGCTCGCCCCGAGCCCGCCGCCGACGCCATGCGTGCTGACCGGACCGCCGCCGAGCCCGATGTTCCCCGCGAGCGCCTGCGCGAACAACGCGCCCTGCACGCTCGTCGCGGATGCATCGGTCACGCCGGCCGTCGCGTTCTGCGTCGCATTGCCGTAGACGGAACCCTTGACCGCGCCGATCGTGAATCCGTGCGCATTCGTGAAGCTCACGCTGCCCGCGTTGGACGCCGCGAGCGTGTTCACCGAATTCCCCGCGTTCGGAAACGTGAACCTGCCGGGTCCGCTCAAGAGGACCGTATCGGCGATGACCGGCCCGCTCACCGTCACATCGCCGGTGGAGGCGAACATGAGCATCTTGCCCGCCGCGTTCACGCCGCCGGACGTGGCGATGCCGTCGCTGCCCGCGCCGAGGTTCTCCAGCGTGAGGTTCATCGGCACGTTCTGCGAATAGAGCGTGATGCGTCCCTTCTGCGTCGCGCTGCCGGCGATGAGCGTATCCACGCCCGACATCTGCGCGAGATCGTTCGACGAAATCGCGAAGGTCGAGGCATACGGTGAACTGCCGGTCGCCGCCGCGTAACCGGTGCCCGGGTTGTCGCCGATCGTGATGGGCGTCGTGTCCGCGGCGACGAGCGCGAAGTTCTGATCGACGCCCCCCGGCATCACATCGAGATTGCCCTGCGTCCGGAAGTGGTTCTCGGTGGCGCTCGTGCCGAGATCGAGCGCGGTGCCGAGAAGGCCGCCCTGCGCGCGCAGGATGATGTCGCCCTGCTGCGTCGCCGCGCCGATGTTCGATCCGCGCATGACGATGCCGGTCGTGTAGTAGCCGCTGCTCTGCCCGGTCAGCGCGATGTAGGCTTGCGGCCCGCCGAGCGTGGCCATCGACACGTTGTTGAGGGAGATGCCCGCGCCGGAACCGTACCCGACGCCCTCCAGTCCGACGCCGCGCACATCGATCGCGCCGCCCTGCGTGTTCACGCTCACGTTCTCCAGCCGCACTGCGGCGGACACGGCCGGGGCCGGCGCAGTCGCCGCGGGCTGATCGGTCACGGCAATCTGCGCAATCTGCGGCCGAGACACCTTCGAACCGTAGATACGGATCGCGCCGGTGCCGCTCGTGATCTTCGTCGGCACCAACGACTGCGTGCTCGTGCCGCTGAGAAGCGAGGTGATTGTGAGGCCGCCGCCCACCGCCCGCAGATCGATCGAACCGGACGACGTGGTGATCGTGCTTGCGTTGATCGACATCGTGCCGAAGCCGTTGCCCGTCGCCGTCATCGACACGTTGCCGCTCGTCGCGGGATTGCCCGAAACGGTGGTATCGACGATCGCCTGATCGAGATAGATGTTCGGCGCCCGCACCGTGAAATCGCCGCCGTTGGTGGTGAAGCCGGCGCGGCTCAGATTCACCGTATGCGACGGCGTGGCCGTGCTCGCGTAGTCGGTCTGGAACGACATCGCGAGCGCGCCGGAATTGGCCGCGGCAGCAATCGAATGCGGGTCCTCGTTCGTCATCGAGATGTCGCCGCCCGCCTGCAGGTTCAGGCTCACGTCGCTCGGCGCGCCCTGCACTGTCTTCTGGATCGGCGCCTCGACCGAGATCGCGTTGTTCGGCAACGTGCGCACCGTGACCGAGGTGCCGTCGCTCAGCGCGCGGCCGATCGCGGCGGCGCTCAACTGCCCGGCCGGCGGCGCGGCGCCCGCGCTCGACGCGGTGACGGGCGCGTCCGCGACCACATGAACAGCGCCGCCCGGCGGATCGACCAGCCAGACGCCTGCCGTGCCGTGCGGCGCGTGCGCGCTGATCTGCGCGTTGCTCGCATCGAGCGCGTCGGGCGAGGTCTCGATCGTGCCGCCATCGCCCGCGCGCGCGCCGCCGTTCGCGGACAGCGCGCCGCCGAGGCGCGCCCATCCGCCATCGATGATCACCGTGCCGCCCTTGCCGGTCGTGCGCGCATCGGCCAGCACCTGCGCGCCCTTGTCCATCACGACGGAACCCGCGCGCGCCAGATCGGCTGCCGCATCGTCCGTGGTTTCGGTGAGCCGCGCGGTCGTCCCCACGCCGCCGATACGAACCCGCCCGCCGCCCACGCCTTGCGCGCTCGCCGCATCGCCGCGCGCATCGAGCAGGGCGTTCGGCATCAGTTGCACCTGGCCGCCGGTCACGTCGATGTTGCCGCCCGCCACGCCCGGCTGACTGGACGCATCGACCTTGCCGTCGATCTGCACGATGCCGGAACCGCCGTCGAGCAGGATGCGCCCCGCGCGCGTCGCCACCGATTGCGCCTGCACGACGCCATCGCGATTCAGCGCGAGCCCGATGAGATTCTCGGCGGTGCGCGCCGTCATCACGACCTGGCCGCCGTCGGCCTGCACGAGCCCGTGATTCTCGATCGCCCCGCGTACCGCATTGCCGCTCACGACGATCTTCGTGAGATCGTCGCTCGCGAAATTCAGCTCGACGGTGTTCGCCGACGCCAGCGCCGCCGTGCCCGCCTGCGCAATCACGGTGCCGTCGTTGATGACCGTGCCGCCGATCAGCGCGACCGTGCCGTTGGTCCCCGCTCGCGCGGTGAGCGTGCCGTGATTCTCGATACTCCCGGACACCGCGTCGCCGACCGGATGAAACACGGTGCGCCCGGCCTCGAACAGCTTCTCGTCGAGCGGCAGTGCCGAGAGCACGAGCGCGCCCGCGTTGATCGTCGCGCCCGCGTTCACGAGCACGCCCGCCGGATTGACGATATACACGCTGCCGCTCGCGCTCAGCGAGCCGTCGATGGTCGTCTTCGTCCCCGACACCTTGTTGACGAGAATCCCGCCGCTCGGCTGCCTGATGTCGACGCTCGCGTTCGCGCCGATATCGAAGCTCGACCAGGTCGTGATCAGCTTCTGCGGCCCCTGCGTGATGGTCATGCCGGGCCTGGCGGGGGTCGAACCGGGCGAGCTGGTCACGCTGATGCCGGGGTTGCTGCCTTGCTGCGCCGGCAGCGCGGTGACGGACACCGCCCGCGCGTCCGGCTGGAAGAGCGTCCAGGCCGCGAGTGCCAGCGTGGAGAGGGCAAGCTGAGTTTTCATCGAAGTCTCCGGCCGTCAGAACGTTTTGGTCAGTTGCACGTAGAAACGCGGCACCTTGTCATCGCCGGTGCTGTCCTTCGTGCCGGTGCGCCACGCGAGCGTCGCGTTCGCCGTCAGGCCCCACGGACCGCTCCAGAACGCGCCGATACCCGCGCCGCCGCGCGTCACGCGGTTATCGGGCGCGCCATTCACGTGGCGCGCGTTGTACCAGCCGAGGCCGAAGTCGTAGAAGGCGGAGAGCGTCACGTTCGGGGTCACCGCGTAGCGCAGCTCCGCGGTCGCGATGAGCGCTTCGTCCACCACCGCTTCGGACGGCGAATAGGCCCGCACCGCGCGCGGCCCGCCCAGCGCGACGCGCGACGAGTTGTCGAGATTGCGGCTCGCCCATTGCCCCGAGACGCCGGCGAACACGCTCACGCGGTCGGTGATCGCGTTGAGGCGGTTGGCGAACATCGTCGCGCGGATGCTGCCGCCTTCCGTGTCGCGGCCGAACGGACCCTGATCGAACGCGCGCTGCTCGCCCGAGTTGATCGTCAGATTGGCGGCCGTCAGCTGGATTTCGGCGCTCGTGAAGCCGCCGCCGAAGAGCGCATCGCGTCCTTCGTAAGTGAGCGCGCCGTTCGCGGCCCACAGCGACTGGCGACTGTCCTGCCCGATCGTGTTGACTTTGTCCACGAGATCCCGGTACTCGACCGAGCCGCGCAGCAGCAGGTTCTGCTGACGCGAGCGCAGCAGCGGCTGGCTCGCGGAGAACGTCAGGATGTCGGCGTAACCGGTCGCGTCGAGCTGGGAGAACTGCTTGCCGAGGTAGTAGTAAAGATGCGAGGCCGCCACGCCGATGCGCGCGCCGTTCGCGCCGACCGGCATGTCGTAGCCGACGCGCCCGTAGGCCGTGTCGAACCGCTCGGCGGCGAGCAGGTTGATGTCGAGGTTGTCGCCGATCATGAACGGCGAGTTCAGCCGGGCCACCGCGCCCAGACGCACGCGGCCGGCCGTCGAGGTGCCGTAGTTGTCGGCGGAGAGCGCGAATTGCCAGGGCCGCGCGGCATCGACGTTCACGGTGAGATCGACGGTCCCCGGCGTCTCGCCCGCCTCCAGCGACGACGACACGCGCACGCCCGGCAAATCCGAAAGCAGCAACATCGTGCGTTCGAGCGAATGCTGCTGAAGCGGCTCGCCGGGCCGGATTGCCGCGAGCCGCGCGCGCACGACGCTCTCCTTGATGCGCGCGCCCGGCGCGAGATTGAGCCGCACCTGCCCGACGCGCCCTTCGAGCACGGTGAGATGCACGTCGCCCTCGGTCACATCCTGCGGCGGCGCGACGACCTGCGCGAGCAGATAGCCGCGATCCCGATACGACTGCGTGATGCGCGCGGCGATCGCCTGCACGTCGTCGAAGCTCACTTCCTTGCCGATCCATGGCGCGACGAGCGGCAGCAGATCCGACTGCGGGATGCTGTCGTTGCCGGTGAGCGTGATGTGCCGCAGCGTGAAGCGCTGACCCGGCGCCGACGGCTGCGCGGGCGCGCCTTGCGGCTCGGGCGTCAGGCCCGGCGGAAGGCCGAGACCATCGCCGGGCGCGACCGCCGGCGCGCCCGGCTGAACCTGTTGCAGCAGCGTGCCGGCGGCGCCGCCGGGCGGCGCGGGCAGGTTCGCGCCGGGCGGCGGCGTCTGCGCCTGCGCGAAAGGCGCCGCGGCGAAGAGCAGCAGCATGTGCCCCGCGATACGGAGCACCGCTGCGCGATGAAGATGGGGAGCGTTGCGCATCATGTCATCGGGCGACCGTGAGCCGCCAGCCTCCGGTCAGGTCGAACGGCGCCCAGAAATACGGGTGCTCGAAGCCGGGCTCGGCGAGCACGGCGAGTTGCGCGTCGCGCATCGCGTCGATGGCCTCTTTGCCTTCGGTGAGCGAGCGATAGAAGGTGCGCATGGTGAGCGCGGTGGAATCGTCGTTGACCTGCCACATCGAGACGATCACGCTCGACGCCCCCGCGTAGAAGAACGCGCGCGTGAGGCCCATGATCTCGTTGCCGCGATCGACCCGGCCGAGCGCCGTATCGCACGCGGAAAGCGTGACGAGCGCGACGCCGTCGAGCCGCAGGTTGTAGATGTCGCGCGCGCTCAGGTAGTCCGGCCCGTCGGCGGGCTGCGTCGCAGGCGCGAGCAGGATGCGCGAATACAGCGGATCGACCGGATCGGCGTGCGCGTGGGTCGCGACGTGCAGCACGCGGCCTTCGGGCGCGCTGTCGCGAAAGCGCGCGCGCGTCGCATCGTCTTCGAGCCACGCCGACGCCTGGCCGAACAGCGGCACGATGCCGCGCACCTCGCGCTCGGCGCCCGGCAGCTCGTAACGCGGCGAGATGCGCGGATTGCCGAACGCGACCAGATGGCTCGACACCGCCCGCTCGCGCGCGACGAGCTGCACCGCGACGCTCGCCGAGGGCGCGAGCGCGAACGCATGGCGCTGGATCAGATAGCCGTCGGCGTTTCTGAGCGCCTGGAACGGCATGTAGTTGAGCACGCCGTGCGGCACGAGCACCAGCCGCTCGCCGGGCCGCAGATCGAGCGGCGCGACGAGCAGCTTGTCGAGGCGCGTGCCGAACGCACGCGCATCCGGACTCTGCCCGACGATCGCGCTCCGAAAGTCGTCGACGGCGCTGCCGAGATCGCGCCGCTCGATCGGCAGCACGCGCCCGGTGAGACCGTCGCGGCGCACGACGAACGCGATCGTCCGATGCGCGAGCGAGTGATATTCGACGATCGCCTCGTTCTCGCGCAACGCGTCGCGCACCTGGGCGAGCGTGAGCGCCTCGCCGTTGAGCTGCTGCGTGTCCACGCCGCCGTCCACGCGGCCGCGCACGGTGTCGAGCAGCGCGCGGGCGCGGCTTTGCTCGGCGATCCGCCAAGCGCGGCCGAAATCCTGTTCGTCGACGGCGAGACCGATCGCCTGATCGAACACGCTCTGCACGTCGGCGAAGAGGCCGGTCTTGAACTCGTCGCTGCGAAAGCGCGCGCGCATGGTCTCCGAGTCCGCGAGCGCATCGTCGAGCGCGGCGCGCGCATGCGCCGTGTCGCCGAGCGCGAGCCACGCGCGCGCCATGCCTTCGTGCGCCCACAGGTTGTCGTAGCCCGCGTCGCCTTGGGCGTCCTGCGAGACCTTCGAGAGACCGGCCGAGAACGCATCGAGCGCCTTCGCCGGCTCGTGCTCGGCGAGCAGCAGATTGCCCTCGATGCGCCGGAAGAACGGCGCGAGCGCGGTCTCCGGCGGGCCGCCCGACGCGGTGAGGCTTGCGCGCGCGGCGGCGGTGTCGCCCGCGGCGATCTGCGCGCTCGCGAGCGACGCCAGCACGAGCGGCCGGTAGCGCGACGAGGCCGTGTCGAGCGCGGCGCGATACGCCTCGATCGCGCCCGCCGGATCGCCCTCGCGCAGCGCGACATCGCCCAGCACCTTGTGCGCCGGAGCGTAGACCTGCGCCGGGTCCTTCGGCTTGCCTTCGAGCGCGCTCGCGGCGTAGCGCTTCGCGTCGAGCAGATCGCCCGCGTAGCTGTACGCGATCGCCAGATCGCGATGCGCGAGCGCCTGCAGATTGTCGTTGTCGGTGTCTTTCGCGAGCACGAGCATCCGCGACGCCGCTTCGATCGCCACGCGGAAGTCGCCGCGCTCGGAAGCCGCGACCGACATGCTGCAGTACGCGTAGCCGTCGAGCTTCACGCGGTCGCGGGCCAGCAGCAGGCGGCCATCGGCGGAGAGCGCGCGCACCGTTTCCTCATCGCTCGCGCGGGCTGCGGCGAGGCGCGTCGCGGCCGTGGGCGCGGCGTCTGCCGCAGGCGGCATTTGCGCGGCGAACGCACAAGGTGCGAGCACCGTCGCGCTCAGGGCAAGCAACGCAGCATGAAGCCGCATCAAAGGCGAGACGGCCGGCGCGTTGCCCGGCCGCTCTTCGAAGCACGTTTTGATCTTCACCGTGGTCTCCGCAAGGTGCTTTTCGCAGGGACAGCCGGGACGCTTCCCGCTTCTCCTGCCACGGCGGCAAGACGAATCGCGCGCGGCGCTTTTTAAAGCGGCGGCCCGCGCTTCGTCTAACGGAGGACCGCGCGGCGCCGGCCCGGCGCTCGCGTTTCTTCCATCGATCTTTGGGAGCACTGGAATGCCGATTCCGCTCTTTGTCGGCGCGCACTGCGCTCACGCACGCGCCCTGTTGTTCGCCATGTCCGCCGCGGCGCGCTGGCCGTCGTGGTCCGGGCCCTGTCTCCTGGCGTTCGTGCTTGCGCTCCTGCCCGCGTGCAAATCGGCGGATTCGCGCCCGACCGTGCTCAAGCTCACCGTGCGCGCCTCGCCGACGATGAACCGCGACGCGAGCGGCCACCCCATGCCCGTCGCGATGCGTCTCTACGAGCTGAAGTCGCCCGGCACCATCGACGCCGCCGATTTCTTCACGCTGCAAACGAAGGAGCAGGCGGCGCTCGGCGCGGACCTGAACACGCGCCACGACTACATGGTCCGTCCCGGCGATTCGTTCACGCTCGAACAGACGCTGCAGCCCGATACGCACTACGTGGCATTCGTCGCCGCCTATCGCGAGGTGGAGCGCTCGCGCTGGCGCGCCGTGCATCCGGTGCCCCTGCACAAGACGACGAAGCTCGGCGTGCGCGTCGACGATCTCGACGTGACCATCGGGCCGCCGTGAGCCGCGCGCAGGCTTCGCCCGCGCGGCGCGTTTCGAAACCCGCGCCGCTGGTTCGTCTTAGCCCAGAGCCGTGCGCCGCGCGGCATCGACATCACGGGATAGAGGTGCGCTCATGACCTGGCATCAACGCGTCATCTGGTCCGAAGGGTTGTTCCTGCAGCCGCATCATTTCCAGCAGCACGACCGCTTCGTCGAGCATCAACTGCACGCGCACACCCGCGCGACCGAGGGCTGGCCGTGGGGCACGCTGTCGCTCGCGCTCGATCCGCTCGCGCTGTCGCTCGGCAAGGTCGCGCTCGCGGCGGGCGAAGGCCATCTGCCCGACGGCACCTGGTTCTCGTTTCCCGCCGATGCACCTGCGCCCGCGCCGCTCGACATTCCATCGGATGCGCACGGCGAGATCGTGATGCTGGCCGTGCCGCTCGCCCGTCACGGCGCGAAGGAGTTCGATATCGGCCTGCACCTCGCCGACGATCTTTCCGACGCCGACGCCGATCCCGACGCGCCCGCGCACGACCTGCGCTATCGCATGAGCGAAGTCGAGGTCGCGGACAACGTCGCCGGCTCGAACCAGAGCGCGCACATGCAGACGGCGTCGCCGAACCTGCGCCTGATGCTCGGGCGCGAAGCCACCGACGCCTACGCGACCATTGGCATCGCGCGCGTGCTGGAGCGCGGTCCCGACCGGCGCGTGGTGCTCGACGAAAGCTATATCCCGCCCGCCCTCGACGTGCACCGCCAGAGCGCGCTCGACGCGTTCCTGCACAAGCTCGCGACGCTCCTGCGGCAGCACGGCGATCAGCTCGCGACGCGCTTTCTGCAGCCGCGCGCGGGCGGCGTCGCCGAAATCGCCGATGTGTTGCTGCTGCAGATCGTGAATCGCTACGAGGCGCTGTTCGAGCATCTGGCCGACATGCCGGTGCTGCATCCGTCGCGGCTCTTCGAAGCGATGCGCGCGCTCGCGGGCGAACTCGCCACCTTCGACACACGGCGCCGGCCCGCGCGGCGCATTCCGTACCGTCACGAAGCGCTCGCCGAATGCTTCGGCATGCTGATGACGGCGATCCTCGAAGCCTCGGCGTGGCGCATCGAGCGCGCGGCGCAACGCATCGAGATGTCGGAGGAGACGCCGCGGCTGCGTCACGCCGTGCTGCGCGAGCCGGCGCTGCTCAAACGCGCGATGCTGGTCTTCGCCGCGCGCGCGCAGATGCCATCCGAAGCGTTGCGCGTGCGCTTTCCGGCGCAGGTGAAAGTGGGGCCCGCCGAGCGCGTGCAGGAACTCGTCACGCTCGCGCTGCCGGGTATCGCGCTGCGTCCGCTGCCGGTCGTGCCGCCGCAGATTCCGGTTCACGCGGGCTATGACTACTTCGAACTGGAACCGGGCGGCGAACTGTGGCAGCAGCTCGAAAGAAACGGCCGTCTCGCGATGCACGTGCTCGGCGACTTCCCCGGACTCGACCTCGAATGCTGGGCGGTGCGCCGCTGACTCGTCGCGCCCCGCTCTCACCGTAAAGGCTTCCCATGAAGCAAGACGATCCCTTCTTTCAGGCCGACGCCGACCAGACGGACCAGACCATCGTGAAGCCGAGTCCGTCGACGCTGCTTCACGAGAAGACGCTTCATGCGTTCGGCGCGATGCCCGATGCCGGTGGATCGGGCGGATCCACGCCGCCCGGCGCGAACGGACACGACGCGTTCGGCGAGTTCGACGGCATCGGCAGGCGCGAGCCCGGTTTCGCGCCGGGCGTCGACATCGCCGATCTGATTCACGCGGGCGGCGCGCTCAATCCGCTCGTGAAGGCGTGCGCGCCGCTCCTGAAAGTCGCCGCGCAACTGCGTGCGAGCGCGCGCGCCGCGGACCCCGCCGCGCTCTCCGATGCGCTCGCGCGCGCCGTGCGCCGCTTCGAGAGCGAGGCGCGCCGCGTCGGTGTCGCGGACGACGCGGTGCTCGCGGCGCGCTACATTCTCTGCACGCTGATCGACGAGGCAGCCTGCAGCACGCCGTGGGGCGCGACGGCGTGGCCGCAGCACAGCCTGCTCGTGCTGTTCCACAACGAGGCGCGTGGCGGCAGCAAGGTGTTTCAGCTCCTGACCTGTTTCGCCGACGATCCCGCGCGCCACATCGATCTGCTGGAACTCGTCGCGCTCGCGCTCGCGCTCGGCTTCGAAGGCCAGTATCGCGTGCATGCGAACGGCCAGCATGCGCTCGACTCGCTGCGCCGCCGGCTCTCCGAGATCATCCGCCAGCAGCGCGGCGTGCCGGTCGCCGAACTCTCGCCACACTGGCGTCCTGCGAGCGCGCCGCCCCGGCGCGTCGCCGACGTCGTGCCGGCGTGGCTCGTCGGCGCGGCGGCCGCGCTGGCGCTGGCGGCGGTGTTCGTCGGCTTCAGCGTGTCGATCAACCGCGCGTCGGATCCCGTGTTCGCCGATATCGCCGCGATCCGGCTGCCCACCGCGCCCATCGCGCCTGCCACGCCTGTCTTGCAGACGGCCGGAGCGCGCGCGGAGATTCCAGACGCCCGCCAGGCGCG
This sequence comes from Caballeronia megalochromosomata, assembly GCA_001580565.1. GTDB lineage: Bacteria > Pseudomonadota > Gammaproteobacteria > Burkholderiales > Burkholderiaceae > Caballeronia > Caballeronia megalochromosomata. The sequence continues at coordinate 36,861 of LRBF01000087.1, read as the reverse complement.
CTTCGCCGCATTGCTCGCGCCGGATGTCGCGGCCGGGCGCGTCACCGTCGCAGGTCTCGCCGATCGCACCGTCATCACGCTGTCGGGCGATGCCGCGTTCGCGCCCGGCAGCGCCGCGCTCGAACCACGCGCCGAGGCGCTCGTCGGACGTGTCGCGCAGGCGCTCAAGGCTTTGCCGGGAAAGATCGTCGTCGGCGGACACACGGACGGCGTCGCGATGCATTCGGCCCGCTATGCGTCGAACTGGCAGCTTTCGCGCGAGCGCGCGGAAGGCGTGCGCGCGCTCCTCGCCGACAGCGTCGGCGCGGCGCGCGTGGAGGCGCAGGGTTTCGCCGACACCGAGCCGATCGCCCCGAACGACGCGCCCGCCGGACGCGCGCGCAATCGCCGCGTCGAGATCACGCTGTTCGCGAAGCCGGGTTGAGCGCGATGCCCGAGCGCGTTCCCGCGCCCACCGCGCCTTCGATGCCGTGAGGAGATTCGTCGTGCTGAAGAAGATCGTCTCGATTCTGTTTCATCCGCTGCTGCTGCTCGCGCTCGCGCTCGGCATGATCGGCGTGCTGATCTGGTGGATCGGCCCGCTCGTCGCGATCGGCCGCCATCGGCCGCTCGACAGCGAATACGCGCGTTGGGTCGCGATCGGCGTGCTCGTGCTGTGTGTCGTGTTGCGCGGCGTGTGGCTCATCGCGCGCGCGGTGTGGCGCAATCGCGTGCTGGCGAGCGGCATCGCCGGGCGCGGCGCGGCCGAGGCGCCGCGCACGCACGAAGCCGATGCGCCCGGCGCGGCCGAAGTCGCGGAGCTTGCGCGGCGCTTCGAGCGCGCGATCGCCGCGCTGCGCGAGGCGCGCGTCAACGCGGCGGGCGGCCGCCCCGGCTGGCGCGACTGGCTCGCGCTCTCCGGCCGGCAGTATCTGTACCGGCTGCCGTGGTACGTGCTGATCGGCGCCTCGGGCTCGGGCAAGACGACGGTGCTCGAATACTCGGGCCTAAGCTTTCCGCTCGCCGACAAGTTCGCGACGCCCGCCAGCGGCCAGCCCGCGTCCCCGGGCGGCGGCTGGCACGCCAACCGCATCGGCGGCGTCGGCGGCACGCGTCATTGCGACTGGTGGTTCACGGACCGCGCCGTGATGATCGACACCGCCGGCCGCTACACGACCCAGGAAAGCGATCTCGCCGCCGACAGCGCCGCGTGGCACGGCTTCCTCTCGCTGCTCAGGAAGACGCGCCCGCGCGAGCCGATCAACGGCGTGCTGCTCGCGGTGAGCGTCGCGGAGCTGCTCGACGGCAACGACGCAGCGCGCGCCCAGGCAGCGGCCGCCCTGCGCGCGCGCATCCACGAACTGAGCGAGCATCTCGGCACGCGCTTTCCGGTGTACGTGATGGTCACGAAGGCCGATCTCCTGCCGGGCTTCACCGAGTTTTTCTCCGATCTCGACAGCGAAGCGCGCGCGCAGGTGTTCGGCTTCACGCTGCCCGCGGACGACGCCGGCGCCCCGCGCGTACTCTCCGACGAAGCGTTTCGCGCGCATGTGCACGACGCACTCGATGCGCTCGAAACGCGCCTCGTCGCGCGCGTGCTCACGCGCACCGATCAGGAATCGAACGTGGCGGCGCGCGCGGCGGTCATCGACTTTCCGCAGCAGTTCGCCGCGTTCCGGCCGCTGCTCGAAGCGTTTCTCGGCGATGTGTTCGTGCATTCCGCCTCGCGCGATGCGCCGTTCATGCGCGGCGTCTACATCACGAGCGGCACGCAGCGCGGCGCGCCGGTCGACCGCGTGCTCGCCTCGCTCAAAGAGGCGCTGCGACTCGAACGCGCGGCGCCGCGCGCCAGCCGGGCCGCCGCGCGCAGCTTCTTCATCCGCCGGATGCTGGCCGAGGTCGTGTTCGCGGAACAGGGCCTCGCGTGCGGCAGTCTGCGCTGGATGCGGCGGCGGCATCTCGCGCGCTTCGCGGCGCAAGCGGCGATCGTGCTCGCGGCGGCGCTCGCGGTGAGTCTCTGGAGCGTGAGCTATCTGCGCAATCGCGCGTATGTCGCTGCCGTCGATCAGGCCGCGCGCGCGCTCGCCGCGAAGGCCTCCGCGCTCGGCGGCGGCGCGCCGTTCACCGACGCCGCGCATCTCGCGCAAGCCGCGCCGCTCCTGTCGGCGGCGCGTGCGCTCGCGTCCGTGCCGCCCGTCGATGCCGCCGACGCGCCGCTCTCGATGCAATGGGGCCTGTGGCAAGGCGCGAAGCTCGGCGACGCCGCGCAGCAGACTTATCGGCGGCTGCTCGACACCTGGCTGCTGCCGTATCTGTCGGCGCGCATGGAGGCGCAATTGCGCGATGCGGCGCGCGGCACGCCGGCGCAAGCCTACGACGCGCTCAAGGCCTACGTCTCCCTCTACGAGCCGCAGCATCAGGATTCCGAAGCGATGCGCAACGCGATCGTCGCCGACTGGAACCGCGCGCTGCCCGCCCAGACCGGCGATTCCGATCGCCGCGCGCTCGCCGCGCATCTCGATGCGCTGTTTGCGCGCGGCACGATCCGCTCGAACCGTCCGTACGACGAGGCGCTCGTCGCCGCGACGCGCGCCCGGCTCTTGCGCGAGCCGCTCGATCGGCAGGTGTACGAACGCATGAAGCACGCGAACGTGGGCAGCGACTGCGCGAGCTTCACCATCGCGCGCGCGGGCGGCCCGAACGCGCCGCTGGTGCTTCAGCGCGCAAGCGGCGCGCCGCTCACCGAGGGCGTGCCGGGCCTCTACACGTGGGAGTGCTACTACGGCACGTTCCTCGGCGCGCTCGCCGCGCACGCGAAGAGCGTCCACGACGAAGCGCCGTGGGTGCTCGGGCCGGGCGCGGCGAGCGCGACCGCGACGCTCGTCGACGGCGTGCGCCGGCTCTACGCGCAGGACTATATCCGCGAGTGGGAAGGCTATCTCGCCGATATCCGCCTGATCGCGCCGCAGGGGCTCGCGCAGAGCGCCGAAAGCGTGCGCATCCTCTCCGCGCCGGATTCGCCGCTGCTCGCGCTCACGCGTGAGGCGGCGCGCGAGACGGCGCTGTCGGTCAGGCCGGCCGCGGCGCCGTCGCTGCCCGCGCGCGCCAACAAGACCCTCGACGATGTCGGCAACACCGTGCGCCAGTGGGCCGCCGGCGATGCGCCCGCCGCCGCGCCGGCCGCCGCCGCCTTGCCGGAAAAGAGCGTCGACGACCGTTTCGCGCGCCTGCGTGCGCTCGTCGAGGCGCCCGCGCCCGGCCAGAGTCCGCCGATCGTCGCGGCGGCCGCGCTGCTCGGCGACGTCTACGTCTATCTGAGCGCGCTCGACAGCGCGATGCAGCAAAAGGTGTCGCCGCCCGCCTCCGATGTGCTGACGCGGCTGCGCGCCCTCGCCGCGCAACTGCCGGAGCCGCTGCGCACCGTGCTCACGCAGCTCGGCCAGTCCGGCGCGCAGCGCGCCCAGGAAGCGCGGCGCACCAATGCATCGACGGATCTAAAGGGCCTCACCGCGTGGTGCCAGCAGGCGATCCGCGGCCGTTACCCGTTCGATCCCGCCGCGCGCGCCGAGGTGCCGCCGCAGGACTTCGGCACGCTGTTCGCGGCGGCGCCGAACGGCAGGCTCGACGCCTTCTTCCAGAAGAGCCTCGCCGCCGAGGTCGATATGGGCGCGCATCCGTGGGCCTATAAAAAAGTCGATGGCGCCGTGCCCGCGACCAACGCCGCCGGTCTCGCCGATTTCGAGCGCGCGGCGACCATCCGCGCGGTGTTCTTCGGCGCGGGCGCACCGACGCCGTCGCTGACGCTGACGTTCAAGCCGGTCGAGATGGACGCGTCCATCCTTCAGTTCACGCTCGATGTCGACGGGCAGATCGTCAGTTATGCACACGGTCCGCAACTCGCCGTGCCGGTGCAGTGGCCGGCCGCGAACGGCGCGTCGCGCGTGAGCGTGCAGGTGACGCCCGCGCCGACGAGCAATGCCGGCCCGCTCTCCTACGACGGCGCGTGGGCGCTGTTCCGCATGCTCGATCGCGTGAAGATCGAGCCGACCGCGCAGCCGGAGCGCTTTTTCGCGACCTTCGATATCGAAGGCCGCCACATGCGCTTCGAAGTGACGGCCGGCAGCGTGCAGAACCCGTTCGGGCTCGCCGAATTGCGCGCATTCAAATGCCCGGAGGTCCTGTGAGCACGGCCACAGCCGCTGCGCCCGACGACCCGCGCGCGGCGGGCTGGTACGGCAAGCTGCCGACGCTCGGTGACTTCGCGTCGCGCCGTCTGCCGCCCGGCTTCATCGGCGCGTGGGACGAATGGCTCGCGGCGCGGCTCGCGCAAAGCCGTGCGCGTCTGGGCGACGCCTGGCTGCCCGCGTATCTGACGAGCCCGGTGTGGCGCTTCTTCACGCTGCACGATGCGCTCGGCGCACCGCGCGACGATGCGGCGCGCGCGTGCTGGAGCGGCGTCGTGATGCCTTCGGTGGACAGCGTCGGACGCTATTTCCCGCTGACGATCGCCGCGCCCTTCGACGCCGCGCCCGCGTGCGGCGACGAATTCATCGCGCTGTGGGACTGGTTGCGGGACGTCGAGCAGATCGCGCTCGCGGCGCTGCGCTTCGACCGGCCCGTCGCGTGGCTCGAAACGCGCCTCGCCGATCACGCGCCGCCGGGCATCGCGCACGGCGAGACGCAGCCGCGCGCGCCGGGCCGGTTCCATGCGTTCAGCGTCTGGAGCGCGTTTCCGGCCCGCAGCGGCGAAGCGCCCACGCGCCACGCGCTCTGGATCGCGCCCGGCCTGCCCGACGCCGATCTCTTCGTCACCCTGCTGACAGGCGGCCGATCATGAACGACGACGAACCCGACGACAAGACCGTCATCGTGTCCGGGGCCGGGCGCGGCAATGGCAACGCGCTGCCGCCCGGCACACGGCTCGCCGAATTCGAGATCGTGTCGCTGATCGGCGAAGGCGGCTTCGGCATCGTCTATCTTGCGCACGACACGTCGCTGCAACGGCGCGTCGCGATCAAGGAGTACATGCCCGCGATGCTCGCCTCGCGCATCGGCGGGACGGTGGTCGAGGTGAAGTCCGAGCGGCTCGCCGAAGCGTTCGACATGGGCCTGAAGAGCTTCATCAACGAGGCGCGGCTGCTCGCGCGCTTCGATCATCCGTCGCTCGTCAAGGTGTTCCGCTTCTGGGAGAACAACGGCACGGCGTACATGGCGATGCCCTTCTACGAAGGCGCGACGCTGCGCGACACGCTGCGCGCACTGCCCGCGCCGCCCAGCGACGCCTGGCTGCGCGCGCTGATCGCGCCGCTCGCGGAGGCGATCGGCGTGCTGCATCGCGAGCATTGCTGGCATCGGGATATCGCGCCCGACAACATCATGCTGCTCGCGGGCAGCGGCCGGCCCGTGCTGCTGGATTTCGGCTCGGCGCGGCGGGTGATCGGCGACATGACGCAGGCGCTCACCGCGTTCCTCAAGCCGGGCTATGCGCCGATCGAGCAGTACGCGGAGGTGCCCGCGCTCAAGCAGGGACCGTGGAGCGATGTCTACGCGCTCGGCGCGCTGGTTTATTTCGCGATCCTAGGCAAGACGCCGCCGCCCGCCGTCGGGCGGATCGTGGAGGATAGCTTCGTGCCGCTCGCGCAGGCCGCGCCGCCGGGCTACTCGGCTGGACTGGTGCGCGCTGTCGATAACGCCCTCGCGCTCTGGCCCGATGCGCGCCCGCGCAACATCGACGCGTTCGAGGCCGTGCTGAACGCGTTCGAGCCCGCGCCTCGACGCACGCGCGGGCGGCAGCCGGAACAACCGCCACGCACACCGCAACGCACGAAGAACGCGCCGCCTGCCGCGCTGCACCTCGCCGCCGCGTCGCGGCCGCGCTTCCCGGGCCTCTTGCTGAGCGCCGCGCTCGCGGCCGCGCTCCTGATGGGACCGGGACCGGCGGGCCACTATCCGCGTCCGCCGATGCCCGCGAACGACGGCGGCGCATCGGGGCCGCTCGTCGTCGAAACAAATCCGGCGCAACCGCCCGCGCCGCCCGAGCCGCCGAAGTCCGTCGAGCCGGTCGGGCCACCCGAGCCGCCGCCGGTTGCGTGGACGCCGCTCGCCGAGTTCGAACGCATCTCGGCACACGCCGATCCCGCCATGCGCGTGCACGCCGACGTGCCGCAGACGCGCGCCGTCGCGGATCGGGACAAGCTGCGTCTCACGCTCACGAGCGCGCAGAGCGGCTACGTCTACCTCTTCATGGTCGATGCGGACGGCCAGTACCTGATGCTGTTCCCCAACTTGCTCGACCACGACAACGCGATCGCCGCGGGCCGCGCGCTCACGCTGCCCGGACCGAAATGGCCGATGGTCGTCGGCAAGCCGCTCGGCGAGATGCAGTTTCTCGCGCTGGTGTCGCGTTCGCCGCGCGTCTTTCATGCGCCGCCGCTCGCGCCGGTCTCGGTGTTCGGCCTGTTCGATCCGGCTCAGGCGCCCGCGACGCTCGCGCCCGGCGCACCGTCGCCGTATGCGGGAGAAGCGGATTGCGGGGCGCCCGCGACGGCGTGTTCCGGCGAGTACGGCGTGGCGCGCTTCAAAATCGACGTCGTCCGCTCGTCCAATTGAAAGTACCAGCCCCAGCAGGTTACGCAGTGAGGACGAGATGAAGACGAAGGACTTTCGCACCGTGCCAGCGCACCGCCCGACCACGCTCGCGGCTGCAGTCATGACGCTCTACGCCGCGGCGCTCGCCGGCTGCGCGATGCAGCCCGAAGCCGACACGCGCAGCGCGGCGCGCGCCTACGAAGCGCCGCCCGCCGCGAGCGCGAGCGCGAACGCCCCGGCCGACACGCGCGGCGATGCGCCCGTCGCCGCCGATGCGCCGCTGGCTGCGGCATCGGCATCGACGCGATTCGCGCGCCCGGGCGTGAAACGCCCCGCCGTCGAGCTCATCACGCGCCACGCGGTCTATACGCCCGTCAGCTATGGCGAGTTGCCGGGCTGGTCGAGCGACCGCTTCGACGAATCGTGGTCCGCGTTCCTGCAAAGCTGCCGCGTGCTGTCGACGCGCGCGGCGTGGTCGTCGCCGTGCGCGGACGCGGCGCGTGTCGATGCGCGCGACGCCGCGGCGATCCGCGCTTTCTATGAGCAGCATTTCGTCGCGTACCGGATCGAGGGCGCGGGGCGCGCGACGGGCGGTCTGCTCACCGGCTACTACGAGCCGATCGTGCGCGGCAGCCGCGTGCAAAGCGGGCGCTTCGTCTATCCGGTCTATGGCGTGCCGCGCGACATGCTCTATCTCGACGCCCGCCGCGTGCCGGCGAACGCGCGCGGCACGCTGACGGCGGCGCGTATCGAAGGCCGCGAGGTCATTCCGCTGCCGGCCGTATCGACGGGCACGCTGCGGGCCACCTACGCGCTCGACCTGACCGACGCCGTCCCCGACATCCGCGACAAGAAGATCCGGATGCGCGTGTCCGAGCGGCGCATCGTGCCGTACTACACACGCGCGGAGATCGAGCGGCGCGGCCTGCAGGCGGACGTGATCGCTTACGTGGAAAATCCCGTGCAGCTTTACTCGATGCAGTTGCAGGGCAGCGGCAAGATCGTCATGCAGGACAACTCGGTGGTGCGCGTCGCCTATGCGGACCAGAACGGCCATCCGTTCACGCCGCCGGCGCTGGTCGCGAGTTCGAAGCACGGGCAGCGCGTGCGCGTGCGTGGCGTGGATATCGACATGCCCGACGATGACGCCGCCACCGACGATTCCGCCAGCGCGTGGCCCGCCCCGCCCCGCGCGCCGTCCGAGCCGCGCGCGAGCGAGATGGCCGATGGCCAGGCCGCCGCGTCCCCGGGCACGCTGTCGCCGCTTCTGGCCGGCGCGCGCGAGGAGGACAGCCACGCCGACGCCGGCGACGATGCACGCGGCGGCGTGCCGGAGAACGCGTCGCGCGCGGGCGGCCGGTCGCGCGGCCTGCATCTGGCGACGGACATGGTCGCGCCGCCTGCTGCGGTCGCGAGCGTCGCGGCTCGGCGCGTCAGCACGAGACCCATCAGCAGCATCGCTCCGGACGTGATGCCCATCGGCGCGTCACGTCCCATCGCGCCATCCGACCCGAGCTACGTCTTCTTCCGCCCGATCCGCGATACGGCCGACGGGCCGCTCGGCGCGCTCGGCGTGCCGCTTTCGCCGGGCCGCTCGATCGCCGTCGATCCGCGCACGACCCCGCTCGGCGCGCCGGTCTATCTGTCCGCGCGCACGGGCGGCGCGAACGGGCTCAACCGGTTGCTGATCGCGCAGGATGCAGGCGGCGCGATTCGCGGCGCGGTGCGCGCCGATCTGTACTGGGGCTCGGGCACGGATGCTGAGCGGCTCGCCAGCACGCTCAAGGCGCCCGCGCAGATGTGGGTGCTGTTGCCCGCCGGTCTGAATCTCGCCGCGCGCGACAGCGGCTTGCGCACGCGCGGCGAGCCGTCGGTGGCGGATACGCCCGACTGTTTGATTGGCGATCCTGTCTTTTGCGTGGACGACGACACGCACTGATCGCGCAGCCCTCCTTCTCCGGTTTTGCCCGACCGGGCGCGCGCGTGCGCCCGGCGTGGCGCACGCGCCTTCGCCCACGGCGGCGCAGCCCCCTACGACTTTCGATGTAGACCGTCCGGCCGATTTTGCCGCGCCCCGCCTCTGACTACTTTTGAAGCGCCGACCCGAGGCACCGGTGCCATTCGCCGAAGTCCCCGGGCCGCACCGCCGGCCGCATCTTCGCGGCGGCGTTTCGAACCCGTCAGGAGGGGACCATGATCCCGCATCCCGAATCAGCGGCGGCCGGCGCGCCGTCTGCATCCAGCCATTCCGAAACCGCTCCGGGAGCATCGTCATGGACGCGCTGATGCCCTGCGATTCCGCCGCGTATGCCCACCACGACACAGCGACGCTCGCCGACCTCTGGCACCGTCGCGCGGCGCTCAGCGAAATGGAAATCGCGCAGATCTACAGCATCGTGATGCAGGCGCTGCGAGCGTACTATCCGGCCGAGTTGCGCGGCCTGCCGGAAGACAAGGAAGAGCTGATCGCGCAGTTCTTCTACTCGCGCGTGCTGCGGCTTGACTTCGACCAGCGCGCGTCGCACGCATCGGCGGACAGCGCGCCGTCCACCGCGTATGCGCTGTGCGCGTACTTCCGGCGCTTCCTGATCGACTGCCTGCGCAGCGCGAGCGTGCAGCGCAATCTGTCCATCGAAGTGAACGGCGTGCAGGCCGAAGTGGATGCGCGTCCCCACGCACCCGACGATCCCGTGGCGACGGCGCTCGCCGAACACAGCCTCGACGAGCGGCGCGTGCGCGAACTCGCCCGCGCGTTCATCGCGACGCTCGACCCGTGCGACCGCGTCATCCTGGTCGGCAGCCTCGGCGCGTCGCACGACCGCAAGGGCGGGCTCAAGAGCGTGGCGCATGAGAACGAGGTGCCGTCGTATCACTATCGCGCGCGCAAGCTCGGCGTCACGATGAAAAAGGACGCGACGCCCGGTTGCTTCGCCGTGACGAAGATCGGACGCTGGATCGAGAACACGCTCGGCATTGCGATCGCGCTCGAGAACCGCGAGGTGATCCTCGTCGTGCTGAACCTGCTCGCGCTGGAGGCGCACGAATGAACGCGGGCGATGCGCTACGATCCGCGCGCCTTGTCGGCCTGCAGCCGTCCGACGATGAGCCGAAGCAGATGCAGCGCGAATTCGGGCTCCTGATAGTAGAGCCGGATCGCATCGGCGGCGCCGACCGTGCGCATCTCGCAGTCGGTCTTGCACACCACGGTCGACGTGCGGCGCTGCCCCGGCGAGAACAGCCCGATTTCGCCGAGCACCGTGCCCGCGCCCAGTTCGATCCCGAGCTCGCTCAGCTTCACCGTGCCCTTTTCGACGTAGAAGAGTTCGCCGCTCGCATCGCCCTTGCGAAACAGGATCTCGCCCGCGCGATACCGCTGGCTCTCCATGTTCGCGAGGAGTCTGCCGAGCGACACCTGACCGTCGATTGCGCGCGTGACCTGAGTTTCGCGCACGCGCTCCATGCGCGCGGCGGCCGCGCTCGCCTCGCCGCGGCTCGCGACATTGAGCGCCTTGAAGATCGTCGTGAGATGTGTCTTGACAGTGGCTTCGGCGCAGTCGAGCTCGCGCGCGATCATCTTGTTCGAGCGGCCGCGCGCGAGCAGCGCGAGCACTTCGATCTGTCGCGGCGTGAGACGCGCGTGGGTGTCTGGATCGGGGGATGCATCGCCGTGCTGCCCTTGCGCGACGGAGTTCGCGGCCACGAACGCGCGCGGAAAGTACACGCCGCCCGCCAGCGCGACGCGCAACGCGCCGAACAGCACGTCGGACGACGCGGATTTCTCGACGCAGCCAGCGACGCCGTCCGCGATCAATCCATCGATGTCGGGCCGCCGCGCCGCGCCCAGCAGCACGACGAGCGGTGTCGCGCGCGCCCGTTCGCGCAGGGCTTCGTACTCCGGCCCGGACCGGCTCAGCGCGTCGCCGTCCATCACAATGCAATCGGGCTTCGGATCATCGGCGTCCGAGCCGGCGAGCGCGTCGCGCACGCGCAGGTCGGCATCCGCGGCGTAGAGGCGCAAGAGCGACGCGACGCCGTCGCGAAAAAGTCCTGCCGGCCCGGTGAGCAAGATCTGCATGACGGTCGCTTCGCACTGCGGCGTTCGGGTGCGCGGATTCGAGCTTTCCATTCTAGATGCATCGACGAAGCGCCGATGCGCGCTAATCCGCCAAGATCGAAGCGAGTTCGGCCGTATCCGTGCCTGTGGCTGGTCTACGTCCGCTATCGCAACGGCCGGGCGAGAATCGCCACGAGCTTGTCGTACTCGACAGGCTTGGTCAGGTAAAAATCGAATCCGGCCGCGAGGGCGCTCTCTTTGTCCTGCTGCTTCGCCCAACCCGTCAGCGCGATCAGCGTGGCGTTGGGACACGTCGCGTGATTCCGGATACGGGCGGCCACTTCGTAGCCGTCCATGCCGGGTAGCCCGATGTCGAGAATGACCGTTTCCGGGTCGAACGTTTCCATCAGGGCCAGACCTGCTGCGCCGTCCGTTGCGGCTTTTGTGGTATGGCCATCCATTTCGAGCAGCATCGCGAGACTGGTCGCGGTGTCCTCGTTGTCGTCGATGATGAGAATGCGCTGATCGCGAGGCTGATCCACGACCGAGGGCGCCTCAGCCAGTTCGTTCGGCGCGAAGGGGCCTTGAAGCGGAAGGCGAACGACGAACTCGCTGCCATGTCCCGTGCCGGCGCTATCGACCGCGACCGTGCCACCGTGACGTTCGACCAGCGCCTTCACGAGCGAAAGACCGATGCCGAGGCCGCCTTGCGCGCGCGACAGACCCGGCGAGAGCTGCGCGAATATCTGGAATATCGAAGGCAGATGCTCCGCTGAAATTCCGATGCCGTTGTCTCGGACCTTGATCACGGCTTCGTCTGCGTCCCTGTACAGATCCAGCCAGATCGAGCCGCCGGCCGGCGTATATTTCGCCGCGTTGTTCAACAGGTTCTGGATCACCTGCGAGAGCCGCGTCGGATCAGCCATCAGCATGAGCGGTTCGTCGGGTACGCGGACTTCCAGTTTGTGCGACGACGCATCGATCACGGCGCGCGACGTTTCGGTCGCATCGCGAATCACGGAAGCCAGATCGACCGACTGCGCACGAATTTCCAGTTTCCCTTCGGCGATCCGCGACACTTCCAGCAGGTCGTCGACGAGTCGTGCGATCTGGCTGATCTGCCGTTCGAGTACGCCGCGCGACCAGATCACCTGCGGATCCGTGAATTGCTTGCGCCGGAACACTTCGATCACCGTGCGTATCGGGGCCAGCGGGTTGCGAATTTCGTGGGCTAGCGTGGCAAGAAACTCATCCTTTCGACGGTCCGCCAGACGCAGCGCCTCTTCGGCCGCTTTCTGCGCCTCGAGCGCAAGCTCGGCCTTTTGCCGGGCCACCAGCAGTTCCAGCTCGTACTTGTGACGGTCCGTGACCACGATGAAGGCGAAGTCGTCGAAGTCGACGCCTTCATGCCGGTAGCGCGCCGCGTTGATCAACATGGGGACCTTGTGTCCGTCCCGATGCCGGATGTCGAGTTTGACCTCCGCCACCGAGCGCTGAATCTCCAGAAGCGGCGCCCAATGCGTCTGATGAAAGACCTTGCCGCCCACCGTCAGAAGATCCTGCACGCGGCGATGATCGAGCAGTTCGGCGGCGCTGTATCCAGCCCACTGGCAGAAGGTTGCATTCACCCTGACGATGGTCCCGTCGGTCGTCGTCGTGAGAAGCCCGCAGGCAGCGTGCGCGTAGGCATCGCTGAATGTCGCGAGACTGGTTCGGGGGCTGTCCATCATGGACCCAGTGACTTCAGGAATGCCTCGGTCGCGTCCTTGCTCGGGCCCGGTGCACTCAGATGGGGACAATGGCCGACGTTCTTTACGATGCTCAACGCGCTTCCCGCGATCGCGTGATGCATGTACTCACCGACGGCCAGCGGCGCCAGCAGATCGTCGCTCGACTGGACGATCAGTGTCGGCGTCGTGACACGCGCGAGATCCGCGCGGTGGTCGGCAAGGAACGTGACACGCGCGAAATGCCGGGCGATTTCCGGATCGGTCCGACAGAAACTGTTGGTCAGTTCATCCGCGAGTTCGGGTTGCTCGGGCGTGCCCATGATTGCCGGGGCCATCGTGCTCGACCAGCCGAGATAGTTGCTTTCCAGCGCCTCGAGCAGTTCGTCGATGTCGGCACGGGTGAATCCGCCGACATAATCGCCATCGTCGATGAAGGACGGCGAAGGTCCGATCATCACGTTGGCGGCAAACAAGTCGGGGCGTTTGATCGCGGCCAGCATGCCTATCATTGCGCTGACGGAGTGACCCACGTGGATGACCGGGCCGTTCGCGCATTCCTCGATGATCTCCAGGACGTCATCCGCATACCCGTATAGCGACGCGTATTTGTTCCGGTCATACGCGGACAGATCGGACTGCCCGCCTCCGACCAGATCGAAAAGAACGGTACGGTAGCGGCTCGCGAAGCTGGGCGCGAATTGCCGCCACATGTGCAGGTCGCAGCCGAAACCGTGCGCGAAGAGCATCGTGGCCGGCCCTTGCCCGGATATCTGTACGTTGTTGCGCAGTTTGACGCTCATGGCATGTATGCAGATCGCTGGTTTGACGAAGCCGCGGCCTCCGATGCATTCCGGTAGCCACACGCTCAACACGGTACACGATTTCAGTGACGCGTCAGCCGTTGAAACGTAACGCCTCGATCACCAATGCCAGTGCCGGCGAAATCTGGCGTCTATTCGCGTAGTAAAGGTGATACCCCGGATACTGTGGCCACCATTCCTGCAGCACGGGTATCAATCGGCCGGCCGTCACGTGCGGCTCGATCAGATCGAAGGGTACGTAGGCGAGCCCCATCCCATCCAGCGCGGCCTGCAGCATGAGCGACGTGCTGTTGAAGACCGTCTGGCCATCCACGCGCACGTTGAACCATTCGCCGTCTTTTTCGAAGTCCCATGCGTAAAGGCCGCCGTGCGTCGGCAAGCGCAAGTTGATGCATTGATGGTCCGTCAGCTCGCGCGGCGTATCCGGAGCGCGCCGTCCCGCGAAGTAGTCCGGCGAGCCCGCCACGGCCATGCGAAAGGCCGGGCCGATGCACACGGCGATCATGTCCTTGTCGACGCGATCGCCCACCCGCACGCCTGCATCGAAGCGCTGTGCGGCAATATCCGTGAACGCGTAGTCCACGCTGAATTCAAGGCGGATGTCGGGGTACTCGCGCAACAACGTTCTCAATCTTGGCCACAGTACGGTGACGATCGCGTGATCGTGAGCCGTGATGCGTACCGTGCCGGCGGGCTTGTCTCGCAGCAGGGCAAGCGACGCCAGTTCCGACTCGATCTCATCGAGCCGGGGCGCCAGTGTCCCGAGCAGCCGTGCTCCGGCTTCGGTGGTGGAAACGCTGCGTGTCGTCCGCGTGAGCAGACGCACGCCCAGGCGCGCTTCCAGCGACAGCATGGCATGGCTCAAAGCCGAGCGGGAAACGCCCAGTTGCGCAGCGGCTCGCGTGAAGCTGCGCTCGCGCGCGACCGTCACGAAAGCCTGCAAATCGTTCAGATTCTCTTTAGGCATTGGTGAATAGATTGCACCATCGTATGCAGATTTTCCTATCTTCTCAAACAATCGGGTGACTTGTACATTTGGGAATGAGCGCTTGCCTTGCAACAGCGGCGTGCGCGGCCGAACTTTTATCCAACCGACATGTGAGAAATAACCGTGGAACTGAAGCGCGCTGGCTCCCAGCCGTCCGTCAAAGGCCCTGCCGAATTCTTTACCGGGACCGTTCGCATCGACCCTCTGAATAGCCCGCCGCCACCGGCGCGCGTATCGTGCGCCAGCGTGACCTTCGAGCCGGGCGCCCGCTCGGCGTGGCATACCCATCCGCTCGGACAGACGCTGATCGTCACGGCCGGATGTGGCTGGACGCAGTGCGAGGGCGAAGGCATCGTCGAGATTCGCGCGGGCGATGTCATCTGGTGTCCGCCGGGCCACAAGCACTGGCATGGCGCGACGCCCACGACATCGATGACGCATATCGCCGTTCAGGAAGCGCTCGACGGCAAGAACGTCGAATGGCTCGAGCACGTCACCGATGAGCAGTACCTCGCGGCGCCGCCGTCACACGGCGCGGCCTGAAGCGGGTCGGTTTCATCGATCCAGGAGCACACGACAATGACACACGAACAGACACTCTCCACCAAACAGCAGGCGATTGCGCCGATCGCCGCCTTTGCGGCGACAGGCAACATGGCCCGTCTCGACGATTCGTTGAATGAAGGATTGGACGCGGGACTGAGCGTGAGCGAGGTCCGCGAGATGCTCGTGCAGCTCTACGCTTACGCCGGTTTTCCCCGCAGCCTGAACGCGCTCGGTCAGTTGATGAAGGTGCTCGATGGGCGCCGGCAGCGCGGCATCGAGGACGCGTCCGGTCGCGAGCCGGGCCGGACCATCCCCACCGGCGAGGCGCTGCTTGCGGCCGGCGCCGCCAATCAGACGAGGCTGTCAGGTGCGCCCGTGAAGGGGCCGTTGTTCGACTTCGCGCCTGCCATCGATCGATTCCTGAAGACGCATTTGTTCGGCGACATCTTCGAGCGCGACAACCTCGACTGGCAAAGCCGTGAACTGGCTACCGTGGGCGCGCTGGCCGCGCTCGATGGTGTCGAGCCGCAATTGCAGGCGCACATTCGCATCAGCCTGAACGTGGGATTGAGCGTGGCACAGTTGCGTGAACTGGCGCAGACGTTGCACGAACGCGGTAATGCCGATGCGGCCAGCCGCGTGCGGGCGGCGCTCGACAGGCAACTGGCGAGTGCGGACTGATCGCGCCCGGCATCGGCCGCCCATGCGAACGATATCCGCCACCATCGATGGAATCCGCACCCCCGTATGCGAATCAGGCCCTGCGGGCGACCCCGAGGCCGTCGTTTTCGTGCACGGCAACCCGGGTTCGACAGCCGACTGGACGATGCTTCTGACGCGCGTCGGTGACTTCGCACGCGGCATCGCCATGGACATGCCCGGTTTCGGCCGTGCAGAAAAGCCGGAAGGCTTCGACTACAGCATTAGTGGCTATGCCCGGCACCTCGCGCAACTGCTCGACTTCCTGAACGTGCGGCGCGCCCACCTCGTCCTGCACGATTTTGGCGGGCCCTGGGGGCTGGCATGGGCCGCCGCGCATCCGCAGTCCGTCGCCAGTGTGACGCTGGTGAATACCGGCATCCTTCGCGCCTATCGCTGGCACTATCTCGCGCGCATCTGGCAGACCCCGCTGCTCGGTGAACTGTTCATGGCGACGTCCACGCGCACCGGAATGCATCTGCTGCTCAGACACGGCAATCCTCGCGGTCTTCCTTCCGACTACATCGATCAGGTCTACCGGAACTTCGATCGCGGCACGCGCCGGGCGGTGCTGAAGCTCTATCGCAATAGCAAGGACGCCGCACGCGCGATGGAGCCGCCCGTGCAAGTCTTCGCCTCGATGAACCTGGCCGCGCTCGTCATATGGGGAGCACACGATCCCTATATCCCGGTGCGTTTTGCGCAACTGCAGCGCGAATATTTTCCGCGTGCCGAGGTCGTGGTGCTGCCTCAGAGCGGGCACTGGCCTTTCATCGACGACCCAGAGGCGGTGGCCGGCGCGCTATTGCCGTTTCTGCGCGCGCAGTTGGCGATCTCGACGCAATAGCGGTCATTCGGCCGAGGATGCCGCCTCATCGTCGACCTTCATGCGGGCAAGGCTCTGGCGCATTACCGCCACATTCTTTGGCCCGTTCATGATGCTGAACTGACGCTGCGCTTCGCGCCAGAGCGGCGCCGTCCGCTCGAAAAGGTCCGCCCCCTCGGCGGTGAGTTCGACGATACGGATGCGGCCGTCCGTGGGAGACGGCCGCATCTTCACGAATCCATCGCGTTCCAGAAAGCCGATCATCTTTCCCATGGCCGTCCGTTCGATGTCGAGCCGCTCGGCGAGCGCATTGACCGAGGCGCTCTGCTGTTCATTCAGGGTCGCCAGGATAAGAAACTGCGTAATGCGAAGGCCGGACGGCTGGAGAAAGGCGTCGTATAGACGCGAGATCTGGCGGGCGGCCTTCCTCACCGTGAAGCAGTTGCATTGATCGACCCCGATGGGTTGCTTTTCCGGCATCTCGTGTCCTCCACGACGTTGTTCGTTATGCAAAAACGCTTCGATACTTCTCGATGAAAGCCGGGACAGAAAGCGCCGGGGTTCCGGTGATTTTCTCCACGGCATCGTTCGTCCCCTGGAACACTCCGTCGCGATAGTTCTGCGCGACTTCGACGAGATGTTGCACGAGGAACGGAGGAAACTTGTACACCTGTTCCATCTGGCGCCTGAAATTTTCGATCGACGTCGGGGCGTATTCGATCGTCACGCCGAGCACCTCGCTCATGGCCGCAGCGATTTCCCGATGGTTCATCTCCACCGGGCCGTGGAGCGTGTAAGTCTTGCCGCCGTGGCCCGCCGGATTCGCCAGAAGATGAGCGATGACCCTGCCCTGGTCGTCCGAGCTGATCGGCGCGTGACGACCGTTCTCGAACGGAAAATCGATCTTCTTGCTGGCCCGGATTTCCTCGGCGAAATGCGGGTAGATGAGCCAGTCCGCGAAGAACGTGGGGCGCAGATGCGTGGTCGGCACGCCGGACCAGTCGAAGACCCGCTCGGAAATCCAGTGGTCCTGCGCCGCATGACTGGCCGACTCGCGTCGCGCCGAAATCTGCGACATGTTGACGATCGCTGCGACGCCTGCTTCCTTCGCGGCCTGCGCGAAATAGGCTGCCGCTCCGATGATCCCCGGTGCGATCGGGTGAAGGAAATACGAGGCGCCGACACCCTCCATGGCTGCACGGATAGCGTCGATGTCCGTGAAATCTCCTACAGCGGTTTCGGCACCGCGCGCCCGCAGCGCCGCCGCGCGCTCGTCGTCGGAGCGCACGTAAGCGCGTACGTGTTTGCCCATCTGAAGCAGTTCATCGATGGCCGCACCGCCGGTACGACCGGTTGCGCCGCTGACAAGAATGGTCGATTCGCTCATGGCCTGTGTTCCTCTGGATAGTTAAGAGCATATGCCCGTGTTCGCAATATAGGTGCATATGCTCGTAGATGCAAGTTGTTTCGGGATGGCTGCCTGCCGGTCGCCGCCGGGACGACGCGAGGGAAAACCCTGGCCCATCGCATTCGACGCCGCTGCCCCGCCCCGTGCGGCACCGAGGGGACGCCTCGACGGATCGTTACCCTGGTGATAACGAACGCATTCTCAAGGTGATTGAAAGCACCTTTTCCGCTCCCTAGACTCGCCTCTCAGGTACCGGCTCATCAGAAGCCAATAAAGCTATGAATGGAGACACGAATTGATCATCTACGGAACCGCTTTACTCGCGTTCTGCCATCTGGCGGGGCTCTTCCTCGGCGACCTGCTCGGCGTCGCGATCGGGGTGAAGACGAATGTCGGCGGCGTCGGCATCGCCATGCTGCTGCTGATTTTCCTGCGCCTGTATCTGCATAAGAAGGGCTGGCTGCCGAAGGAAACCGAAGCGGGCGTGGGCTTCTGGGGCGCGATGTACATTCCCGTCGTCGTCGCGATGGCGGCGAACCAGAACGTCGTCGCCGCGCTCAAGGGCGGTCCCGTCGCGCTCCTGTCGGCGCTGGGGGCCGCGGCTGTCTGCGCGGGCTGCATCGCCGTCCTGTCACGCACCGGCCGCGACAGCACCTCGTTCGTGAACACCCCGCAGCTCGAAGAAATCTGAGGCAGGAGACAGCCATGTTCCAAATGATCGACAGGATTCTGATCCAGAACGGCCTCGTCACGTCGTTCGCGCTGGTTGGGCTCATCATGTGGGTGTCGTCGCTGATCTCGCGCAAGCTGACCTTCGGGCGCGTGCATGGCTCGGCGATCGCCATCGTGATCGGCCTCGTGCTCGCCTACTTCGGAGGCGCATTCACCGGCGGCCAAAAAGGTCTCGCGGACCTGCCGCTTTTTACCGGCGTCGGCCTGATGGGCGGCGCGATGCTGCGCGACTTCGCCATCGTTGCGACCGCGTTCGAAGTGCAGGCGACCGAAGCGCGCAAGGCGGGGCTGATCGGCGTGGTGTCGCTGCTGCTCGGGACGGTGCTGCCGTTCATCGTCGGCGCGAGCGTGGCGCATGCGTTTGGCTACACGGATGCCGTCAGCATGACGACCATCGGCGCGGGCGCGGTCACGTATATCGTGGGTCCGGTGACGGGCGCGGCGATCGGCGCGAGCTCGGATGTGATCGCGCTCAGCATCGCGACGGGTCTCATCAAGGCGATCATCGTGATGATCGGCACGCCGATCGCGGCAGGCTTCATGGGCCTGAAGACGCCGCGTTCCGCGATGATCTTCGGGGGGCTGGCCGGCACGGTGAGCGGCGTCAGCGCGGGGCTCGCCGCAACCGATCGGCGGCTCGTTCCCTACGGCGCGCTGATCGCGACGTTCCATACGGGCGTCGGCTGCCTGCTCGGGCCTTCGCTGCTCTTTTTCGCGACCAGGGCGCTGATGGGCGCGTGATGCGTCAGCCGGCGTTTCGCGTGCGCAGACGGCAGACGGCCATCAGCGCGAGCAGGTTCGGGTCGCGTTCGCGCGCGCGCAGGAAACTGACGCCGATCGTCTGGCGCATCAGGTATTGCGGCTTGAGCGGAATGAACTGCACCTTGTCGCCGAAGACGCCGCGCACGCGTCCGGGCAAGAGCGTGTAGCCGACACCGCCGCTCACCAGATTCATCAGCGAGAAAATATCCCCGGTTCGCATGGTCACGTTCGGCGTGAAGTCCGCGACGCGAAAGGCTTCCACGAAGCCGTGATAGGTCGCGAAGCCCTCGCCGAGCGAAACGAACGCCTCGTCGCGGCAATCCCGCAGATCGACGGCTTCCTGATTCGCGTAGACCGAGCCAGCGGGTGCGGCGAAAAAAATGTCGTCTTCGAAAAGCGGGATGGATTCGATCTCGGGGTCGGCATCGGGCACCGCCATCAGCGCCGCATCGATTTCGCTGCGCTTCAGTTTGTCGAGCAGTTCCACATTCGGACCGAGCACCAGTTCGACATGAAGAGCCGGCCTGCGCACCTTGATATCGACGACGATGCCGGGCACTGTGTTGATCGTCAGCGAATAGAGCGAGCCGATCTTCAGGCGGTCCGACGAATAACCCGCGGCCTCGCGCGTGGCGCGAATGCCGTCGGACATCAGCGTGATCACCTCTTGCGCCACGTCGGCGAGCATCTGCGCCGCTTCGGTCGACTTGAGATTGCGGCCCTCATGGCGGAACAGCGCGCATCGCACGCCCTGCTCGAGCGAATGCAGCGCGCGGTGCACGCTGACCGTGCTCACGCCCAGCGCCTCGGCCGCCTTCGCCAGATTGCCCGTCTCCATGAATGCGAGCAGGACTTCCAGCTTGCGGAAGGTGATCTCTTCATCGATTCGGTCGCGCATCTCGGGTCATCGATTGGTCGAAGTTCCCGATTATCGCCTCGCCCGAGGGCGCCCATCAAAAAAATGGCGCCGCAGGGCTGAAACCCTGCGGCGCCATGGCGTCGCGCTACGGCGGAACCACCCGCCCTAGCCCGACAGCACGCTTACATCTTCACGGTGTCGGCGACTTCCCTGAAGTCTTCGATCTGGTCGAAGTTCATGTATTGGTAGATCTTGTCACCGTTGGCGTTGAGCACGCCCATGTCGGCCATGTACTCGGCCTTGCTCGGGATCTTGCCCAGACGCGAGCAGATCGCCGCCAGTTCCGCCGAGCCGAGGTACACGTTCGTGTTCTTGCCCAGGCGGTTCGGGAAGTTACGCGTCGAGGTCGACATGACCGTCGCGCCTTCGCGCACCTGTGCCTGGTTGCCCATGCACAGCGAGCAACCCGGCATTTCGGTACGCGCGCCGGCCGTGCCGAACACGCCGTAGTGACCTTCTTCCGTCAACTGCTTCTGGTCCATCTTGGTCGGCGGCGCGACCCACAGCTTGACGGGGATGTCGCGCTTGCCTTCGAGCAGCTTCGACGCCGCACGGAAATGGCCGATGTTGGTCATGCACGAGCCGATGAACACTTCGTCGATCTTGGCGCCGGCCACGTCCGACAGCGTCTTCACGTCGTCCGGATCGTTCGGGCAGGCCACGATCGGCTCGTGGATGTCGGCCAGGTCGATCTCGATGACCGCCGCATACTCGGCGTCGGCATCCGGTTGCAGCAGTTGCGGGTCGGCCAGCCACTGTTCCATGCCCTTGATGCGGCGCTGCAGGCTGCGCGGGTCCTGGTAGCCCTGGGCGATCATCCACTTCAGCAACGTGACGTTGCTGTTGAGGTATTCGATGATCGGTTCCTTGTTCAGATGCACCGTGCAACCGGCAGCCGAACGCTCGGCGGACGCATCCGACAGTTCGAACGCCTGCTCGACCTTCAGGTCCGGCAGACCTTCGATTTCGAGAATGCGGCCCGAGAAGATGTTCTTCTTGCCTTGCTTGGCGACCGTCAGCATGCCCTGCTTGATGGCGTACAGCGGAATCGCGTTGACCAGATCACGCAGCGTCACGCCCGGCTGCATCTTGCCCTTGAAGCGGACCAGCACCGATTCCGGCATGTCCAGCGGCATCGTGCCGGTGGCGGCCGCGAAGGCGACCAGACCCGAACCGGCCGGGAAGCTGATGCCGATCGGGAAACGCGTGTGCGAGTCGCCGCCCGTACCCACGGTGTCGGGAAGCAGCATGCGGTTCAGCCACGAGTGGATCACGCCGTCGCCGGGGCGCAGCGCGATGCCGCCACGATTGCTGATGAAGTTCGGCAGCGTCTGGTGCGTCTTCACGTCCACCGGCTTCGGATACGCAGCCGTGTGGCAGAACGACTGCATGACGAGGTCGGCCGAGAAGCCGAGGCACGCCAGGTCCTTCAGTTCGTCGCGCGTCATGGGGCCGGTGGTGTCCTGCGAGCCGACCGAGGTCATCGTCGGTTCGCAGTACGTGCCCGGACGCACGCCCTGGCCTTCCGGCAGGCCGCAGGCGCGGCCGACCATCTTCTGCGCCAGCGAGAAGCCACGGCCGTTCTCGGCCGGCTGCTGCGGCAGGCGGAACAGCGTCGACGGCGCCAGACCCAGCGCTTCGCGCGCCTTGGCGGTCAGTCCGCGGCCGATGATCAGCGGAATGCGGCCGCCGGCGCGCACTTCGTCGAACAGCACGTCGGACTTGACCTGGAATTCGGCGATCACTTCGCCGTTCTTGAGTGCCTTGCCTTCGTACGGGCGCAGTTCGACCACGTCGCCCATTTCCATCTGCGACACGTCGAGTTCGATCGGCAGGGCGCCGGCATCTTCCATCGTGTTGTAGAAGATCGGGGCGATCTTGCCGCCGAGGCACACGCCGCCGAAGCGCTTGTTCGGGATAAAGGGGATGTCTTCACCCGTGAACCACAGCACCGAGTTGGTGGCCGACTTGCGCGAGGAGCCGGTGCCGACCACGTCGCCCACGTACGCCACCAGGTGGCCCTTTTCCTTCAGCGACTCGATGAACGCGACCGGGCCACGCTTGCCGTCTTCTTCCGGCGTGATGCCGGGACGGGCGTTCTTCAGCATCGCCAGCGCGTGCAGCGGGATGTCCGGGCGCGTGGTGGCGTCCGGGGCCGGCGACAGGTCGTCCGTGTTGGTTTCGCCGGTCACCTTGAAGACGGTGATGCTCAGGCTTTGCGGCACTTCCGGACGGCTCGTGAACCATTCGGCGTCGGCCCAGCTTTGCATCACGGCCCGGGCGTGGGCGTTGCCCTTGTCGGCCAGTTCCTTGACGTCGTGGAACTGGTCGAACATCAGGAGCGTTTTCTTCAGCGCGTCCGCCGCCACGCCAGCCACTTCAGCGTCGGACAGCAGTTCGATCAGCGGCTGGATGTTGTAGCCGCCCAGCATCGTGCCGAGCAGTTCCGTGGCGCGCTCGCGCGAGATCAGCGGGCAGGCGGTCTCGCCTTTGGCCACGGCGGCCAGGAAACCCGCCTTCACGCGGGCGGCGTCGTCCACGCCAGCGGGAACGCGGTGGGTGATCAGGTCGAGCAAAGTCTGCTCTTCACCGGCGGGCGGATTCGTCAGCAGCTCCACCAGTTCGGCGGTTTGCTGGGCCGTGAGCGGCAGGGGAGGAATGCCGAGCGCGGCGCGTGCGGCGACGTGAGCGCGAAAGTTTTCGAGCATGAGGACCGTTGATATTGAGTTTCAGGGGAACGTTTCCAGCCATGCCAGGCATGGTCCGGCCGCTGCTTTGCCGCCATTTTAATTGTGACATCGCGTCGCGTCAAATATCTTATGTCTTATGTCTTATAGAAGACTCGTCTCAGATCGATTTGAACAGCGGGCTTTTCGCCAGCGCCTCGGCCCCGTCCGCGCTGGTGAGAAACTTCTCCGTATAAATGTCGCGCTCGAACAACTGACCCTGCATCAGCGTGCGGATCGCCGATTCGATCATCACGGGCGGACCGCACAGGTACGCCTTGTGTCCGCGAAAGACGCCGTCGAAGTGCGCCTTCGCCGCGTCGTGCACGTAGCCGCGAAAGCCTTCCCACGGCGAATCCACCGCTTCATCGGACAATGCGGGCACGTAGGTGAAATTCGCGTGCGTGCGTTCGAATTGCAGAAACAGCTCGTGGTAGTAAAGCTCCGCGCGATTGCGCGCGCCGTAGACGAGCGTGATCTTGCGCGCGTCGTTCTCTTCGAGCATGTCGATCAACATCGACTTCGGGCTCGACAGACCCGAGCCGCCCGCGATGAGGATCACCGGCTGCGGGTCCGACTTGCGCACGAAGAAGCGTCCATAGGGACCGCTGAAGCGGATCTCGTCGCCGGCACTGATCTCTTCGTGCAGATAACCCGTGCCCTTGCCGCCGGGCACGCGCCTTACGTTCAGTTCGATGACCGTGCGCGACGCAGGCTTGTCGGCCAGCGAGAACGCGCGCGGCATGTCCTCGCCCGGTATGTGCACGTTCACGTACTGCCCCGCCTGAAACTCGATGCCCTGGCCGTCCAGTTCGACGAAGATGCCCTTGATCGTCGGCGTGAGATCGATCATCTCCTTCACGCGGCCCGTGTAGTCGCGCACCGGGAAGTGCTGCGCGTCCTCGTCTTCGTCGATGTCGGCTTCGATCGTCAGATCCGATTGCGCCGTCGCACAGCACGCCAGGCACTTGCGCTCGTCGCGCTCGAAGTCCATCAGCGCGAACGGCGATGCCTGCCCATGCTCGATGTCGCCGTCGAGCACCTGCACCTTGCACGTCGCGCACAGGCCGTGACAGCACGCATGCGGCAGCCACACGCCCGCGCGCATGCAGGCGTCGAGAATGGTCTGCTCTTCGCCGATCTCGATCGTCTGCCCGATCGGCTCGATGGTCAGTTGATAGCTCATCGCGTTCTCCCCTGCTTAGCTGCTCGATCCGTCGATGCCGGTGAGCCCCGGCGTGCGAAAGCGAATGACCGCCTTGTGGCCGAGACCGTTCTCGCCGATGCTCCTGTCGAAGTCCGGCGTGAACGGCTGGCCCGACTTGAACCATTCGGCGGCGAGCATATCGACCTTTTGCCAGTCCGGATGCGAGGCATACATCGCCGGCAGCATGTCATCGATGAGCGCCCTGAACGGCGTCGCGGCTTCGACGGGAATGCAATGAGGCGCGCAGAACATCAAATGATCTTCCCAGCCGACAAAGAGCAGTTGCTTGCCGTGGAAGTTCTCGACACGGTCCCTGATCTCGCCCGTGTAGCCTTCCTTGAGTGCGATGACTGACATGGTTCGTCTCCTGTGTTGTGTCCTTAGGCAACCTTCTGATGTGCCTCGGGCGCTTCCTCGCCGCCGTGGCTCGGCTTGCCGGTCCAGCGCAACCAGTTTCTGCGGTCGGGCGAGTCTTCGAATTCGTGGCCGTCCTCGCCCGCGTGGATGTGGTAGTAGCGCAGCACTTCACGCATCGGATCGAAGTCCGGCGCGCCTGGGTCGGCGTCTTCGGCGAAGCAGTTGCCCTGATAGATCTGCCGCACCGGCATCCAGGCCTGCACGTATTTCTCGGGCTCGTTGTCGAAGATGTCCTTGCAGCCGTCCGAGCAGAAGTGGAACTTGTTGCCCAGGTAATCGCTCTCGCGATAACAGATCTTCGTCGGGTCGTCAGGCTCGGTGAAGGCCATCGGGATCTGGCAGGTCTGACACAGCATCGGCAGCGTGTTGTTGTAGAAGCGGCGGCCCGCCTGCTGTTCGTCGCGCCAGTATTCGAGGCGCGGGCGATAGAGCTTGTCGAACGTGGCGGGATACTTCTGCGCGAGCCACTGCATTTCATCGTCGGACGGAATCCACGTGTGCAGCGCCGCTGCGTGCGTGTAGTTGTAGAAGATGCCCCACGCTTCGTGCGACAGGCGGTCCTTCTCCTTCATCGCCACGTCGTGATACTTCGGCATGCGGATGCCATAGCGTTCCAGGTCGTGAAAGAGCGCGCCGCCATTCTTCTCGAAGTAGGTTTCCCACGCTTCCTGCCAGGACATGATGCGCTTGGGCAGCATGTAGTCCATCATCATCGCGACGAGTGTCAGCAGGCGATAGCCGCGCCAGAACCACTTGTCGATCCACTTCTGAATGATCGGCACATTGCCCGGGTCCTGCTCCAGAAGAAACTTCACGACTTCGAGGCCGAGCGTCATGTGGCGCGATTCGTCGGACTGCGCGGAGAAGCCGAACGTGACCGTCGCCATGTCGCCGTTGAAGGCCGCGCCCGACATGAACGGCATGAACAGCAGATTGGTCAGCACGTACTCGAACGAGAACGAGATCGCCGTCACGAACTCGAACGGGCCGGCGCTCATCGCATCCTCGAAGTACGACTTCGGCACCGAGAGATACCACACGCGGTCATGCATGTGCCGGAAGTCGTGAAAGCCGTTGAAGTACTTGTTGTAGTGGCTGATGGTATGCACCTGCGTCTGCGCATGACGCAACTCGTCGATCGCCTGCATCTGGCACGCGATGCGCGCGCCCGCGCCGCGAAAGTTGCGGCCCGCGAGCGCAAAACCGCGATGCGCCGCATATTCGAGCGGACTCACGCCGGTCAGAAAGAGCTTGAGCGCGTTGATGTAGCGCGGATCGGTGACGTTGAACTGGCCGTTGTTCTGCTGGAACGCGTCGATGATCGCGTAGAGCTTGCGCTCCTTTTCGCCCTGATACTTCCAGTACGCGTCCATCGTGAGGCGGAACGGGTCTTCCCACTTGTCCCAGTCGTGCACCTTGATGCCTTCGAAGCGGTCGTAGGGGAAGACTTCGTCCATCGGCTGATAGGTGGTGTCCCAGCCGAGGCCGCGCGTGAGCATCGCGTAGTTTTCCTTGATGCTCAGCTTCTTGGGCGTGGTCGATTGTGTGCTCATTTTGCGTGTCTCCTTGGTCGGCGCTCAGGCTTTCCATTCGAGGATGAATTCGTCGTCGGTTTCGTCGATGTTGCCGCCGAGCGAGATCAGATTCAGTTGCAGCTCGCGCAGGTCGAAGTCGCGGCCGATGATCGCCTCGATCGACGCGCGCCTGATCACGAGCCTGCCGACAGCGTCGATCTTGACCATAGCCGGGAACGCGTTGACGACCGCATGCGGGTTGTCCGCTTCGATCGCTTCGATGATCGGCCGCGAATCGTCGTTGGCCTGAAACGCGATGAATACGGAATCAGCCATGACTCACCTCCACGCCCTGCTTTGCGATGCGCGCGTCGAACCTCTGCGCGATCGCTTCGAGCGCGTGATGCGCGTCGTCATCGAGACCGGCGATGGCGAGCGGCTTCAACGCATCGAGCACGACGGTTCTCCACTTCGCTATCCACTGCGCGAGCAAGGTCGCATTCGCGGGCGACTCCGCGGCCGCGGTCTTGAGGGTCGCGTCGACCCATCGGCTGGTTTCGTCGAACCATGTGCTCGCGAATTCGTTGAGCATGCCGAGGCCCGGACCATGCAGCCGCGCGATGCGTTCGTCGATATGCCGGTACACGAGCGGATAAAGCAGGCCATCGAGCACGACGTTCTGCGCGACGAAGGTCTCGAACCAGTCCTTCACGACCATCGTGTCTTCGACGACCCGGCGCAGTCCCTGCCACATCGGATCGTCGAGCCAGCGTTGCTTGCCCTCGACGAGCGAGGTGCCCTGATTGCCGTCGAGCGCGAGCCCGATGCGCGACAGATACTGCGCGATGCCGAGGCGATCCATGCAGTGGAACATCGTCGCCTGCGTGATGGCCGTGCCCCAGCCGTAGCCCGTCACGAAGCAGTTGTTGGTGTTGGCGGCCCACTCGACATGACGCAAGGGCACCATGATCGACGCGATGTGCGCCCTTGCTTCGTCGGACAGGTCGGCAAGCAGGCGGCGCTTCGCGACGAACTCGAGGTTCTTCTCCATCGTGTCCTGCTGCTTCGCCCGCGCCGTGGTGTAGGCGCCGTAGTAGTACTGGCGTGGATCCTTGAACGCGTACCAGTCATTCATCACGATCGCGGTGCGACCTTTGTCGTACAGCTCGAATTCCGGCTGCCACAGCGGGCGATAGTGAAAGTTGACCTCGGGCTGAAGGTCGAACGTCGCTTCCTGATAGCGCGACGCGGGCTTGTCCGCGCCGAGCCGCCGCGCAACGTGCGAGAAGGTCTGGCGCACCTGTTCGACTGCCGAGGTCTTGATGTCGATCTGCATTCGTCACTCCTTTCGTATGGGAATCAGTCAGAGAGTCCGGGCTGTCCGTAGCGCCACTTCGACTGATCGAGGTCGAGCAGCGCGCCTTCGTCACGCGTCAGATAGATCACGCGATTCGCGCGGCAGAACGACTGGTAATCGCGCAAGGGCATCACGAGTTCGACGCTCAAGGCCGGGTCGCCGATGGAAAAATCGAACTCGACGAAGCCGTCTTCGCGTTGCTCCCTGAAGCGGACGAAACGCCGGGTGATGTCGAATTCGCGCGGGGGCCGCGCATAAGCGGGCAGGTGCATCGCTGTCTCCTTGGGTCTTTGTACGATTTGATCGGGAACCGGTGTGCGCACCCTATAAGGCAACAGCTATGCCAGTCGATCGTTGCGAGCGCGACGACGGATCGCCGGCATCGCGGCGAAAGCCAGATGGGGCGCGGCTCTCGCTGCATCGCTGCGTTTGTGGCTGCGCGCACGGGCATGCGGCCGCGAACGAAATCGACTTGATGAAATGCTCGAAAACTGCGTGATTCGCCTCGCCGCGCGTCGATCAAATCCGCATCAGGGATCACACCTAGTAGCGCGCGCGACGGCAACCCAGTGGCATTGCGCGCCACGCGCACATCGCCTATCGTGGTGCCATGAAAAAGGCCTCAGAGCAGGAGACACGCGCAATGCCACACCGCGAGAAAGCGGCTTCGAAAGCACGGGACGGCATGTCCATGGTCGCGCCCAAAGGCGGTCCGGTCGACAGCCTTCGCTATCCCGACATCGCCGATCTGATGTCACGCCTGCACTTCTCTCCCGGCGACGGGCGCATCTGGCTCGACGAACAGCGCATGCTGCTCGTGCATACCGGCGCGATGGGCACGATGCGCCGCGAGTTGATCGAAAGCCTCGGCATCGATGCCGCACGCGGATTGCTCACGCGCATGGGCTACAACTCCGGCGCGCGCGATGCCGAACTCGCGCGGCGTGTGCGCCCCGAAAACAGCATCACCGAAATGTTCGCGGTCGGACCGCAACTGCACATGCTCGAAGGCATGACCATGGTCGAGCCGGTGCGGCTCGAGATCGATGTCGAGCGCGGCCAGTACTACGGCGAATTCATCTGGAAGAACTGTGCGGAGGACGAGGAACACGTGCGCATCTACGGCATCGGCGCAGAGCCGGTGTGCTGGACCCAACTCGGCTATGCAGCGGGTTATACGAGCGTGTTCATGGGACGGCCGATTCTCTATCGCGAAGTCGAATGCCGCGCGCTCGGCCAGCCGCATTGCCGCATCATCGGCAAGCCGGTCGAGGAATGGGGCGAGGAAGCCGCGGGCGATCTGCGCTTCATGCAGGCGCAGACATTCACGAAAGGTCTGTCCGCATCGGGCGCCGCAGGCGAAGGCGCGTTCGGCGACGAGAACATGGTGGGCGCGTCGCCGGGATTCAATGCGGTATGCCACATGATCAAGCGTGTCGCGGGCACGCGCGCGACGGTGCTGTTTCTCGGCGAGAGCGGCGTAGGCAAGGAAGTGTGCGCACGCACGCTGCACAGGATCAGCGCGCGCAGCGACGGCCCGTTCGTCGCGGTGAACTGCGCGGCGATTCCCGAGGCGCTCGTCGAATCCGAACTGTTCGGCGTGGACAAGGGCGGCTATACCGACGCCACGCAAAGCCGTCCCGGGCGCTTCGAGCGCGCGCACGGCGGCACGCTCTTTCTCGATGAGATCGGCATTCTCAGCATGACCGCGCAGGGCAAGCTGTTGCGCGCGCTTCAGGAGGGCGAGATCGAGCGCGTCGGTGGCACGGAGACGAAGCGCATCGACGTGCGTGTGGTCGCCGCGACCAATCTCGATCTGCGCGATGAAATCCGCGCGGGGCGCTTTCGCGAGGATCTCTACTTTCGCCTGAATGTGTTTCCGATTCGCGTGCCCTCTTTGAGAGAGCGTCGCGAGGATCTTCCGGTGCTGCTCAATCACATGCTGCGCAAGTATCGTGAGCGGCATGAGCGCGACGTCACGGGCTTCACGCCGCGCGCCCTCGATGCCATGCTGAACTACGGCTGGCCCGGCAATATCCGCGAGCTGGAGAACATCGTGGAACGCGGCGTGATACTCGCGAACGACGGCGGCGCAATCGACATAGGCCATCTCTTCACGAGCGGCGAGAGCATCGAGACGCAGACGTTCGGTATCGGCGACGATGGCTCGCTCGCGGCGTCGCACTCGTTATTCGCGCAGGCGGGCGACGCCGGCGCCGATGAAGTCGAGCGCGTGACGCGGAAGGTGAACAACCTCTTGCTCGGCATCGGCAGCGATGCGGAGCCGACCTCACTCGATGACATCGAAACCGCATTGCTGAAGAGCGCGGTGCAGCGCGCCGAAGGCAACCTGTCCGCGGCTGCGCGCAACCTGGGCATCACGCGGCCGCAACTGGTTTACCGGCTCAAGATTCGAGGCTTGCGCGTTTGACGTATGTTTATAGGAGCGCCGATTCACACCGCTCCATTCGCTCCATTAACTGATCCATGCGCGGCGCGCCCGCCCGCCCGCCGAAGTGCTCGCACTTCATCGCGGCCGCGACGCTTGCGGCGCGCACCGTCCTCGCGAGATCCCAGCCGCGCGCCACGCCGTAAGCGTAGGTGCCGTGCCATACGTCGCCCGCATTGAGCGTGTCCCGCGCAACGATCTTGATCGTGGGAAAGTGACGCAGCGCCGCGCCGCCGTTTTCCCAGATGATCGACCCCCGCGCGCCGAGCGTCACGCCGATCACCCTGGCGCTCAACGTCGATGCGACTTCCATGAGCGCGTCCTCAGGCGTCGGCGCGTCGCTGAGCGAGTGCAAGGCGGGCTCGGAGAGGAGCACGTGGTCCGCCAGCGGCATCATGGCGCGAAGGTCTTCGACAGGCGCGACGTCGGCATCCAGAATCGTCGGAATGCCCAGACGTTGCGCCTCCGAGAACAACAGTTTCGCGCCCTGCATCCAGCGCATGTCGCAAAGCACGGCGCCCGCATTCGCGATTTCATGCAAGGGCAGCCATCCGGTGTCGGTGTCGAGCGCCGGATCGAAATATGGCACGACGAGCCGTTCGCCGTTCCTGTCGACGAGAATGGTCGAGAATGGCGTTCGCACGTTCGGCACGCGCCGGACGGCATCCGTGGCTACGCCTTCCTGCGCCAGGTCCTCGATGAACATCTGGCCGGTATGGTCATCGCCGATCCGGCTCCAGAGGCTCACCCGGCCACCCAGTCTCGCGATGGTCACCGCGGCGACCGTCGCCATGCCCGAGGCGGCCTGCACCGCAATCGTCGGCAACACCTTGCCGCCATGAGCCGGAATATGGTCCACGCTCAAAATGGTGTCCCATAGCGCGGAGCCCAGGCAGATGATGTGCTTGTCGGACATGATGTCGGTCCTGTTTCGGCTATCGGCGTCGATCACCTGACGCTACAGGGCCGAAATCTTCGAGCGGAACTGTTCCGTGCCGTCGACGATCTTGTCCAGCACGGCGTCCAGCGCCCAGAAACGCTCGCGGACGTCATAGTCGATCGCGCGACAGCGGATGGACGAGAACGTGCCGATGCGCTGGTGATACATCTTCGCCAGCGCGGGATAGCCGAGCGCCTCCGAGACCGCCGCAAGTACCAGAAAGGTCGACAGTTCGGCCGCGAGCGCGGGATGATCCGCACTGTCGCTGCGCAACCATTGATAGAGATCCGGATGAAAGTTGTTGAACACGCCGTTGAATCCGGCGGCGCCCGCCTTCATCGCGTCCCACGCAACGGCGGCGTTGGCGTTCAGGATCTTCAGGGGCGAGCCTTTGGCCAGTCCAACACGTCGGGCAATCGTGCCGAGATCGCAACTCACGTCCTTCAACATCACGAATCGCCCGGAGTCGATGCACGCTTTCAGTTCGTCGTCGGTGAGGAGACGCCGATACGGCGCGGGACATTCGTACAGACCGAGCGGCATGTCGGGCGGAAGCGCGGACAGCAGGCGATCGAGATTGGCGAGAAACGTCGGCGTGCCTTCATTGTCCGGATCGAGCCGGTTGGTCACGAGCACCACGCCCTGCACCCCGGTGGCCGCGACCGCCTGGAGTTCCTCGATCTGTTCCGCGATCGGATTGCTGATATGACCGGATGCGACGACGGGCAGACGCCCTGCCACCTTGTCGACGACGAATCGCGCAATGGCGACACGTTCCGGAAGGCTCAGGAACTGCATCTCGCTCGATTGCGCCACCGCGAACAACGCGTCCGAACGGTGCTCGACGTACCACTCGACCAGACGTTCCAGGCCCGCGTAGTCCACCTCGCCGCTTTCGTGAAACGGCGTGAGCATCACCGGAACAACGCCTTCGATGACCGTTGTCGGAGTGTTGATATTCACGATGCTCGTCCTTTTGAAAATGAATGGTTATGACTGGCTGCAGCGTGCCGCGCGGCCTCAGGTCGACGCGCGCAACGCGCTCGCGTCTGCGTCCGGGCCGCGTTCCGGCATCGGCTTGCGAATCAGGAACAGGTAAGCCATCGCGCCGACGAAAGCGATGCCCGCGCCCGTCAGAAGCGCCGGCACGAATGACCATGCCTGTGCGATATATCCGGTGAGCAGAGGCGCCAGCGCTCCGCCAAGGAAACCGCCGAAATTCTGGATCGCGCCGAGCGACGCGATGCGGCTGGGCGGCGCCACGACCGTCGCGAGCGACCATGCGCAAGCCGACGAAGCGTTGGCGAGAAAGATCACGACCGAGATGCATGCGAGCGCGATCGTGTTGCTCTCGACAAAGGCGGCCGGCACGGTAAAGGCGACCATGCCGAGCATCGCGAGGACCATCGCGTTGCGGCGTCCTCCCACGGGCGACGCGCTCCGGCTTGCGATACGGTCCGATACCCATCCGGCCACCAGCGCACCCAGAAAGCCGCAGAAGAACGGGACTGCGGCAGCGAAGCCGGTGTTCGTCAGGCTCATGTGCCGTGCCGTTCGCAGATAGCCGGGCAGCCAGGTGAGATAGACCCAGTTGAGATACACCGAGCCGAAAAAACCGATCAGCATGCCCCACGTGGCCGGATAGGAGAACAGGGCCCGCCATTCCGCGAAGCTGACATTTGCGGGCGGCTTCGCGGAGACATCGACGCCGGATTCGAGGTAGGCGCGTTCTTCCGCCGTCATGCGCGACTTCACCGGGTCCCGATAGATAGCAAGCCAGATGATGGCGACAACGAGACCGGCGGCGCCCGTCACATAGAATGCCGAGCGCCAGTTGAACGCCGCGATCAGCGGCGAAAGGACCAGCGGGGCGAGTGCGATGCCGAGCGGCGACGCCGAGTTGAAGATGCCCGTGGGCGTGCCGCGCGACGCGGGAGGAAACCAGTTGCCGACAACTCTGGCCGCTGAAGGAAACTGCGGTGCCTCGCCGATTCCGAGCACGAGCCGGGCGATCACAAAATAACCGAACGTCGTCGCGAAACCGCCCGCAGCCTGAGACACCGACCAGACGACAAGGCCGATCCCGAGAAGCCAGCGCGGTCCGATCCGATCGACCAGCACGCCGACGGGCAGTTGACAGAATGCGTAGGTCCACGAGAACGCCGACAACAACACACCCATCTGCCCCATCGTCAGCCCGAGATCGCCACGGACCAGTTCGTTCGCCACGGCGAGCGTTCCGCGATCCAGATAGTTGATCACGCCGCTCAACAGGAGCAGGCCCAATGCGACGGTCTGTTGGCGCCGGATCCGTGGAGGCGCCGCGGGCGATGAATGCTGGTCGGTCATTTGATGTCTCCGTGGGCGAGGCTTGGCCCCTGCTTTGTGGTAATCGAGTCAGGCCGAAATGTAAGCGTAAATCATGAATCTCTAAGCACGTTGCGTCCCGGTGACACAGCGCCGGATAATCGCTTTAGATGTGATGATTAGCGCTTACATTTCGACGCGTATCGAGATAGTGATCGCGTCCTTCTGTTGCGTCTTTAAGGGGAAACACTTATCGTAAGTGTATCGCTTACATTGAGGTCCGAAAACGATGGAAGCCTCCGACGGCGCGGCGGACAACACCACCGCATCCCACGAGTCCCAATCCGGATTGTCGACGTTCGAGAGCACGCCGCTTCTCGCCGACGTGGCGCGCCTCGCGGGCGTGTCGACCGCCACGGTGTCGCGGTTTTTGAACGAGCCATCGAAGGTGACGGAGCGGACCCGGGCGAAGGTTCAGGCGGCCATCGACCAGCTCGACTGGGTGCCGAACGCGGCTGCCCGTTCGCTGGTTTCGCGCCGGTCTTATGCAGTCGGCGCGATCGTGCCCACGCTCGAACACGAGAAATTTCACCAGCAACTTCAGGCTTTCCAGTCCCGGCTCGGAGAAGAAGGGCTGGCTGTATTCGTCGCCTGCTCGTCGTACGATCCGGCTGAGGGATACCGTCAGGCGCGCGGCATGATCGCCCGGGGCGTCGACGCGCTCGCGCTGGTCGGTGACGATTATCCCGATGCGCTGTTCGAGTTGCTCGCCTCCAAGGGCATTCCTTATGTCGTCACATTCGGCAAGCGCGAGGACAGTCAGCATCCCTGCGTCGGTTTCGAACATGCCCGCGCCTATGAATTGATGACGCAACGCCTGCTGGCGCTCGGTCACAACCGCTTCGGCGTGATCTTTCAATCACCGAAGGACAACAGCCGCGTCCAGGCGCGGCTGCGAGCGATCAACGACACCCTCGCGAACAACGGACTCGCGATCAGGCCGCAGCACCTCGCCGTGATCGCCGACAATTCCAGCGTTCGCATCCCCTTCGCCAGGCAGGCTTTCCGGCAGTTGATGAGCGCTCAGCCGGCTCCCACGGCCATCATCTGCGGGAACGACACACTGGCGATCGGCGCGCTGCTGGAAGCCAACGCAATGGGCCTGGACGTGCCGGGCGCGGTGTCCATATCGGGCTTCGACGACATCGAACTCGCCGCGCAATTCCAGCCATCCGTGACGACCATCCGGGTTCCGGACCGGGAAATGGGTGCGCTGGCCGCTCAATATCTCATCGACCGGATTGCCGGGAAATCCCCGACATGTCCGCCGATGCTCGAGGTTTCATTGATCGAGCGGGAGTCGATCGGGCCCGTGCCGGCGCTGTGAAACTATCGGACCGGCACTTATGCGCGCGCCGGATCGAGCAGCCTTTTGATGATCAGCGCGAGCGGGATGGTGAAGCAGAGATGTGACATGATCCCGCCGATGATCACATTGGGATCGAGATAATTCGGATGACTATTCGACGCGATGGCGATTGCGACGTGCATCGCGATCCACGCAAAGATGGCATAGAACACGGCCACGAACGTGGCCTCGAATCCACGGCGACGGAAGTACGGCCAGATCAGGGCAAACAGAACGCCCCACGCGATCGCGAAGACGAAGTGGATGCCGGTGCCGAGCACGTAAGCCCACGCTCCGATCGACTCCTGAAAGGCCTTGCCGAAGACGAGGCCCGTGGCATTTCTCGGAATGCCGGCAAGCGGCATCAAATGTTGCGCGCCGACCCACACCAGCGCTTCATAGATCCAGATGATGACGGCACCGGCGAGTCCGCCCGTTGCGCCTGCGCGAAGCACTGTGGCGAATTTCGGCGTAGCTGCGGCGGGCGAAAAGGAACCACGGTCCAGGGCGGTTCGGCTCGATTCAAGACTGCTGGGCATATTGCATCTCCTTCGGTAAGCGGGCATCGCCACGTTAGAAGAGTTTGCGCCGGGCGTGACGGGCGGGTTAACCAGATGAAATAGCGAACGCGAATTCGTCCACGCTTCGAAATCGCTTTAATTGCGTGCCTCGATGGTAATCAGGTAAAGGCTCGTACGGAGGGTCGACCGCCGAACGAGCATCGTAGTCCCGGGTGTTTTTCGAATGTCGCGATAAACAAAACAGATGGCTTTGTAGATCGATTCGCAAACATGCGGCCGAAAACCGGCGAGCGCCATGGAATAACCGACGCTCGCTGGCGGTCTTTCAAGCAAGGACACCCTGAATTGGATGATCGAAATGGACATTATCGACATGGCCCGTTCGTCGGGCTTGACCGTCATCCTCGACGGCCGAATCGGCCACGAGGAGTATCAGAGCGTATGCGGATCGGTCGTCGCGTTACAGCGATTCGCCGACACGCTGCTGCAGGATTCGGCAAATCCGCATGACGGCGTCGCTCGCATGAAAAACTCAAGTAATGCGTTCCCGCATGTTCGCGCTTGAGGGTTCAGGTGCATTCCGTTCTGCGCCGTCTGCAGCTTGCGTCGGGCATTGTGCTGCTGACCTATCTCCTGTTGCACCTGATCAATCATGCGCTCGGCATCTGGTCGCTGGAACTCGCGGGGCGCGGCCTCGTGCTGGCGCTGTGGCTCTGGCGCAGCACTTTCGGGACCGTCGCGCTCTACGGCGCGGCTCTCCTGCACTTTTCGCTGGCGTTGCACACGATCTACGAACGCAGGCACTGGGCGCTCCCGCCCGCCGAATGGATTCGCCTCTTTGCAGGGCTCAGCCTGCCGCTGCTACTCATTCGTCACGCGGTGGCAACGCGGCTCGCGTCGGCGCTTTATGGCTTCGAGCCTGACTACGAGCGCGTTGTCGTCGTGCTGCTTACGAGCGGCACACAGGGCCTGCAACTCGCACTGCTTGCGCCGGGCTGGATACACGGATGCCTCGGACTGTGGTTCCGGCTGCGCCAGTATCGATGGGCGCATCGCATGAAGTTCGTGCTCCTCGGGTTCGTCGTGCTGTTGCCCCTGCTCTCGGCTGGCGGTTTCATCCGCATGATGCAGGCCGTCCGGGGGAAGAGTCCTGCGCTTCCCGCTCCCGATCCGACCTTGCTTGCACATCAACTCGCGCTCGATGCGTGGCGGCAGACGCTTCTGGCGCTTTATCTGTCGCTCGTTGTCGGCGTGTTCATCGCGGGGCAGTTTCGCAACGGACGTGAGCGCCGCAAAGTACAAAGAGGTCGGATCGCACGGAGCAAGTACTGAAAACTCCACAAACCCGCGTTTGACGACGATATCCGCCAGTCTCCTGCATCCATCCGTCATTGATACGGATTACGAAATTATTCAGTTTAACGGAGTTTGAAATATTGCTGGTCGATTGTGCGCTAACCCTCACGTAAAGCGCTTTGTTCAACAGAACTTCACAAACGTTTCGCTTGAAAGCTTTGTCGCACAAGGGGTCCGAGGATGGATGTAGCGGAAGTGGGCGAATGGCGCTTCGCTTCGCGCGTGGATGACGGGGTGCGTCGCGAAGCGTGCTTCGCATGGCGGGGGCTTTTGTTAAGGTTTTCGAATCCAGGGTTTCGTTTCGCCGGATCCCGTGTTCGCGGTGGTCTATTAGCACTGCCCCTGTGCGGGGCGGCAGTCACTTTCTTTGCTGCTGCAAAGAAAGTAACCAAAGAAACAGCTTGTCCCAGCCTAAGCACTTCACACCGGCCGCGGCACAGGCGATTGACCTAATGGCCCGGCAGTAGAGAGTGCCCTCACAGGTCTTGCGCGGCTTGGACCGCGCACGGTCCGACGAGCCGTAACGTTCAGCGCGCTGGTTCAGCACGAAATAGCTTCGGCACAGCGCTACGCGCTGTCTGTCTCTTATACAACCTTCACGCCCGCC
>LRBF01000086.1 GCA_001580565.1 Caballeronia megalochromosomata | reverse complement strand
CGCAGTTCACAGACTTCAACCAGATTGCCACCATCGGTGCATTCGGATTCGGACTGATGCAGGTATATTTTCTTTTCTGCGTAGCGCTGCCTGTCTACCGAGGCGTTGGCTTGGATCTGGCGGGCGACAAGCCGTGGGACAGCGCCGAGGGACTCGAGTGGACGGTTCCGAGTCCGGCGCCATTCCACACGTTCGAAACGCCGCCGTTCGTGGAATGAAGGATCGTGAGCGTTCCAGACCGACGATTTGCTTCGAATGAAAACAGGAGTGACTTTATGAAGACTGTTGGCGATAAACTCGAAGCATTCACCGTCACCGCGGCAAAGCTGGGTTTCAACCATAACGCAGAAGATGGCCAGTTCGCTTTCGAGGAAATCACTAACCGGTCCCTAAGCCACCTTGACGAACTCGTTATCAACGCTGCCGCCGAGCAGAACCGCGTCGCGGTCCTCAAAGTCCTTCGCCGGCTTCGCGAACTCGACGATCTCCGTACGGCAGATGAACGTAAAGTCCTTCGGATAGAAATAGATTTTTCTTCCACTTGCCGGAGAAGGTTAGCGGCGCTAACAAAATGACGTTCGCAGTTGTCGCCAGCATATGATGCAGCAAGCGATTTTCATGAAGGCTTCGTGGATAAACCCGAGCCGTTCGAAGCGGATGCGCAGTCGGCGGAAGTTGTGAAGCCACGAAATGGTCCGCTCCACGACCCAGCGTGTTTTACCCAATCCGCTGCCGTGAGGCTGGCCGCGCCGAGCAATTTCCGTGGCAATGCCCGCTGCGTGCAACGGACGTCGATGTTTGTCGTGGTCGTAGCCTCTGTCGCCTTGAACGACCCGAGGCTTCGATAGTGGTCTGCCAGGCTTGCCGCTGATGGGCGGAATAGCCTCGACCAGTGCTGGAAGTTGAGTGACGTCGTTGCGGTTGGCGCCGGTCAGTATCACCGCGAGCGGAATGCCCTGCGCTTCGGTGATGAGGTGGTGCTTTGAACCGGGTCGCGCGCGATCTGTGGGATTCGGTCCCGTTTTTGACCCGCGCCCACAGCACGGATTGAAGAGGGCACAAATCTATCCGGCGTCGTTGTGAGGAACAGTCCTCGCGCCACGATGAGAATCGCGCCTGACGGTCCTTATAACAGCAGCAGCTTCTGGAAGCTTGTTAACCTGCCAGGGTGTCCGTCAGGCCGTTTGGCCGTTCACGTCATCAATTATCAGCAGTCGCAAAACCTGATGGGTTGACTCTAAACCGTGCGACCCTACGTCCGTCACGCGCCGGTAACGGATGCGTGTCGCTCGAACACCGCGTCATGGGTCACCATCGCCCACGCAACTCGCGTAAGCTTACTGGCGAGCGCACAAGCAACCACGCTCGAATGGCGTCGCGCCAGCATTGCGCGAGTCCAGTCGGCAATCCGACCATGTTGTTTGTCGAGGCGCAGCATGAATGCTCGAGCGCACTGGACCAGCAAGTGACGGATATTCTTGTCACCGCGCTTGGATATTCCGAGCAGGTTTGACCTTCCCCCTGTGCTGTATTGCCTTGGCACCAGTCCGACCGACGCCGAGAAGTCGCGACTGCACCGATATTGCTTGCCATCACCGAGTTCCGAGGCGAGCAGACTTGCCGTGACAGGTCCGACACCGGGAATGGTCAACAGA
This sequence comes from Caballeronia megalochromosomata, assembly GCA_001580565.1. Lineage (GTDB taxonomy): Bacteria > Pseudomonadota > Gammaproteobacteria > Burkholderiales > Burkholderiaceae > Caballeronia > Caballeronia megalochromosomata. Next base: position 3,212 of record LRBF01000086.1, on the reverse strand, counting down.
CGCTGACCGATCGGATCATCGGCGAGTTGACGTTCGATTTCCTTCTCGATATCGCGTATCTGCTCGGAAAGGTATTTGAAGTGCGCATGCAACTGCTCGAGTATCGATACGAGACGCGGCGGCAGTGGATGCTCGGCAAGCACTGAAAGAAGGCGTTTTACAACGGCATGACCGACCGGTAGGCTAATCCCGAATTCTAGAAGGAATCCGTGCATCTGGTTGGTGGTACGCACTCTATCGCGGACGAAAGCCTGGCGAACCCGATGGAGTGCCAGAAGAGTTTGCTGCGATTCCGTCTTCGGCGTTACGAATCGCATCGAAGGTCTCGACGCAGCTTCGCAAATCGCCTCAGCATCAACGAAGTCATTCTTGTTGCTCTTAACGAACGGACGCACGAAGTGCGGTGAGATCAGCTTGACGAGATGTCCGAACGCGCTGATCTTGCGTGCCATCCAATGTGCGCCGGCGCAAGCCTCCATCACGACGGTGCAAGGGTGAAACGTGGCAAAGAACTCAAGCACTTGCTTGCGTGAAAACTTCTTGCGAAATACCGCTTTGCCAGCGCGGTCTTGGCCATGAACATGAAAAGAATGTTTGCCCAGATCAATTCCGATCATCGTGACGCTTTGCATGACAATGGCCTCCCGTGGAAAGTACCAAGCAGCCTACCCCAGTGGGGCCGGAGGTGGGGGTGACCATCCCATTACAGCATTCATCGAGGGTTAACAGCCCCTTTTCTTCATTTTGTTAAGGGTTCTTAGCGCCGTGCGCACAAGGTCCTGAACAAGCTGAACCACTATGCGTTCGGCGACGTTAGGGGCGAACTGAACGGTCAGCTCGGCGTGGCGCTGCGCGCGACCTTCATCGTCGATCCCGATAACGTGATTCAGCACGTATCGGTAAATAACCTTAACGTGGGCCGTAGCCCCGAGGAATTCCTGCGTATTCTCAACGGTTTGCAAACGGACGAACTGTGCCCGTGCGACCGTGCACTTGGTGGCACGACGCTGTAAGCGCAGGCATGTCTCGATGACGGAATCGTGCGATCGCGCCGAGCGCACGTTCGGCCTCCTGTCTGTGCAAGGGCTGCGTCGCGACGACATCGCAGCGGGGCGCATGAACGAAAAACTTCGAGGCCCGCGCCTGCACGGCCTGATTGCGCAAGTCACTAAGTCCCACCGCTATCACTCTCACGGACCTTTGGTTGCAAACGGCCTTGTTCTGTACAGGCGCCACTCGCGCATCTTGCGAGCCAACCTCGCGCTCGTCATCCTCAATCCCCGCCGCCTCGCCAGCGTCTATGCATCCAACCATTCCGCACTGCCGAGCAGGCCGTCAACACCTCTTACGGTCAAATCAAAATCGTAGCGCAAAAAACCTGACTCGACTGCGACAACCTCCATGCAGTCAAGGGCTCTGTAATGCAGGACCCCCCTCGGTTTGCCAAGTTTCACGTTGCGATGGTTCAAAGATTCAGACCGTGACGAGTCAAACGCAACTCTGTCTAAGAGTATCAAGCTCGCCAACTTGATCGGGACCTCGTCAGCATCTACCATCAGGGACAGTCGGCCAGCGCTCGGCACCGAAGTCCGGATGCGTGGCTGAAACCTATCTTGCCATCGATCATGAATGCCCTTGCAATCGATGGAAGTATCCTTGTGTTTCCGCGCGACATCGCGTTGGACAGCGCGATTGAGAATGTCTGAACTGCGTAATTGGGGCGCCGTGTCATTGCGCCTGCTGGTGGCCGGAACTGAACCAGTGGACACCGCGATGGCGATACGCCGGAGCAGGCCTTGCCTCGATCGAGCGCTCCCATCAAGTATCACGTCTCCTGCCGCAGGCGCGCGAGGTGACGAAAACACCGCTCTGGCTGCCGCAGAGCCGACGGAGCTCCATGCGCAGTGGCAGAGTAATAGCATTCGATGATATCGAGCTCGCGAATTATAGTCCGCATTTCCGCAGGGCCGAATGCCGTTACTGCATCATTCGGAACGGCGGTTTTGGCGCGGGTGCGCCGTTGATGCTAGCGAGTGCCCAATTCACAGCGAATAACTTAGCCGCCTCCAGGGACGCGAAGCGTCCAATCGACTCATGAACCTGTTGCGTTCCATCGGTTTCGCGAATCACTACGCTTGAGCTAAATACACCGTTACTTTGTGTGATTATTGGTCTAATAATAAATCCATTGTGATATATTTCCATTTTCGACGCTCATCTCCCAAGTCAGGTAATTCTTTCATTTTCCATGCATTTGTCGAATAGGACGAACGTTTCAAACGAAGAAAGGTAATCGAGCAATCCAGTGAATTTTAAAAACACGCGTCACTGGGACAGCTAATCGGCGGATCCTTAACACACGCCTGCCACCCCTTCCCCATTTAGGCACGCGCTCTGGTATTCAAAGAGCTTCTCGGCGACGCTGATGCGCTTGAGCGCGAAAACGCTGCGGCCGTGACAGACGAGTACCGTCTATGCCCTCCGCGACGTCCATGAAATGAATCGCAAGATCGCATCGTCGAAGTGCTGGGCGAAGCACGGCCAGCGCATCATGATCCGGTCCAAATCAGGCCGACGAAACGAACGCCCAACAGCAAACCGCGCTGATCGATAATGCCCGAATCACGAAGCGCTCGCCATACAGACGTGCTTGCTTGCGCAAGCTGCCCGACCGCCCGCAAAGATCCTCGCGATGCGCAGAAATTAACCCTCTCTGCCGCGCGCGCGTCATATACGAACAGGTGCAAGAGTCTCCTCGCTTGACGGAGACAGCTCGGAGCGAGTCGACCGCTCAAGCGGCCACCTGCCCTTCCAAAGCACACTCTCTGACCTGTGAAGCCGATCGCATCTTCTCGAACGTGGCTACAGTCCCCACAAAATGTCTTCGTCTTGTCGCTGGGCCTGCCGCAACATATCGAGGAATGGAAGTGCACGCTGGCGCAGGCCCGTAGTGGTACGCGGCGGACTGTCTGCAGTCGCCATATGAAAATTCGCGCCGTGTTCTTCAGCGGTCTTCGCGTCATCGTCGAGGGTAGCTTCAAGGCGGGCGATCGCTACAGGCATTTCGTCGTGCACGATGACCCCCCTTTCGCCGAGCCGTTTGCCGATCGCGCCGAGAAGGTAACCCGCCAGGTCGCGCAACATGACGACATCAGGCGCTGCTTTTGATTGGAATGTGACAAGCATGATTGTCCTCCCTGTGGTGCTCTCTT
>LRBF01000085.1 GCA_001580565.1 Caballeronia megalochromosomata | reverse complement strand
GCCGCGATGAGGTTGGCATCGCTGACGGCGAGCACTGCCGGTGTATCGATGATGACGAGGTCGAACTGCTGTTGCAGATAGTCGAGGATCAGCGTGAGACGCGGCGTCGAAAGCATCTTCGACGGATTGGCCGGGAAGCGGCCCGCCGTGATCAGCGACAGGCCCGGCACATCGACATGACGGATTGCATGATCGACGTGCACCTTGCTCGCGAGCACTTCCGAAAAGCCGTTGCCGCCGTTCTGTCCAAAGATCGAAGCGATGCGCCCGCGTCTCAGGTCGCCGTCGATCAGCAGTGTGCGCTTGCCGGTTTGCGCATGCAGCACGGCCAGGTTCGACGCGACGAACGTCTTCCCCGTGCCCGGCGTCGCACCCACCACCGCAAGCACTTTGTTCGGCGCCGGCGCGATGTCGAGCATGAGCGACGCATGCACCGCGCGCAATGCTTCCACGGCCATGTCGTGATTGCCGAGCGCCGAGAGCGCGTGGCTTCCGTCAACGCTCGACACCGCTTCGGAATCGTCGTTCAGCAGATGGGGGGACCCCTCGTTGGTAACGAACGGCAGACGACGCTTGCCGGTCAGGAGCGATGGTTTCGATGCGCGGTCGAGACGCGCCTGTATCGGGCTGAAATTCACTGCGCCGAACACGGGCAGGCTTAACTGGCGCTCGACCGAATGCGGGCTCTTGACGCTGCGCGAGAGCTGGTCACGGAAGAATACAAACAGGATGCCGATGATCAGGCCGCCCGCGGCGCCTCCGCCCATGATGAGCATGCGCTTGGGCTTCGACGGATCGGTTGGATAGATAGCCGAATCGACAAGATGCACGTTGCCGATGGTACCCGCGCGCGTGACCGCAAGCTCGCTCGCCTTTTCACGCATGGCGACATAGACGTCCTCGGCCACCTTCGCATCGCGCGTGAGGTCCATCAGCTTGCGCTGCGACACCGGGAGCTGCCCGAAGCGCTTGTCGAATGTCTGCTTCTGCGCGTTGAGCGTGGAGAGTTGTTCGTCGATGGTGCGCACTTCGCGCGTGCCCGGTGCGAAGCGGCTCGCCGCCTGACTGCGTTCCATGGTCAGCGTGGCAATCTGCCGCTGAATGTCGATACTGCCCTGAAGATAAGACGACGCCTCGGCGCCCGGTTGCATCGAATTAGCGGATGTACGGTAGCTGCTCAACTCGCTCTCGGTGCGCTGCAATTCATTCTCGAGGCGCGGAAGCTCGCCGATGATGAAGTTGCGCGTGACGCTGGCTTCTTCGCGATGCTGATCCACATGCGCCGCAATATACGTCTGCGCGATGGCGTTCGTGATCTCCTGTGCAAGCCTGGGATCGTCGTTCTCATAGACGATCTGCACGATACCCGAGTCTTTCATCGACTCCATTACTTTCAGGTTCTTCAGAAAGCGCGTGACGGCCTGGTACTCGCTGTAGCGCACGACCTTGAATTCGGCGCCCGGCCGCGCAACCAGCTTGTCGACCAGAATCGAGGTGCCGTCAGCACTGGTCAACCGGCCGGCGGCGCCATGCAGAATCGGATTGCCGTCGGGATCGCTGAGCTCGTAAGCGCCTTGAGGCAGCACGCGCAAAACGAGCTTCTTGTTTTCAAGGCGCGGCGGCACGTCCAGCGTGCTCAGGTTCGCCACTTCTCCGCCCCATGCAAATGACGAAAGACCGAGAAAAGGCGCCGTGAGTTGACCCGGCGTAGCGAACAACTCCGAAATACGTCCGAGCAACGGAACCTGACGGGGCGTAACGGACAGATCCTGATGATATTTCTTGATGACTGGCAGAAGCACTGCACGGCTCTGAATGATCTGCATCTCCGCATCGGTCGGCAAAGTCGACGGAACCGCTTGCTGTTGCGCCTGTGCGTTCACGCCGAAAGCATTGGGATTCGGATAGTCGACCTTGATGAGCGCGTCCGACGAATAGACGGGCGTAGCGACGAACGCATAAAGCGCCGCGACGCCCGTCACCAGGACCATGATCGCGATCACGAGCCACACATCATCGACAATCAGCTTCCAGAAAGCACCGGCGGAAAACGTGTCGTCCCGCGTTCGTGCGGGCACTGGATCGATCCCAAGAACTGGTGTGTTCATCAGCCATTTTCCTCATGAATACAAATGCCGGGCAACGTCGATGCAGGTTCGGCGCAAGCAGAACGATGTCGGATAAAGGGCAATTCGAAAGGACCGCGCTCGCCGTACATATGCACGGCGCGGACATGGAACTACTGTTGGCGACGGCGGACCCGTAGCACGAGGCCGCACGCCGGGACAGGCATCGATTCGCTGTCGTTTGCAACAGGAACGGCGCGCCTATTCCTCTTCCGTAGCAAGGTTTGACGCGTACATGCTCGCGTATGCATACGTGCGCTTTTCACTGCGCCGCCGGGGAACCGCGTTGAAAATCACACCAGCAATGCGCGCGCCCGTCAGGTCGAGTCGCTTGATGGCTTCCTCCAGTTCGTCTTCGCTTTGCGCGCTCGGACGCACCACGATCACCGACGACCCGGCGTTTGCCGCAATGAGATTGGCATCGCTGACGGCGAGGACCGCAGGCGTATCGATGATGACGAGGTCGAACTGCTCTTGCAGGTAGTCGAGGATCAGCGTGAGGCGCGGCGTCGACAGCATCTTCGACGGATTGGCCGGGAAGCGACCCGCCGTCATCAGCGACAGGCCCGGCACATCGCTTTCGCGGATCGCCTGTTCGACCTGCGCCTTACTCGCGAGCACTTCCGAGAAACCATTGCCGCCGTTCTGTCCGAAGATCGAAGCGATGCGACCGCGTCTCAGGTCGCCGTCGATCAGGAGTGTGCGCTTGCCGGTTTGCGCATGCAGCACGGCCAGATTCGACGCAACGAACGTCTTACCTGTGCCCGGCGTCGCGCCCACCACCGCCAGCACGTTGTTCGGCGCCGGCGCGATATCGAGCATGAGCGATGCATGCACCGCGCGCAACGCTTCCACGGCCATGTCGTGATTGCCGAGCGCCGAGAGCGCGTGGCTTCCGTCAGTACGCAACACCGCTTCGGACTGGTCGCTCAGTACGCGGGGCGAGGCATCGCTGGTAAGGAAAGGCAGACGACGCCTGCCGGGCAAAAGCGAGAGCCTCGACGTGCGATCCAGACGCGCCTGACTCGGGCTGAAGCTGACTGCGCCGAACACCGGCAGGCTCAGACTGCGTTCGACCGAGTGCGGAGTCTTCACGCTGCGCGAAAGCTGATCGCGGAAGAACACAAACAGAATGCTCAGGATCACGCCGCCGGCAGCACCGCCCGCCATGATGAGCACGCGCTTGGGCTTGGACGGGTCGGTTGGATAAATAGCCGAATCGACAAGATGCACGTTGCCGATGGTGCCCGCGCGCGTGACCGCAAGCTCGCTCGCCTTTTCACGCATGGCGACATAGATGTCTTCGGCGACCTTCGCGTCGCGCGTGAGGTCCATCAACTTGCGCTCGGAAGCCGGAAGCTGCCCGAAACGCTTGTCGAATGCCTGTTTCTGCGCGTTGAGCGTGGCGATTTGTTCGTCGAAGGTGCGCACTTCGCGTGTGCCCGGCGCGAAGCGGCTTGCCGCCTGAGTGCGCTGCATGGTCAGCGTGGCAATTTGCCGTTCGATGTCGATACTGCCCTGAAGATACGACGACGCCTCGGCGCCCGGTTGCATCGAATTGGCAGACGTGCGGTAGTTGGTCAATTCGCTTTCGGAACGTTGCAGCTCATGCTCGAGACGCGGAAGTTCGCCGATGATGAAGTTGCGCGTGACGCTGGCTTCTTCGCGATGTTGATCCACGTGCGCCGCGATATAGGTCTGTGCAATGGCGTCCGTGATCTCCTGCGCAAGCCGGGGATCGTCGTTTTCATAGACGATCTGCACGACACCGGAGTCCTTCGTCGATTCCATCACCTTCACGTTCTGACGGAAACGCGTGACCGCCTGATACTCGCTGTAGCGCACGAGCTTGAATTCAGTGCCGGGCCGTGCAACCAGCTTGTCGACCAGAATCGAGGTGCCGTCCGCACTGGCCAGTTGACCGACGGCGCCATGCAGAATCGGATTGCCGTCGGGATCGCTGAGCTCGTAAGCGCCTTGAGGTAGCACGCGCAGAAGGAGCTTCTTGTTTTCCAGACGTGGGGGCACCTCCAGCGTCCTCACATCCGTGACCTCACCGCCCCACGCAAACGACGTAAGGCCGAGAATGGGCGCCATCGGCTGACCCGGTGTCGAGAACAGCTCTGTAATCCGTCCGAGCACCGGCACCTGAAGGGGCGTTACGGCCTGATCCTGATGATATTTCTTGATGACCGGCAGAAGCACTGCACGGCTCTGAATGATCTGCATCTCCGCATCGGTCGGCAGGGTCGACGGAACTACCTGCTGCTGCGTCTGCGTGTTAAAGCCGAAAGCGTTGGGATTCGGATAGTCGACCTTGATGAGCGCATCCGACGAATAAATCGGCGTAGCAAGGAACGCGTAGAGCGTCGCCGCGCCTGTCACCACCATGACGATGATGATCATCAGCCAGACGTTATCGATGATCAGCTTCCAGAAGTCTCTGGCAGAAAACGTGTCAACGCGTGTACGCGGAGCGACCGGATCGATCCCAAGAATCGGCGTGTTCATCAGCGGTTTCCCTTATGGATCGCACTTCGATCCAACCATAATGGCGATGCATCGCAAACTGAAAGACTTCGGGCAAGGCGCCCCAAGCAGGTTTTGTCAGAGCATTCGCACAATCGGTATGACGAAACATCAGACAGATGACTCGCTGCCAGCGAACTGCGGCACAGCAGCAAAATTGCACTTGCGCTTACCTTCTAGCCTAGCCAGGTTGCTGTACGTGCGGCAGCCCACATTCAAAAAAAAGGAAATGCCTGGCTGCGCTTCCAATGACTTACATACTTTGGCTCGTAGCGAAATTCGGAAAACTATGGATCTTGTGGCGATGAAAACGAACGGTCGTAAGTACTAATCTTCCGCTTTTCAAATCTTCATCTGGTCTCGTGGCCGAAAGCGGCCGCCGCTATTTTCTGTCTATCCATAGACGCTTTATTCGACGAGCTTGAGATCGAAACGATATTAAATGGACTCCGTGACAACGACAGCACACCTCGTTTTCACGGCATCGAGCTCCCCGGAACGCAGTGGTTTCCGAAGTCGAATAAACATCTGAAGAATGAGGCAACTGAAAGCTGCAGAAATAGATCACCGAGCGAGAGCATCGGTGCTTAACGATGTCGACCTTATAGCGCTGGTCAAGTTCCCCGACGACGGCACGTGCGTAAGGTATTCTAAGGACTAGCCCACGGCATCGAGACCAGCGTGTTGCGGCTGCCCCATGCTCCTTTCGGTATGTATGAGCACAGTAGCGGCCACCGGTCTGAACCCGGATGCGATGGATGCAACCGCAGTCCCGAGGTTGCGGATCGCGGGGTGATCACACCCTTGATCTACCTTCTGACGGTCGGGGATATGCGGGGCCTTTCCGTAAAAGCTTAGGAATGGGCCCTCACCGGCCTTTGCCTGGGTATATTCTCGTGCTTTGTCGGTCAGCGTCGCGAGGAGCTTCTGGTTCATCTGGTCCGGGCGGCGCCGCAAGGTATCGAACGCAGCGGTCGCAGCGGCCAGCGATTGCGCAAGCACGGGCACTCCACGTCCGATGCCTACGTCGAGCAGGCGAATCACCCGTGAAAGATCGGGAACGTCCTCCGCCAGCTCACGGGCCGCGAACACGATAGCGGCATCGGATGATCCGCGCGCCAACTCGAAAAGACTTCGGGCGTCCGAGAGCGTGAATCGATCGAGCGCGTGAAGCCGCATGGCGGCGTAGCCCAGCGTGCATCCGCTCAACGGGTCATCGCCTACGCCTTCCCAGTCGAACCCGCTGCCCAGTTCCTTCGCGACGCTCGCGGCGTACATCGAGTGATTCATCGAAAGCAGGGACAGCAAGGTGTTGCGCGGTCCCGCTGTCACACGCGAGACGACGACACTCAACGGGTCGCCTTTCGCATGGTTCGTCGCGTTGGCCTTGAGGAGCACCTTCACGCGGCCCTCCGGGAGCGATACGAGACGCGACGGGAGCGCCGGGCCGCCGATTTGCAGAACCGACGGTTCACGCGTTGTCAGTTCGAACTGCTTCGCGTAGTCACTCGATTCTTCCTCATCGATCACAAGATTGACGGGACGCCACGCGCCCAATCGGCGGACCCATAGTCGGCCCGATATGTGATACGCGGAGGTCTCGCTGAACGAAGCCAGCGTGTGCAAATTCACTTCGGCGGCGGCCCACACGAGCCAGTCAGGAATGCCCGCAGGAACCAGATCGATTGTGTGCTGATCGAATCGTCCGACCAATGGGATGCGGCGCGTGATCCTGGGTCCATGGCGCATGGCAAGTTCGACGTCCACGAACGATATGCCGGAAAAGCGAGGCTCGTCTGGAACCAGCACAGTCGTCGGGCGTTTCGTCGAGAGAATGATGCGATCGACAACTGCCCCCCGGTCAGTCTTTAACTCGGCCGGCAGTACGGTTTCCCCTTCATCATTGTCAGTCAATGACGCGAGACTGAGAATAACGGCTCGGCGCATGTGATGGCCTCATTAAGGGAAACAGCATGGTACTTCGGAATAAATAACGTGTGCGCCCGCGAATAGCCTACTAGACGATACGGAATACTTCGGCCTACTACCATGAATATTTGCGGCGAAACTCTACGCAAGTTCGCGCGGAATGCCGCGATGATTAGTCTGATGTAATAACGTAGGGAGCACTTGAGCGACGGTGTGGCGGGTGACGGTCGAATCAGCGTGACGAGTTTTCTCGTCTATCTAAAGGCATATGGATATGCTAACGTCACTCGGCGTTCTGACCCGATCGCATGCTCAATTCGAAATGTGACCATGGACCAACGAGAAGAGTTGCGGTCGCTTTACTCCGTCGTTTGTCCTCGCTGCGAAACCGTATCGCAAGCTGATGACATCTTATGTCCCTATTGCGGCGCCGACCGCCATGGGGCCGTGCTGACACGCGGACATGCATCGCTCCTCGATGTCGGGATCGACGATAGCGCGCAGGCCATGCTGCGGGCCGCATCGTTGCACGTGAAGGATGCCCGTCCTGCTGGACAGGACGGGCATGAACCAGGTGTGAAGGCGTTAGCATCACCGCCGCCGACCCGACTTAGGCAAAGCCGGTTAGTGATGGTGCTCGCTGTTGGCGTGTGCTTCGTGCTCGGCGCTTACTCCTGGATTCGCACCGCTTCATACCAAAGTGCCGGACAGTCGAAAACGGATGTGGTGAGTTCGGGCGGCACTGTTCGCGGACTCGCCGCACCTGTCGCTCCCACAGCGCGAGTGGAGGTCATAAAGAAAACGCCTGTCGTGGCGCATGAAGACGCCAAACCGCTTGCCCAGGATGGCTTTCTCGCAACAACGCGCCTGATCAAGCCCGTTGCTTTCAGCGGTCTTGCGCCACACGCTCTGCCATGCATTGTGGTAACGGGGCCAACCTCTCTATCCGACACGCCCTGGTGCGACAAGCCAGCAGCAATTCAAGGTGAGTTGTTGGCGAGCAAAGCAAATTCGGAGACCGGCGCGGTGCCCCTTCAAACTGTGGACCGCGCAGCCCGAAACAAGGTCAGCGTCGCCAGCCGACCGGTAGCGAGCCATTCGACCAACACGCGCGGTCATTCGTCAGATGCTCATGCGCGTGCGACTACCAAGTCGGTGCGCGGGAAGCCAGAGCCGCAACCGGTTCGACGCGCTGCGAAGAATGACAAGACACATGCGCGTACCGGCACGCCTCAGCGCGCGGCCATACCCGCTCAGAAGAAGGCGGCGGTTCCGGTTCCTTACGTCGAAAAACCAAAAAGTATTCCGCCGCCGGTGAAGCCCGGAATGACGTCGTCCGGTAGCTGGACGCCGAGCACCGCGCACGAGCCTTCTGAGAACCGTAGCCTCGCTACACAAGACGATACTTCCATTACTGTTCGTGGTCGCGGCGAAGCACACTGACTAGGGGTAGCATGGCTTGCGGATTTTGAAAGGCCGGAATGTGCGTGACCGCACAGTTGATTTGTCTGTCTTTCGCAAAGATGCTCGATGAACGTCGCCAGTGAAACAGTCGTCAGAATGCAGATCCACATGACTGTACGTCTTCCGAGGCTTCCGGATGCTGCTCGCAAAAACGCTCATCGGTGGTGCAAAAGCATGCTTGCCGGATTCTGTATTCCTGAGAATCGCGCATCTTCATAAGGTCGGACGATTCCCTAACATGAGGAATCCCGAGACTTTTAACGAAAAGATTCTGCATCGGTGTCTGTATCCCGATCCTCGCTATATCGATCTCACGGACAAACTGAAAGTCCGCGATTACGTAGCGCGAAAGGTGGGTCCAAAACATCTGATTCCTCTGGTTTCGAATCCGGACGATTTCTCGGAAGACGTCTACGACAGCCTGCCGTCTGCGTTCGTCATGAAGGCAAACCACGGCAGCGGCTTCGTCGAGGTTGTCAAGGACAAGAAGGACGTGCCCTTCCAAAAGCTTGCGGCATTATCCAAGCAATGGCTATCGACACCCTTCTATAGAGTGGCTCGCGAACGCCACTATCGCACCATCGAACCGCGCATTTTTTTCGAGAGCCTTCTGCTAGACAAAGACGGGAAGGTTCCCGCCGATCTCAAGGTTCACGTCTTTAACCGGCCATCGGGTGAGCAGACCATCTTTATCTCGGTCATTTCGGACCGATTCGGCGAACACCCGCGTGGCGATACGTACGATGCTAGCTGGAAGATTCAGGATATCTGGCTCGGTCATTATCCGCGCAGCGAGCAGCCAGCGCCTCCGCCCGAGAACCTGGATTCCCTGATTTCAATTGCGAGTGCGTTGGCGAGTGAATTCGAATACGTGCGCGTCGATCTTTATGAAACGAACGGGAATATCTATTTCGGTGAACTGACGTTTACACCCGGCGCAGGTGTCTTCCGGATGCGTCCGGACGAAGTGGATTATGCATGGGGAAGGCTCTTCGACCTGGATGTGCGGCGCCAACTCGGCAGATAGGCCGGCACGCTCGCCGGGCACTAGCGGGCGAGCAGCACAGAACAAAGAGCATCTCCCAGACCGAGTAAGGCTCTTTCGATCATCTGCCGGTGAAGTGAACCGGAACCCGACGGCGGCGTTTAATGGCGTCTGACAGATTCGCTATCTTTATCTTATCGAGACCGCGAATCGAACACCTTTCGCGAACCATCAGTCAATGAGACCGGCACCCGTCGTAAGGACAATCTTTCCAAAGTGCGTGCCGGAATCGATCAGCTCGTGCGCGCCGCGAGCGTCCGCGAGCGCGAACGTCTTGTAGACAACCGGCTTGATCTCGCCGCTTTCGATATGCGGCCATACCTCGCGCTCCAGTTCATTGATGATCGCCGCCTTGTCCGCAGATGTGCGCGATCGCAATGTCGAGCCCATATGCGTGAGACGTTTCGTCAACATCGGCACGATGTTGAGGTCTTTCGCCGGCCCCTTGATCACGCCGACCTGGAGGATCCGCCCGTCCATCGCCGCTGCGTCATAGTTCCTGGCCACGTAATCGCCGGCGATGATGTCGAGGATCACGTCGACGCCCCGTCCATCGGTAAGCCGCTTCGCTTCGACGACGAAATCGTCCGCGCGATAATCCACCGCGAGATCTGCGCCTAGCGCAAGGCTGGCTTCCTGATGCGTCTTCGAGCCCACCGTCGTGATGATTTTCGCGGCGCCGAATGCCTTCGCCAGCATGGTCGCCGTGGTCCCGATACCCGACGCGCCGCCGTGGATCAACACTGTTTCGCCGGCAACGAGCTTGCCGCGCTGAAACAGGTTCAACCATACCGTCATGAACGTTTCGGGCACGGCCCCCGCTTCCACCAACGTCAGGCCCTTGGGGATATGCATCGTGTTGCAGGCGTGCGCAACTGCATATTCCGCGTAACCCCCGCCGGGAATCAGCGCACACACCAGATCGCCGAAACGGAATCCGGACACGTCAGAGCCAACCGCGACCACCTGACCCGCCACTTCCAGCCCCGGAATGTCGGAAGCACCGGGAGGCGGATCATACAGCCCTTTGCGCTGGAAAACGTCCGGGCCGTTCACTGCAGCCGCGTGGATAAGGATCAGAACCTGATCGGCGGCTGGCATCGACACTGGGCGCGTGGTCGGCACCAGGACCTCGGGACCGCCGGGCTGTTTGATCTCAATGGCCGTCATGGTCGACGGCACGCGATACGTTGAAGCACACATGGCTAACACTCCTTTGCATGGATGAGGCCCGGTTGATCCGCGCAAATCATTGAACGGCGAGCCCCAGGAACGCGTTGAGTATAGGCCTCGACTCTGATGAATATGTGCAGCATTATTCACGCTGTCAGATGCAAATTTGCATCAGGAGGGCGTCACAATGAACTGGGACGATGCGCGAGTGTTTCTTGCAGTGGAGCGGGAAAAAACGCTTCGTGGCGCGGCCAGAACGCTCAATCTTGATCAGGCGACCGTCGGCCGAAGAATTGCGGCACTGGAGCACGCCCTACGTGCAACGCTCTTCCTGCGCACCTCCGAGGGTTACGCGTTGACAGCCGCAGGCGAGGCCGCACTGAGATCGGCGGAGAAAATGGAACACTCCGCACACGAACTCGTCAGACGGACACAAGGTACCGATACACGGCTTGCGGGAGACGTACGCGTCACCAGCACCGACTCGATCGCACTCGAATTCCTGCTGCCCGCTATCGAACGCTTGCACGCTGCGCATCCCGAAGTGCGCATCCTGCTCGACACATCGACGCGCATGCTGAATCTGGCAAAGCGCGAAGCCGACATCGCGGTGCGCTCAGTCAGGCCGGACAATCCCGATCTGGTCGCGCGGCGTCTGGCTCGCTGGCCGATGGCGCTCTTTGCATCCCATGCTTATCTCGAGCAGCATGGCAGGCCCGTCGCCGGCTCGGCATTCGCCGGTCACGATCTTGTCGTCTATCAGGGAAACTGGACCGGCAATCGATCACCCACGCTTGCCGGCGAAGCGATCAATGCGGGGCGCATCGTATCGACCTTCAATTCCAGCCTCATGCTGCGTACCGCGGTAAAGGCCGGCATCGGCATCGGAGAACTGCCGATACATCTGGCTGAACACGACGGCCTTGTGCAGGTATGGCCGGCACCCGCACGCGGGGCAGTCTACGAAATCTGGCTCGTCACGCATCAGGATCTTCGGCATACCGCGCGTGTCGCAGCAATGATCGATAGCATCGTCTCCGCGTTCGACTAACACACGGCCCCTACCATCACGACCGTGAATGTCGGCGTATAAGCTAAATAAACTTCGTCAATGCGTCCGGCGTCGATAAGCTGCGCCTATCTTCTTCACGGGCGAAGTCTGCGATGGCCGAACTCTACCTTGTGCGACACGGTCAGGCGTCGCTTGGCTCCGATAACTACGACCGGCTTTCGGAAAAGGGCGTGCAGCAATGCGTCTGGCTAGCCGAGCATTTCGCACGAAACGGCGTGCGCTTCGATCGCGTCGTGACAGGCACGCTGCAGCGCCATGCGCAGACACTCGACGCGATCCGTCGCACGCTGCCTGAGCTTCCCGTCGAATGCGAAGTTCTTCCTGAACTGGATGAGTACGATTTCCACGCGCTGTTTCGCGCGCTGGGCGCTGAACATCGGCACCTCGCCGAAGCCGTAGCGGGCGATCCCCACGCGTTCTTCAAGGCCTTGCGCCAGGTCCTGCAACTGTGGGCCGAAGGCAAACTCGACGAACGCGTGCCCGAGACGTGGACCGCCTTTCAGCAGCGCGTCGCCGCAGCGCGCTCGGCCGTTCAGCAAGGGGGCGCGCGACGCGTACTGGCCGTCACCTCGGGCGGCGTGATCGCGGCGCTGATACAGCAGGCGTTGCATGCGCCGGCCGCGGCCGGCATCGCGCTCAACATGCAGATCCGCAACAGCAGCGTCACCCACTGCTTCTTCAACCGCGAAGCGTTTCAACTGTCGAGCTTCAATGCCATTTCGCACCTCGACGATCCGGAACGTCACGCGTTTCAGACGTACGGTTAAGTCCGCCCACGAGACCCATCAGCCAGGCAGCAAAAGATATGACGAGCGAATCAACCAGCCCCACCCTCGACGTAGATCGGCTCACCCGCTATCTGCAGCAGCACGTCCCCGGCTTTGATGGCCCCGTGCAGGCGACGAAGTTCGCGGGCGGTCAGTCCAACCCGACGTTCCTGCTCCACACGCCCGGCGGCCGCTACGTGCTGCGCCGTCAGCCGCCCGGGCCGTTGCTCAAGTCCGCCCATGCCGTCGATCGCGAATTCCGCGTGCTGAGCGCGCTCGGCCCGACGCAGGTTCCCGTCGCGCGTGCATGGCATCTGTGCGAAGACCGGGAAGTCATTGGAAGCATGTTCTATCTGATGAGCTACGAAGAAGGGCGCATCTTCTGGAACCCGGCCCTGCCGGAGGTCGACCGCGACGCACGGCGCGATTACTACGCGTCAATCGTAGCGACGCTCGCGACGCTCCACGATGTCGACGTCGACACGGCAGGCCTCTCCGACTACGGCCGCGCCGGCAACTATTTCCAGCGTCAGACCGAACGCTGGACGCGGCAGTACCGGGCCGCCGAAACCGAACGGATCGGGCCGATGGAAGCGCTCATCGAATGGCTGCCGGCACATTGCCCCGCCGACTCGCAGCGCCCTTCGCTCGTGCACGGCGACTTCCGCATCGACAACCTCATCTTCGCCACCGACGCGCCTCGCGTGCGCGCGGTGCTCGACTGGGAACTGTCGACGCTCGGCAATCCACTTGCGGATCTCGCGTACTTCTCCATGTGCCTGCGCCTGCCGTCGACGGGCCATATCACGGGGCTACGCGAACAGGACCGGTCGGCGCTTGGCATTCCTGAAGAGGAGGAAATGGTTGCGCAGTATTGCGAATTGCGCGGCCTGCCCGGTATCGCCAACTGGAACTTCTATCTCGCATTCAGCTTCTTCCGCCTGGCCTCGATTGCCCAGGGCGTGAAGGCCCGCGCCCTGCAGGGCAACGCTTCGAACGCGAGCGCGCTGAACGTGGGCGCGATGGTCGAGCCTCTCGCCAGTCTCGCCGTGGAACTGATCGCTTAAAGCACGACGTGCATCACGCGCACGACGCAATTCAAACCCAACCAAGGAAACGACATTGAGCACGAATCTCTTTGATCTCACGGGCCGGATTGCGCTCGTGACGGGCGCAAGCCGCGGCATCGGCGAAGCCATCGCGAGGCTGCTCGCCGAACAGGGCGCCCACGTGATCGTGTCGAGCCGCAAGCTCGAAGACTGCGAGACGGTCGCGGCAAGCATCCGCGCGGCGGGCGGCAGCGCCGAGTCGCTCGCCTGCCATGTCGGCCGCATGGAGGACATCGCCGCCGCGTTCGCTCATATCCGCGAGCAGCACGGCCGGCTCGACATTCTCATCAACAACGCGGCCACGAATCCGT
Source organism: Caballeronia megalochromosomata (assembly GCA_001580565.1). Taxonomy (GTDB): domain Bacteria; phylum Pseudomonadota; class Gammaproteobacteria; order Burkholderiales; family Burkholderiaceae; genus Caballeronia; species Caballeronia megalochromosomata. The sequence continues at coordinate 26,893 of LRBF01000085.1, read as the reverse complement.
ACTTCGGCCACATCCTGGATACGGACCTCGCCGCCTACAACAAGACCGTCGAGGTCAACATCCGCGGATATTTCTTCATGTCGGTCGAAGCCGGAAAGCTCATGAAGAAGCAGGGGCGCGGCGCCATCGTCAATGTCGCCTCGGTCAATGCGCTGCAACCCGGCGACATGCAGGGCGTCTACTCGATCTCGAAGGCCGCGGTGGCTCACATGACGAAGGCGTTCGCCAGGGAATGCGGACCGCTGGGCATTCGCGTCAACGCATTGCTGCCCGGTATCACGAAGACGAAGTTCGCCGGCGCGCTGTTCGACAACCCGCAGATCTACGACCGCCTCATCAACGAGATTCCGCTGCATCGCCACGGTGAGCCGCAGGAAATGGCCGGCACCGTGCTTTATCTCGTGTCCGACGCGGCCAGTTACACGCACGGCGAATGCATCGTCGTCGATGGCGGGCTGACCATCTAGTCGACCGCACAAAAGGAACCCATCATGAATTTTGCCAATAGCCCCAAGGTCGAAGACCTGTTGCGCCGCGTGCGCGGTTTCATGGACGAGCATATAGTGCCGCGTCAACGGCAGTGGCTCGAGGAAGTGCATGCGGGCCGATACCCCGTGTCGTTCATGGAAGATCTCAAAGCCATGGCGAAAGCCGAAGGCCTGTGGAATCTCTTCCTGCCGCATCTCAAGGAAGGCGAGCCCGGCACACGCCTCACGAACCTCGAATACGCGCCGCTTGCCGAACTCATGGGACGCGTCTCGTGGGCGTCCGAGGTTTTCAATTGCAATGCGCCCGATACCGGCAATATGGAACTGCTGCATATGTTCGCCACGCCCGCGCAGCGCGAGGCCTGGCTCGTGCCACTGCTGGAAGGGCAAATCCGTTCGGCCTTCGCGATGACCGAGCCAGACGTGTCCTCCTCCGACGCGACGAACATCACCACGTCCATTCGGCGCGACGGCGACGACTACGTGATCGATGGGCGCAAATGGTTCATCACGAATGCGGCCCATCCGAACTGCAAGCTTTTCATCGTCATGGGGAAGACTGATCCGGACGCGGAAAGCCATCGCCAGCAAAGCATGATTCTTGTGCCCGCCAACACACCGGGCGTGACGATCGTGCGCAACATCAAGGTGATGAATCACGTTTCGCCGGAGGGGCATTGCGAGATCACGTTCACGAACGTCCGCGTGCCCGCGTCGAACCTGCTCGGCGAAGAAGGCAGCGGCTTTGCGCTCGCCCAGGCACGGCTCGGACCGGGGCGTATTCACCACTGCATGCGCTCGATCGGCGCCGCCGAGCTCGCGCTGGAACTGATGGTCGAGCGCGCCCAGGAGCGCAAGGCGTTCGGCAAGTATCTGCATCAACACGGCGCCATCGGCGAGTGGATTGCGAAATCGCGTATCGAGATCGACCAGGCCCGCCTTTTCGTGCTGAAGGCGGCGTGGCTGCTCGACGAGGTCGGCGCGAAGGCAGCGCGTAAAGAAATCTCGATGATCAAGGCACTGGTCCCGCAGGTCTACGCCGCGGTATGCGACCGTGCGATGCAGATTTTCGGCGCAATGGGGCTGAGCCCGGACACGCCGCTCGCCGATCACTGGACCTGGGCTCGTGCCTTGCGTTTTGCGGATGGTCCCGACGAAGTCCACCTCCAGGCCATCGCACGAATGGAAATCGCGCAAGGCAAGGAAAGACTCAGCTCGATAGCGGCATACCTGAATACTCCGTCGCGCAACTGAGGCGTCGAGCATCCGGTGGACGCATCGTGTCGGTGGCTCTCGCTTATCATGGCGGGCAAACGGAGACTGTGAGATGCGTCCACCGAAGCTGGATCTGAACCTGTTCGTCGTATTCGAATCGATCTACGAAAAGCGCAATCTGACCCGGGCGTCCGAGGCGCTTTTCATCACCCAGCCCGCGGTCAGCAATGCACTCGCGCGCATGCGCAAGGCGTTCGGCGATCCGCTCTTCGTGAGCACGCCTTCCGGCATGGTGCCCACGCCGTTCACGGAGAACATCATAGGACGCGTGCGTGAGGCATTGCAGTTGCTCGAAGCAAGCGCGACCGAAGGCGATGTGTTCGTCCCTGCCGCGTCCGAGCGCACGTTTCGCCTGAGCATGCCGGATCTGACCGAGGCGATTCTGCTACCCGCGATCGGCGAAGTGCTTCAACAGCAGGCGCCGGGCATGAGCATCGAATGCTATTTCACCCCGCGCAGCGAAGTCGCTGCCGCATTGGCCACCGGCAAGATCGACTTCGCGATCGACGTGCCGCTCATCGACGATCCGCAACTGCATCAGACGCCCTTGGGCAGCGACCGCTACGCCTGCATGCTGCGCCACGATCATCCGTTCACGGGCGACACGCTGAGCATCGAGGACTATCTGGCGCTCGGCCATATCCAGGTGTCGAGCCGGCGTCAGGGAAGCGGCCTCGTCGACGCGGAACTGAAGAAGCTCGGCGAGCAGCGGCGCATACGGATGCGGGTGCAGCACTACATGGTCGCACCGCTCGTCGCCCTGCGCACCAACCTCGCGCTCACCGCGCCCATCCAGCTTCTGCAACGCCACGAGGCGCGCATTCTCGAACTGCCATTCGAGCTGCCGAAGCTGGAGTGGCATCTGTACTGGCATCGCAGCAATGAACAGGACCAGGCCAGCAACTGGCTGCGCGGCAAGATAGTCGATACGTTGAGTGCCCGGGCGGCGAGATGAAGATCAACGCGTCGAAGGGAATATGAGCCACGCGACGACCGCTTCCGTTCCGCGTCCGGCTCAGCCCTTCCCGAGCGGCGGCCGGCTCGGAAACCCGGCCAGATTGCTCAACTGCGCCAGTTCGCTGGCGGCCTCGCGCAACAGTGCCGAGTACTCGTGAATCTTCCCGGCGGTCAGCCGCACTCGCGGTCCGGCCAGGCTGATGACGCCGACGCAACGCGTGCCGCTCACCACGGGCGCCGCCACCGCCGACATGCGCGGGGCAAACACCTCGTCGATCATCGCGTAGCCACGCACACGCGCCGCGTGCAGGAAACCGAGTAGCGCCTTGAGTGTCGTCGGCGCATTGGGTCCGAACTCGTTCGGCTGCCCGAAACCCTGCTTCAGGACGAGCGCGACCGCCTGTTCGTCGGTCATCGTCATGAGCCATGCGTGTCCGGTCGATGTGCATGAAAGTCGTGCCGCCTGACCCATGTCCGGATCGTAACGAAAGCCTGTGCGCTGTCCGTCCGCCTTCCCCACCCAGATGATCGCTTCGCCATCCACCAGCGACAGCCGCGCGAGTTCGCCGGTCCGCGCCGCGACGCGCTCGATGATGGGCTGGGCGATATCTGCGATCCCGGTCAGGCTCAGGAATTCCAGCCCGTTCGACGTCATGCGCATGGTGAGGATGTAGCGGCTGTGATCGACCAGTTGCCTGACGTACCCGCCTTCGACGAGGTCCGCAAGCAGGCGATGGCACGTGCTGCGCGGCAAGGACAGCGCATCCGCAATGGCCACGAGGCCAGCGCCCTCGCCTTGCGACGCGAGGAAATCGAGGATTCTCAGTCCGTTCTTCAGCGACATTTCCCGATATTTTTACGATGTGAAATGCAGTTCCGGTGCGGAACGTTCCGCTTTCGCAGCGCAAACAATAGCACTTGTTCATCGCAGGAAACGAACGCTTCACCATATCGAACATAGAGGAGACACCATGTCAGTTCTTGCTGACTCAGACATCGCGGCGGGCGAACAGACCGCACAGACTCACATGATGGCGCGTCGCGCGGTGGCGGGCGCCACTGTCGGCACGGCGCTCGAATGGTTCGACTTCGCGTTGTACGGCGTGGTCGCGGCCACAATCTTTCCGAAGCTGTTTTTTCCGTCGCTGGACCCGACCGCTTCGCTGCTCGCGTCGCTGGCGAGCTTCTGGGCCGGACTGGCCGCACGCCCGCTCGGCGCGGTGATCTGCGGCATGCTCGGCGATCGCTGGGGCCGCCGCAATCTGATGCTGGTCACGGTCTCGGTGATGGGCGCGTCGTCATTCCTGATGGGGCTGCTGCCCACGTATCAGCAGGTTGGCATCCTCGCGCCGATACTGCTGGTGTCGCTGCGCATCGTTCAGGGTTTCGCGCTCGGCGGGGAATCGACGGGTGCGCAACTGATGGCGGTCGAACATGCGGCCGCCGCTCGACGTGGATGGTATTCCGGCCTGCTCGGCATCTGTTCGCCGCTCAGCCAGATCCTCGCCAATCTCGCCTTGTTCACGCTCTCGGGCCTGCTTTCGCTCGAGGACTTCGAATCGTTCGGATGGAGAATCCCGTTCCTCGCGAGCTTCGTGCTCGTGCTGCTGGGCATCTATATCCGCATGAAGGTCAGCGAGACGCCGGCCTTCGAAGCGCTCAAGAAGAATGGCGAGCGCGCACGCGCGGCCAATCCGCTCGGCATCGTCTTCCGGTTCCACTGGCGCACCGCGCTGCGCCTGACGCTGTTCTTCTGTGGCCCGGCTGCGCTGTTCTATCTGATCGTGGTGTTCTCGCTCAGCTATCTGACGAAGAATCTCGGCGTACCGAAGCAGACGGGCTTCATGCTCCTGATGATCGCCAATGTCTGCGCCATCGCCGGTGCGCTGGCGGGCGGCTATCTGAGCGACCGGATCGGACGCAAACGCGCGCTCCTGATCGGCTCCTTCTGCACGCTGATCTGCTGCCTGATCTATTTTCCGATCCTGAATCACAACTCGATTGCCATGACGGCGGCCGTGATGGGCGCCTTCCTCGGCTTCACGCAGTTTCAGAGCGGCATTCAGCCGGTGTGGTTCGCCGAATCGTTTCCGACCGAGGCGCGCTACACGGGTTCCGCATTGTCGTACTCGGGCGCCAATCTGCTCACCGGCGGACCGATGCCGATCGTCGCCGTGGCGCTGCTCAATGCCTTTCACGGTTCGCCGTGGGCCATCGTCGCGGTCTGCGGCTCGCTGAACCTGCTCTCCTTCCTCATGATCGCGATGTCCCGGGAAACCAAAGGCACCGCCCTCGAACGCTGCGCTACACATTGAAACCATGACTCGCAAACTCTACATCCTCAATGGCTCCAACCTGAACATGCTCGGCTTGCGGGAGCCGCATCTCTACGGCAGCACGACGCTGAAGGACATCGAACAGAACTGCCTCGCGCTCGCCGATACGCTCGAATTCGATTGCGTATTCCGTCAGACCAACAGCGAAAGCCAGTTGATCGACTGGATCCAGGAAGCATTCCTGCAGGACGCGGCGTTGATCATCAACCCGGCCGGCTTTTCATTCGGACGGATTCCGGTGCTCGACGCGGTCAAGCTGATCGCCCGGCCGGTGGTGGAAGTGCATATCACGAACATCCACCGGCGCTCCGAAGAGTACCGTCACTCGACGATCTCGGTGGCGGCCACCGCCGTGATCTGCGGAGCTGGCGCGAATGGCTATCTGCTGGCGATCCGCGCGGTCGAAGATCTCTGGGGTCGTCAAAGCTGACCTTCAGGTCGCGCGCCATTCCATCTCGACGATCTGGCGGCCATCCGCATCGTTGGTGCGGAGTCTGTCGAGGGGGCGAAAACCGTTGCTTTCATAAAACGATACGGTCGATCCAACCGGGCACCATAGCTGGATCACGGCCGTATTCGAATCTGCTTTCGCCCACTTGACGACTTCCTGCACCAGCAGACTTCCGAGCCCTTGTTTGCGCCGGAGCGGATCGACCCATAGGCCGCCGATGCGATATTCAGCGCCTTCTTTCTTGACGCCGAACACGAAGCCCGCAACAGATTCGCCGCTGGCGGCCATGAACATGCGGGAACCGCCGGGCGTCGTCAGCTTGCGCGTGAAGGTCATCCAGTACACGTCGTCGCGCGTTCGGGCGTCGTCCGCAGTCTCCCAGAAGCTTTGAGGGTCTTCAGCGAGTGCCCTGACGCGCAAAGCTTTCAGCAAGGGCCATTCGTCCTGCCCCAGGCACCTGATCGTGAAAGCCTGCTGTACGGCGTCGCTCATGATGTGCTCCTTTCGCCGACGTTGACGATAATGAAGCATAGAAGACGCGCCGCCCGTTCGCGAGCCGCAGGACCGCCAAGCGGTGCGTCGACCGACCTGTCAATCGCGCAGGAGGACAACGCCATGTCGGAAACACTGGGTAACGACGCGGGTTCGCTGTTGGGAACGTGGACGCTCCGATCCTTCACCACCGAACATCTCGCCACCGGGGAGAAGACCGCGCTCTTCGGCGCGCATCCGGTCGGCTATCTGAGCTATAGCGCCGACGGACGCATGAACGCCATCTTCGCCGCGCAAGGACGCAAGGCGCCCGCCGATCTGGTGCCGACCGATGCCGAGCGCATCGACTTGTACAACGGGTTCAGTGCCTACGCGGGCACCTATCGCGTGCAGGGCGACACGGTCAGCCACGCGGTCGATGCATCGTGGAACGAGGCGTGGACCGGCACGACGCAGGTGCGGCGTTTTCGCATCGACGGTACGCAACTGACGATCGAGACGCTGCCTGACCGAAATCCGGTAACCGGCCAGGAATGCATCTCGACGCTGGTCTGGATCAAGGTCGAATGAGACACGCTGCGCCGTCAGTCGAATGCCTCGTCACGAATGATGTCGCGTGGCGTGATCCCGAGCGTGCGTTTCATCCAGGACGCCATGTGGCTCGCATGTGCGAAGCCACATTCCAGCGCAATGCGGCTGACAGGCATGCGACCTTGCATGAGCAGCAGCTTCGCCCGCTCGATGCGCTGCTCCACGACATAGCGATGAACCGGCGTGCCGAACGTGGTCCGAAACAGCACCTTGAAATGCGGCACGCTGAGTCCGGCGACTTCAGCGAGTTCGGCGAGGGTCAGACGGGTATCGAGATGGGCTTCGATGTAATCGGTCACGCGCATCGCCAGCCGGCGCGTCAACATCGGTCCGGATGACTTGCTGTCGAAGGCATCGTCGGCGTTGGCGGAACGCACGATCATGGCGACGCAGAGACTTTCCGCATAGAGCGCATCGGAAGCTTGCGCGGCCTCCAGTTCCGCCCGCAACGCCCACGCGAGGTGCTGAAAGCGCGCGTCGCGCCACTGAAAGCGCGGCGTGATGCGCGCGTTCGCGCCACGCGTTCCGAGCTGCGCCAGCGTGCGGCGCGCGAATTCGTCGGTGAAACCGATACGCAGGATGGTGCAGTCGGCATCGTCGGCCCATTCTCCGTCGAGACCCACCGGAATCACGTCCGCGTCGCCCTGCGACTGAACGCGTGACAGGCGGCGTCCGTCGCAACGGCAATGCGCGGTCACCGGCGCGCCGACATGCACGCCCACGCGATGCTCGTCCATCGCCGGCACGCGATGCACGCCCGCCGCAATCTCGACGAGTTCCGCTCCGAAGCCGGACCAGTTCAGATGTTCGCTGGAGTACAGCCGCGTTCGCGCGGCAACATGAAGACTCACTGCGGCATTGATCGCACTCACGATTCGCACCTTCGCGGAGGAGTTCTTTCGCATTATGCATGCGTCGGTATCGACGTGCTTCGGCACGCAATCATCCGTTCCTGCTGACGGCCATCCGTTCATGCGCGACGCCCTCTCGATACTGCCTTACCCTCGGCGCATGTGAATCAGACAGGAGTCGAACGATGCATGTCATTCTCGGTGCAGCAGGCAAGGCAGGACACACGACGGCAATGGAATTGCGGCGCGCGTCACATCCGGTGCGCGCAGTCGTGCGCCATGCGGCACAAGGCGATGCGCTGGCGAAGATGGGTTGCGAAATAGCGGTGGCCGATCTGCACGACGCTCGCACGCTCAGTCGTGCGCTCGACGGCGCGCATGCCGTTCAGGTGCTCGTTCCGCTGCCGCAAAACGATCCTCGTCCGGCCGATACGATGCGCGCGACCATCGACATCACGACGCGCGCGCTCGCGGCGCATCGCGATGCGCATGTCGTGGCGTTATCCGACTATGGCGCCGAGCTCGATGCAGGCACCGGCATCACCCTGTTGTTTCATCACTTCGAAGCGGCGTTGCGCGATGTTTCGACGAAACTGACGCTGTTGCGCTCCGCCGAGCACATGCAGAACTGGTTGCGCGTTCTGCCGGTTGCGTTGTCGACCGGCGTGTTGCCGAGCTTTCACGACCCCGTCGACAAGCGCTTTCCCACTGTATCGGCACGCGATGTCGGCGCCGTGTCGGCGCGTCTCCTGAGCGACGCGTCGCGCGTCGAGGGGATCCGCATCGTGAGCGTGGAAGGACCGGCACGCGTCAGCGCGAACGATGTCGCCCGATCGATCGCGGATGCAAGCGGACGCCCCGTCGAGGCGCGCGCACTGCCTCGCGATCAATGGGCGCCAACCCTCTTGCGCGCCGGCCTGAGTGATCAGCACGCGCAGCTCATCATCGAACTGTTCGATGCGCACAATGCGGGCCGTATCGACGTGCAGGAAGGCGTCGGCGGGCGTGCATTCGGTGCGACACCGCTGCACCGCGCGATCGGGGACATGGTGTCGTCAATCCAGCTGCGTTGACCTCACACCCTTCCTTTCCACGGCACCATCGCCTTCTCGAGATACCGCATCAGCACGTCGAAGCACAGCGCGAAAAAGCCGATGACGATGATCCCCATGATCACGACATCGCTTGCCAGAAACTCCGCTGCGTTCAGTACCATGAAGCCGAGACCGCGCGTCGATGCGACCATTTCCGCCGCGACGAGCGTCGTCCAGCCCACGCCGATGCCGATGCGCATCCCCGTGAAAATCTCGGGCAGCGCCGACTTGAGAATCACGTGAACGACGACCTGCGTGCGCGTCGCGCCCATCGAATAGGCCGCGTGAATCTGCTCGATCGACACGGAGCGCACGCCCGCGCGCGCGGCGATGGCGAGCGGTGCGAAGATCGCGAGATAGATCAGGAAGACCTTCGAGAATTCGCCGATGCCGAACCAGATGATGATGAGCGGCAGATACGCGAGCGGCGGCAGTGGCCGATAGAACTCGATCGGCGGATCGAACACGCCGCGCGCGTGCCGCGAGACGCCCATCATCACGCCGACGGGAATCGCCGTGACGCAGGCGAGCGCGAACGCGCCGAATACGCGCAGGAGGCTCGCCGCGATATGTTCGGTGAGCGTCGAGTTGGCGAAGCCTTCGCTCGCCACCGCGATGAACTTCGCCAGCACCGCTTGCGGCGACGGCAGGAACAGCGGCTTGACCCAGTGCATGCCGGTGATCAGAAACCAGCCGGCGAGCATCACGGCGACCGTCGCGATGCTCATCGCGAGGCTGCTGCCGTAGCCCGGCACGCCGAAGGTGTCGCCCGGTTTCACCGGCTTTTTCCTCGACTGTCGCGCGGGTCTGCCGGGCGGACGCCGTGAAGCGCCGATCTCACGATCGATCGCGGGACCGGGGACGGTCATCGATGCGCGCTTATCCATGATGAATCTCCTCGGCAGCCTGATGCGCCGCGCGCTCGTCGCCGTAGATGATGCCGAGCACGCGCTCGCGCATGTCGATGAAATCGGGACTCGACTTGATCGCGCGCGCATCGCGGGTGGCGAGAAAGCGCCGGTTGAAATCGAGATCGTAGCTATGCGTGATGCGGCCCGGACGCGGCGACATCACGATCAACCGGCTCGCCAGGAAGAGCGCCTCCTCCACGCTGTGCGTGATGAAGAACAGCATCTTCTGCGTGCGCTGCCAGACATCGAGCAGCAGCTCCTGAATGGTCTCGCGCGTGAGCGCGTCGAGCGCGGCCATCGGCTCGTCCATCAGCAGCATCGCGGGATCACAGGTCAGCGCACGGGCGATGCCCACACGCTGCTGCATGCCGCCCGACAACTGATAGATCATGTGCTTGTGGAAGTCCTGAAGACCGACCAATGCGAGATTGCGTCTGGCGATCTCCTCGCGCTGCGCCTTCGGCACGCCCTGCAACTTCAGTCCGAAGGTGGCGTTGTCGAGCACGTTGAGCCACGGCAGCAGCGCGTGCTTCTGAAACACCACGCCGCGATCGGCGCCCGGTCCTTCCACCGGCCTGCCGTTGAGCAGCATCTCGCCCGACGACGGCGCGATGAAGCCCGCCATCAGGGACAAAAGCGTCGTCTTGCCGCATCCCGACGCACCGAGCGCGACGACGAATTCGCCATCGCCGATCGTGAGATCGATGCCGTCGAGCGCATGCACGCGCTCGCCCGGCCGTCGTCCGGGAAACATCACACTGACGTTGTTCACCTGCATGCAACTCATATGTCCTCCCGGACCCGGATGTGGCAAGGGCAAGCGGCGCGTGCCCGGCGTCAGACTCACTTCAGCTTTTCAGCCGCCTCGACATATTCGGCCGTCACGTACTTCGAATAGTCCGGCAGCACCGCGTTGACCCGCTTCTGCTGCTTGAGGAAATCCGCCGTGTCTTTCAGCGCGAAGGCCGCGCGGCTCGATGCGCCACCGCCGAGCCATTGTTTCGACGCCTGCTCCTGCGCCGACGGATAGCCGTACAGCGCGAGCGATCCCGGCACGTCGGCCGGTGTCCCGCCGATCGTCTTTGCGATCGCCGAGGCCTGTTGCGACTGCGCGCTCCACTTCGACGGATCCGTGCGATATTGCTGATCGAGATCGGAGATCGCCTTGACGAACTTCGCCATGAAGTCCTTGTGCGCCTCGCCCCACGCGCGATCGACCGCGATGCCGTCGAACGTCGGCTTGCCGAGCTTCGACAGATCGCCCGACGTGATGAGCACCTTGCCGCTCTTCTTCAGTTGCGAGAGCGCCGGGTCCCACACATAGGCGGCGTCGATATCGCCGCGCTCCCACGCCGCCGCAATCTGGTTCGGCTGCATGTTGAGGATCTTCACGGACGACGGATCGATGCCCCAGTGCTGCAATGCAAACATGGTGTGATAGTGCGTCGTCGAGACGAACGGCACGCCGATGGTCTTGCCCTTCAGATCGGCCGGCTTCTCGACGCCCGAGCCGTTGCGCACGATCATCGCCTCGGCTTCGTTGATGTTGTCGAGAATCCAGAAGAGCTGCGCGTCCACGCCCTGGCTGACGGCGGCGGCAAGCGGACTGGAGCCGATCACGCCGATCTTGACGTCGCCCGAGGCCATGGCGGTCGCGACCTTCGCGCCCGATTCGAACTGACGCCAGTTGATCTTGTAGCCGGTGGCCTTGGCGATCGAGCCGTCCGCGATCCCGACGACCCACGGATCGACGATCTGCTGGTACGCGATCGTCACTTCCTTGTCTTCGGCATGGCCGGTCTGCGCGACGCCCCATGCGCACGCTGCGATCGCAAGCGAGGCCAGCGCGCGCGCCGGCGCGAACGTTCGAAGCAACTTGCCGGGCAAGCCTTTCAGGCCCGAGACGCAGATCGTTTTCATGAGCTTTCCTGGAGAAGTGGAGAATCGGAAACGCCTGCGCGCGGGCGCTCCCTTTTCCGGTGCAGGTTCGTCGCGCGTGAGCGAACCGATGACCGAGTATCCACAGCGAAAAATCCGGGAAGTTAGTGCCAGACGGAAACAATCGTTGGGTCCACATTGCGCCCGCGTCCGCCCGGGCACACACGCGTGCTCGCCTCGAACTGCGCGAGCACGCGCTCCAGTCTCAACTCACTGCGTTCTGCACCTTCTTGCCATCGGGCCGGCCAAGTCCGGTACAGGCGTCCCATCCGGCCGACGCGTTGAAATCGTCGTTATTGCCCTGTGTGATGTCGACGAGCGCCGACGGGGCCTTGTAGAGCCGCGGATTGACATAGCCCACCGGCGAGCCCTTGATCGCATTGATGCGCGCGATCAGTCCGGCCCATAGCGGCGCGACCGCGCTCGTTCCGCCGATCACCGTGTTGCTGCCGTCGATGCGCACCTCGTAGCCGGTCGCGGGATCGGCATCGCCGGCGACATCGGGCACGCCGCGCATCGTGAGCGCGCCTTGATGGCCGCCCGCGCGCGCGACGCTCAGCCCTTCCTGCCACGCGGGCAACCCGAAGGCCGTGCTGACCCCGCCGCCGCTCGCGCCGCCGCTGGCGCCGTCGTTCCATACGGTTTCGCCGGTGACGCGGTTGCCGCTCGCCTGCAACGATGTGCCGCCGCAGCCCAGCGCATACGGACTGGATGCGGGGAAGTCGACGTGATCGGCGCCGTCGTTCACGCCGTCGCCCGAACCGTTGTCCCCGGATGCGACGCATACCGTCACACCGAGCGCCGCCGCGGACTGGAACGCCTGATCGAACGCGTTCATCGCCTGCTGCGTCCACGCGGATTCCGGACCGCCCCAGCTGATCGAGATGACAGACGGCTTGTTCTTCGTATCGTGGATCGCGGTGGTGACGGCGTCGAGAAAGCCCGCGTCCGTGTTGGGCGCGAAATACACGGCGATTTTCGCGCCCGGCGCCACGGCGCCCGCGACTTCGATGTCGAGCATCACTTCGCCATCGGGGCCGTTCGGATCGCCGGTCGGATGGTTGCGTCCATGATCCACCGAGACCGCGGTCACCGAAGGCTGGTTCACGCCGAGCGATGCGAAATAGGTCTTGAGATCGGCGGGCCGGAAGCCGCCACCGAGCTCGATGAGCGCAATGCATTGACCCTTGCCGTCGCCTTCCGGGAAGTCGTAGAGCGACGCGATCTGCACAGGCGTGAAGGTGGCCGCACCCCGCGCCGCCGCCGACCAGCGCACATTGCCGTGCGGCGCGCGGGCGCGAAAATTGGGCTGCGCCTGCGGACGGTTGTCGAGACCCATCACGGCGTTCACCACGCCGTTCAGTTCATCGGGAAGATGAATCGGCCCGGTACGGCCGCGATACGTGCCGCCGGCATGCTCGTATTGCTCGAGGCTCACGCCGAAGGCCGCATCGAACTGCGCGACGGTGCCCGAAAGCACCACCGTGCGCCGCGCTTCGTGAGTCTCGACCACCGAGAGACCGTGCTTCTGCGCGAACGACTGCACGGCCGCGAGGTCCGCAGCATCGGCGCCGAACTGCTTCGTGAATTCATCGTGATCGATATGCTTTGCCGACGCCCCTTGCGCGGCGAGTCCGACGACGTGCTTCTCGAACGCGTCGGCCGATCGTCGTCGCACCACGACGGTGACTTCCAGACGTTCGTTCGGATCCGCCTTGCCGATGCACTTCGCCCCTTGATAAGGCGCGCGTGCGCTTCCATTGAGTGGATGGGTTGCCATGTCTGAACACTCCTGCAGGACGCCGCCGTTGCGGGCTACGGCTTCGATGCCTCGCGGGCGGCGAGCGGGCACCGGATGAGAGTCATGTGTCGCGGACGTTGAATCGGCAGGGACGCGTTGCACGCGACTGGATCGTCACGCAGCGGCGAACAGCCGAAGCAAGGCCAAGACGCAAAGCATTGTGGGCGTGCGCGGCGCGACGCACCATCCCCCATTAGTCGTATGTGCATGAGGATGGGTCGCGCGTTTTATGTGGCCGCTGGTGTGGAGTGTCCTGACTGAAACGCGAGCGATGCGGGAAACGCATGCGTTTTGAAGAACCCTGATGCTCGACACTGCCGAAGCAACAGGGTTCGGGTGATGCGCTGGCCGTCTGTACCGCCGGCCGCGATGTGAATCGACAGCGCCTGCTAGTTCGCCGCGCTTTCCGGGTCGGTGATCGTGCGTCGTGCCGCGCCGCTCATCACCATGAAATAAACCAGTCCGCCCGCGACGAAGCCGATGGGCCACGCGAACGCCGCGATCGGGGCGAGCGCCGGCACCAGTGCGATCACCACCGTCACGGCCGCCGTCGGCACGAACACGGCCAGCGCCCGCATGTTGACGCCGTTGCGATAGAAGTACTCGCCACGCGCATCCGAGCGATAGAGGTCGTTGATATTGACCGCGCCGCGCCGGATCAGGAAATAGTCCGCCGCCATGATCCCGAAGAGCGGGCCGAGGAACGCGCCGAGTCCACCGAGGAAGTAATTCACGACGACCGGATTCGAATACAGGTTCCACGGCATGACCACGAGCGCGAGTACCGCGCTGATGATGCCGCCGCGCCGGAACGTGATCCGCTTCGGCCAGACATTGGCCAGGTCATACGCGGGCGAGACGAAGTTCAGGACAACGTTGACGCCGATCGTCGCGACGATGAACATGAGCGCGCCGACCACCAGCACGAACGTGTTCGGCACTTTCGCGAGGATCAGCGCCGGATCGGTGATGGCCTTGCCGAACACGACCACGGTGCCAATCGTCATGGTGATGCTGATCGCCGCAAAGGCCGCGAAGTTGACCGGAATGCCCCAGAAGTTCCCGGCGATCACCGCGCGCTCCGACTTCGCGAAACGCGTGAAATCGCAGTAGTTGAGCAGCATGGTCGCGTAGGTCGACACCAGCAGGAAAGCGCCCGTCAGCACGCCGGAAAGCGCTTCGCTGCCCGAGAGCGGGTGCACGGACAGGTTCATCGGGATATGCCAGTCGGCCATCGCGAAGAGCCATACGGCCATCAGGAGCATCACGATCCACACGATCGGGCCGGCCCAGTCCTGGAACTTGCGCACCGCCTCCATGCCGCGCGTGATCACGATCAGCTGCATGACCCACAGAAACACGAAGCAGGCCCAGCCTAGATAGGACAGCCCGAGCAGGCTCTGATCCTGCCAGTGCTGCAGTCCGGGATTCATGCGCAGAAGCAGGACGACGACCGCCGTCGACGCGAGATAGGTCTGAATGCCGTACCAGCAGATCGCGATGACAGCACGGATGAGCGCCGGAACATTGGCGCCCCAGATGCCGAAGCTGATTCGCGCCAGGACCGGAAACGGAACGCCGGTCTGCTGCCCCATGCGTCCGGCCCAGTTCATGCCGAAGAAGAGAATCGCGGTGCCGATCAGAATGGCCGCGAGCACTTGCCATCCCGTCAGGCCGAGCACGAACAGCCCGGCAACGAACGTGTAGGTACCGATGTTGTGGATGGCCGACATCCACACGGCGAAGAAGCTGTACGAAGTCCATTTCCGCTCGATGGCGGGCGCCAGGTCTTCGTTGTACAGCCGGCCCGTAGGGTCCAGTTCGGCAAGATGCTGATGCTGTCTGTCCACGATGACGTCTCCTCTCCATGAGCCGGCGCGTGCTGTCGATCAGCGAAGCGTCCGGTACTGTTTGTATGGGCACACCACGATGTTCAGTCGGTCCGCCCGGCTCAGTCACGCCTCGCGTCGGGCGCGAGCGTGGGCTTGCCGCACCGGAGGAACCGCCCCCGGCCGGCGCGGGGATGGAACTCGCCGTCCCAGACGACGGCGCCGCCGATGAGCGTGAGCGCGGGCCATGCCTTCAGGGTCTGGCCTTCGTACGGGCTGTAATCGACCGCGTGATGGAGATCCGCATTGCGCAGCACGAATTCGCGCTCGCTCCAGATGACCAGATCGGCGTCGCTGCCGATCGCGATGGTGCCTTTGCGCGGATGCAGGCCGTACGCCTTCGCGGGATTGGTGGCGGTCAGTTCGACGAAGCGGTTCAGCGTCATGCGTCCCGCCAGCACGCCTTCGGAATAGAGCAGCGGCATGCGCGTCTCCACGCCCGGTATGCCGTTCGGGATATGCCGGAACGACACTTCCTCACCATCGGGCTTCTTGCCCTCGGGCGCGTCGTAGCGAAACGGCGCGTGGTCCGAACTGAACAGCGTGAAAAGCCCGTCGTTCAGACCGTCCCAGATGACTTCCTGGTTCGCCTTGTCGCGCGGCGGCGGACTGCAGACGCATTTCGCACCCTGATAGTTGTCGTCGATGCCGAGATCGGCGGCCGTCAGAAAGAGATATTGCGGACAGGTTTCGGCATACACCTTGAGACCGTGCGCGCGCGCCCAGCGGATCTGCTCGACCGCTTCGCGGCCCGAGACGTGCACGATCAGCACGGGAACGTCGACGAGTTCGGCGAGCGCGATCGCGCGATGCGTGGCCTCGCGCTCCACCAGCATCGGTCGCGAATGCGCATGAAAACGCGGTGCAGTGCGACCCGCGGACTCCAGGCGTCGGGTCAGCCATTCGATGCAGTCGGCGTTCTCGGCGTGCACCATGGCCATTGCGCCGTGTTCGCGGGCAACGGCGAGCACGTCGAGGATCTGGCCATCGTCGAGCTTGAGATCGTCATAGGTCATGTAGATCTTGAAGGACGTGTAGCCATCGCGGATGAGCGCGGGCAATTCGTCCTTCAGGACCGAAGGCGTCGGATCGCTGACGATCAGATGGAACGCGTAGTCGACATGCGCACGCCCTTCCGCCCGATGGTGGTAGTCGGCGACCGCCGCCTTCAGCGACTGCCCCTTCATCTGCGCCGCGAAGGGAATGACCGTGGTCGTCCCGCCGCATGCCGCCGCGCGCGTGCCCGTGTCGAAATCGTCGGCCATGCGCAGCGGAGGCGGCATCGGCTGATCGAAGTGGCAGTGCGCATCGACGCCGCCGGGCGTGACCACGCGCCCTTGCGCATCGATCTCGCGCGCGCCCTTGGGCAAATCCACGCCCAGTTGCACGATCCGGCCACCGGCAATGCCGATGTCGGCGTCGAAGGTATCGCTGGCCGTCGCCACGCGGGCGTGACGGATCACCAAGTCCAGTTCCGGAGTTGTCACCTGAAGTTTTCCTCTCAAGAAAAATGCTCGGAGAACCTTGCGCAAGCTGTTGATTTATCTGTCGACATCATAGTCAACATATATGCCGACAACATTAGTGTTTACATTGATGTCGACAGTCCGCGTTCACGCCGCTATCCTGCGAGTATTCCCGTGCAAGAGAGGCCACCGCAGTGCCTGCAATCGACGAGTTCGCTCCCCTCCAGACCAATCCGACAGCCGGCCGCAAGCGCAAGACCGGCGCACCCGTGAGCGCGTCGCGCGAGCTCAGCCAGGACGAGATCTACGAACGCATCTATGCGGCGATCCTCGAGCACCGGCTGCATCCGGGCACGAAGCTCGCGGAAGAACGGCTCGCCGAGATTTTCGGGGCCAGCCGCGGTCGTATCCGCGAAGTGCTCGCGCGGCTCGCGCATGAACAGATCGTCGAACTGATTCCGCAGAAAGGCGCGTACGTCGCGAAACCGTCCGTTCAGCAGGCGCTGGATGTGTTCGAGGCACGCAGGCTGATCGAGCCCGCGGTCATGCGCAGGCTCGTCGAGACATTGACAGACGAAAAGCTGGCACGGCTTCGCCAGCATCAGAAGCTGGAAGTCGAAGCGCGCCAGCGCGAAGACAAGCGGGCCGTGATCAGGCTGTCAGGCGAGTTTCATTCGCTGGCCGCGGAACTCGCGGGCAATTCCGCGCTAGCGCGCAGCATGCGCGAGCTCTCGGTGCTGACCTGTCTCATGATCTTTCTCTATGACGCGCCCACGGCGACCTGCTGCCGCGCCGACGAACATTCGCGCATCATCGATGCCATCGCGGGGCGCAATCGGGCGCAGGCCGAGCGTCTGATGCTCGAGCATCTGGATCACATTCAAAGCAACATGAAGCTCGAGTCTGCCGACGAGCAGGACGATCTCGAAGAAATCTTCCGGAACTGATCGTTGCGGTGCCGTTTCCGTCTACCTCTCCCTCCTTGTTCGCACGCCATCGATGAACTAGATTTTGAATTGCAATGCGACTGGCGGGAGGAATGGCCATGGAACTGAGCGTCGAACGTGTCGATGTCTGGGCAGCCACCATCGAGGACAAACCGGGCGGACTTGCGCAGGTGTTAAATGCTTTGCGAGATGCTGGCGTCGACCTCCAGTTCGTCGTCGCGCGGCGCACGCCTGAAGCAGCGGGCAAAGGGGTCGTATTTGTCGCGCCGTTGCAGGGAGAAAGCGAGATCCGCGCCGCGACGCAGGCGGGATTCAGCATCACCCCGAGCCTTCACTCCGTCCGTGTGATGGGCATGGATCAACTGGGAATCGTCGGGCAAGTCGCCCAGATGCTGGCCGATGGAGGCGTCAACCTTCGCGGCGTTTCAGCCGCTGTACTCGGCACGCAGTTCATCGCCTATATCGCGGTCGACACCCTGCAGGATGCCGATAGGGCAATGGACATCTTGCAGCGGGCTTGAACCGCGCCTGCCGCACGCGACGCTAGAACACGCCCAGCGCGAGACCCGCCGCCAGTCCCGCGCCGAGTTCCGCGCAGCGGGCGAGATCGGCGCCGCCGATTAGCTTGCGCGCCAGAATGCGCTCGGGCGTCTGTGCATGCGTGCACACGATGATTCCCGGCGCCACCGCGTTGAGACGCCATCCGAGGGCAATCCGTTCGATCTGGCGCAATGCACCTTGTCCGTCGCTACCCGCGCAGATCATTGCCGCATAGGGGCGGCCGTTCACGCGATCGAGTACCGGGTAATAGCAGCGATCGAAGAAGTCCTTCATCAAACCGGACATGGACGCAAGATTTTCCGGCGTCGCGAACAGGTAACCATCGGCCAGAAGGACGTCATCCGGGCCGGTTTCGACGGCCTGCTTCAGGGTGACCGCGACATCGGACTGTTCGCGCGCGGCGGCCGCTGCCGCCTCGGCCATTTGCCGTGTGCCACCGGTCATCGTGTGATAGACGATCAACAACGTCTTCATGGCTGCTGAGCCCAGCGCGCTCCGCTAGCCATCGAGAAGCGATTCCGCATCGACATATTGGTATCCCAGATCGCGTGCGACCGCCTTGTACGTGACGTTCCCGTCGCAGACGTTGAGTCCGCGGCGAAGATGCACGTCGTCCTTCATCGCGCGCTTCCAGCCCTTGTCCGCCAGCGTGATCGCATGGCCGATCGTTGCGTTGTTCAGCGCGAATGTCGACGTGCCCGCCACGCCGCCCGGCATGTTCGCGACGCAATAGTGCACGACGCCATCGATGAGGAAGACGGGATCGGCGTGCGTCGTCGGATGGGACGTCTCGAAGCAGCCACCCTGATCGATGGCGACATCGACCATCACCGCGCCCTTCCTCATGGCCGCGACGTGCTCACGAGTGACGAGCTTGGGTGCGGACGCGCCCGGAATCAGCACGCCGCCGATCACGACATCCGCATCGAGCACGGCATCCTCGATGCTCTGCGCGTTGGAAAATGCGGTCGTGATCCGATTGCCGAACACCAGATCGAGCTGGCGCAGGCGATCGACGTTCTTGTCCAGCACGGTGACGCGCGCGCCGAGTCCGAGCGCCATCTGCAACGCATTGGTCCCGACCACGCCCGCACCGAGCACGGCGACGTGCCCCGGCGGCACCCCGGGCACGCCCCCGAGCAATACGCCGCGCCCGCCCTGGGCGATCTCGAGAAAGTGTGCGCCGGCCTGCACGGCCATGCGTCCGGCGACTTCGCTCATCGGTGCCAGCAGCGGCAGTCCGCCGCCCGGTCCGGTGATGGTTTCGTACGCGATGCAGATCGCGCCGGACGCGACGAGCGCTTTCGTCTGGGCCGGGTCCGGTGCGAGATGCAGGTACGCATAGAGAATCTGCCCGGGTCGCAGCATCTGGCATTCGGCAGGCTGCGGCTCCTTGACCTTGACGATCATGTCGGCACGCGCGAAGACTTCCTCGGCGTCCGTCGCGATCTCCGCGCCCGCCAGCCGGTATTGTTCGTCGGTCAGACCGATGGCGTCACCCGCTAGCGTCTGCACCACGACGTGATGTCCACGCGCGGTGAGTTCCCGCACGCTGGCAGGCGTCAGCCCGACGCGATACTCATGGACCTTCACTTCTCTGGGTACACCGATACGCATGGCAGTCTCCTGTGAGCGCGTCTGTCCAGACTTCCTGAACTGTTCGAGACGTCAACCGACCTGTTGATGCAGGGCTTTTCGGATCTCCGCGACGAGTTGATTCTGCAGATACGGCTTGCGTATGCGAGGAATGTTGTTATCGGCGCCTTCGGGCAACTCGGCGTATCCCGTAGCAAGGATGACCGGCAGGTTCGGCCTCATGGCGCGGGCCGCGTGAGCCAGTTCGAGGCCTGTCATACGCGGCATCGAATAATCGGTGAGGATGAGGTCGACGGGTTTTCCGTTCTTCAGGACCTCGAGCGCAGCCGCGCCGGACCCGACTTCAACCACCTCATGCCCCAGGTCTTCGAGCAGATAGGCCGTGCTCGTCGCGATAAGCGGATCGTCGTCGACCACGAGGATGATCGCGCGGGCATGCACTTCATCGTCCTCTCGCGCGATGAGCGGCTGCACGTCCTGCTCACCGGGCACGACGTGGTCGCTTACCGGTAGCCAGAGTGCCGCCCGCGTGCCGCGCCCGGGACTGCTTTCGAGCCGCAACGAGCCGTTCAGCTGTTGCGCGAGCCCATGAATCATCGAAAGGCCCAGACCCGTGCCTTTGCCGATTTCCTTGGTCGTAAAGAACGGTTCGGTTGCCCGCGCGAGCGTTGCCGTATCCATGCCCGTGCCGGTATCGCTCACCGTGACGCGAACATAGCGTCCTGCGCGCAGCTCTTTTGTGCCCGATGACTGCGCGGTGTCTACGCTGATCGTAAGTTTCCCGCCATCGGGCATCGCATCCCGCGCGTTGACCACCAGATTGAGAATGGCGAGTTCGACCTGATTCGCATCGAGCATCGTGGGCGGCGACGCGGGGCCCGCCTCGATGTCGAGTTCGATCGCGGAACCAATCGAGCGCTCCAGAAGATCCGACATCCCCGCGATGAGCGACGACATCAGAACGGGCTCCACCTTCAGTTCCTGCTGGCGTGCAAAAGCCAGCAATCGCTGCGTCAGCGCCGCGCCCCGTTGTGCGCCCCCGAAAGCGCCGTCGATCAGTCGCAGGATCCGGGAGTTGCCGGGCACTTCCTTACGTGCCAGCTCCAGATTCGCGATGATCGCCATCAGCAGGTTGTTGAAGTCGTGCGCGATGCCGCCCGAGAGTTGACCCACCATCTCCAGTTTCTGGATTTGCCGCAACAGTTCTTCGGTCTGTTCTCGCTGCCGAATTTCATCGAGGACCTTCTGATGCGTCTTTCGCAGTTCGGCCGTGCGCTCGGCAACCTTTGCTTCGAGCGACTCGTTGAGCCGCCGCAGTCCGTCCTCAGCGGTCTTGCGCGCCGTGATGTCCGACGAGACGCCGACGAGACGATCGGGCTTCACGGCATCGCCGGACAGGAACCGGGCCCGGATATCGACCCAATGAACGCTTTGGTCCGGCCAGACGTTTCGATATTCGATGGCGTAGTCGCAGCGCGTTTCCACGCTCGCTTTCACCGCCGCCTGCATGCGATCCCGGTCATCAGGGTGGATGCTGCCGAGCAGTGTCTCGTAGGTGAACGCCGCGTGCGCAGCGTGACCAAAGATGGCCTTGCAGGTTGCGGACGCCGTCAGAATCCCGGTCGACAGGTCGAGATCCCATGAACCGAGATGACCGGCGGTCAGCGCAGTCTGGAGGCGCGCTTCGCCTTCGTGCAACTGTTCGATGCGCAAGCGCGCTTCGAACTGGCGGTAGCGTCCGCGAATGGCGGTGCCAACCACGCTGGCGAACGTCGTCGGGTGAAACGGTCGCTCGATGAAGGTGACGTTACCCAGTGTCTTTGCCAGCCGCCCCTCGGGCGCGCGGTCCGTGACACCCGCACGGCGCGTCAGCACGATGAACGGCAGATCCGACCAGGCGGGCTGCGCCCCGATCCACTCGGAGAGCGTCTGCAGGTCAGCCGTGACGAGCGCTTCTTCGGTCGCGATGACACAGCACGTTTCGTCCCCCACCAGCGATGACAGATGACCGACGTTGCGGCATATCTGCGATGCGACACCGACCTCCTTGAGCATCGCGGCGGCGATACTCGCGTCGCGTCCCGAGGGCGCGAGAATCAAGGTCGGACATGAATCGATGTCAGACATCACTCCCGCCGCCTTCGTTCGCTGTCAGCAAGGGCCCGGCATTGCCGACAAAAGTCGGCACGCCGCGTAACACCCCTTGAAATTCGGTCAATGGTTTGCCCACTTTGAGCCCGGTATCACCGATACGAAACTCGCGGATCGATTCTTCGTGATGTCCGGTGCGCTTCTTGATGACCGAGACGGCGCGTCGCACGCGACCCAGCGCTTCGAAGTAACGCAGAAGGATCACTGTATCGGCAAGATACGTCACGTCGACGGGCGCCTTCATGTCGCCAACGAGCCCATGCTGCGCGACGGTAAGAAACGTATTGGCGCCCTGTCGATTCAGATACTGCAGCAACTCGTGCACATGCAGGATCAGCGCGTTTTCCTGCGGCATCGCCGCCTGATAGCCGTTGAGACTGTCGATCACGATCGTCTTGGCCTGCGCCATATCGACCCGGGCGCGCACGCGATGCGCGAACTCGCCGGGTGACAACTCGGCGGCGTCCACCTGCTCGATTTGCAGATTGCCGGCATCGCGCATGGCTTCGAGATCGAATCCCATCGCCCGCACCCGATCGAACAGGAGCCCCAGTTCCTCGTCGAACACGAACAAGGCGGCCTTCTCTCCCCGCGCCACGGCGGCGGCGATGAACTGCAGGGCGAAGAGACTTTTACCCGTGCCCGCAGGCCCGAGGATCAGGGTGCTGGAGCCCTGTTCAATGCCGCCGCCCAGCAACGAATCCAGCCCTTCGACATTGCTCTTCACCTGGGTGCGCGCGAACTTGGTGTAGTGCTCGCCGGAAACGAGACGAGGAAACACCGTCACCCCGCCCCGCTTGATGGTGAAGTCGTGAAATCCGCCCCGATAGGCCTGCCCCCGATACTTGGACACTTTGAGTCTGCGCCGCTCGGCGCCGTATTCCGGAGACAGTTCTTCGAGCTTGATGACACCGTGCGCCACGCTATGAACGGTCTTGTCCGCCGCGTCCGACGTCAGATCGTCGAGCAGCAGAACCGTCGCGCCATGCCGCGAAAAGTAATGCTTGAACGCCAGGATCTGCCGGCGATAGCGCAACGAGCTTTGCGCAAGCAGCCGGATTTCGGAGAGGCTGTCGATCACGACGCGCTGCGGTCTGATCCGCTCGAACTCGCCCAGGATCAGTCGTGTCGTTTCGCCCAGTTCGAGGTCAGACGAATACAGCAGACTCTGCTGCTGGTCGGCCTCGATCAGGCTCTCCGGCGGAACGACCTCGAAGATCGAGATGCCACTGCCGAGTTGCCACCCGTGCGATGCCGCACCGTGACGCAGTTCCTTCTCGGTTTCCGAAAGCGTGATGTACAGACCCGGCTCGCCCGCGTCGACGCCCGCCATGAGAAAACGGATTGCGATCGTGGTCTTGCCCGTGCCCGGGTCGCCCTCGAGGAGGAAGAGGTTCCCTTGCGTCAACCCGCCTACCAGGACGTCGTCGAGCCCGGGTACGCCCGTCCGGGCGAGAGGAAGCGAGTCACTGCTAGCGTTCATCGAGCGCTCCGATCTGTTTCATGATCACGTGTGGAAGGGTGTGCCGCGGAATATGCGAAAGGACATCGGCCAGCGATACCCGGGCACGGTTCAGATCGAACGCGCACTGACGCCGTAGCCAGAACATTGAAGGCACGCCAGTCAGCGTTTCGATGCGGGCAGCCATTTCCGGCGTCACGCTCGCTGTGCCATCGAAGATGCGGTGCAGAGTCTGCCGGGAGACCTGAAGATCACGCGCGGCCTGAGAAATCGACAGTCCTATGCCGGGGAGCACGTAGTCCCGGAGCAGCGCACCCGGGTGTGGGCGCTTTTCATGTCCGTCGTCGGGCGCGCAAGAGCTTTCCATGGAGCCTGTAAACCCGGACGAGACAGATAAGTCACAGATTATCACACTGCCGCGCCACGCGACCGCAGATTACAGCCTTCCCGGCTCTCACACGGGCAGGCAGTGGATGTCGAATTTGATGAGCTTTGTCGGACCGAAGGTGTTGCTGATGGCGACGTCGGCGGCATCGCGACCTCGCGCCATCAACACTCGCCCGATACGCGGCACGTTGTTGCGCGGGTCGAAGGTCTGCCATGAATCGCCCACATAGGCTTCGAACCAGGCGGCGAAATCCATCGCGCTATGCGGCGGCGGCACGCCGACATCGCTGATATAGCCGGTGCAGTAGCGCGCCGGAATATTCATGGCGCGGCATAGCGCGACGGCCAGATGCGTGAAGTCGCGACACACCCCGCGGCCTTCCTCCCACGCCTGAAACGCGGTCTTGGTCGGTCGTGCGAACTCGTATCCAAACGTGATGTGGCGATGCACGTAGTCGCAGATCGCCTGCACCCGATCACGCCCCGGACCGGTCGCGGCAAACTGCTTCCACGCGAACTCGGACAACAAATCGGTTTCGCAATAGCGGCTGCCAAGCAGAAACACCAGGCATTCATCCGGCAGTGACTCGACAGGATGCTGATGACCGAACGGCTCGCGCGTCTCGGGTTGATCGGAGATTTCGAGCAGTGCGCTCGTGGAAAGCGAAATCAGCCCGGGCGGCGCGACGATTCGGCTGCACAGATTCCCGAAGCCGTCACGATACTGCGTGATCGCCACGGGCGGATCGACCACCAGCAAGTCACCGGAAAGCACATCCTGCGCGCGTGAGAAGTGCGTGTTCAACATCAACATCATCGGAGTTGGCTGTTCGCACTCGTAGATCAATTCATAGCCCACGCGGAGTTTCATCTGATCATCCTTCAATGTAAAAGTCGTGACGCGCGGGGCTCGGGCATGTCTTCATCAGTTGTCTTCAGTTACGCTCACGTCTACGTCGAGGCTCCGGAACGAATTCTTCGTGCCGTGCCATGTCCCCCAGAGCGGCAGCGCCTGATCTGAATTCCAGGCCACGGCCACACGAATCAAATGCCGGTTTCCGATGATGCTGTTGGTCGGGTCGAAATCGACCCAGCCGGCGCCGGGCAGATAGATCTGCAGCCATGCGTGCGTCGCGCCGCCACCCAGGGTGGTGTCGTGATTGGGCACGAAGATGTAGCCGCTGACGAAGCGCGCCGCAAGGCCAAGCGAGCGGACGGCATCCATCATGAGCACTGCGAAATCCCTGCAACTGCCGCTGCCCAGCCGCAGCGTCTCGGCGGGCCGATTGACGCCCTTCTCGACTCGCGCCACGTACGTGAAGCTGTTCTTGATCTCGAGCGTCATGCTGCGCAACAAGGTCATTGTTTCGGTCGAGCCACCGCGTCCGATAAAACGTCGCGCCCATTCGTCCACATCGTCGGTGAGGACCGGCCGGCTCCGCGCGTTCACGAGATTCGATGCCTCTTCGTTCGTGTAGGCGAACGGCCACTTCGACGCATACCCTTCCAGCGAATAATCAGGCAGCGGCGCCTCGTAGTGTTCGAGTGTCACCTCGCTCTTGAAGAGCAATTCGGATGCCTCGCCCGAAAACGTCGCTACCGCGACCGAATTGTCGAATACATCATGCAGCCAATGCAGGCGTTCAGGCACAGGGCTGATCAGCAACTGCGTAGTGAGAAGCCGCAGATCATGACTCGCACGCGGGCGGAACATCATGCGATGCTCCCCGAAGCGTACCGGCTCGGAGTAACGATAGACACTCTGATGCCGCACGGTAAGGATTTGCGGCGTGCTCATTGCGTCGCGCCGCACAGAATCAGTGCCACCATTTCGCTCCCAAAGGGACAATCCGCGGTACTGCGCGCTTGAACCAGCCGCGATTCGGAAAAGCCCTGTTACGACGAATCCTGCGAGTCGAAGGAAACGCAGCACATGACGGCAGCTTCTACCGGACGGGGCATCACACGACAGTCGAACGTGCGCGCATGGAGTAAGACTGACTCACACGTGGCCTCGCAGCGATGACGACAAGCGGCTATTTCTTTTTCGTGACGCTTGTCGAGCCGGAAGTCTTGGGAACGGGAACCTTGAACGGTTCGGCTACCGGAGAGGACAATTTCTTCGCCTGTTTGGGCTTCTTTGCCTCTCGATTACTTCGCATTTGACCTTTTGCCATTTCGCGCCCCTGTCTGGCGGCCACGGAAGGGGCCGCTCTGTATGCATTCTGGGCGTATTTTTAATTGCTGTCGCGGTCTATTTAAAAGGCTCGATCACCGAACTCGCAAGACGCCCCCGCGAATGTGTGGATATACCGACCGTCGGCGCACTGACGATTTTTCTTGCTTTGTTCCGTCATGCGGCGCACGCTGGGTGAGTCACACCCAGGCCGCTGCCTTCACCGACCGACTTATTTACCGACATCGACATGCAAAAGCGAATCCCGACCGATCCGTCTGCCCAGTTCAGAAAGCAGGACCTTACCGCAACCCAGAAGGCTCGCGCGGACGCCTTGCGGCAGGCAGAATCCGACCGCGCCGAAAAGCGGCTTCAGGACGATGCGCGCATCGATGTCAATGCAGCGAAATGGCGTTATGTCTCGTCGCGAGACTAGATCGCAGAAGGGATGATATGGCTATCGCCTGATCCTAGCCGCCTGGCGGCGCGCATGAGCTGAGCCGCCGTCATAGGCCTCGTCTTCAGTCTCGAAGCGAAGATGACTGTCGTAGCGAATCTCGCTGACGCCTGGGCCGCTCAGGTCTACATCGACACATGCGTATGTGAAGCCACCGGCGGCGAGCGGTTGAACCACAACGTGGAATTCATGGCTTCCGACTTTCAACATGCGTGACATTGAGAACTCCAATAGTGGTGCGGCATCGTACCACGCGGGCATGTATCGATAGGGCATGTTTTTTGTTAAGGCATGCGAAGGTTATTGGTTTGGTTTGGTTTCCTGATGCGCTTCAGGTTGCGCCGGATCCCGTTTTCGTGTCGGTCTATTGGCACTGCCCCTGTGCGGGGCGGCAGTCACTTTCTTTGCTGCTGCAAAGAAAGTAACCAAAGAAACAGCTTTCCCCATCCAAAGTACTTCATGCCGGCCGCGGCACAGGCGATTGACCAAATGGCCCGGCTGTAGCGAGTGCCCTCACAAGCAGAACAGGGCTTGGATCGCGCACGGTCTGACTCATCGCGCCGCGTAAGCGGCTGGTTCAGCACGAAATGGCTCCGGCCCGCTTCGCGGCCGAACA
>LRBF01000084.1 GCA_001580565.1 Caballeronia megalochromosomata | reverse complement strand
TTGTGTCTTTATTGGGGCGTTGTGCTTTTGGGCTTTCGCTTTCGACGGATCCCGTATTCGCGTCGGTCTATTAGCACTGCCCCTGTGCGGGGCGGCAGTCACTTTCTTTGCTGCTGCAAAGAAAGTAACCAAAGAAACAGCTTGTCCCATCCAAAGTGCCTCACACCGGCCCCGGCACAGGCGATTGGCTGAATGGCCCGGCAGTAGCGAGTGCCCTCGTAGGTCTTGCGCGGCTTGGACCGCGCACGGTCTGTCACATCGCGCCACACGACAGACTGGTCCAGCATAAATGGCTCCGGCCCGCTACGCGGCCGAGGGGTCAATCGGGTGTGCGTGTGCTTCTGTGCTTCTGCGCTTCTCTTTCTTCGTCGGTTTCCCTCGCAAACCCCACGGCAGCGCGTAGCGCTGTGCCGATGCTATTTCGTGCTGAACCAGCGCCCTTGGGGTACTAGCTTGGCGGACCGTGCGCGATCCAAGCCCGGTTCTGCTTGTGGAGGCACTCGCTATTGCCGGTCCATTCAGCCAATCGCCTGTGCCGCGGCCGGTGTGAAGCACTTTGGATGGGAAAGCTGCTTTCTTTGCCTACTTTCTTTGCAGCAGCAAAGAAAGTAGGTGCCGCCCCGCACAGGGGCAACGCCAATAGACCGACACGCCAACGGGATCCAGCGACAAAGAACCCAACAACGCCCTCCCCGCACCGCAACGATGCACGCAAGCACGCCCTTGCACCAAAACCCCGCCCCAACCCGAATCCTCCGCCAAGTAAAAACTCCACAAAACAAGCACCAAACCCGCGCCACTCGGGCATTCCACCCTCATTGGCATAACCCTTGCAGAACGATCCGAGCAATCGTCATTGCTCAAACAAACACATCGGCAAGGGGAACACTCATCATGAAACGACGCAGTCTGCTGAAGTTCGGCTCCATGTCGGGCGCGCTCGCCCTCGCGGGTCAGCTTCCGATCACGAAAGCCCAGGCCGCCGATACGGGTCCGATCAAGGTCGGCATCCTGCATTCGCTGTCGGGCACGATGGCGATCTCCGAGACGTCGCTGAAAGACACGGCGCTCATGACCATCGCCGATATCAACAAGAGCGGCGGCGTGATGGGCCGACAGCTTCAACCCGTCGTCGTCGATCCGGCTTCGAACTGGCCGCTCTTCGCCGAGAAAGCGCGTCAGTTGCTCACGCAAGACAAGTGCGCCGTCGTGTTTGGCTGCTGGACGTCCGTCTCGCGCAAGTCGGTGCTGCCGGTCTTCGAAGAACTCAACGGCCTGCTCTTCTACCCCGTGCAATACGAAGGCGAAGAGATGTCGCGCAACGTGTTCTACACAGGCGCCGCGCCGAATCAGCAGGCGATCCCCGCCGTCGAATATCTGATGGGACCGGAAGGCGGCAGCGCCAAGCGCTTCTTCCTGCTCGGCACCGACTACGTGTACCCGCGCACGACCAACAAGATCCTGCGCGCGTTCCTTCATTCCAAGGGTGTCAAGGATGCGGACATTCAAGAGGTCTACACACCATTCGGACATAGCGACTATCAAACCATCGTCGCGAACATCAAGACCTTTGCCCAAGGGGGAAAGACGACTGTCATCTCTACGATCAACGGCGATTCGAACGTACCGTTCTACAAGGAGCTCGGCAACCAGGGCCTGAAGGCGACCGACGTGCCCGTCGTCGCATTCTCGGTCGGCGAGGAAGAGTTGCGCGGCATCGATACCAAGCCGCTCGTCGGCCACCTCGCCGCATGGAATTACTTCATGTCGGTGAAGAACACGAACAACTCGAAGTTCGAGAAGGAATTCTTCGAGTACGTGAAGGCGCAGAACCTGCCGGGCGGCGACAAGCGCGTCACCAACGATCCGATGGAAGCGACCTTCGTCGGCATCCACATGTGGAAGCAGGCCGTCGAAAAAGCGAAGAGCGCCGATGTCGACAAGGTGCGCACCGCGATGATCGGCCAGACCTTCGCCGCACCCTCGGGATTCACGCTGTCGATGGACGGCAATCACCATCTGCACAAGCCCGTGATGATCGGCGAAATTCGCGGCGACGGGCAGTTCAACGTCGTGTGGAAGACCAAGACCGCGGTGCGCGCGCAGCCGTGGAGCCCGTATATCGCGGGCAATGAAGGCAAGCCGGATGTCGTCAGCTCCATTCCCGCGTTCCTGCGCCGTCAGCGCGTGCGCGTCGCCTGATGCTTTGATGGTTTGAAGCAGTGAGGCCGCGCGTTCGTTCGTGATGCGCGCGGCCATCCATGTCTCATCAGAAAGGCCATCATGACTGTGTCCTTCATTCGGGTACTGCTCGCGCTCTTGATCGCGATCGCGCCGTTCAGCGCCCGCGCGCTCACCAACGACGATCTCGCGCCGCTTGCCGGCGACGACTTCGAAGCCAAATCCGCTGCCATCGACAAGCTCATCGCCAACGCCGATGCGCCTTCGGTCGCCGTGCTCACCGCGTTGTCCGATGGCTCGCTCGTCGCGACCGAAAACGGCCACGTCTATATCCAGACCGACGACGTCAATAAGGACCCGCTCACCGGCAAGACCGTCGAAGCGCCGGATGCGCAGCAAATCACGCTCTCCAACACCCTGCGCACCAAAGTCGCGGGCGCGTTGTCGGGTTTGCAGCTTGCCTCGGCCGATAGCGCCAGACGCCGCGATGCGATCGCGGCGCTCCTGAAGAACCCCGACGCCTCGATGAAGCCGATGATCGACCGCGCCCGCGCCATCGAGAAAGATCCCGACCTGAAGAAGCGCCTCGACACGCTCTGGGCGATGACCGCCCTTCACGATCCCGACGTGAGCAAGCGCCTCGAAGCGGCGCAACTCGTGGCCGCGCGACATGACCTCGACATGTATGAGCTGCTGCGCCCGATCGTCGCGAAGAAAGCCGATGGCACCTTCAACGAGCCCGACGAGCGCGTGCGCAACGCCGCGCAGGAAGGCCTCTACGCGCTCGATTCGATTCAGCGCCGCAGCGAAATCCTCGGCACGCTCTTCGCGGGTCTCTCGCTCGGCAGCGTGCTGTTGCTCGCGGCGCTCGGCCTTGCGATCACGTATGGTCTGATCGGCGTCATCAACATGGCGCACGGCGAATTCCTGATGATCGGCGCGTACGCGACTTATGTCGTGCAGAACCTCGTGCAGCATTACGCGCCCGCCGCGTTCAACTGGTATCCGCTCTTTGCGGTGCCCGCGTCGTTCGTCGCGGCGGCGCTGGTCGGCATCGTGCTGGAAAGGCTCGTGCTGAAACATCTCTACGGACGTCCGCTCGAAACGCTGCTGACGACCTTCGGCGTCAGCCTGATCCTGATTCAGGCGACGCGCACGCTGTTCGGCGCGCAGAACGTGCAGGTGACGAATCCTTCGTGGATGAGCGGCGGCGTCTCCGTGATGCAGAACCTGATCCTGCCGTACAACCGTCTGACGATCCTCGCATTCTCGCTCGCAGTCGTGGCGATCGCGTGGGGCGTGCTCACGAAGACACGTCTCGGCCTGTTCGTGCGCGCGGTGACGCAGAACCGGCGCATGGCCGCGTGCGTCGGCGTGAAGACCGCGCGCGTCGATTCGTATGCGTTCGCGTTCGGCGCGGGCATCGCGGGACTCGGCGGTTGCGCGCTCTCGCAGATCGGCAACGTCGGGCCGGATCTCGGCCAGAGCTACATCATCGATTCGTTCATGGCGGTGGTGCTCGGCGGCGTCGGCCAGCTTGCGGGCACGGTGATCGGCGGCTTCGGGCTCGGGCTCGTCAGCAAGGCCGTCGAGCCGTTCTGGGGCGCGGTGCTCGCGAAGATCGCAGTGCTCGTGCTCATCGTGTTGTTCATCCAGAAGCGGCCGCAGGGTATGTTCGCCCTGAAGGGCCGCAGCGCGGAGGCCTGAGCCATGACCGCCTCGACCAATATCGGCGCAAATCTCGACGTCGCGCCGCAACCCGATGCAGGCGCCGCGCGCGCGGGCTTCGCGCTCGGCCTGCCGCCGCGTGCCGCGCTCCTGCCGCGTAACGGCTGGCTTGCGTTGATCGCGCTCATCATCGCGATGGGCATCTTCGTGCCGGTCAGCGCGCTCGTGTTGCCGGAGACGAGCACGTTCCACTTGTCCGCGTACGCGATGACGCTCGTCGGCAAGCTCATGTGCTATGCGATCGGCGCGCTCGCGCTCGATCTCGTGTGGGGCTATTGCGGCATCCTGAGCCTGGGCCACGCGCTCTTCTTCGCGCTCGGCGGCTATGCGATGGGCATGTACCTGATGCGCTCGATCGGGCGCGAAGGCACGTATCAGAGCGACCTGCCCGACTTCATGGTGTTCCTCGACTGGCACAAGCTGCCGTGGTACTGGGAAGGTACCGAGCATCTCTGGTATGCGCTGCTGCTCGTCGTGCTCGTGCCTGGCGTGCTCGCGTGGGTGTTCGGCTTCTTCACGTTCCGCTCGCGCGTGAAGGGCGTGTATCTGTCGATCATCACGCAGGCGATGACCTTCGCCGCGATGCTGCTCTTCTATCGCAACGAAACGGGCTTCGGCGGCAACAACGGCTTCACGGACTTCAAGCGCATCGCGGGCTTTTCCGTCACGCATCCGGGCACGCGCACGGCGTTGTTCCTGATCACCTTCGCCGTGCTCGTGCTCGCGTTTCTCGCGGCGCGCTGGATCGTCACGTCGAAGCTCGGGCGCGTCGTCACCGGCGTGCGCGACGGTGAAACGCGCCTGATGTTCCTCGGTTACAGCCCGCTCGCCTACAAGCTCTTCATCTGGACCGTGTCGGCCGTGCTGTGCGGCATCGCGGGCGCGCTGTATGTACCGCAAGTGGGGATCATCAATCCGGGCGAGATGTCGCCCGCGAACTCGATCGAAATGGCGATCTGGGTCGCCGTCGGCGGACGCGGCACGTTGATCGGCCCGATCATCGGCGCGTTCGCGGTGAACGGCGCGAAGAGCTTCTTCACCGCGTACTTCGCGGAATACTGGCTGTTCTTCCTCGGCCTCATCTTCACGCTCGTGCCCTTGCTCCTGCCGAACGGCATCATGGGTCTCATCGATCTCGCGCGTCGCAGGAAAAGCGCAGGAGACGCCGCAGAATGACCGCACACCATGCATTGATCGTCGATCTGCCGCCGATTCCGGGCGCACCGGAGCCAGCCGAATCGAATCACAAGAACATCAACGTCATTTCGGGCCTCGGCCATGTGCTCGCGCCTGGCGAGATCGACATATCGCACGGCACGATTCTCTATCTCGAGGACGTCACCGTGAGCTTCGACGGCTTTCGCGCGTTGAACAAGCTGACGCTTTCCATCGACGTGGGCGAACTGCGCTGCGTGATCGGGCCGAACGGTGCGGGCAAGACCACGATGATGGACGTCATCACCGGCAAGACGCGCCCCGACGACGGCAAGGTCTTTCTCGGGCAGACGCTCGATCTCACGCGCATGTCGGAGCCGGTGATCGCGCGCACGGGCATCGGCCGCAAATTTCAGAAGCCGACCGTGTTCGAGAATCATCCCGTGTGGGAAAACCTCGAACTCGCGATGAAGACGGACAAGCGCTGGTTCGCGTCGTTGCGTGCGCGGCTGGATCGTCAGGCGCAGGCGCGGATCGAAGAAACGCTGGAGCTGATTCGCTTGCAGCATCAGGCGACGCGGCTTGCGGGCGAGCTTTCGCATGGACAGAAGCAGCGGCTCGAAATCGGCATGTTGCTGATGCAGCAGCCTTCGCTTCTGCTGCTCGATGAGCCCGCTGCCGGGATGACCGATCACGAGACGATGGAACTTGCGGAGCTCTTGAACAAGCTGCGTGGATCGTGCTCGATGATGGTTGTTGAGCATGATATGGAATTTGTTGCTGCGCTTGCTGGGGATAGTGGGAAGGTTACTGTGATGGCCGAAGGGAGTGTGCTTGCTGAAGGCACACTGGATGACGTCAAACGGGACGAGGCCGTCATTGAGTCTTATCTTGGGCGTTGATGTTGCTGGGAGTGAAATCCTGTTTTCGTGTCGGTCTATTAGCGTTGCCCCTGTGCGGGGCGGCACCTACTTTCTTTGCCGCTGCAAAGAAAGTAGGCAAAGAAAGCAGCTTTCCCATCCAAAGTGCCTCACGCCGGCCGCGGCACAGGCGATTGGTTGAATGGACCGGCAGTAGCGAGTGCCCCCACAAGCAGAACAGGGCTTGGACCGCGCACGGTCTGCCAAGCTAGTACCCCAAGGGCACTGGTTCAGCACGAAAGAGTTCCGGCACAGCGCTACGCGCTGCCGTGGGGTATGCGAGGGAAACCAACGAAAAAGGAGAAGCGCAGAAGCGCAGAAGCGCACGCACACCCGATTGACCGATCGGCCGCGAAGCGGGCCGGAACTGTTTCGTGCTGAACCAGCCACGCGCGCGACGCGATGAGTCAGACCGTGCGCGATCCAAGCCCGGTGAGTTTTGTGGCGGCACTCGCTACAGCCGGGCCATTAGGTCGATCGCCTGTGCCGCGGCCGGTGTGAGGCACTTTGGATGGGGATAGCTGTTTCTTTGGTTACTTTCTTTGCAGCAGCAAAGAAAGTGACTGCCGCCCCGCACAGGGGCAGTGCTAATAGACCGACACGAATACGGGATCCGGCGAAAGCCCAACCCACAAAACCCAAAGCAGAGAAAAGCCAAATGCTGGAAGTCGAAAGCCTGAACCAATACTACGGCGGCAGCCACATCCTCCGCGATGTGCGGATGACCGTCCCCGACGCCGAACTCACCGTGCTCCTCGGCCGCAACGGCGTCGGCAAAACGACACTCCTGCGCTGCCTGATGGGCGTCGTGCCGACCAAAAGCGGCACCATCACCTGGCGCGGCAGCAAGATTTCATCGATGGCAACGCATGCGCGCGTCGCGAGCGGCCTCGCCTATGTACCACAGGGACGCGATATCTTCGGCCGCCTCACCGTGGAAGAAAACCTGCTCGTCGGCGCGGCGAGCCGCAAGGCGCCCTCGAAAATACCCGACCGCATCTACGATCTCTTCCCCGTCCTGCGCGACATGAAAAACCGCCGAGGCGGCGATCTCTCAGGCGGTCAGCAACAGCAGCTCGCAATCGGCCGCGCGCTGATGAGCGAGCCGCAACTGCTCATCCTCGACGAACCGACCGAAGGCATCCAGCCATCCATCATTCGCGACATAGGCCGCACGCTGCGACAGCTCGTCGATGAAATGGGCATGACGGTGCTGCTCGTCGAACAGTATTACGACTTCGCGCGCGAACTCGCCGACCGCTACTGGGTGATGAGCCGCGGCGAAATCGTCGCGGGCGGCGCGGGCTCCGAGATGGACGCGCATGGAGTGCGCGAGCTGATCGCCGTATGATTCAGGCTCAGCTCTGAAACGAACCGCTCATGCACCACGAATCCCACGCGACGCTGGTCGATCCGAACGTCTGGCGCGGCTCGCTCGAACTCGGCTATGCGCATCAGCATGGCCGCACGGTTTGCGTTCATCGCAAGCACGAAGGACCGTTGCGGCTGCAACGGCCGCTCTATCCCGAAGGCGACATCTGTCATTCCGTGATCGTGCATCCGCCGGGCGGCGTGGCGGGCGGCGATCGACTGTCCATCGACGTTCGCCTGCAGGCGCACACGCACGCCGTCATCACGACGCCCGGCGCGACCAAGTGGTACAAGGCCAACGGCAAGCTCGCGACGCAGCGCATCGACATCGGTCTCGCGGCGCATGCGAAGCTCGACTGGCTCCCGCAAAACAATATCGTGTTCGAGTCGTCGAATATCGAGCTCGAATTCAATCTCACGCTCGATGAAGGCGCGAGCGCAATAGGCTGGGACGCGATGCTGCTCGGCCGCGCCGCCGCGGGCGAGAAATGGACGCAAGGGCACATCAAGGCGATCTCGCGCATCGCGCAGCGCGACGGCGGGACGCTCTGGTTCGAGCGCACGCTGCTCGACGCGAATGATCCGCTGCGCGACGCCGCGCAAGGGCTCGCGGGCTTTCCCGCCTACGGCACGCTCTGGGCGATCGGCCCCGCATGCGACGATGCCCTCGCCGAAGCCCTCACCGCGCATCTGCCCTTCACCGATGCACTGCGCGCCGGCGCGTCGTGCGTCGCGCCGGGCGTGCTGATCGTGCGAGCAATCAGCCGCTCGATGGAACCGCTGCAAAACACGCTCACCGACTGCTGGACGCGTCTTCGTCCGTTGGTGCATGGCGTCGATGCGCGGCCGCTGCGGTTGTGGACTACCTAGTACGCACCAGAGAAGCGCATCCGTTTGCACACCGGTTGTGCGCGCAGATGGACGCGGAACTGTAAAACGCAGACGGTACAACGAAGAAGCATCGATGGCACGACTCTCGCTTTAAGCCTCGGCTCAAGAGCCGCGCCTTCCAACGCGGCCGCTCAAGACCGAAGGATCATCGATGTTCACCACGCTCACGCCTTTCTCCCGCGCGCGGCGCACCGCGCTCGTCGCGCTGCTGCTTTCCCTGGCTCCTTTCGCCGCACACGCCGACGCCCTCGACACCATCGCGAAGAACGGCACACTGCGCGTGGCCGTCCCGGAGGACTATCCGCCCTTCGGCTCGGTCGGCGCGGACATGAAGCCGCAAGGCTACGACGTCGACATGGCCGCGCTGCTCGCGAAGTCGATGAACGTGAAGCTCGAACTCGTGCCCGTCAACAGCGCGAACCGCATTCCGTATCTCACGACCAACAAGGTCGATCTCGTGATCTCGTCGCTCGGCAAGACGCCTGAGCGCGAGAAAGTGCTCGATTTCTCGACCGCTTATGCGCCCTACTTCCAAGGCGTGTTCGGCCCCGCCGACATCAAGGTCACCGGCCCCGCCGATCTTTCCGGCAAGACCGTCGGCGCGACGCGCGGCGCGCTCGAAGAGATCGCGCTCTCGCAGATGGCGCCGAACGCGACCATCAAGCGCTTCGAGGACAACAACGCGACCATCTCCGCGTTTCTCTCGGGACAGGTGCAACTGATCGCGGCGGGCAACATCGTCGCGGCCGCGATCCTCGCGAAGAATCCGCCGCGCCGCCCGGAAGCGAAGTTCATCATCAAGGATTCGCCCTGCTTCGTGGGCTTGAACAAGAACGAGCCGCGCCTGATGGCCAAGGTCGACGACACCATCGCGCAGGCGAAAAAGGACGGCACGCTCAACACGATGTCGAAGAAGTGGTTCAACCAGCCGCTGCCCGCGAGCCTTTGATCGAGAGCACGGCATCGTATGGCCTATGAACTCCAATTCGCCGATCTCGCGCAATACGCGGGCATGTTCGCCAGCGGCGCGGCGACGACGCTTGCGCTGACCGCCGTCTCGACGGCGCTCGGCGCGTCGGTCGGCGTGCTCGGCGCCGCCGCGCGTGACAGCCGGCATGCGTGGCTCGCCGCGATCGTCGGCGGCTATGTCGAGGCGGTCCGCAACACGCCGTTCATCGTGCAACTGTTCTTCGTGTTCTTCGGCCTGCCCGCGCTCGGCATTCACCTGAGCGAATACGTCGCGGCCATTCTCGCGATGACGCTCAATCTCGGCGCGTATTCGATCGAAATCATCCGTGCGGGCATCGCGGCCGTGCCGAAGGGGCATCACGAAGCGGCGGCCTCGCTTGCGATGTCGCGCGGCGAGACGTTTCGCCATGTCGTGCTGCCTCAGGCGCTCGCCAAGGTGTTTCCCGCGCTCACGAGCCAGATCGTCATCACGATGCTCGGCTCCGCCGTCGTATCGCAGATCTCGGTGCCGGACCTCACCTATGCGGCGAGCTATATCCAGTCACGCAACTTCCGCGCATTCGAGACGTGCTTCTTCATCACGGCCGCGTATCTCGTGATGGCGCTCGTTCTGCGCACCGCGTTGAATGCCATGGGCAAGCGCTTCCTGATGAACGACCGGAGCGCCGCGCGATGATCGAGTTCACCCTCGCGCAAATCGTCGAGAACCTGTTGCTCGCGGCGCGCTGGACCGTCGTGCTGTCGATCGTCTCGTTCGTGCTGGGCGGACTCGTCGGCTTTGCGCTGCTCGTGATGCGCGTGTCGAAGTCGCACGTGCTGCGCGCGCTCGTCAAGGGCTATATCCAGATCTTTCAGGGCACGCCCCTGCTGATGCAACTGTTCCTCGTGTTCTTCGGCCTGCCCCTGCTCGGCATCGACGTTTCGCCGTGGCTCGCGGCGACGGTCGGTCTCACGCTCTTCACCAGCGCCTACCTCGCAGAGATCTGGCGCGGCGCGGTCGAAGCCGTGCCGAAGGGGCAATGGGAAGCGTCGTCGAGTCTCGCGATGAGCTACCTCGAGCAGCTTCGCCACGTAATCCTGCCGCAGGCGACGCGCATCGCGGTCGGCCCGACGGTCGGCTTCGCGGTGCAGGCGGTGAAGGACACGGCGCTCGTGTCGATCATCGGCTTCACGGAACTCACGAAGGCCGGCACGATGATTTCGAATGCGACGTTCCGGCCGTTCCTCGTGTATGGACTCGTCGCCATCATCTACTTCGTGCTTTGCTATCCGTTGACGCGCTATGCGCGCACGCTCCAGAGGAAATGGAATGCCGCTCGTTGAAACCCGCAATCTTCAAAAGCAGTTCGGCGCGAATCAGGTGCTCAAGGGTATCGATTTCGCCGTCGAGCGCGGACAGGTCGTGTCGATCATCGGACGCAGCGGCTCGGGAAAGAGCACGCTGTTGCGCACGTTGAACGGGCTGGAAAGCATCGACGAAGGCTCGATCGAAATCGACGGCGAACATATCGATGCGCGTCATGCCGACTTGCGCGCGCTGCGTCTGAAGGTCGGCATGGTGTTTCAGCAGTACAACCTCTTTCCGCATCTCACCGCGGGAGAAAACGTGATGCTCGCGCAGACTGTCGTCAGGAAGATCCACAAGGCGAAGGCGCGCGCGACCGCGCATACGGTGCTGGAGCGCGTCGGCCTCGGCGAGAAGTTCGACGCGTATCCCGATCAGCTTTCCGGCGGCCAGCAGCAGCGCGTGGCCATCGCGCGCGCGCTCGCGATGAAGCCGACCGTTCTCCTCTGCGACGAGATCACGTCGGCGCTCGATCCCGAACTCGTCGGCGAAGTGCTCGCGGTGGTCGAAGATCTCGCGCGCGACGGCATGACGCTCATCATGGTCACGCACGAAATGCGCTTCGCACGCAGGGTAAGCGACAAGGTCGTGTTCATGCATCAGGGACGCGTGTGGGAATCGGGTGCGCCGGAAGCGATTTTCGAGCGGCCGTCGACTGTCGAGTTGCAGCGCTTCATCCAGTGAAATGCAAGCTCGCCGAAAGCCCGTCCGATGCTAGCATTGCAAGGCCCGAAACGCCTTTCTCCTTAGAAGAAGCTCATGAAACTCACGCCCAGAGAAAAGGACAAGCTGCTGATCTTCACGGCGGCATTGCTCGCCGAACGCCGCCGCGCGCGCGGCCTCAAGCTCAACCATCCGGAAGCTGTCGCGTTCATATCGGCGGCATTGATGGAAGCGGCGCGCGACGGCAAGACCGTCGCCGAAGTCATGCACTACGGCACGACGCTCCTCACGCGCGACGACGTGATGGAAGGCGTGCCCGAGATGATCCCCGATATCCAGATCGAAGCGACCTTCCCCGATGGCACGAAGCTCGTGACGGTTCATCATCCGATCCCTTAAGAACATGATCCCCGGCGAATATTTCATCGACGACGGCGAGCACGAGCTCAACGCGGGACGCGAGACCGTGACGGTCGTCGTCGCGAATCATGGCGACCGGCCCGTGCAGGTCGGCTCTCATTTCCATTTCTACGAAGTCAACGCAGCGCTCAAGTTCGAGCGCGAGACAGCGCGCGGCTTTCGCCTGAACATCGCGGCGGGCACTGCCGTGCGCTTCGAGCCAGGACAGGAACGCACGGTCGAACTCGTCGCGCTCGCGGGCGACCGGCACGTCTACGGCTTCAATGGCCTCGTGATGGGCCCACTCTGAACAGGACATCAACAACATGACGCTACGCATCGGCCGCCGCGCTTATGCGGAAATGTTCGGCCCGACCACCGGCGACCGCGTGCGCCTCGCCGACACCGAACTCATCATCGAAGTCGAGCGCGATTTCACCACCTACGGCGAAGAAGTGAAGTTCGGCGGCGGCAAGGTGATTCGCGACGGCATGGGCCAGTCGCAACGTCCCTCGGCCGAGGTCGTCGATACCGTCGTGACCAACGCGCTGATCCTCGATCACTGGGGCATCGTGAAAGCCGATATCGGCATCAA
Source organism: Caballeronia megalochromosomata (assembly GCA_001580565.1). Lineage (GTDB taxonomy): Bacteria > Pseudomonadota > Gammaproteobacteria > Burkholderiales > Burkholderiaceae > Caballeronia > Caballeronia megalochromosomata. The sequence goes on along the minus strand of LRBF01000084.1, from coordinate 7,822 downwards.
GGGTGGACGCATCTTCGCGATCGGCAAGGCGGGCAATCCGGACATTCAGCCCAACGTGAACATCGCGATCGGCGCGGCGACGGAGGTGATCGCGGGCGAAGGCATGATCGTCACGGCGGGCGGCGTCGACACGCACATCCACTTCATCAGCCCGCAGCAGATCGACGAAGCGCTCGCGAGCGGTGTCACGACGATGCTCGGCGGCGGCACCGGTCCCGCGACCGGCACCAACGCGACGACCTGCACGCCGGGCCCGTGGCACATCGAGCGCATGCTGCAGGCCGCCGATGGCTGGCCGGTCAACCTGGGCTTTCTCGGCAAGGGCAACGCGAGCCTGCCCGAGCCTTTGATCGAACAGGTGAAGGCCGGCGCAATCGGTCTGAAGCTGCACGAGGACTGGGGCACGACACCCGCCGCGATCGACAATTGCCTGAGCGTCGCCGACGACACCGACACGCAAGTCGCCATCCACACCGACACGCTCAACGAAGCGGGCTTCGTCGAAACGACCATCGCCGCATTCAAGGGCCGCACGATCCACACGTATCACACCGAAGGCGCGGGCGGCGGCCATGCGCCGGACATCATCAAGGTGGCGGGCGAACCGAACGTGCTGCCCTCGTCCACCAATCCGACGCGCCCCTACACCATCAACACGCTCGACGAGCATCTCGACATGCTGATGGTGTGCCATCACCTCGATCCGTCGATTGCGGAGGACATCGCGTTCGCGGAGTCGCGCATTCGCCGCGAGACCATCGCGGCCGAAGACATCCTGCACGATCTCGGCGCCTTGTCGATGCTGTCGTCCGATTCGCAGGCGATGGGCCGCGTCGGCGAAGTCATCATCCGCACCTGGCAGACGGCGCACAAGATGAAAGTGCAACGCGGCGCGCTCGCCGAAGACAACGCGCGCAACGACAACTTTCGCGCGAAGCGTTATGTCGCGAAGTACACGATCAATCCGGCGATCACGCATGGCATCGCGCATGAAGTCGGGTCTATCGAGCCGGGCAAGTGGGCCGATCTCGTGTTCTGGGAGCCGGCGTTTTTCGGCGTGAAGCCCGCGATGATCGTGAAGGGCGGCATGATCGCGGCGGCGCAGATGGGCGACCCGAACGCATCGATTCCCACGCCGCAGCCGGTGCATTACCGCGAGATGTTCGCCACGCGCGGTGGCGCGCTCGGCAAGACCTCGCTGACCTTTGTGTCGCAGCTCGCGGCGGAATCGCGCATCGCGGATCGTTATGGCCTGAAGAAGCAGATCGTCGCGGTGAAGAACTGCCGCAATGTGACGAAGGCCGACATGATTCACAATGCATGGCAACCGTCCATCAGCGTCGATCCGCAGACCTATCAGGTGATCGCCGATGGGCAACTGCTCACCTGCGATCCCGCCACCGTTCTGCCGATGGCGCAGCGCTATTTTCTGTTCTGAGTGCCCATGCGTACCATCGACAAACGTCTGACCGCCAAGCTCGCGCCCGTGCTCGTGAAGCGCGCGCCCACCCTGACCCTGCCGTTCGATGCGCGCGGCAAGAGCCGTCTCGCCGCCACGCTCGACAACGGCGAGGAAGTGGCCCTCGTGATGCCGCGCGGCACCGTGCTCGCGGACGGCGACATGCTCGTCGCGGATGACGGCGGCTTCGTGCGCGTGGTCGCGGCGGCGGAGGACGTGCTCGTCGTGCGCGCGCCGAGCGTGCGGCTACTGACGCGTGCTGCGTATCATCTCGGCAACCGGCATACGCCCGTCGAGGTCGGCGCGGACTATCTGAAGCTCGAAGCCGATCCCGTGCTCGAAGACATGCTGAAGCGTCTGGGTGTGCTCGTCGCGCATGAATCGCAGCCGTTCCAGCCGGAGACCGGCGCATACGGCGGCGGTCACAAGCACGGCCACGACGAAACCTTCAGCGAAGACTACGCGCTCGCGCAGAAGGTCTTCGACGAGCATCACGGTCATGATCATTCGCACGATCACGATCACTCGTCGTGCGGGCATGACCATAGTCACGACCATGATCATCATCACGGCCATGCGCATCGCTGAGCTGACCGCGCTGCTGCATCTCGCGTCGCCGGCGCTGCCGATCGGCGCGTTCAGCTATTCGCAGGGACTCGAAGCGGCGATCGAGCACGGGCTTATCCACGACGGCGACAGCGCGCGCGACTGGATCGCGAGCGGCCTGAACAACGTGCTCGCGCGCGGCGAACTGCCCATGCTCGCGCATCAGATCGGACACTGGCGTTCGCACGATAAAGCCGCGTTGCAAGCCGCGAACGATGAATACATCGCGAGCCGCGAATCGATGGAGCTCAGACGCGAAACCGAGCAGATGGGATGGTCGCTCGCGCAGTTGTGCGCATCGCTCGAATGGGGCGACGAAGCGCGCCGCGCGACGCTCGCCGCGATCAAGCCCGTCGCGCAACCGACCGCCTTCGCCCTCGCCGCGTTCGCGCACGATGCAACACCCGAAGCCGCGCTCGCGGCGTATGCCTTCAGTTGGGTCGAGAATCAGGCGGCCGCCGCGCTCAAGGCCGTGCCGCTCGGCCAGCTTGCGGGGCAGCGCATCATTGTCGCGTTGCGCGAGGCGATCGACGCCGCCGTGCGACGCGCGCTCGAAACATCGTCCGCACAGATCAATACCTTCGCGCCGCAGTTGGGCGTTTTGTCCGCGCGGCACGAGTCGCAATACTCGCGGCTTTTTCGCTCCTGAACCGATATTCCATGAACACTCCCGCTTACTCCGCCGCCGCTCGCCGAACCAAGAAACTGCCGCCGTTGCGCGTGGGCGTGGGCGGCCCGGTCGGCTCCGGCAAGACCACGTTGCTCGAAATGCTCTGCAAGGCGATGCGCGACAAGTACGATCTCGTCGCCATCACCAACGATATCTATACGAAGGAAGATCAGCGCCTGCTGACCGTCGCGGGCGCGCTGCCGGCCGAGCGAATCATGGGCGTCGAGACGGGCGGTTGTCCGCATACGGCGATCCGCGAAGATGCGTCGATCAATCTCGAAGCCGTCGATCGCATGGTGACGAAGTTTCCGGATGCCGATATCGTCTTCATCGAATCTGGCGGCGATAACCTCGCGGCGACCTTCAGCCCCGAACTCTCCGATCTGACCATCTACGTGATCGATGTCGCGGGTGGCGAGAAGATTCCGCGCAAGGGCGGCCCCGGGATCACGAAGTCGGATCTGCTCGTGATCAACAAGACCGATCTCGCGCCGCATGTGGGCGCGAATCTCGACATCATTGCGAGCGACGCGAAAAAGATGCGCGGCGAGCGGCCCTTCGTGATGTGCAATCTGAAGGCGCTCGACGGGCTCGACGAAGTCATCCGCTTCATCGAGAAGAAGGGACTGCTGCTTGCGTGAGACGCGCTAGGCCAGTCCAATGGAATTCGATATCGAGAACGCGTTCTCGCCCATCTGCACGAAATCGCGCTTCATCTCGACGTGCCATTGCAGGAAGTTGCGGCTGTTCGATTCGCCGGGAAGCATCCAGTCGTGCAGTTCGATCACGACGACCGGGAACTGATTCAGTGCATCACAATGGCGCGAAAACAGGTCCGACTCCGCGCCTTCGATATCGATCTTGAGAATGAACGGCGTCACGCCGGATGCCGGCATCACGTCTTCGAGCGTCAGCGCGTCGACGGCATAGCCTTTATCGGTGGGCTGGTCAGCCGTGCGAAAGGCCCATTCGCCGCCGCCCGGGTCGTTGAGATAGAGCGTGCCGCGCTTGGCCGCAATCGCGGCGTTCAGCGGCGTGATCAACGGAAAGGCTTCCGCGTTCTTCTTGAGCAGCGCGAAATTCGATACATCCGGCTCGATGGCGACGACCTTCGCTTTCGGATACGTGAGCGCGTACCACACCGCAGCCGCGCCGATGTTGGCGCCGGCATCGATGATCAGCGGATTCTCGCAGGCGTCGTAAAACGCCGCGATTTCCTTTGCGCGAACCAGATGATCCGTCGCGTATTCGCGCATGAAGAAGATCTGTCTGCATACTTCGCGATCCGCCGCGCAAGGCCGATATTCGAAGCGCCGGTTGCCCGGAAGCACGAGACCGTGCGCGCCGTAGCGGACGGTGCCCCATGCGTCGGTCGGTCCCGGATGTGGCCGCAAGAGGCGCAGGAGCCCCGGCGGCATCATGTCTTTGACTACGGACTTGAGGAGATCTTGCATGCACGGTCCTCTAAAGAAGATTGGCAGCAGTTCGCAGGCGTCCGGCCCATTGGTACCCGTTCGAAGGGCCGGCTGGGCGTTCAGTATCCCCCTAACCTTTTTGAGGTTCAACCCTCTATTTGTCAGCAGAATGCACGATTTTGTCAGATGATTCGAGGAAAAGAGCGGAAAATGCGTGCAGATTGGCTGGGCGAAAATCAGCGTGCGAACGCTCACTTCGCCACGTCGTTTTCCTCTTCGAGCAATGCGCTCAGCACGCTCACCGTGCGCTCCGTCGCGCCGCGATGCCGCGCCGCGAACGCCGACGCCGCCGCGCTCATCGAGAGCCGCCGTGCCTTGTCGCCGAAAATCTCGCGCAGCCCGCGCGCGAGTTCCTGCGGGTCCTGCACGCGCAGCGCCGCGCCTGCCGCGATCGCGTCGTTGGTCGCCTGCGTGAAATTGAAGGTATGCGGCCCGATCAGCACCGGCACGCCCGCCGCGCACGCCTCGATCAGATTCTGCCCGCCGAGCGGCAACAGGCTTCCGCCGATGAACGCCAGATCCGCCGCCGCGTAATACGCGCCGAGCTCGCCCATCGAATCGCCGAGCAGGACCTGCACGCCCGCCGGCAATGGTTCCGGCACGTCCGCGCCCGATCCCGCCGCCACGGGCTTCGGCGCCCACACCGAACGGCGCGCGCTCGTCAGCCCGAGGCTCGCGATCAGCGCGGACACCTCATCGAAACGTTGCGGATGACGCGGCACCAGAATCAACAGCGCATTGGGCACGTTCAGCGCCGCGAACGCGCGCAGCACCAGCGTTTCCTCGCCTTCGCGCGTGCTCGCCGCGACCCACACCGGCCGGTCGCCGATCGCGGAGCGCCACGCGTGGCCGCGCGCGACCAGTTCGGGCGGCGCGGTCATGTCGAATTTAAGATTGCCGAGCACCGCGACATTGCGCGCGCCGAGCGCGGTGAGCCGCTCGGCGTCGGACGGCGTCTGCGCGAGCACGCGCGAAAAGCCGCCGAACACTTCCCGCACCGCGCGCCCGAACTTCGTCGCGCGCCGGTACGAACGCTCCGACATGCGCGCGTTCGTCAGCACGAGCGGCACGTCGGCGCGCTTGCATTCGTCGATGAGCGTCGGCCAGACTTCGGTTTCCATCACGATGCCGAGCGACGGACGCCACGCGCGCAGGAAGCGCCGCACGAGCACCGGCAAATCGTAGGGAAGATAGCCGCGCAGCACGCGATCGCCGAACAGCTCGACGCCCGTCGCGCGGCCGCTCGGCGTCATGTGCGTGAGCAGCACGCGCGCTTCGGGATGCGCCTTCATCAGCGCGTCGATGAGCGGTTGCGCCGCGCGCGTCTCGCCGACCGATACCGCATGGACCCAGATGAGCGGCGCGAGATCGTCGGCGCGGCGCGCGGGGATGCGTCCGAAACGCTCGCCGATATGCTCGCGGTAACCCCGCTCCTTGCGCGAACGGATGTAGAGCCGCAGCACCGCGAGCGGCGCGACGATCCACCAGAGCGATCGATAGACGAGCCTCAGCACCGCAGCCGATGCACCCGGGGACGCGGCGCTGCTCAAACGAGCGCCCTGCCCTTCAGGCGTTCGAGAATGCCGAGCGGTGCGCAATCGGGGCGCGCCATCGCCTTGACGGGCAAAAAGAAGGTCTGCTCCATCATGAACTGGCCGGACATGACCGCGTGCGAGGTGTGATCGGAGAAGCAGACCCACACCGAGCCGGGCGGAAACGGCATCGTTTCCTGCGGCGAGGTTTTCTGATAATCGAGATCGGCCTTCATCGCGTCATGCAGATGCAGCATCAGATGGTCGTACTCGCTGCGCGGCGACTTCGTGATGTGCAGCAGATTCATGAGCCACGCCGAGCCGGGCATCTGCGTCTTGATGCCGGGCAGGAATCGCTTCGCCATGTCCTCGAACGGTTCACCGACGCGCCACACGCGCGGCGCGCCTTTCGGGTTGACGTTCGTGAACACGCGCAGGATGCGCTCGCCGTAGTTCGGGCGCGACGGGAAGGCATCCACATGCAGGCGGCTGTCGTCCTTGCGCCAGGAGGTCTCGCGCGTTTCGACCTGATGCAGCCGGAGGCTCGTGGGCGCGACGCGCAGCGTGCCGTCGTATTCGGGAAAGAGTCCGTCGACGAGCGAGCGCGCATGGTCCTGATAACGCTTGATGAGCGAGCGCACCGCCGATTGCGTCACGCTCTCGCCGAGCACGCCGTTCAGCGCGCCGCCGTTGGGCGCGAGGCTGATGTTCTTGCGCTTGGGGTCGGCGATCTTCGAATCGAGCAGCGCGAGTTCGCCGCCTTCGATCGGAAAACGCAGATTGGGGAAATACAGCACCTTGCCGTTTTCGACGCCGGCAAGGAGCGTCTCGCGCGGCACGGAAAGATTCTTTCCCTGCCAGTCACCAGACGCGACTTCGATGATTTGAGATTCCGTCATGTGTCTACGACCTTCAGTTGCCCGGGCACGGCGCGCAGCGTACGAGGGACACGCTACAGCAGGCCGAAGCCCGCGAGCGCGGTCTTGACTTCGGAAAGCGTCGGATGCCGGCTCGCGTCGCCGAGATTGATCACCTGCGGCGACCAGTAACCGCCGGTGCGCCATGCAGTCGAGAAATTGTACAACTCGACGGTCGGGCGCTTCAGCGCCGCGGCAATATGCACCAGACCCGTATCGACGCCGACGGTCGCCGCGGCGCCATCGATCAGTCCGACGACCGCGGGCAATGACATCTTCGGCGGCACGATCGCCGCCGCGCCGAACTCCTTCGCTAGCTTTTCGCTCGTCGCGCGTTCGGCGTCGCTGCCCCACGGCAGCACGATCGACGCGCCGCGCGTCACGAGCGCCTGCCCGAGCTCGATCCATGCGGCTTCGGGCCATTGCTTGTCGGCGCGCGAGGTGGCGTGCACGAACACGACATACGGCACCGGCAGATTCAGCCCGAGTTCGGAGACGGCGAGCGTCGCGCGCCGCGTGTCGATGCCGAAGTCGATGTCGTCGGTCATCTGCGGCTTCGGCAGATCGAGCGCCGCCGCCACGAGTTGCCGCGTGCGCTCGACGACGTGCGTGCGCGGCTCGATCGGCACGCGCCGGTCGTAAAAGAAGCGCACCGGCCACTCGTAGCCTGCGCCGTCGGTGCGATTGCCGAGACCGACGAGCGGTCCGCGCGCCCAGCTCGCGACCCATGCGGTCTTGATGAGACCCTGGCAGTCGATCACGAGATCGTATTTTTCGGCGGCGAGTTCGCGCTTGAACTTGCCGATCTCGCGCCAGTTTGCGGGCGACGCGAATGCCTTGCGCCAGCGCCTGAGCGAGAACGGGATCGCGCGGCGCACGCCCTGCACCAGTTCGACGAGACCCGCGAAACTTTCCTCGACGAGCCAGTCGATCTGCGCATCGGGATAGCGGCGGCGGATGTCGGCGATGGCCGGCATGTTGTGGACGACGTCGCCGAGCGACGACACGCGAACGATCAGGATCTTTTGCACGCTGGGGACGGGGTGGCGCGGACGGCGCGGGAAAGGGGTGATTTTAGAGTGTGTTGGGCGCTTTCGCTAATGGTTGGGGCAGATGGAGTTTTGGTTTAGTTTCGCCGGATCCCGATTACGTGTCGGTCTATT